>PKWU01000007.1 GCA_003132145.1 Granulicella sp.
GCTACGGCATCAACTACAACACCGGCGCGTACTCCAGCTTTGCGTCGAAGCTGTCCTACCAGCAGCCCTTCTCCACCACCCAGACCAACACTCTCAACAGCGCCGGCAGCCCCACCAACTGCACCCAGGCGAACATGTCGTGGAACACGGTCTACCAGAACTCCACCGGATATAATTGCTCCACCCAGACTACGCAGAGCAACTACGGCGTCAATCCCAACTACCGCCTCGGCATGGTGCAGACCTACAACCTCGGCATCCAGCGCACCCTCCCCCAGGGCATCGTCCTCAACATCGACTACACCGGCGCATACGCCGGCAACCTCGACATCGTACGCGTGCCCAACCGCAACGCCACCGGCATCTCCAACCCAAACTCAGTCCAGTTCAGCTACGAGGACTCGCTCGGCTTCCAGCGTTCCAACGCGCTCTCCGTCAGCACCCGCGAGCGCATGCACAAGGGCATCTCGCTGCAGGCCGCCTACACCTACTCCCACTCCATCGACGACGCCAGCTCGGTCGGAGGCAGCGGTGGCTACACCGCGCAGAACGACCTCGATCTCGCCGCCGAGGAGAGCAACTCCAGCTTCGACCACCGCCAGTCGTTCAACGTCAGCTTCATCCTCGAGCCGCCCTTCGGCCCCAACCGCGCCTTCCTCAACAAGGGCGGCGTCTGGGCGCATATCCTCGACGGATACTCCATCAGCGGCACCTTCACCACCTCCACCGGAGGCTACGCCTCGCCGCAGTACACCGGAACCACCGCCGAGCTTGAAGTGGGCGCAAATTACCTGCGTCCCAACCGCGTAACGGGCCAGTCCATCAAGGGCGCGGGCTCGCGCACCGCGTGGTTCAACACCGCCGCATTTTCCGCGCCGGCCGCAGGAACCTACGGCACAGCTTCGCGCAACTCCATCGAGATGCCCGGCACGCTCACCGTCAATGGCTCGCTCTCGCGCACCGTCAGCTTCGGCGGAACGCGCAGCTTCGAGGCCCGCATCACCGCAAACAACGCCTTGAACACCGTGCAATATGGGAGCGTAAACACCACGCTCAACTCCTCCAGCTTCGGCCAGGTCAACGGCGCCGCGGGCATGCGCTCGTTCAACTACACCGCGCGTTTCCGCTTCTAGCGACAACCAATGCCGTCATTCTGGCGCAGCCAGAATCTCAGTATTTATTCTTCGGTCAGGCGATGCAACTCAGAAATCTCGGTCGAATCATTCATCGGCAGAAAGCAATTGTGGAGGAACAGCAATGCGACAAGCGATAGCGGCGGTTTTGGTGGCAGGAATGGTGGTTTCGCCGGCGGGGATGCCCCTCTCGGCGCTGGCGCAGACCGCCGTGGTGAAGCAATCCTCGGTTGGGACCCTCAAGGTCCGCGCTGAGACGGTCCTCACCAACGTCGTCGTCCGCGATAATAAAACCGGCGCCGTCATCAAGGGGCTCAAGGAGTCCGACTTCACCGTATCCGAGGACAAGAAGCCGCAGCACATCATCAGCTTCGACTACCAGAACGTCGATGAGGCTGTAACCCTCGCCGAGGTCTCCACCGTCTCCGGCTCGACCGCCACCAAGAAAAAATCCATCGCCGACCTCATCAACAACGACTTCGCCGCCGCGCCCGACGGGCTCAAGGACCGCCGCCTCATCGTCATGTTCTTCGACCTCAGCAGCATGCAGCCCGAAGACATCACCCGCGCCGTGGACTCCGCCAAAAACTACATCAACACCCAGATGGCCCCAGCCGACCTGGTCGCCCTCGTCTCGCTCGTCTCCAGCCTCAGCATGGACCAGGACTTCACCAACGACAAGTCCGCTCTCCTCAAGGGCGTCAGCAAGTACGACGGAACCGACAGCTCCGGCTTCGCCGCAGGCAACGAGGGCACTGACACCTCTTCCTCCTCCGACGACTCCTCCAGCTTCACCGCCGACGACAGCGAGTTCAACGCCCTCAACACCGACCGCCAGCTCTTCGCCATCCGCACCATCTGCAAGTCCATCGAAAAGGTCGAGCAGAAGAAGAGCATGATGTACTTCTCCGGCGGCCTCACCAAGCAGGGCATCGAGAACGAGGCCAGCCTCCGCTCGGCCACCAACGAGTGCGTCAAGTCCAACACCGCCATGTACGCCGTCGACACCCGCGGCCTGCAGGCCCTCAACCCCGTCGGCGACGCCTCCACCGGCAGCCAGCGCGGCACCGGAGCCTACAGCGGCGCGTCCATGCAGTCCCAGCTCAGCTCCAACTTTAGCTCACAGGAGACCCTCGGCACGCTGGCCTCCGACACCGGTGGCAAGCTCTTCGTCGACTCCAACGACTTCGGCCCAGCCTTCCAGCAGGTGCAGCGCGACAGCGAGGCCTACTACATCGTCGGCTACCGCTCCACCAATCCCAGACGCGACGGCACCTATCGCCACCTCACCATCACGGTGAAGGACCATCCCGAGGCCAAGCTGGAGTACCGCCCCGGCTACTACGCTCCCGCCGACTTCCAGCACGCCAAGACCGAGGACCGCGAGCTTGCCCTCACCGAGCAGATGCGCAGCGAGATCCCAGCCACCGACGTCTCCGTCTACCTGCAGGCCTTCTTCTTCCGCCTGGCCGACGGCAAGTTTTACGTCCCCATCTCGCTGGTCATTCCCGGCTCGCAGATCAACGCCGTCACGGTCAAGGACAAGGACAAGGCCACCATCGACATCCTCGGCCAGGTCAAGGACGCCGCGGGCATCGCCGTCGGCCAGGTCCGCGACACCGTGAAGCTGGACATTGATGCCAACCAGCAGGTGCAGAAGAAGAACGTCCAGTACTCCACCGGCTTCACCCTCGCCCCCGGCAAGTACCACCTCAAGTTCGTCGTGCGAGAGAACCAGTCCGGCAACATGGGCAGCTTCGAGACCGACATTCAGGTTCCCGACATGAAGAAGACCCCGCTCAAGCTCAGCTCCGTCGTCATGAGCAGCCAGCAGAAGTCGAACACCGCCAAAAAGAACATCGACCCGCTGGTGCGCGACGGTCAGGAGTGGGTGCCCAACGTCCCCCACGTCTTCCGCCAGGACCAGCATCTGAAGTTTATGTACGAGGTCTACAGCCCCACCCAGGACAAGGACTCCACCGCCGCGCCCGCCACCGCGGCCACCACTCCTGGCCTCACCAAAAAGGAAGCTGTCCCCGTCCGCATCCTCACCAGCATCGAGTTCCTGCTCGGCGGCGTCAAGGTCTATGAGACTCCCATGGTCGAGGCCACCGCCATCAACATCCCGGAGCGGGACGCCGTGGCCTTCCAGTTCGACGTGCCGCTCACCGGCCTTAAGACCGGCACCTACGTCTGCCAGGTCAACGTCATCGACGACGTGGGTGGCGCCTTCACCTTCCCCCGCATGGCTCTGCGCATCACCCCCGCCGCCCTGCCGCCCGCAACCCCGGTCGTCGCCGCCCCAGCAACAACCCCAATGGCCGCGCTACCGTCGGCCACTCCACAGACGGCAGCAACACCCACGCTCTAACACGAAGGGCGAACTCAACCCCGATCACATCGAGGATGAGTTCGCCCTGTTCTGAATCCTGTTCCCGATATGCCCTTAGAAGTTCTCCGGTTCGCCGGCCAGGTCGAGGTCCTCGTCGTCATCCTCGTCCTCGTCATCGTCGAAGTCGCCGAAGCTGGCAGCCAGTGTTGCCGCCGGAAGCACCGAAGTTGGCCCAGGCTGTGGATTGCCCTGCTCGTCGATCTTCATGCCCAGCGAGAGCCCCATCTGGGCCAGTATCTCCTTGATCTCGTTCAGGCTCTTGCGTCCGAAGTTCTTGGTCTTCAGCATCTCGGCTTCGGTCTTCTGGATCAGCTCGCCGATGGTGGCGATGTTGGCGTTTTTCAGGCAGTTGTAGCTGCGCACGGAGAGTTCAAGTTCCTCGACAGACCGGTTCAGGTTCTCGTTGTGCAGCGCCGGCCCGTCCAGAAGTTCGCGGCCAACCTCCATCTCCTCCTCGAAGTTGATGAAGATGCTCATGTGGTCCTTCAGCAGCTTGGCCGAGAGGCCCAGTGCGTCGGCGGGAAAGACGCTGCCGTTGGTCCAGATCTCGATCGTCAGCTTGTCGTAGTCGGTGATCTGTCCCAGTCGCGCTGCCTCCACCAGGTAGTTGACCTTGCGCACGGGCGAGTGGACGCTGTCGACCGGAATGAATCCGAGCCCAAGGTCGGCGTCGAAGTTCTTGTCAGCGGAGATGTATCCGCGCCCACGCTTCAGGCGCATCTCCATGTCGATCTTGCCCCCGTCGCTGACGGTGCAGATGTACACGTTCTTGTCGAGTATCTCGACGTCGCCGTCGGCCTCGATCATGCCGGAGGTGATGACGCCGGCCGCATCGGCGCGCAGGTAGAGCGCCTTGGGGCCTTCGCCCGCCAGTTTGAAGGGGATCTGTTTCAGGTTGAGGATGATGTCGGTCGCGTCCTCGACCACGCCGCTGATCGACTGGAACTCGTGCAGCACGCCCTCGATGCGCACGGCGGTAACGGCCGCTCCCTCGATCGACGAGAGCAGGGTCCGGCGCAGCGCATTGCCGATCGTGGTGCCGAAGCCGCGCTCAAAAGGCTGCGCGGAAAACTTTCCGTACTTCTCGGTGAGTGACTCGGTGTCGACGGCTAGACGCTTGGGTTTCTGGAAGCCTCTCCAAAGCATGGGTGGTTCTCCTTTGTCCGGCTCATTCGCGATGCATTTTGCGAAGGCGGGGTGGTTCGGTTGCGGGCTAGGTTGTGGGAGTTGCTACATCTACATTCGTGGCTTCTTGATTTGTAATTCCGGAGCGCACTTGTTTATCATTCCGTTGCTTCTTGGTTTGTCATTCCGTAGCGCAGCGGAGGAATCTGCTTTCCTCCGCTGCACTCCGGCAATCTTTACTTGCTGTACAGTTCGACAATAAGCTGTTCATTCACCGGCAGGTTGACGTCCTCGCGCGTAGGCAGCGCGACCAGCCTTCCGGAGAGGTTTTCGCGGTTGATGTCGAGCCACTGCACGGCGCGCTGGCCGCTGGCGAAGTTCCCCGACTCTTCGAGAATCACGAGCTTCTTCGAGCCTTCGCGAATCTGGATCTCGTCGCCCACCTTGCACTGGAACGACGGGATGTTGACCTTGCGTCCGTTCACCTGGATGTGTCCGTGGCGAACGAGCTGCCGGGACTGGCGGCGGCTCATCGCGAAGCCGAGCCGGTAGCAGACGTTGTCCAGCCGCGTCTCCAACTGCTGCAGCAGCAGCTCGCCGGTGACGCCGGTCTTGTTGGCGGCCTTCTGGTAGTACGCGCGGAACTGCGTCTCCAGCGTGAAGTAGATGCGCTTGGCCTTCTGCTTCTCGCGTAGTTGCAGGCCGTAGCCCACCACCTTCTTCACCTTGCGCGACTGGCCGTGCTGGCCGGGAGGAAAGTTGCGCTTCTCGATCGCGCATTTGTCGGAGAAACACTTCGCGCCCTTGAGGAAGAGCTTGGTTGCGTCGCGGCGGCAGAGGCGGCAGACGGGTCCTGTATAACGTGCCATTTCTATTGCTCCTTTACTTCAGGTGACGATCGGTTTACGCGCTTGTCGCGCTTCGTCCCGATCCGGTTGATTGAGAATCCTCGCTTGGCTTAACAAAGTGGTACTGCCTTTTGCAAAGCCGGCAAAAATCCATACCCCAAGATGCGCACTTCGGACAAACTACTTGCGTAAAGGGGCACAAACATATGTAGAACCCTTGTTTCCCTTCGAAATGCTCTCGACAAAGATCGCATGTGTCGAAGAGGACCATGATCAGACTCTGCGGCGCTTGGGCGGACGGCAGCCGTTGTGCGGCATGGGCGTAACGTCGCGGATGCTGCGGACCTCGATCCCGGTGGTCGCAAGCGCGCGGATCGCGGACTCGCGGCCGGAGCCGGGCCCCGAGACGCGCACGTCGACCGAGCGAAGACCGTGGTCGCGCGCTGCGTTGGCTGCGCCGACAGCCGCCTGCTGCGCCGCAAACGGAGTTCCCTTGCGGGAGCCGCGAAAGCCCAGCGAGCCGGACGACTTCCAGCTGAGCGTGTTGCCCGCCTGGTCAGTGATGGTGACAATGGTGTTGTTGAAGCTCGCCTGAATGAAGACGAGCCCGAATGGAACGTTCTTCCGTTCCCGCTTCTTGAACTTCTTGCTCTTGCCTGCGGTCTTGGCGCCGCCTGCCTTGTTCTGTGTCTTCGCCATGGGTTATTTGGTCGCTTTCTTTTTGGCGGCAACCGTGCCCTTGCGGGGACCTTTGCGGGTGCGTGCGTTGGTGTGGGTGCGCTGGCCGCGAACGGGCAGCGAACGGCGGTGGCGGAGTCCGCGGTAGGACTGGATCTCGATCAACCGCTTGATGTTGAGCGAAACGTCCTTGCGCAGGTCGCCTTCGATATCGCCCTGGGTCTCGATCACGTGCCGGATGCGGTTCAGCGCTTCCTCGTCGAGTGCTCCGACCTTTGCGTAAGGATCGACGTTCGCCTCGGCAAGAATCTTTGCCGCGCGCGAGTCGCCGATGCCGAAGATGTGTGTGAGTCCGATGCGAACCTGTTTCTGGTTCGGGACATCGACTCCAGCAATACGTGCCATGGGGTTCCTTTTTGTCTGGGCTCGTGGCGCTGATGTGGCCACGGAAGCGGGAGGATTGGTTTGCGGTCTGTTCCGCCGGGTTCAACGCAAGCCTTGAATTCGGCTAACTAGCCTGGCGGGGCCGGGTACTACTGTTTCAGGGTGCTGGTTGCTAGTTACTGGTTGTTATTGGCAGATTAACCTTGACGCTGTTTGTGCTTGGCGTTTTCGCAGATAACGCGAACTACGCCGCGGCGGTGGATGACTTTGCACTTATCGCATATCTTCTTGACGGACGCGCGGACCTTCATAAAACTCCTGTGAAGCAGCCGTTGGCTTTGAACCGGTGGTTTGATCCACTAGAGTGCCAGCGCAGCTTTGATTCAATGTTTCAGCTAGAAGCTAAGAGCTAGTGGCTGATTTCGTCTACTTGTAGCGATAGACGATACGGCCGCGGTTGAGATCGTACGGACTGAGCTCAATCGCGACGCGATCGCCGGGGAGGATACGAATGAAGTTCTTGCGCATGCGTCCGGAGACGTGGGCGAGGGCCTGGTGCTTGTTTTCAAGCTCGACCTTGAACAGCGCATTGGGCAGCGTCTCAACCACCACTGCCATTACTTCAATTGCATCTTCCTTCGACAAACGCTCTCCTTCGATAGGCGGGGACGCATCTTGCACGGCCCAAACGCCCTGTTACCGTGTGCCTGCGCACACAGCATCTTCAAGTATACCTCGAAACGAGGCCGAAATCCTAGCGAGTCAGCACCCGCGGCCCGTCTTTTGTGATCGCAACCGTGTGCTCGAAGTGGGCGCTGATGCTGCCATCCACGGTCAGCGTGGTCCATCCATCGGGCAGCACCTTCACCCCAGCCCCGCCGGCGTTGATCATCGGCTCGATGGCCAGCACCATGCCGGCCTTCAGCCGCGGCCCCTTGCCGCGCGCTCCGTAGTTGGGAACCTGCGGGTCTTCGTGCATGGACTTGCCAATGCCATGGCCAACAAACTCACGGACCACGCCGTAGCCCTCAGCTTCGCACATCTCCTGCACCGTTGCGGAGATGTCGCCCAGGCGCCCGCCCACCTGTGCCTGCTGGATCGCCCGATCAAGCGATGCCCGGGTGACGTCGAGCAGCTTTTGGGTGGCGGCGCTGGGCGTGCCGACAGCGTAAGTGACGGCGGAATCGGAGTAGAAGCCGTCGATAACAACGCCGCAGTCTACCGAGACAATGTCGCCCTCGGCGAGAATGCGAGTGGCCGAAGGAATGCCATGCACTACCTCGTCGTTGATCGAGGTGCAGAGTACGGCAGGAAAGCCGTGGTAGCCCTTGAACGCGGAGACGGCGTGCAACTCATTCATCTTGGCTGCCGCGACCTTCTCAAGGTCCATGGTGCTGGCGCCGGGCACGACGAACGGACGGACGGCTTCATGCACTTGGTGCAGCGCCACGCCGGAGCGGCGCATCTTTTCTATCTCGGCGGCGGTTTTAATGAGGATTGCCATAATAGTTGTTGCCAGCCGTCAGCGAGAAGCACGTCGCAGCTTGACGATGGCCTGTTCAATCGCGGCGTTGACGGTCTCCACGCTTTGGTCGCCGTTCGCTTCCTCGAAGCGCCCCTGATCGCGGTAGTGTGCCACCACCGGAGCGGTCTGCGCGTCGAACGTCTTCATGCGCTCGATAAAGACCGGCTCGGTGTCGTCCCCGCGTTGCGTCAGCTCGGAGCCATCGAGATCGCAAACTCCCGCGACCTTAGGCGGATTCGAATATGTGTTGTAGATGTGCTTGCACGCCGGACAGGTTTTTCGTCCCGTGATGCGCTTAAGCAGTTGGTCGTACGAAACCACAATACTGATGGCGATGACAGGAAGGCGCGGCAGAAAGATGGGATCGGTAATCGTTCGGTCGAGAAATTTGGCCTGATCGAGTGTGCGCGGATAGCCATCCAGAATGTAACCGCGATGGGTATCTTTCTCCTGCAGGCGGTGCAGAACCATCTGGTTGACGATCTCGTCGTCGACCAGCAGTCCAGCGCTCATGATCTCTTTCGCCTTGCGCCCCAGTTCTGTGCCGCGTGCGATGTTGCCGCGCAACAGGTCGCCGGTGGAGATCTGCGGAATGCCGTACTTGGTGACCAGCAGTTGTGCCTGCGTACCCTTGCCAACGCCGGGTGCGCCTAACAGAAGAACCGGCCCAGGCAGAAAGTCATTCCCTGCCGAGGCCGTCGGATGCGATGTGGAATTGTTCGTCAATGGGCCCGTCCTACCAGCTGCGCCGTCCACGAATGCGACCGCTCTTGGGAGAGAAGCCGTCGTAGTGGCGCATGATGAGTTGCGATTCCACCTGCTGCACGGTGTCCATGGCTACGCCGACAACGATCAGCAGGCTGGTGCCGCCAAAGTAAAAGTTGAAGCCGAACCCGTTGGTAAAGACGGGCGGCAGACGATCGAAAAAGGAGCCGATCAGCCACAGGTGGTTGAAGTGGATTCCACTGATGAGAATGGTCGGGATGATGGAGATGATGATCAGATAGAGCGCGCCGACCAGCGTGATGCGGGTGAGCACGTCGTTGATGAAGTCCGAGGTGCGGCGTCCGGGACGGATGCCGGGAATGAATCCGCCGTACTTGCGCATGTTGTCGGCGATGTCGTCGGGGCGGAAGACGATGGAGATATAGAAGTAGGCGAAGAAGACGATCGCGGCCATGTAAAGGAGCTCATACCACGGTTCGCCGGGCTGCAGGCCCAGAAGGATGGGCCCCAGGAAGTGTGTCTCCTTGAGCGGGGCGCTGCCGAAAAAGCTCATTCCTTGGAAAAGAAGCGGCGCGGAGAGGATCGAGCTGGCGAAGATGACCGGCATAACGCCACCGGAGTTGACTCGCAGAGGAAGATGGGTGGACTGGCCGCCCATCATCTTGCGTCCGACAATGCGCTTGGCATACTGCACCGGGATGCGGCGCTCGGAGCGTTCCACAAAGACGATGAACGCAACCACGGCGACCATGCCGGCAACAAGGGCGACCAGCACTATCGGTGTCAGGGGGCCCCATGTCTGGTCGCGCGCCTTGGTGTAGATGTCCATAATGCCGCGCGGCAGGCCGACCACGATGCCGGTAAAGATGAGCAGCGACATGCCGTTTCCAACGCCGCGCTCGGTGATCTGCTCGCCCAGCCACATAATGAAGGCGGTGCCGGCCGTCAGCGTGATGACGCACATCGGAATGAACGCGCCGCGCGAAATGGTGACCATCGATACGGAGGAACTGGTCAGCGTCAGGGCGATCGCGAAGGACTGGATAACGCCCAGCAGAACGGTGACGTAGCGGGTCCACTGCGTGATCTTGCGTCGGCCCAGTTCGCCTTCCTTCTGCAGCTTGGCCAGCGGCTCATAGATCACTGTGAGCAACTGAAAGATAATCGACGCCGTAATGTACGGCATGATGCCCAGCGCGAAGATCGTGAGCCGGCGAAGATTGCCGCCGGTAAACAGGTCGCCCAGCCCGAGCAGCGAGCCGGAGTTCATGTTGAAGTACTGCGCGAGCGCGTCCGCGTTGATGCCCGGCGTGGGAATGAACGCCCCCAGGCGATAGACCGCCAGCAGGCCAAGCGTGAAGAGGACGCGCTTGCGGAGATCGGGAATACGAAAGATGTTGGCGAATTTCTCTAACATCAAAACCTCTTCGCTGTTGCCGGAAGCCAGCCTTTGCGGGCCGCTTCCATGGGGTAAACCCCTATCCAGGTTGAATGCGCCGGGCAGATGCACTCGGCGGAGTTGCTAGCCGATCAGAACTGCCTTGCCGCCGGCCTTCTCGATGGCCTCCTGCGCGGTCTTGGAAAACTTGTGTGCGTGAATGGTAACCGGCCCGCTCAACTCGCCGTTGTTGAGCACCTTGATCAGGCCACCCTTCTTGCGCAGCAGGCCGAGTGAGACGATCTTGTCGAGGGTAAACTCGGTTCCAGGTGCAGCCACCAGTATCTCAGCAACGCGGTTCAGACCGAGGACTGTGTACTCAACGCGGAAGATGTTGTTGAAGCCTCGTTTGGGCAAGCGACGGTGCAGCGGCATCTGGCCGCCCTCGAAGCCGCGCATCAGCGACGATCCGGAGCGCGAGCCTTGTCCCTTGTGCCCGCGTGTGGATGTCTTGCCCATGCCCGAACCCATGCCGCGGCCGACACGCTTCTTGTTTTCATTCGCCTTCTTGGGGGCGTGCAGGTTGGAGAGATTGCGAATTGCCATTATTTGTTTCCTCGCTATAACGCCGAAAAGCAACTGTTAGCTCCTAGCCACTAGCTGTTAGCTAAGGCGGAAGCTTCCTGCTCTTCCTCGACTCGCATGTAGTTCGCCTCAGCTTGCGCGGTGGCGGTTGAAGCTAAAATCCAACAGCAAAAAGCCTGCTCCTAATCGACGACACGAACCAGATGTGGCACCTTCGCCACCATTCCACGGACAGAAGGCGTATCTTCGCGCTCGACGATCTGGTTGAGCCGGGTAAAGCCAAGCCCCTTGACGACCAGCTTGTGCTTCGTCGGGGTGCATATCTTCGAGCGGAAATATTGCAACTTGATCTTTGCGACAATTGCGGGTTTAGCCATGGCTAGAGCTCCTCTACAGTCTTGCCGCGCAGGGCGGCGACTTCGGCCTTGTTGCGAAGCTGGATGAGTGCGTCAAACGTCGCCTTGATGACGTTGTGCGGGTTGGCCGATCCAAGCGACTTGGTCAGAACGTTCTGCACGCCCGCCGAGGTCATCACGGCGCGCACAGTCTTGCCAGCGATGATTCCAGTTCCTTCCGGTGCCGGCTTCAGCATCACAGAACCTGCACCGAAGTGACCCAGCACCTGATGTGGAATCGTTGTCTCCGTCAGGTTGATCTTAAACAGGTTCTTCTTGGCCGCCTCGATCCCCTTGCGGATAGCCTGGGGGACCTCCTTGGCCTTGCCCGAACCATACCCGACAACGCCCTCGCCCGGGTCGCCAACCACGACCAGCGCGGCAAACGACATGTTCTTGCCGCCCTTGACCACCTTGGTGACGCGATTGATCGAGACCACCTCGTCCTTCAGGTTGAGCCGGTTCGCGTCGAACTTTTTCTTCATCATTGCCATCTGCCGTACCTCTTTCTAGCTGCCCGTTGGGGCGCCACGAAACCTGAAACTGGAAGCTTAGAATTCAAGACCGGCCTCGCGGGCAGCATCAGCGAGCGCCCTCACACGGCCATGGTAGAGATATCCGCCGCGATCGAAGACCACCTTCTTGATTCCCTTCTCCTGCGCGCGCTCGGCGATCAGCTTGCCAACCAGTTTGGCAGCCGCCACGTTGCCGCCGTAGTGCTTCTCGTCGGCCTTCTTGCCAAACGAGGATGCTGAAACCAGTGTGACACCGTTGAGATCGTCGATCAGCTGCGTGTAGATATGGTTCAGCGAGCGGTAGATGTTAAGACGGGGACGCTCAGCGGTGCCCGACATCTTCTCGCGGATGCGGTTGTGTACGCGCTGGCGAATGACGTTGCGTTCGCGTGGTTTCAGCATAGTCTTGCTTTCCTTCCTATTGGCGTCGCCAGAGTGCTGGAGACGTTCGGTATAACAAATATTATAGGTTGCAAGTAATAAATTATAAGTCCACTTACGACTTATTACTGTCTTACTTACTTCGCTCCGGTCTTGCCGACCTTCTTCTTCAGCCTCTCGCCGGTGTAGCGCACGCCCTTGTTCTTGTACGGATCGGGCTTGCGCAGCGACCGCATGTCGGCGGCCACCTGGCCCACCTTCTGGCGGTCGATGCCGGAGATCGTGAGGTGCGTCTGCTTCGGATCGACGGCAACTTCGATGCCCGTGGGCAGCGGAAACTCGATCTGGTGCGAAAATCCGAGGGTGAAGACGACCGTATTCTTTCCCTTCAGCTCGGCGCGGTACCCGATGCCGACAATGTCGAGTTCCTTGGTCCATCCGGTGGTGACTCCGACGACGGCGTTGGAGACCAGCGCGCGCGCAAGACCATGAAACGCGGCCTGCTTGTCATTCTCGCGCTCGGCAATCAGGTTGCCGTCCTTCTGCACCAGAGTAATGCCGCCGGGAAGCATGGCGGTAACCTTGCCCTTGGGGCCTTCCACGAGCACCGTGTTGCCATCTTTGCTGACCGTGTACTTGACGCCAGCGGGCATTGGAATTGGCTTCTTGCCGATACGGGACATTCGATAATCCTTTGTGGCTTGCGAGTCGCGGAGAATTTGTACTCTCCGTTCCACTGCAGCCGGCGATCTTTCACGCCATGCAACTCAAACCGTTACAAATAAGGCAGCGCAGGAAACCCTGCGAGCCGATAATTACCAGACTTCGCAGAGAATCTCGCCGCCAACGCCCTCACGGCGTGCCTGACGACCGGTCATAACGCCCTTTGGCGTGGTCATGATCGAGATGCCGAGTCCGCCCTGCACGCGGCGAATCTCGTCGCGGCCAAGGTACACGCGGCATCCTGGACGCGAGACGCGCTGCAGGTCGCGGATGACGGCCTCGTTGTTGGCGCCGTACTTGAGATACACGCGCAACACCTTCATGCCGCCCTCTTCGGTCGGCTTGTAGTTGGCGATATAACCCTCCTCCTTGAGGATGCGGGCAATCTCGCTCTTGAGCTTGGAGGCGGGCACGTCGAGCTTCTGATGGCGCGCGCGGATGGAGTTGCGGATACGCGTCAGAAAGTCAGCTACTGGATCGGTCAGGTTCATTCATTCTCCTTCATTCCCCGTTCGCTCGACCGTGTGTCTCACAGTGAGAACCAGCGGGAATGCTGCTGCAACCATTCGATGGAGCGATGCGCTGCATCTATAAAACCAACTGCTTCCAGACTTCAGCATCCTTGGCGGATGAGGTCTCTGGAAGGGTGAGACGATGACGACAACCTGTTAAGTATACAGGTTGCCGTACCGGTATGCTTACCAGCTTGACTTGACGACGCCTGGGATCTCTCCCTTGAGCGCAAGCGAGCGGAAGCAGAGACGGCAGATCCCGAACTTGCGCAGGTAGGCGCGGGGACGGCCGCACAGCTGGCAGCGGTTGTGCTGGCGGGACTTAAACTTCGGCTTCCTTGCGTCCTTGACGCGCTTTGCGGTAGTTGCCATAGTGTTTACTCTCTATCCTGGTTCCAAATCAGACTGCAAATTCTGTTACGACCGTGCGGTTCGGCTAGTTATGCTCCAACCCGGAACGGCATGCCGAAGCCTTTCAGCAGGGCGCGGGCTCCATTGTCGTCGGCCGCTGTGGTGACGATGGTGACGTTCATGCCCTTCAGCTTGTCCACCTTCGCATAGTCGATTTCAGCGAAGATGAGCTGGTCGCGCAGGCCGAGTGTGTAGTTGCCGCGGCCATCGAAGCTCTTCGACGAGACTCCGCGGAAGTCGCGCACGCGCGGCAGAGCAATCGAGATCAGCCGGTCGAGAAACTCATACATCTTGTCACCGCGCAGCGTAACCATCGCGCCGATCGGCATGCCCTCACGCAATTTGAAGGCGGCGATCGACTTCTTTGCCTTGGTGATGACCGGCTTCTGACCTGCGATCGAAGCCAGGTCGGCCACCAGCGGGTCCATGATCTTGACGTTCTGCGTAGCCTCGCCCAGCCCCATGTTGACGACGATCTTCTCCAGCCTAGGAATCGCCATCGGGTTGGTGATGCCAAGCTCCTTGGCAATCGCCGGACGGATCTCGCTCAAATACTTTTCTTTAAATCGTGCCGCCATGATCGACTTCGCTTTCTCCACGGCTTCCGGAGTGGGCTTCGCGGCCCGTTTACCGATTCGTGGGGTGAACCTTTTTATTCAAAAAACCAACTTGCTGATTATTCGTTACTTCTTCTTCTCGGAAATAGTGTTCCCACTGACTTTCGAGAAGCGAACTCTGTTATCGTCTTCAACTCTCGTCCCGACGCGGGTCTTATTGCCCTCGCCATCCACCAGCATCACATTCGAGATGTGGATGGAAGACTCCTGCTCGGCGATGCCGCCCTTGATGTTTCTCTGCGGGTTCGGCTTCACGTGCTTCTTGATCATCATGACGTGCTCGACCAGAAGACGGTTCTTGTCGGCGATGACGCGAAGCACGCGGCCACGCTTGCCCTTGTCTTTTCCGGCAATCACTTCAACCGTGTCATTGCGCTTGATCTTGATCCCTGCCATACGCTCTCTCATCCTCGACCATCGTTTCGGAGTCGGAATCCGTTTTCAATTAATTTCAACTCGGTACTTCATCTCTGCACCGAGAACAAATATCCGGCAACTAACAACTGCTTCTAAATCACTTCAGGCGCCAGCGAGACAATCTTGAGAAACTTCTTCTCGCGCAGCTCGCGTGCCACCGGGCCGAAGACGCGCGTGCCCACCGGCTCGTTCGTATCGTTGATGACCACGGCGGCGTTCTGGTCGAAGCGGATGTAGGTGCCGTCGCGCCGGCGATACTCCTTGCGCGTGCGCACGATGACCGCCTTCACCACCTTGCCCTTCTTGACCGTGCCATCGGGCGACGCTTCCTTCACCGCGGCCGTCACTACATCGCCGAGGCCCGCCTTCTTGCCCAGTCCGCCGCCGAGCGGCAGAATCACCTGCAACTTGCGCGCGCCGGAGTTGTCGGCAACATCGAGCATCGTTCTCATCTGGACTGACATATTCGTTCTCCTAAACCTAAAACCAAGGGCTACGGCCCCCATGGAGCTTCTAGTTGCATCGCGGGCAAAAAGCCCCGCGCGTCCAACCTACTTCGCTTCCGCGACAGTATTCTTCTCGTCGAGCTGCGAGAGCGAGGAGCGGCGCACAATCTCCTCGAGCGACCAGCGCTTCAGCTTCGACAGCGGCCGCGCCTCGCGGATGCGCACCACGTCCCCAACTCGTGCCGAGTTCAACTCGTCGTGCGCGTAGAACTTCTTGTTCGACTTCATCACGCGCTTGTACTTGGGGTGCGCCTTGCGCATCTCGATCTCGACCACAATGGTCTTCTGCATCTTGGTCGAAACGACTAGGCCGACCTTCTCATTGCGGCGGGAGGCCTGAGTTTCCGGGGTCGCAACTGCGGCGGTGTTTGCTGTGTCTGCCATAAATTAACCCTTCTTCGCTTTCTTGCGGGCGGTGCGTGTGCTCGCGGCCGGCGCTGTTCGTACGACTGTCGGCGATGCGGTCTTCTCGGAGGCCAGCGCTCGCTCACGCGTCACGGTCTGGATGCGGGCGATGTCGAGCTTCAATACGCGCAGCTTCTTGATGCCCTCATTGTTGCCAAGGCTCTTTTGGAAGCGGATGCGAAAGAGCTGCTCGGCAGACTTGGTCTGCTGCGCGGGTAGCTCTTCGTCGGTTAGGTTGCGGATCTTTTCGAGTTCCATATTTTTCTTCTTTCGTTGCTAATTCTTTCGGCCGGAATAATGTCTCACCGAAACCGCTACTTGACGGCCACGGTTGCCTTGACGCTGTGGCGTTGGATGAATATCGTCTTCAGCGGCAGCTTGTGCGAAGCCAGACGCATGGCTTCCTTCGCCAGTTCGGGCGAGACGCCCTCCATCTCGAACAGAATCTTGCCTGGGCGGACAACCGCAACCCAGTGATCGGGAGCTCCCTTGCCCTTGCCCATACGCGTCTCGGCGGGTTTCTTGGTGATTGGCTTGTCGGGGAAGATGCGCAACCATACCTTGCCGCCGCGCTTGATAAACCGCGTCATCGCGATACGGCTGGCCTCGATCTGCCGGTCGGTGATATAGCCGCACTCCTGCACCTTCAGGCCGAAGTCGCCGAACGAGAGATCCGAGCCGCGCCACGCCTTGCCGCACATGCGACCGCGCTGCTGTTTGCGAAACTTGACCTTCTTTGGCAATAACATAATAAAAACCCTCTAACTCATAACTACTAGCAAGTCATATGTATACGTCGGCCAGCCTAAACAACCAACAACCTGCAACCGTTTAAAACACGCCAGTCGTCGTTCCCTGATCGCGGCGCTTCTTCTGCTCGTAGATATCGCCGCGATAAACCCAGGTCTTGACGCCGATGATTCCGTAGGTCGTATGCGCCTCGGAAAATCCATAGTCAATGTCGGCGCGCAGCGTGTGCAGCGGCAGACGGCCTTGCAGATACCACTCCGAACGCGCAATCTCATTGCCATTCAAGCGGCCCGATACGCGGACCTTGATCCCCTTGCACCCAAAGCGCAGCGCCGAATCAACCGACTTGCGCATCGCGCGACGGAAGCTGACGCGCTTCTCCAGTTGCAGTGCGATATTCTCCGAGACCAACTGCGCGTCGAGCTCCGGCTTGTTGACCTCCAGAATGTCAATGAAGACCTCGCGTGAGCTCCGCTTCTGAATGTCGGCCTTGAGCTTGTCGATCTCCGCACCCTTGCGACCGATGATGATGCCCGGACGCGCGGTGCGGATAATGAGACGCAGCTTATTGCCGGGGCGCTCGACTTCCACCGAACTGACCCCGGCGGCCTTCAGCTTCTCGCGCAGCTCAGCCTTCAGCTTGACATCTTCAACCAGCAGCTTGTCGTAGCCGCGCTCGACGAACCAACGTGACTTCCACGGCTTGTTGACGCCGAGGCGAAACCCATACGGATGGACCTTCTGTCCCATAGCTTTCCTAACCTTCGCCCCGATTCCGGTTGAGCCGGTAGGGCTTACTGCAAAACCTTAGTTTACCGGAAGGTTCCCGGCACTACTCCAATTCCCAGACGTTGTTACTTTGCTGCCTTCTTTGTTGCAGTCTTCTTCGCGGCTGTCTTCTTCGCCGGTGCTTTCTTCGCCGCGGGCTTGGACGGTGTCTTCGCAATCGCTTCGGACTCAGGCGCAATCGCCGCAACTGCCGTTGCAGACTTCTTCTCCGCAACCGTCACAATGATGTGCGTAAGCCTGCGCTGGTAACGGAACGCGCGGCCCATCGGCGCGGGCCGGATGCGTTTCATGCGCGGCCCTTCATTCGCCACCGCGGTGCGAACGACCAGGTTATCCACGTCAATATCGAGGCCTTGCTCCTGCGAGACGTAGGTCGCATTCTGAATGGCCGAGCGCAACACCTTCTCCACGACCGGCCCCATCCTCTTGGTGGAGAAGTGGACGGTGTTGAGAGCTTGCTCCACGCGCATGCCTTTAATGGTGTCGAGAACAAGCTTCGCCTTCTGCGGGCTGCTGCGCTGGAACTTGGCTTCCGCGCGGAACTCTCGAACTCTATCTGCTGCTATCTTCGCCATAACTTTGATCCTTCAAACTAACTCGTGCGCCTTGCTTCTGCGGATATTTAACCAACTACAACAATCGTGCCCGCCTACTTTGGTTTTACGGAGGTCTCGGCTGCACGCGCGGAGTGGCCCTTGAAGGTGCGTGTCGCGGAGAACTCGCCCAGCTTGTGGCCCACCATGTTTTCCGTCACATAGACCGGAATGAACTTGCGTCCGTTGTGTACGGCAATAGTGTGGCCGACCATGTCCGGGAAGATCGTCGAGCGGCGCGACCAGGTCCGCACAACCTTCTTGTCATTGGTCTGGTTCATGACCGTGATCTTCAACTGAAGATGCGCGTCGATAAACGGACCCTTCTTTGCTGAACGTGCCATGTTGATGACTCCAGGTTCCTACTAGGGTTACCGTGCTGTATACGACGAATCTCTTAGCTGCGAGACTTGGTGTTGGGCTATTTCCTGAACTACAAACACATCTTGCTGAACTTCTTTACTTACTGCGGCGGCTGACAATAAATACATCTGTCCGCTTGTTATTTCGCGTCTTGTATCCACGCGTCGGCTGTCCCCACGGCGTGACCGGGTGCCGTCCGCCGGAGGTCTTGCCTTCGCCTCCGCCGTGCGGGTGGTCGACCGGGTTCATCGTTACGCCGCGGTTGGCAGGATTGATTCCCTTCCATCGGTTGCGTCCGGCCTTGCCGATGGAGACGTTCTCGTGGTCCGTGTTGCCAACCTGCCCGATCGTCGCCATGCACTCCACCAGCACCTTGCGCGTCTCGCCCGAAGGCAGCTTGAGCAGCGCGTAGTCGCCTTCCTTGGCGATCAGGTTGACCTGTGCACCGGCAGAACGCGCCATCTGTGCGCCTTTGCCCGGTCGAAGCTCAATATTGTGCACAATCGTTCCCAGAGGAATATTCTTCAGCGGAAGCGCGTTACCGACAAGGATATCGGCGTCCGGTCCGCTCATAATCGACTGTCCGACCTTCAATCCGATCGGCTGGATGATGTAGCGCTTCTCGCCGTCCACATAGTGCACCAGAGCGATGCGCGAACTGCGGTTCGGGTCGTACTCAATGGTCGCGACAGTGGCGGGAATGCCGTACTTGTCGCGCTTGAAGTCGATCAGGCGCAGCTTCTGCTTGTGGCCTCCGCCCTGGTGGCGAATGGTCATGCGACCGGTGCTGTTGCGTCCGCCGGTGCGCTGCTTCACCGCAAGCAACGGCTTATGCGGCTTGTCCGTCGTCAGGTCGTCGTTCACCAGCTTCGTCTGGAAGCGGAGTGTCGGGGTAATCGGTCGAAATGATTTGATCGGCATTTTTCTTGGCTCCTAGCTGCTAGCTCTTAGCTGTTAGCTAGTTCTCTTTCGGATCTTCGCGACTTACTCGTCGCATCTGCATTCAACTCACAAATAACAACTCGCCACTTCCAACTGTACTTACATGCTGTTGAGATACTCCGGCATTTTCTGCCCATCTTTCAACCGGACATAGGCCTTCTTCCAGTCGGGACGATAGCCGGTAAACTTGCCGCGGCGGCGTTCCTTTCCTTCCACCGTGGAAGTCCGGACGCCGCTCACCTTGACCTTGAAGAGCGTCTCGACGGCCTGTTTGACCTCGGTTTTGCTGGCCTTCATATCAACCTCGAAGACCAGCGTGTTCTGTGTCTCTTTCACGCCCATGCCCTTCTCGGTAATCAAAGGGCGGCGAATCACTGTATAGAGGGTTGGCATTTACGCAACCTCCTTCTCGGCGGCAGCTTGATTGCCTTCTGCTGCGGCTTTGCTGCGTTTCGATATAAACTTCTTCAGCGTCTGCTGTAGCGCATCGATGGCATCCTTGGAGAAGATGGCATGTTCGTAGCGCAACAGATCGTACGGATGCACCTCGGAACTGAGCACAAGCTCAACGCCCGCTAGGTTACGCGATCCCAGATAGAGCTTCTCGCCGAGTTGCTGGCTGGACTCGACCAGCAACGTCGTCTTTCCTGCATCCAGCTTGTCGAGCGCGGCGCGGAAGAGTTTTGTCTTGGCCTCGGGGACCTCGAACGACTCAACCACCGTCAACTTCCCGTCCGCTATCTTCGCCACGATGGCCGAGCGCAGCGCGCCCATCAGCTTCTTCTGCGGAAAGGAATACTCGTAGCTGCGCGGCTTCGGTCCGTGGACCGTGCCGCCTGAGCGCCACAGCGGGCTCCGGATCGACGCAATGCGCGCGCGACCGGTTCCCTTCTGCTTCCACAGCTTGCGACCGGCGCCCGAAACAAGCCCGCGCGTCTTGGTGGACGCGGTGCCCTGGCGCAGCGCGGCGCGGTAGTGCTTCACCGACTCCCACAGCAGCGTGTCGTTGATCTCGCCCGAGAACACTTCGTCGAGGAGTTCAAACTCTCCGACCTTCTCTCCCGCGAGATTGACTACATTGATCTTTGCCATCACTCTTCTCTCTTCATGCCCGCCATCGATGCGGCGTGCCCTGACTTTGCTAGGCTGCGTTACCCGGTCTGTTCTCCGCGCAGCTTGTTGCTGATTCCTGCTTCCTGCTAGGCGTCTTCTGCGGCAAGGCCGCTTTTCGCCGTCCGCGCAGGACCTATTTCTTCTTCGGCGAAGCCTTCTTTGAAGCCTTCAACGGATCGAGCGTTGCGCCACCGGCAAACCCACGACGCTCCCGCGGCGGGGCCTTTGCCTTCGAGATCAGGACGTACCCATCGCGCGGGCCTGGCACCGCACCCTCCACCATCAGGAGGTTGTCTTCAACATCGATGCCACGAATGCGCAGGTTGCGCACCGTGATCTGCGCGTGGCCCATGTGGCCGGGCATGCGCTGGCCGGGAAAGACGCGCGACGGATACGAAGATGCGCCGATCGAGCCCTGCACCTGAAACATATGGCCGTGCGCCTTGGGGCCGCCGCCGAAGTGATGGCGGCGAACCACGCCGGCAAACCCGCGTCCCTTCGATGTTCCGATGACGTCGACAAACTTTTCATCGGTAAAAATGTCAACCATAACCCGGTCGCCGGCCTTGACTGCGGTGTCTTCGCCTTCCTTGGCGACTTCAACCGCGACTTCCTTCATCATGCGAACGGGTGGCACATTCGACTTGGCAAAGTGGCCCGTCATGGGCTTGTTGACCTTCGATGCCTTGATGAAATCGACATAGCCAATCTGCGCGCCGTCGTAGCCGTCTTTGGACAAAGTCTTGAGCTGCGTGATGATGCATGGGCCGGCCTTCAGCACCGTAACCGGGTGAACGTCGCCGCGCTCGTCGAAGAGCTGGGTCATACCGACTTTCTTGCCGAGAATCCCTGTAACTGCCATCGTCTTTTCCTTTCCTCATCATGCCGAGCATTTATTGCCCAGCACTGCCGGTGTAGCTCGAATAAAATCCAATAACTATTAGCTTCTAAGCCAAACCTTCTTACTTCTGAACCGTCTTGATCTCAACGTCGACGCCTGCGGGCAGATCGAGCTTCATCAGCGCGTCCACTGTCTGCTGGGTAGGCTCCAAAATGTCGATCAGCCGTTTGTGGGTGCGGATCTCGAAGGACTCGCGCGACTTCTTGTCCACATGCGGCGAACGCAGAACGCAGTACTTGTTCTTCATTGTGGGCAACGGAATGGGTCCCGCAACCTGTGCGCCGGTGCGCTTCGCGGTATCGACGATCTCGCCGGTCGACGTGTCCAGCACTCGGTAGTCGTACGCCTTCAAACGGATTCTGATTCTCTGTCCAGCCATCTTGTTTCTCTTTTCTTGTTACCCAAAGATCGTTTGGAGTGGCTGTCGGCCATGAACTTCTACACGGTCCGGCAGCCCTCGTTAGTCTCAAACCACTCACTACCAGCTACTCACTACCAACTACTCACTAACCTACTGTTACTTGATGATCTCGCTGATGGTTCCGGCGCCAACGGTGCGGCCGCCCTCGCGGATGGCGAACCGCAGGCCCTTCTCCATGGCCA
>PKWU01000063.1 GCA_003132145.1 Granulicella sp.
CCGACCCAATCGCCACAATCCCATCGTCCGGCTCAATCACGTCTCCCGTGCCGCTCAGCACAAACGTCGCCGTCGTGTCGCAGACGATCAGCAGCGCCTCCAAATGCCGCAGCATCCGGTCCGTCCGCCAGTCCTTGGCCAGCTCCACGGCACTGCGCCCCAGGTTGCCCGCATACTGTTCCAGCTTGGTCTCGAATCGCCCGAAGAGCGAGAACGCATCCGCCGTCGATCCCGCAAAGCCCGCCAGCACCTTGTCCTGATACAGCCGCCGAATCTTCTTCGCCGAGTGCTTCATCACGCTCGCGCCCAGCGTCACCTGCCCGTCGGCGGCCATCACCACCGAGTCGCCCCGCCGCACGCACAGCACGGTCGTCGACCGTATCCGCCGCGCGTGCCCGTTTTCGTCGCGGCCCAAATCCAGCGGATGAGCATCCGTTCCAGAGAAATGATCTTTCAGCGTAATAATTGAGGAATCGTCAAAATTCTTCTTCATAGCCAATCTCCAGTATATCGCCTGCCACAAATAAATTAGCTGTCATCCTGAGCGGGGCGCGCAGCGCGTAGTCGAAGAGCCTGTCCTGAGCGAAGCCGAAGGAACCCCAACGAACTCCACCGCGCCACAACCGTCCGTACCTTTCTCCCACAAAACTATCGCATTCTCTCCTTGCCACCTGAATGTGGTACGCAACCTCAGCCGAGATACACTATCCCCCATGCACATGGTGGCCACATCGTCGCGCAGGATGCAGCGCGTCCTTCTCATCTCGCTCGCCGCCACCCTCTGCTACGTCGCAGCGACGTTCTACTTTGGCCTGCGCGCGCACTCCCTCGCCCTGCTTTCCGAGTCCGGCCACAACCTCTCGGACACGCTCGCCATCGGCCTCTCCTTTGTCGCCGTCTACTTCCAGCGCCGTCCCGCCACCGACCAGAAGACCTTCGGCTATCAGCGTGCCGGCGTCCTCGCGGCCTTCGTCAACGCCCTCACCCTCCTCGTCCTCGCCGCATGGATCGCCCTCTCCGCCATCCATCGCCTCTACGCGCCGGTCGCGGTCCAGCCGCGCATCATGATGGCTGTCGCCGCCGCCGGTGTCCTGATGAACGGAGCCATCGCCGCCCTCCTCTGGAAGTCCTCCAGCGACGTCAACATCCGCACCGTCTTCCTGCACATGCTGGGCGACACGCTGTCCACCGCCGCGGTCATCGCGGGCGGCGCGGGAATCCTCGCCACTGGCGCATTCTGGCTCGACCCCGCCCTCTCGCTCTTCATCGCCGCAATGATCGCCTGGTCCTCCGCATCCATCGTCCGCGAGACGCTCAACATTCTGCTCGAAGGCACGCCTCGCGACCTCTCGCTGGCCGACATTCGCGCCGCCGTCAACGCCGTCCCCGGAGTCCTCGACGTGCACGACCTGCACGTCTGGTCGCTCGGCTCGTCATCGCACGCCCTTGCCAGCCACGTCACCATCGGCGAGATGCCCATCTCCGGCTCAGCCTCCATCCTCGACGCCATCAACTGCGCCCTGCGCGACCGCTTCCACATCACACACACCACCATCCAGTTCGAGATCATCGGCTGCGAGACCACCCACGGCTGCTCCGCCCCGCCCGAGCCCGAAGCCGCCCACCACGCCCACTCCCACGCCCACTGATCGCAGCCCAATAGTAGTCGTCATTCTGGCGAAGCAGCCCTGAAGCCGTCATTATGGCGAAGCCGGAATCTCCGTATTTCGCACTTGCAGTTGTTCGTTCTCATCCCCACAAAAAGAAACGCCCGCCAACTCGGCGGGCGTCCCTTCAGCAAAATCGCATTCTACAGCAAGGTCGCGTCCAGCGTAATCTCCGCCGCCGCCAGCAGCCGCGAGATCGGGCAGCCCGCCTTCGCGCCTGCGGCAATCTCATCGAACTTCGCCTTGTCGATGCCAGGCACCTTCGCCTTGGTCGTCAGGTGGATCTTCGTCACCGTCGGCTTGTCATGCAGGTCCAGCGTCACCACCGCCGATGTCTCAATCGACTCCGGCGTAAAGTTCGCCTTGCCCAGCTCCGCGCTCAGCGCCATGCTGAAACATCCCGCGTGCGCCGCCGCGATCAACTCCTCCGGGTTCGTCCCCACGCCGCTCTCGAACCGCCCCGCAAAGCTGTATTGCGTCTCCTTCAGCGTCCCGCTCTGGGTGGAGATGGTCCCCTTCCCCTCCTTCAAACTCCCTCGCCAAACTGCACTCGCACTGCGATCCATACCGTCTCCTCTTGAACTTCCGTTTTATTGCAACATTCAACTTACAAGAATTGTCCCACACAAACGCTATTTCATTCGATGCGTCCACCGTGCTTTCTGATGTGAGCAATACGGCTCAGCCGCAGCCCACGGAGTAAGAAGAGAATCGTCTGGGGATCGTTCGCTGAGGCAATCGCGCTTCACTCCTCTCCCCAGACTGCGACAGATCCTCTACGGCGCACAACGAACGGTGGCACAAAATTGATAGCAGAGCTCTATGAGAGCGAGCAGGCAAAAGAGGTCCTGCTTAAAGCGGGTGCGCTGCAACACGCCATCCTGAACAGCGCCAACTTCTCCAGCATTGCCACGGACGCACGCGGCGTCATTCAAATCTTCAACGTCGGTGCCGAGAGAATGCTGGGCTACACCGCCGACGAGGTGATGAACAAGACCACCCCCGCCGACCTCTCCGATCATCAGGAACTGATCGCCCGCGCCGCCGCCCTGAGCCTGGAAGTGGGAACCCCGATAACCCCCGGCTTTGAGGCCCTCGTCTTCAAAGCATCTCGCGGCATCGAGGACATCTACGAACTCACCTACTGCCGCAAGGATGGCACCCGCTTCCCCGCCATCGTCTCCGTCACCGCACTGCGCGACGCCAACGAAGCCGTCATCGGCTACCTGCTGATCGGTACCGACAACACCGCGCGCAAGCAGGCGGAAGANNCCCTGCTCAAAGCGGGCGCGCTACAGAGTGCCATCTTCAACAGCGCCAACTTCTCCAGCATTGCCACGGACGCCCATGGCGTCATTCAAATCTTCAACGTAGGCGCCGAGAGAATGCTGGGCTACACCGCCGACGAGGTGATGAACAAGATCACCCCCGCCGACCTCTCCGATCATCAGGAACTGATCGCCCGCGCCGCCGCCCTGAGCCTGGAAGTGGGAACCCCGATAACCCCCGGCTTTGAGGCCCTCGTCTTCAAGGCCTCGCGCGGCATCGAGCATATTTACGAGCTGACCTACATCCGCAAAGACGGCAGCCGCTTCCCGGCCGTGGTGTC
>PKWU01000008.1 GCA_003132145.1 Granulicella sp.
TATATGTCGATACGGCCTAGTATAGGTGTGCGATCCCCCTGGCAGTAGACTGTAAACATCATCTCTGCTAACTGAGAACTTGCAACCTGCAACTCACAACTGTCTTATGAAGATCGCTCTTGCCCAGATCAACCCGACCGTTGGGGACTTTGCCGGAAATGCGCGGCTGATTCTCGACTTCGCCGCGCGTGCCGGAGAGTCTGGCGCGGACCTGGCGGTATTTCCTGAGCTCTGCGTCTGCGGATACCCTCCGGCCGACCTGCTGGAGAAGAGGTCCTTTCTCGACCGCTCGCGCGAGACGCTGGATGAGATTGCAACCCACACCGCCAATGGCCCGGCGATTCTGTGCGGCGCCGCCCTGTCCGCCGGCCCGGTCGATGGCAGCCGCTGCGAAGGGAAGCACGCGCGCAATGTTGCCGCGCTGCTCTCTGGCGGTCGGGTCAGCTTCGTGCAGCACAAGATGTTGCTTCCCTTTTACGACATCTTCGACGAGCAGCGCTACTTTGAACCTGCCGCGGAGCAGACCCTGACCTTGCTGAACGGGCAGCCGCTGGCCATCACCATCTGCGAAGACGCGTGGAACGATAAGGGCTTCTGGGAGCGCCGTCTCTACCCGATAGACCCGGTCGACGAACTGATGCGGCAGTGGCGGGCGCTGCCCGATCCGCTGGCCGTACACCCGCGCCTGGTGCTGAACATCTCGGCCTCGCCCTTCTGGTGCGGCAAGCCGCTGTTGCGGCGCAAGATGCTCTCCGTGCTGGCGCGCCGGCACAATGCGATAGTGGCGATGGTCAACCAGGTGGGGGGAAACGACTCGCTGGTCTTCGACGGATCGTCGATTGCGATTGCGCCCAATGGCGAGGTTGTGGCGCAGGCCGCATCCTTCCGCGAAGACCTGATCGTCTTCGATACAGGAGAATTGCAGTCGATGGCGACGAACTTGACTCAAACTAAATCCGCATCCCAAACTGAATCTGCATCTGCTGTCGTTTCCACCTCACAGTCCTGCGACGCCGGCGAACCCGCAGACACGTGGAACGCTCTTGTTCTGGGGACGCGCGACTATGTGCGGAAGTGCGGATTCTCGAAGGCGCTGGTGGGACTGTCGGGCGGCATCGACTCGGCGTTGGTGGCGGCCATCGCGGTGGAGGCGCTGGGCGCGGAGAATGTGCTGGGCGTGGGAATGCCCAGCGAGTTCTCCTCGGCAGGCTCGATCGACGACGCTCGCGCGCTGACGGTGAACCTTGGCATCCGCTACGAGCTGGTTGCGATTCACGATGTGTTTGCGCAATATCAGAGCACGCTGGAGCCGCTGTTCGCGGGGACGCCCTTTGGACTGGCGGAGGAGAACCTGCAGTCGCGCATCCGCGGCGGGCTGCTGATGGCGCTGTCGAACAAGCGCGGCGCGCTGGTGCTGACCACCGGCAACAAGAGCGAGATGTCCACCGGCTACTGCACACTCTACGGAGACATGGTGGGCGCGCTGGCGGTGATTGGCGACGTCTTGAAGACGCGGGTCTATGCGCTGAGCCGCTACGCCAACCGCGAGCGCGAGGTGATTCCGCGAGCAACGATCGAGAAGCCGCCCTCGGCGGAGCTGCGTCCCGGCCAGCGCGACACCGACTCGCTGCCGCCGTACGAGGTCCTCGACCCAATTCTGGAGGCCTATGTGGAGCGCTACGCCTCCGCCGAGCAGATCGTCGAAGAGATGAAAACCGCCGGCCACCCGGTGGATCTCACACTCGTCCGCCGCGTTCTTCAGCTGGTGGAGCGCAGCGAGTACAAGCGCCAGCAGGCTGCGCCGGTGCTCAAGGTGACGCCAAAGTCGTTCGGCAGCGGGCGGCGCTTTCCCATCGCCGTGAAGGTCGAACTATAACCCCCGCAGGGGAAGCGCAGTCAAAGAAGAACCGGACGAGGCGTGCATTGCAACCTACGGGCTGTTCCCGGTAGAATTAACAGGAACCGCGCAAAGAACATGCTATTGCAGAGGAAGGAAACCACATTGAAGAGCACCGATTCAGCTATGCAGTCAGTTTCGGGATGGGTCCCGGCAGTAGCGCTCGCCATCACCCTGAGCATGGGAACAGCTGTCGCATTTGCCCAAGCCCCAGCGCAACAGGCCCCAGCGACCACGCCCTCCGCTCCCGCAGCGAAGGCGCCGTATCTTGCTCCGCCCCCCGTGCCCGTCGTGCCCGCCGATCCGCTGCCTCCGGCCAATCCGAAGGCCTTTACCGCTGCATCGCCCACGGTCGAGACTGTGAACTCCTTTCTCAACCAGGTATGGGGTTTTGATACCAAGCGGGTGTGGCGCGTGATGGCTATCGAGCCGACGGTCGCGCCCAACGTCTCCAAGGTGCTGGTCTACATTACGACCAAGGACCCGGACGCAAAGCCCCAGGCCGCTGTCTTCTTCGTCACGCCGGACGGCAATCACATCATTCAGGGTTCCAGCATCATTTACTTCAGCGCAACTCCCTTTGCCGTCACTCGCGATCTGCTGAAAGCAAAGGCCACTGGAGCTGCTCGCGGCGCTGCCAGCAAGGACCTAATGCTGGTGGAGTTCTCCGATCTGCAGTGCCCGTCCTGCAAGGTGGCCCAGGCCACGATGGACCAGATCGTCAAGGACTTTCCCGCCGCGCGCGTGGTCTTCCAGCAACTCCCGCTGGTAGACAAGCATCCCTCGGCCTTCAAGGCCGCGGCCTATGGCGTCTGCGTCCAGAAGCAGTCGGACGAGGCCTTCTTCAAGTACGCGGCGGGCGTCTTCGGGACGCAGGAAGCGCTGACTCCAGCCACGGATGATACGCTGCTGAGGGCTGCCGTCCAGCGTGCCGGACTCGATAGCGTGGCCGTCTCCGCCTGCGCAAATACGCAGGCCACCAAGGATGCCATCAACGCAGGCATCAAACTGGCCAATGACGCGGGGATCACGGTGACTCCGTCGCTGGTGATCAACGGTCGCGTGATTCCCCTGAACACTCCCTACGACACGATCAAGCAGATCATCGTCTACCAGGCCAAGCTGGATGGAGTCGCCACCGGGGCCGCGGCCGATATTCTGGCTCCTGCGCCACCCGCGCCGCCCTCGCTGAACGGCCTTCCCAAGTAGACGCGACGCTGCACTCTGCCAACGCGATCACGAACCGCATCCGCCTGCGAGCCGCTCACGGAAGATTGTGAGCGGCCAAGGGAGACGCGTGGATTTGCGTAGCGGAATGGACGGGGGACCGCGGCATTGCGCGTGCGTGATATCCATCACTAAGTCATTTTGTATCTACATCGAAAGAGTTATAGGACGATTTCCGGCACGCGGCTAATCTGGGTGCATCATGCGCGTTCTGAAATCAATTATGCTGTGGTTCTTTGCCATGCAGGCAATTCCATTGCTTCTGATGGCAGTTTTCTCACTGCTCAAGCCAAGGCATGCAACGCACGCCATCTCACTGGAAAGCCAAATCTTTACCTGCGCAGGTTTTCTAGTATTTTCTCTGCCATTTGTGATGGCGTGGTGGACCACCCGCAAACCGAGCGCGAATCGAAACGCATGGGCCATTCTTGCAAGCCTCATATTCATCGCAGAGGGCATCCTAATACTTTGGTTCATGCATAAATTCCCCGCCTTATCGCATGGAGCCTCCGCCAGGGATGGGCTGTACTTTGCCGTCATTGGCGTGGCAGGAGTCGTTCTGTTCTCGCTGCGAGAGTCCGTGCCTGCGTCAGAGGTTGCGGCTGTAAAACGCACGCCTATCGCCGGCGACCGGACCCACCCATTGGTGTATCGCGCATTTACCGCGCTGTCGGTTGTATTGCAGATCGCGTGCATGGTTCTCTGCGGGCACTGGGCGCGTTCCCACGGCCTGCTGTACAGCGGGCGAATACCCTGGCTGGTTCTGTTCACCGTCGCCGTCCTTGCCACCGCGGTGCTGCATGAGTGCGGTCATGCGCTGATTGCGTGGGGCTTCCACATGAAGCTGCTGGGCTTCAACGCGGGGCCGGTGCAATGGCAGAAGCGCGAGGGCAGATGGAAGTTCAAGTTTGTGCCGGCGGGGTTCATCAACCTGGGCGGGTCGGTGCGCGTGGTCCCCACCGATGCGAGGCAGCCTCGCGTCCACGACCTGTGGATGATCGCCGCCGGTCCGCTCTCCAATATCTTCTTCGGGTCGGTCGCTCTCTACCTGTTGCTGTGCGCCCACTGGCCGTATTACGAGCAGACGTGGAGGCTGATCGCCTATACGGCGTCGTTCTGCTACATCGCAGGCATCACAAACCTGCTGCCGTTCATGACCGAGGACGGCAGCTACTCCGATGGCGCGCGCATCCTGCAGATCCTTACCAACAGCCCGCTGGAGGACTACCACCGCACCATGAACAGCCTTGCCTCCACGCTGGTGACAGAACGGCGCTACAGGGACCTGGACATCGACGCGATCCAACGCGCGGCCAGTCAGTTCCCGGAGGAGCAGCGGGGGTTGTTCCTGCAACTCTGCGCTTCAAACTATTACCTGGACACCGGACGCATCCGCGAGGCGCGCTCCGCGCTGGACACCGCCGAGGCGATCTACAACAACAATTCCATCGATCTACCCGGTCCGCTGCATACACCCTTCGTCATCGGCCATGCGTATTTGAACCACAACGCCGCGGCCGCGCGCACCTGGTGGGAGCGGATGGAGGCCAAGAAGTTTGAGCGCAACAATGTCGACTACTGGCTCGCGCAGACCGCGCTCTTCTGGATCGAAGGACGACAGAAAGAGGCCGAGGAATCATGGCGGAAGGCAGATGCAGCGGCGCAAAAGCTGCCGCAGATCGGCGGCGCTTACGAGTTCGACCGGATGCGCTGCGCCCTTCTGCGCACGGAACTCGATCACCCATCGACAGAGCCAGTCGTGCCGGTTGCGCCGGTCTTCCGCGTCGCCTCAACACCAGTCGCACCGGCTGCACCGGTCTTCCGAGAGGCACCAACTCCAGCCGTGCCGGTTGCCCCGTTCACCCCGTTTGCCCCAGTCTTCCGGGTTGCCCCAACGCCAGCCGCATCCGTTGCCCGGGACGTGCCATTCGCGCCGGTCGCACCATTCGCGCCGGTCGCCGCGGTGCTGCCAGCAACTGCGGAAGACAATGCGCGTTTTGATCCGCTACAGTTCCTGCGAGCTGCCGCGATAGAGAATTTGCGCAGTTGATCCGCCGTGGCGGGCAAGAAGGCAGCGCCGAAGGAACTATCGAGTTGCGTCAAGAATGTTCTTTCTTCCCTTCGACCTGAGTGGGATAGCTACCGCTTATGTGTGCATGCCCAGCTCTGCGCCGAGTGGCCGGAGTTCCGGCAGTTGATCTGTGAACTTACGCGCCCCGTGCTTGCGTCTCCACGTTAAGGAAGGTCTGCACAAGCGTTCGAGATTTCCCCGGCGGCTAAAGCCACGTTCAAAACAGGCGGTTTGCGGCGGGACTAAAGTCCCGCCCTTTCAAAACGTGGACTTGCGCAGAGATTTCTTAGAGATTCCCTAAGCAGGTTGCTGCTGTTGGTGGGGCTGCGGGGCTTTCGCAGGACTGCTTCCATCGCTGTGCTGCTGAACACGGCTGCGCCGGGCATCCATTTGTGCGCCCGGCCTGTCTGTGCGCCTACTTCCCATTCCGGGACGGAATTCGCAAGGGAATAATGCGAGCCGGACCACGCGTCGAACTCATGCTTTTGCCATTTCATCCGATAGAAGAATCAGAGCTCGCATCAACTGAGAGTGGTTGGACGACACTCGCGGAATCGGGGCCTATATGCAGAACCTCAGGAGAAAAATCAAAATGAAAAACATCAAGCATGTGTTTGCCTCCTTCGTGAAGGACGAGTCGGGCCAGGACCTGATCGAATACGCGTTGGTTGCGGGTTTGATCGGTCTGGGCGCGGTTATCGCCATGACCGGACTCTCGGGCAAGATCAGCAACGCCTTCAACGCGGTTGGCAGCAGTCTGACCAACGCAATGGCATAACCAGCAATCAGTCTGTAGAAAGACTCGGAGACGGAGATTGCGAGCGGTGATGCGGCACGGATCGGCGTGTTGCCTCACCACTTACCACCAATATTGGTTTACGCCAGTGTGGGAGGGGTCTGTCTGTTCGCCGCGTCGCGACCTGGTTCGCATGACACGCACGGGTGTTTCCCATGGATGTTCTCGATCAGCAACTGATGTTTCTTGGAGGCTCGTTGCTGTGCGCCGGCATAGGCTCCGTCACGGACGTCCGAGAGCGCAGGATTCCAAACTATGTGACCGGTCCGGCGATCGTCGCCGGCCTACTGCTGCACGCGATCAGCGGCGGCTGGCGAGGATTGGGAGGCGCGGCGCTTGCCGGAGCGATCGCCGGAGGCATCTTTCTTATCTTTTTTCTGGCCGGGGGCATGGGCGCGGGCGATGTCAAGCTGATGACGGCGGTGGGATGCTTTTCCGGGCTCTCCGCGCTGCCTCTGATAGTGATCTCCACGGCCATAGCGGGCGCGTTGTTTGCGCTGGCCATCGGCATCTATAACCGGCGGTTGGGCGAGACGCTGCGCAACGTCGTCGATCTGCTCGATCATCACGGACGGCACGGTCTGCAGCCGCATCCGGAGCTGAGACTGAGCAACGCGCGCACGCTTCGCCTGCCCTTTGCGCTGCCTATTGCGGCTGGATGCCTGTACACACTCTGCAGCGTGGCGTGGGAGGCGCGTCCATGAACTCAAAGCGCATCCTGATCGCACTTACTCTCGCTCTGATCGTCTCCGGCCTGTGTACATGGCTTGTATCCAGAAAATTGACCGCGACGCCCACGGTGCAGAAGCATCCGGAGGTCATGTACGCGGCGCCATCGCGTGCTCTGCAGGCGGGCGAAGTGCTGAAGGCCGAGGACATGGAGGTTGTGGCATGGCCGGGCAACGATCCCCTTGAAGGGGCGTTTTCGCAGACCGCCGAGGCGATTGGCCGCGAGGTCCTATTTCCGCTGGCCAAAGGGCAGCCCATTCTGGACAGCGACCTGTCTGCCGCAGGATCCGGCACCGGCCTGGCCAGCAAGATTCCGGACGGCATGCGCGCCATCGCGCTGCGCTCCGACGAGGTGGTTGGGGTCGCCGGATTTCTGGTTCCCGGCTCGCATCTCGACGTGCTGGTGACCTACCACTCGGAGATCTCGCCTGAGCCTGTGACGGCGACCGTATTACAGAACACCGTTGTGCTGGCCGCCGGGCACCAACTGGAACCCGACCCCACGGGCAAGACAGCGGACGTTACGGTGGTGACTCTGTTGCTGACTCCGGAGCAGGCGGAGCGCGCCGTTCTGGCAAGCACTCAGGGCGCGATCCACTTTGTACTGCGCAACGGAGCGGACACAAGCCGTAGCGGAGACACACCGATGATGCTGTCGCAACTCACCGGTCAGGCGCCCGCCGCAGCGCACATCGTACCCCGTCCGGCTGCACCGGCAACTGCGGCAGCCCCGCGACAACACGAGATCGAAACCATTCTTGGCGGCACCGGCGATACGCAGCCGACAGGAACGCCGAATGGAGGAGCCAGACCATGAACCTTCGCACCTCACAGACGGCCAAGCGGGGTCCAGCCAATCCGGATTCGATCCACATGGGACGAGCCAAGCCGGACCTCGTCTGCGCGCTTGCGTTCCTGCTGCTGCTCGGCTTTGGTGCGTTGCATGGGGCCATCGCGCAGAGCCGCGCCCTTCCGATTAAGCTGCATGCCCAGACGCAGAATGCGGCATTTGTATCGCCTGCCATTCACTCCGCGGGCGCCAGCGATATGCTTCATATGACCGTGGGACGCTCTGTAATGCTAACCTCGGCCACGCCTCTGCGCCGCATCTACGTCGGCAACCCGGCGGTGCTACAGACCTACACCTCGGGAACCAGCGAGATCGTTCTTACCGCGAAGACGGCGGGGGTCAGCAGCATGGTGTTGTGGGACGAGGCAGGCGGCCATCGCCTGTACACGGTCTCCGCGGACCTGGATCCCAATGCTCTGCGCGCCTCGTTCGATGCGGCATTTCCCGGCTCGTCCATCCACGTCGAGACCGGCGAAGGCAAGGTATTTCTTACCGGAACGGTTGCCACCGACGCTGCGTCCGACGCTGCATTCAAGATGGCTTCGCTGTATACGAAGGACGTTGTCAACTCGCTGGTTGTGGTTCCCGTGCATGGCAAGCAGGTGCAGTTGAAGCTGCGCATTGTGGAGGTGGACCGCACCCGCCTGGACCAACTGGGCGTCAACCTCTTCGCGGGAGGCCGCACCGCCATTGGGACCTCAACCCAGCAGTTCAGCTCCACCGCTACCGGCAGCGGTTCGACGCTCTCCGTCAGCGATCCGCTCAACATTTTTCTATACAACTCCAAACTTAACGTCGGGCTCACGGTGCAGGACCTGGAACAGAAGCAGATTCTGCAAGTGCTGGCCGAGCCGACACTGACCACGCTGAGCGGTCTGCCCGCGCGCTTCCTCTCCGGCGGCGAATTTCCATTTCCCGTGGTGCAGGGCGGGACCGGCAACACGACGGCGATCTCCATCGAGTTCCGTCCGTACGGCGTGAAGGTCGACTTCACGCCGACGGTCAATCCCGACGGCTCCATTCGCATCAAACTCTCGCCCGAGGTGAGCACGCTGGACTATACCAACGCCGTCACCATCTCCGGGTTTACCATTCCCGCGCTCTCCACGCGGCAGACCGAGACCGAGGTGGAGATCCAGAATGGTCAGAGCTTCGTCGTCTCCGGCCTGCTGGACCACCGCACCACGGAGATCATGAGCAAGATGCCGGGGATTTCGAGCATACCGATTCTGGGTGATCTCTTCCGCTCGAAGAACTTCAACCACTCCGTGGTGGAACTGGTCATCATCGTCACCGCGACGGTGGTTGATCCTCTGACGCTGCCACCGCAGGCGGTGCCGGAGCAGCCGAAGATGTCGGTGCCCAACCTCGAACCCAACGCTTTTGACGGACGGGCGCACGACCTGCCCAAGGCCGGCATCTCCGCGTTAGCGCCGCAATCGCAACCGCCAGCGCAATCGGCGCCTCCAGCGCAAGCTCAGACGCAACCGCAACGCTCAGCGCAACCCCAAACGCAGCAACCTGCGCCCCAGGCGCGAACGGACCTTCCATGAACCGTATGACGAACACCTCGGAGCATTCCACACAGGCCATCTTCAGCGTCTGCGCGGATGCGGACGTGGTCCAAGTGGCGACCTCGGCCGCATCCAATATCTCCGGCGCTCACTTCGCGGGTGAGTTTCACGACTACATCACCGCCGAGAGACGTCCTCAGTTCTCTCCGGAGTTGAAAAACGCCTCCTCCTGCGTCGCGCTCATTGATTTCGATCGCGACCCTGAACTGGCGATTGAGACCACCGAGCGCCTGCATCAGATATTTCTCAAGAATATCGGCATCATCGGGGTTGGCTCCGAGCTCGATGCGGGCATTCTGCTGCGCGCCGTTCGCAACGGATGCACCGAGTTCCTGACCAAGCCGGTCAGCCTGATGGAACTGACCGCATCGCTCAACCGCTACAACGACGTCCTGGCCGTCGATCCCAACGCGCAGAGCAGCCTTGGGCGCGTCATCTCCTTCTTTGGGGCCAAGGGCGGCGTCGGGACCACGATGCTGGCGGTCCATCTGGCCATATTTCTGGTTCGCCAGCACGGCAAGAAGGTACTGCTGATCGACCACAAGCAGCAGCTTGGCCACGTCGCCTTGTACCTGGGCCTGAAGGACACGCAGTACCACTTTGAAGAGCTGCTGCACAACGCCGACCGGCTCGACTCGGAGCTTCTGAAAGGCTTTGTCATCCGCCACCGGAGCGGCCTGGACGTCATCGCGTCGCCGGAGTTGTCGGGAAGTCCGCACGAGGCCACGAGCCTTGAGTTTGAACGCGTGATGGACTTTTTGCGCCGCGAATACGACTACGTTCTGATCGACTCCTCGGTTGCGTACCAGGAGTCCAAGAACGCACTGATCGAACAGTCCGACGAGGTCTTCATCGTCTCAACGCCGGACGTGGCCGCGTTGCGCGACCTGGCCCGGCTGGTGGAAAACCTGTCGCTCAGTGAGTCCTCCACAAACAAGCTGCGTCTGGTGGTAAACCGCTCCACGGCAACCGACTCCATCACTCCCGAGCAGATTGAGAAGACCGTACGGTTCCCCATCTCCGTTGCTGTTCCCAACAACTACTTCGAGCTGCTTCGCGCGATCAACGATGGGGAGCCGATTTCGCCGCAGCGCCGCTCTGAGTTCAACCAGGCGCTCTCGCGATGGGCCAACCAGATTGTGAACGGATTAGACGCTGCGGAACCTCCCACGGCAAAGAAGAAGCTCTTCTCATTTTTGCACTCATAGCGGATTGAGGAACGGTCCTGCAAATATTTCGAGGTGCTTGCAATGGCTGAAGTATCGATGTACATGACTCCGTCCGTCCGCCCCGCTGTTGCCACCGAGGTGCGCGTCACCACGGTGCTGGACGATCGCGCGCGCCAGGCGCTGAAGACCGCCGTGCATCACGAACTGATCCGGCGCATGGACCTGGAAAAGCTCTCCGCCATCCAGTCCGACGAGACCGGGGGACGGCAGCGCCTGCTCAGCATAATACTGCAACTGATTGGCGAACAGAGCGCCCCGCTGAGCACGCTGGACCGCGACCATCTGGCGCAGGACATCCTGGACGAGGTCTTCGGCCTCGGCCCGCTGGAGCCGCTGCTGCACGATCCCACGGTGAGCGACATTCTGGTGAACACCTACAAGCACGTCTACGTGGAACGGCGCGGCGTGATCGAGAAGACCGACATCTCCTTCAAGGATGAGGCCCACCTGATGCACATCATCGACAAGATCGTCTCCGCGGTTGGTCGCCGGATCGATGAGTCGTCGCCCATGGTGGACGCGCGCCTGCTGGACGGCTCGCGCGTGAACATTGTGATTCCGCCGCTTGCGGTGGACGGCCCTCTGCTGTCGATACGGCGGTTCGGGTCCACGCCGCTTACCGCCGACGATCTGCTGCGCCACCGCACGCTCACTCCGCAGATGCTGGAAACCCTGCGCGGTGCGGTGCGCGCGCGGCTGAACATTGTCATCTCCGGGGGCACCGGCTCGGGCAAGACGACTCTGCTCAACGTTCTCTCGGGCTACATCAGCGACGCCGAGCGGATCGTGACCATCGAGGACTCCGCTGAACTACAGATCAAACAGGAGCACGTTGCCCGCCTGGAGTGCCGCCCACCGAATCTGGAGGGCAAGGGCGCGATCCGCCAGCGCGAGCTGGTGATCAACGCGCTGCGCATGCGCCCCGACCGCATCATCCTGGGCGAGGTGCGCGGGGAAGAGGCGCTGGACATGCTGCAGGCCATGAACACCGGCCATGACGGGTCCATTACCACCATTCACGCCAACAATCCGCGGGATGCCATCGCGCGCATCGAGACCATGGCGATGATGGGCTCGATCACGCTGCCCGTAGCAGCCATCCGCGCCCAGATCGCCTCCGCCGTCGATATTATTGTGCAGGTCTCGCGCATGAGCGACGGATCGCGCCGCGTCACCCACATCAGCGAGATCACCGGGACTAGCGGAGACATCATCAGCCTGCAGGACATCTACCTGTTCGAGAAGCTGGGACTTGGGCCGAGCGGAAATGTCAAAGGGCGGTTCCACTCCACCGGCATCGTGCCCAAGTTCGGCGAACGGCTGAAGGCCGCCGGAATCCCGCTTGGCCTCAACCTTCTGGACCATTCGGTCGAAGTATAGAGGAGAGGCAGAGAGGGAGCGCCGACCATGGTACTGCTGACACTTACATTTCTGCTTGCGCTGGCGCTCAGCTTCACCATCCTCATGCTTGGGACGCGCGCAACGGCGTCAAGCAAGTCCGCCCAAGTGCGCCTGACAACCATCCGGCATTCCATTCAGGCGCAACAGTCCGGCACCAGAGGAGCTGAGCTGGAGTCAGCCGGGGAGGAGGATTCTGTCGCCCGCCTCGGCATCTTCCTGGAGCGCTATCCAATTGGAAATAAGCTCAAGGTGCTGCTGATCCACGCCAACAGCAGCATGAGCCTGGGCGGTATCGTTCTGGTCAGCGCGGGTTCGGCACTGGCCTGCGGCCTGCTCTGCTTCCTCTTTCTGCATGTGGTTCTGCTTGCCTTAGCCGTTAGCTTTGCCGGAGCAGTTCTGCCCTACGTTCTGCTGCGGATGAAACGCGATCGCCGGCTCAAGGCGTTCAACACCGCTCTGCCCGACGCCATCGATCTGATGGCCCGAGCGCTGCGCGCCGGCCACTCGATGAACTCGTCGATAGAGATGATCGCCGAACAGGCGCCCGAGCCGCTCGCCTCCGAGTTCGTACAGGTCTACAAGCAGCAGAGGCTGGGTCTGCACTTTCGCGAGGCACTGCTGCAGATGGGCACGCGCATTCCATCGAAAGACCTGCAATTCCTGATTACCGCGATTCTGGTGCAGAAGGAGACGGGGGGCGACCTGACGGAGATCCTCGACCGAACCACGCACGTCATACGCGACCGCATCCGCATCGAAGGCGAGGTGCGCACCCACACCGCGCAGGGGCGGCTGACCGGCTGGATCCTCGGCCTGCTCCCGATCATCATGCTGGTGCTGATCAACATCGCCAGCCCCGGCTACTCTTCGGTCCTCTTCCACGATCCCACCGGGCAGAAGCTGCTCTATGCCGGCGGGGCACTGATACTTCTCGGCGGCCTCATCATCCGCAAGATCGTCGATGTCGAGGTCTGACTGCCCGCTATGACTCCTCTCTTTACCCTCACCTTCGGCGCGACAATCTTTTTCGCTCTTGCGCTTGCCGTGGTTTTCTTCTTCACCCGCACCTCGCGCGCCGCGCTACAGCGGATCCGCGAGATCACCTACCGCGGCAGACGCTTTCGGCGAAGCGTTCCAGTGGGCAGCAACGCAGGGCGCCAGTTCATGGCGTTCATTCATTGGGCGCGTGCGCATCTCGGCCTGGCCGCGGACGTGGACCTGCCCGAGCGCCTGGCCAACGCCGGAACCAAGGGCACGCTGTCAGCCGATATCTACACCACGTCGCGCATCCTCTGTCCGCTGCTGGCGCTGGTTGCCGGCTCCTTCATCCCGTACAGCCGTTTGTTCTGGATGATCGCGCTTCCCGCCGCCGCCTTCATTGCGCCCAACATCGCGCTGACGCGGCTGATCAAGCGCCGCCGCGAAAAGATCCGCAAGAGCATTCCCGACGCCGTCGACCTGCTGGTGATCTGCGTCGATGCCGGGCTGGGCCTCGATCAGGCCCTGCTGCGCGTCGGGCAGGAACTGGGCAACAGCCATCCCCAGATCACTGAAGAACTGCTGCAGATCAACCGCGAGCAACGCGCCGGAAAGCCACGCATCCAGGCCTGGGCCGATATGGCTAAGCGCAGCGAACTGCCCGACATCGATGCCTTCGCCGGAATGCTGGTGCAGACCGAGCGCTTCGGTACGCCCATCGCGCGCGCCCTGAGCGGCTTCGCCGACAACATCCGGCTCAAACGCCGTCAACTGGCCGAAGAGATGGCCGCAAAGACCACCGTGAAGATCATCTTCCCGCTGGTACTGTTCATCTTTCCCAGCATGTTCCTTGTCCTGCTCGGCCCCGCCGTGCTCAGCATTATGCGCGGCATGTCCCACATGGGCCAGTGACAACTCCCATTCCGCAGCCGTACCTGGCACCATTGAGGTCGAGCGTGTCGCGCAAGGCCCAGAGAAGAGGCGTGTCGTGGAGGAGGAGTTGTTACAATCTGAGTCTGGGCAGAAAGAGTTTGGACTGAGAGAGATAAATGCTGCGATTTTCAACTGCGGGAGAGAGCCACGGAGAGGCGCTGGTGGCGATGGTGAGCGGGCTGCCGGCGGGCGTGCCGGTGGAGCAGGAGTTCCTCGACCGTGAGATGGCTCGTAGGCAGAAGGGCTATGGACGCGGCGGGAGAATGCGCATCGAGCAGGACAGGGCGCACATCCTGAGCGGCGTGCGGCACGGCAAGACGATCGGGTCGCCCGTGGCGATGACGATTGCCAATGCGGACTGGAAGAACTGGGAGGAGATTCTGCCGGTCTTCGTTGGGGAGGGCGCGGGCGACGTGGCGAAGCACAAGGCGGTGGCGTCGCCGCGACCGGGGCACGCGGACCTGGCGGGAAGCCTGAAGTACGACTTTGCGGACGCGCGCTACGTTCTGGAGCGGTCGAGCGCGCGGGAGACGGCTGCGCGGGTGGCTTGCGGTGCGATGGCGAAGATGCTGCTGAGGGAGCTGAATGTTTCGGTGGCAAGCCATGTGGTGCGCGTGGGCAAGGCGGAGCTGCGGCGCGAGGCGACGTGGGAGGAGATTGTCGCGCTGGCGGCGAAGGATGAGGTGTTGCTGAACTGCGTGGACGCGGAGGACGAGGCGCGGATGAAGGCCGAGGTGGATGCGGCGCTGAGAACGGGCGATACGATTGGCGGCGTCTTCGAGGTGGTGGTGCATGGGCTTCCGCCGGGCGTGGGGACGCATGCGAACTGGGACGAGCGGCTGGATGGGTTGCTGGCGCAGGCGGTGATGAGTCTACAGGCGGTGAAGGCGGTGGAGATCGGGCGCGGAGTGACGGCGGCGGAGTCGCTGGGTAGCGTGGTGCATGACGAGATTGGATACGCGGGCGCGGGGGATGGGAAGGATGGGGACTTCACGAAGTTCTCGCGCGAGCAGAACAATGCGGGCGGGATCGAGGGCGGGATCTCGAATGGCGAGGATGTGGTGGTGCGGGGCTATCTGAAGCCCATATCGACACTGCGAAGGCCACTGGGCTCGGTGAGTTTTGCGACCCGCGAACCGGTCAAAGCATCGTATGAGAGAAGCGATGTGTGCGTGGTTCCGGCGGCGGGCGTCGTCGCTGAGTCGATGGTTGCGCTGACGATTGCCCGGTTGTCGATCGAGAAGTTTGGCGGCGACTCGCTGGGCGAGATGCTGCGGAACTACAAGGGATATTGCGAGCAGATTCGGGCGTATTGAAGACGGTTGTTGGTTGTTAGTTGTTGGTTGTCAGTAAAAGCAAGGGCAAAGGCAGAGACGAAATACGGAGATTCTGGCTGCGCCAGAATGACGAACAAAAGCTGGAATGACGAACTGAGTCAGGGACGACGATGGCGACGACGGCGACGATGATGGCGGCGAAGGAAGCGTTGAAGATTCACGAGATCGTGAAGTATCCGGACCCGGTGCTGGCGAAGATGTGCGCGCCGGTGACGGTCTTCGACGCGGCGCTGCGGACGCTGGTGGAGGAGATGTTCGAGAGCATGTATGTGGCGCAGGGGATCGGGTTGGCGGCGCCGCAGATCGGACTGCTGCATCGGCTTACGGTGATCGATGTCAGCTACAAGAAGAACGCGAAGGAGAAGCTAGTGCTGATCAACCCGGAGGTGGTGGAGACCCGGGGCAAGCAGGTGGAGGAAGAGGGATGCCTGAGCCTGCCTGAGATCCGCGAGAAGGTGAGGCGGGCGGCATGGGTGAAGATCCGGGCGCAGAACGAGCGCGGCGAGTGGTTCGAGGTGGAGGGCGAGGAGCTGCTGGCGCGCGCGATTCTGCACGAGATCGACCACCTGAACGGGGTGCTGTTCATCGACCTCATCAGCCGGCTGAAGCGCGAGTTGGTGCTGCGCAAGATCAAGAAGATGCAGAAGAACGGCGAGTGGTAGCACTTCGTGCCGTTCTCGACCGCTTCGCGGTGGCTTCGCGTGGTGGTGCGGTCAGCTATGCTCTCCGTGGGATTGCTCGATGAGCGATTATATTGATGTGGTGATTCGATGAAGCTGGTTTTTTGTGGGACGCCGGAGTTCGCGGTGGGTACGCTGGAGGCGGTGATCCGTGCGGGGCACGAGGTGGCGCTGGCGGTGACACAGCCGGACCGCGCGGCTGGGCGCGGGATGGAGTTGCAGGCCCCGCCGGTGAAGAGGGCTGCGGCGGCGCATGGGATTGCGGTGGTGCAGCCGGAGAAGATCCGGAACAATGAGGAGTTTAGCGAGCGGCTGGAAGGGGTGCGGCCGGATGCGATTGTGGTGGTGGCGTATGGGCGGATGATTCCGCAGTGGATGCTGGAGTTGCCACGGCTGGGGTGTATCAATCTGCATGGGTCGTTGCTGCCGAAGTACCGCGGGGCCGCGCCGATCCAGTGGGCCGTGGCCAACGGCGAGAGGGTGACGGGCGTGACGACGATGCGGCTCGACGAAGGGCTGGACACGGGCCCGATGCTGCTGGCGCGGGAGGTGGCGATTGGGGCCCAGGAGACGGCGGTCGATGTGTTTCGGTCGCTGGCGGTGGTGGGCGCGGAGTTGATGGTGGAGACGCTGGCGGGGCTCGCGGAGGGGACGTTGGTGGGGCGGAAGCAGGACGAGGCGCAAGCTACGCTGGCTCCGATCCTGACACGCGAGGATGGGGCGATTGATTTTTCTCGGACGGCGCGACAGATCTACGACCGCTGGCGTGGATTTCAGCCCTGGCCGGGAGCGCATACGCGGCTGCGCGGGAAGAAGCTGATTGTGCATCGCATGCATGTGGGCGCGGAGAGCGGGATTGAGGCTGGTGTGTTGCGGGTTGTGGGGGACGAGATGGTGGCGGGATGCGGCGAGCGCTGCTCGGTGGTCTTCGACGAGGTGCAGCTGGAAGGCAAGCGGCGGATGAGCGCGGCGGAGTTTCTGCACGGGTTTCAGGTTAAGAGCGGCGAGAGGTTGGGGGATTGAGCGATGCGCGGCGCGACGGTGCAGTAAAGCGTGGAGTGCGGGCGCGGCCACGGTCGGCTGGGCCGACGGCATCGGCGGCGGAGGCGATTGCGAAGATTGCTCCTGCACGGGCTGTGGCGTTCGAGATCCTGACACTGGTGGGCGAGGGCAAGGGACATAGCGATGAACTGCTGCACTCGGCGCGGACCGATGAGCTGACGGCGGAGGACCGCAACCTGACGACGGCGCTGGTGATGGGCGTGCTGCGCTGGCAGATTGCGCTGGACGCGCGTGTGGCGAAGCTGCTGGCGCGGCCCGAGCAGAGGCTGGCGGAGCCGGTGGCGCTGGCGCTGCGCATGGGTGCGTTTCAACTGCTGCAGATGGACCGGATTCCGGCGCACGCGGTGCTGAACGAGAGCGTGGAGATGTGTCGCGCGGCGGGGCAGCCCCATGCGGCGGGGATGGTGAATGCGGTGCTGCGCAAGCTGGCGGCTAAACCCATATCTCAAAATCGAGATGTGGGGCACCCGCTGCGGAGCGTTCCATTGTTCGAGTCGGCGGCGGCGTTTGCGGAGCGGTTGGGACATCCTCTGTGGCTGGTGGAGCGATGGGCGGCGGCGTATGGGCGCGATGCCGCGCTGGCGATCTGCGAGTATGGACAGAGAGAGCCGCTGGCAGGATCACTCTTTGTTGAGGCGAAGGGCGGTGGCGCGGCTTCCGCGGAAGAGGCACCGCAGATGGACGATGGATCGCGGTTGGTGGCGGAGATTACGGCGGCTGCGATGCCGGTGGTTGCAGGACGCGTGGCGCGAGTGTGGGACTGCTGCGCCGCACCGGGAGGAAAGACGCTGATGTTGGCGATGCGGCTGAACCCACATCTCAAGAATGAGATCTCGGGCTCCCACGACGCGGAGATTCTGGCGACGGACGTGAGCGCGAAGCGGATGGCACTGATGACAGCGCGTCTGCGGCGTTATGCGTATGCCGAGCGCGTGCGGTGCGCTGTGGCGGATGCTTCGGTCGTTGCGGGCGATGCGGAGGAGAAGTTCGATCTGATTTTGTGCGATGTGCCGTGCAGCGGGACGGGGACGCTGGCGCGCAATCCGGAGATACGTCATCGTTTGCGCGTGGAGGAGTTGGCGCGGCAATCTGCGCGGCAGCGGGCGATCCTGACGGGAGCACTGGGGCGGCTGGCACCAGGCGGGCGACTGGTGTACTCCACCTGCTCGCTGGAACCGGAGGAGAATGAGCTGGTGGTGGAGACAGTGGCGAATGAGGCTGGAGTGCGGCGGATTCCGGTGGAGACGCTGATGGCAAAGCTGGCTGAGACAGGGGTGCTTAAGCAGGAGGTTGCCGCTGGGCTGATTGGTTCGGCGGTGAGGGATGGCACGCTGCGCACTCTGCCCGGTGTGTGCGGGTGCGACGGATTTTTTGCGGTGGTTCTGGAGCGGGGATAAGAGGCAGCGGGAACATCTGTGGCTGAACGGAAACGCTGACCACAGGGGCTAAAGCCCCATCGCCAATGCAGCACTTATGGCACGGGTAAACCTGTACCCTTAAGCAAAACAGGGGTATTCACAGCTCCGCGATGGGCGGAGAAGCATGTTGATACCCCTGCGACCCCTGTATTCTAGAGAGGGGGCACTGGCGCACCTGCTGGAACGAACTTTCAAACCAACTATGACCACATCGCCTACATTCCTCGATCTGCTGAAGCAACGCGTGCTGGTCTACGACGGTGCGATGGGCACGTCGATCCAGAACTACGCGCTCACCGTGGAAGGCGACTTTGCGGGCAAGGAGAACTGCTCGGAGATACTGGTCGTCACGCGGCCCGACGTGATCCGCGAGATCCACGCCAGCTATCTCGAAGTTGGAGCAGATGTCATCGAGACCGACTCGTTTGGCGCATCGTCTCTGGTGCTGTCGGAGTTCGGGATTGCAGATCGCGCGCGGGAGCTGAATATTGCCGCAGCGCGGCTGGCGAAGGATGTGGCGCGCGAGTTTTCCACGGCGGAGAAGCCGCGCTTCGTTGCGGGGTCGATGGGGCCGACGACCAAGCTGCCGTCGCTGGGGCACATCGGATATGACGCGATGCTGGCCAGCTATGTGGAGCAGGCGGAGGCGCTGATCGAGGGCGGCGTGGACGTGCTGCTGGTCGAGACCTGTCAGGACCTGCTGCAGGTCAAGATCGCCATCGCAGCCTGCCACGACGCGATGAAGAAGACCGGCGTGACTCTGCCGCTTCAGGTGCAGATCACGATGGAGGCGACGGGCACGATGCTGCTGGGCAGCGAGATTGGCGCTGCGCTGGCGGTGATCGAGTGCTTCCGGCCGGATGTTGTTGGGATGAACTGCGCGACCGGGCCGGCGGAGATGAACGACGCTGTGCGCTTCCTGTGCCAGAACGCGACGATGGCGGTGAGCGTGTTGCCCAACGCAGGGCTGCCGCAGAACGTGGGTGGGCGCGCCGTCTACAAGCTGACTCCGGCGGAGTTTGCGGAACACCATCGGCGGTTTGTGAGTGAGTACGGCGTGAATGTGGTTGGCGGCTGCTGCGGGACAACGCCGGCGCACATCAAGGCGGCGGCGGAGGCTGTGGCTGGGCTGAGGCCGCTGGCGCGCGCGAATAAGCCGCAGTCGGTGGCCGCGAGCGCGTTTTCGGTGGTGCCGCTGGAGGTGGATGGGCAGCCGGCGATTATCGCGGAGGAGATGAACGCCACGACGCGCGTCACGCACTTCAAAGACATGGTGCGAAAGGGCGACTACGACGGCATCTTCACACTGGCAAAGCGGCTGGTGAACGAGGGGTCGCAACTGCTGGACATCTGCTGCGCGGTGGTGGGCGAGGACGAGGTCGCATACATGAACGGCGTGATGGAGAAGATTGCCACGCGCGTGCCTGCGCCGATCCTGATCGATTCGACCGAGGCCAATGTGATCGAGGAGGCGCTGAAGCGGATTCCGGGCAAGCCGATCATTAATTCGATCAACCTGGAGGACGGCGAGAAGCGGACGAGCCAGGTGCTGCCAATGGCGCGGCGCTACGGGGCGGCGGTGATCGCGCTGACGATCGACGAAGATGGGATGGCACTGACCGCCGACAAGAAGCTGGCCGTCGCGCACCGCATCCACAAGCTGGCCACGGAGAAGTACGGGCTGCGCGCACAGGACCTGATCTTCGACGCGCTGACGCTGCCCATCACGACGGGGCAGGAGGACTACCGCACGGCGGGAATCGAGACACTGGAGGCGGTGCGGCGGATCAAGCTGGAACTGCCGGAGTGCCGGACGACGCTTGGCGTTTCGAACATCAGCTTCGGGCTGAACGCGTACGCGCGACGTGTGCTGAACTCGGTGTTTCTGGCCGAGGCGGTTGCGCGTGGTCTGGATACGGCGATTGTGAACTACAGCAAGATCTATCCGCTGTTCAAGATTCCCGAGGCGGAGGTGGAGCTGGCACGCAACCTGATCTTCCGCAATGTGCAGACGGAACAGGACCCGTTGCAGGTCTACATGCAGTACTTTACCGGGCTGACGAAGGGCGCGGGCGTTGAGGAGGAGACGGCGGCTTCGACCGACGATATGACGGACGAGGAGAAGCTGAAGCACCTGATCATCAATGGAGAGCGCGGGCTGGGACAGGGCGAGAGGAAGCAGTCGCTGGAGGAGATTATCGAGTCGGCGCTCGCGCGCTACACGCCGCTGGAGCTGATCAATACGGTGCTGCTGGACGGGATGAAGACGGTGGGCGAGCTGTTTGGCGCACGCAAGATGCAACTGCCTTCGGTGCTGGATTCGGCGGCGACGATGAAGGCCGCGGTGGCGTATCTGGAGCCGAAGATGGAGAAGTCCGAGGGCAACCAGCGAGGGACTCTGGTGCTGGCGACGGTGAAGGGAGACGTCCACGACATTGGCAAGAACCTGGTGGACATTATTTTGTCCAACAACGGCTACAAGGTGGTGAACCTGGGAATCAAACAGCCTGCCGGGGCGATCATCGAGGCTGCGAAGCTGCATAATGCGGACGCGATTGGGCTGTCTGGGCTGCTGGTGAAATCGACGCTGGAGATGAAGTATGTGATCCAGGACCTGCAACTGATTCAGTCGCAGATTCCAGTGATCTGCGGCGGCGCGGCGCTGACGCGCAAATATGTGGAGGACGATCTGCGCAAGGAGTATAGCTCGGCGGTCTTCTATGCCGAGGATGCGTTCGCCGGGCTGCATGTGATGAGCGACCTGACCGACGCCGATGAGAGCGTCCGCGTTAGCCGCCTCAGCGATGGGGCCACGCGTCGCGAGTTCAACCGGCCCGGAGTGGCGGAGCATCTGGCTTCGCTGCCGGCCGCGACTACGGAGCGATCGAGCATTGTGAAGGATGTGGAGGAGATTCCCATACCGCCGTTCCTGGGCGTGCGCACGCGGCGCGACTTCGACCTGAATGAGCTGTACAAGTACATCAACGAGACGGCGCTCTTCAAGAACCAGTGGCAACTGAAGACGGCCTCAGCCACCGACTATCTGCGTCTGGTGGAGGAGAAGTTCCGCCCGATCCTGAAGGAGCTGGAGCAAGAGGTGATTGCGAACGACTGGTTCGATCCGAAGACGGTCTACGGATGGTTTCCCGCGCAGAGCGAGGGCAACGAGGTGATCGTCTACGATCCCGAAGGCAGCAGCGGGGATCCGGAAGGGCAGAGCAGGGAGTTGCTGCGGATCAATTTTCCGCGGCAAAGGGAGGGACGGCTGCTGTCGATTGCGGACTTCTTCTCGCCGAAGAAATCCGGGCGGATGGATGTGATCGGCTTCTCGGTGGTGACGATCGGAAGCAGAGCAAGCGAGGCGACGCAGAAGCTCTTCGAGGGCGGCGACTTCACAAAATATCTCTACCTGCATGGGCTCTCGGTGGAGACGGCCGAGGCGCTGGCGGAGTATATGCACGTGGTGATGCGCAAGGAGCTGGGCATCGACGGCGAAGACGCGCCGGACGTGCGCGATCTGTTCCACCAGAAGTACCGTGGCTCGCGCTACTCGTTCGGCTATCCGGCGTGCCCCAATCTGGAGGACCAGGCGAAGATCTTCTCGCTGCTGAAGCCGGAGGAGAAGATCAACGTGCGCCTGACCGAGGGGTACCACATCGAGCCCGAGCAGAGCACAAATGCGCTGGTGGTGCATCATCCGCAGGCGAAGTACTTCGTGGTGTAGCGGCGATCCCCGAAGGCGTATTGCTGATCCGAAAGACAACTACAGGGATTCTGAGCTTCGCTCAGAATGACGACTCTAAGGGATGCTTCGCCAGAATGACGACTCTCAAGGGAGCTTCGCTCAGAATGACAATTATTTTGTTCCCTTTGCCTACAGGAAATAATTCTTAGAGTTTGCTGAGGTAGTCGATGATCTCGGGGCTGGTCCAGTCCTGGGCGGAGACGAACTTGCGGCGGAGGATGCCGCGCGAGTCGATGATGTAGGTTTCGGGGAGCTTGACGGTGCCGTAGAGGTGTGGGACGCGGGCGGAGGGGTCGCGCAGGGTAAGGAAGTCGACGTGGTTGTCGAGCAGAAAGGCGCGATAAGCGGCGGGGTCTTCGTCCTGGCTGATGGCGAGCACGGTGACCTGCGGGAGGCGGCGCTGGAGAGCCATGAGGCTGGGCATCTCCACCACGCAGGGCGCGCACCAGGAGGCCCAGAAGTGGAGGACGACGATGTGGCCGCGGAGGCGTGCGAGGTCGACGTTCTGCGCGCCGTCGGCGAGGGTGAACTGGGGTGCGGGGGAGCCGATGCGTGCGGGGTGGTCGCCGCGGTCGCAGGAGGTGATAGAGAGCGCGCAGAGGGCGAGGAGAAGAATTCCGCTGCGAAGAGTTGGTCTGGCTTTGCGCACGTCACGCTCCTGCTTCCTATAATACGAATCTGTGAGCGATGCGGGCGATGGGATGGCAACGAGCGGAGTGGCGGAGGCGGATTCGGCTGCGGTTGCGGCGTCTGCGGAGACGCGGTTGCGGCTGTCGGTGGTAGTGCCGGCGCGCAATGAGGCGGCGGTGCTGGGGGAGTGCCTGCGGTCGCTGGTGGAGCAGTCGGAGGCGGGGTTTGAGCTGGGCGTGGAGTGGGAGCTGATTGTCGTCGATGACGATTCGACGGATGGGACGCGGGAGATTGCGCGGGAGGTGGAAGGCGAGGGCGTGGTGGTGATCCCGGCGCCGGCGCTGGACCAGAGCGAGCGGGGCGGATTTACCGGGAAGACGAATGCTTGCTGGGCGGGGGCGCAGTGTGCCTTGTCGCATGGGAACGGCGAGTGGCTGCTGTTTACCGATGCGGACACGGTGCATGAGCCGGGAGATTTGTCGCGGGCGCTGCACGAGGCGAAGAAGTATGGGGCGGTGCTGCTGTCGTATTCGCCGCGGCAGATTGTGACGGGCTTCTGGCAGCGGGCGGTGATGCCGCTGGTCTTCTCGGAGCTGGCGAGCGTCTACCCGCCGAAGCGGGTGAGCGATCCGGCGAGCCGAGTGGCGGCGGCGAATGGGCAATTTCTATTAGTCGAGCGCGAGGCTTACTTCTCGGTGGGCGGACATCGCGTGGTGGGGCAGGAGATTCTGGAGGACGTGGCGCTGGCGCGCAAGATCAAGCGGGCGCGGCACGGGATCCGCTTCCGCTACGCGCCGGACGCGCTGGCGGCGCGGATGTATCGCACGCTGCCGGAGATGGTGGAGGGCTGGACGAAGAACCTTGCGCTGCTGTTTCCGCGGCCACTGGGACTGGCGGCGTGGCGCGCGCTGGACCTGCTGCTGTTCTTCGGGTTGCCGGTGCTGGCGCTGATGCTGCCGGTGGTGGCGATGGGGCTGTCTGCGTCGCGGCTGATGTTGGCCACGGCGTTGCTCTGGCTGCTGTGGCTGCGCACGCTGTTTCGGTTCTATGGGCGGGTGGCGCGGTCGAACTTTCCGGCGGCGGATGTGGCGATCTCGATTCTCGGGGTCCCGATGTTCTGCTGGCTGCTGGTGCGGAGCCATCTTCACCATCGGGTGAGTAAGTCGGTGGATTGGAAGGGGCGGAGATACAAGGTTGGGCGGTAGACTTCGTGGAACGGATTTGCGACGCATCAAAGCAGTTGTTGCTACATCTAATGGAGTGGTTGGTCGAGAGAACTGGCAAGAGCAACAGCAGATTCCTCCGCTTCGCTGCGGAATGACAAACAAATTGCTGCGGCATGACAAACAAACGGACAAGTAACGGCGACATGGCTGGACGGGCGCAATCATGATTCTTCTGACACGGAAGGCGGAGTTTTCTTCGGCGCACTACTACTGGAATGAGGCGTGGACGAAGGAGGAGAACGAGCGCGTCTTTGGGCGGTGCGCCAATCGCAATGGGCACGGGCACAACTACACGTTGGAGGTTACGGTGGCGGGCGAGGTGGATGCGGTGTCGGGGTTTGTGGTGGACCTGAAGGAGCTGAAGGAGATACTGGAGCGCGAGGTGGTCAGCGTATACGACCATCGGCATCTCAATCTGGAGGTTGCGGAGTTTGCGGCAGGGACAGGAGTGGTTCCGACGACGGAGAACATTGCGATTGCGATCTGGCGTCGGCTGGAGGGGAAGATCCCTGGAGCGAAGCTGCAGCGGGTACGCGTGTATGAGATGAACGATCTATTCGCGGACTACTACGGGGAGCGTTGAATGGCGGCCGGCGAGCTTCAAGAGACGCGGCAGAGTGCGGGGTCGAGGGCTTATCTGTCGCGACGATACCGGGTGAGCGCGTCGCACCGGCTGCACTCGGAGGCGTACAGCGCGGAGGAGAACCGTGCGGTCTACGGGAAGTGCAACAACCCGCATGGGCACGGGCATAACTATGTGGTGGAGGTGACGGTAGGCGGGCCGGTGAACGCGGAGACGGGGATGGTCTGCGATCTGGGCGAGCTGGATGAGTTTGCGCGGGTGCAGCTGATCGAGCGATTCGATGGGATGAACCTGAATACGCTGGATGAGTTTCGCGAACTTGTGCCGACGACGGAGAACTTTACGGCTGAGGTCTACCGGAACTTTCAGGGATTTTGCGGCGGGCGGGTTGCGCGAGTGAGGATAGAAGAGACGGGGAACAATTCGTTCGAGATTGGCGATGAGTTTGGGAGAGGTTGAATCGATATGAGCACACGGACAGTTTTGCAAGAGGGAACGGCTGCGGCAGAAGCGAGAGCAGCCGCGGCACTGACGACCGAGGAGCTTTATCGAGAGCTGCTGCGGCGGATTGGCGAGGACACGATGCGCGATGGGCTGGCGGAGACGCCGGAGCGGGTGGAGAAGGCGATGGCGTTCCTGACCCAGGGCTACGCGATGGACGTGGCGACGGTGCTGAACGAGGCGCTCTTCGAGGTGGAGTACGACGAGATGGTGATGGTGCGGGACATCGAGTTCTATTCGCTGTGCGAGCATCATTTGCTGCCTTTCTTCGGCAAGGTGCATGTGGCGTATGTGCCGAGCGGGCGCGTGATCGGGCTGTCCAAGATTCCGCGGCTGGTGGAGATGTACTCTCGGCGGCTGCAGGTGCAGGAGCGGTTGACGACGCAGATTGCGGACGCGATTGTGGAGGCGATTGCGCCGCAGGGCGTGGGCGTGATTGTGGAGGCGCAGCACCTGTGCATGATGATGCGCGGTGTGGAGAAGCAGCATTCGGCGACGGTGACCTCGGCGATGCGCGGGGTGTTCAAGACGCAGATGCAGACGCGGAATGAGTTTCTGTCGCTGGTGCGGCACGGCGGCGACGAGATTTAGGCAAAGGCTTAACACCGATCTACTCCGATGGAACCGACTGAGACGAATGCGAACCGAACCACCAGGAGAACTGAGTGGGACGATGCATTTTTACAAGACCGCGTAGTCTGAATAGACGATGAATGGACTCCTGGTTCTGGACAAGCCCGCGGGGATGACCTCGCACGACGTGGTGGATATTGTGCGCAGGGCCACAGGCGAACGGTCTGTGGGGCATCTGGGAACGCTGGATCCGATGGCGACCGGGGTGTTGCCGCTGCTGCTTGGCAAGTACACGCGGCTGGCGCAGTTCTTCGGCACGGCGGAGAAGAGCTACGAGGGCGCGATCCGGTTTGGATTTGCGACCGACACCTTCGATGCCGAGGGGACGGCGGCGGGTGAGGCCCGTCCGCTGGAGAAGAATTTGGCAGAGCTTCGCGGGCTGGCCGAGCGCTTCCACGGCGAGATGGAACAGATGCCGCCGGTGTTTTCCGCGAAGAAGATTGGCGGAGTTCCGGCGCACAAGCTGGCGCGGGCGGGCAAGCCGGTGGAGATGAAGCCGGCGCGGATCGTGATCCATCGCTTCGAGCTGCTGTCGCTGGAGGGCGAGCTGGCGCGGTTCGAGATGCAGGTTTCGGCGGGTGGATACGTTCGTTCGGTGGCGCACGAGCTGGGCGAGCTGGCGGGATGCGGCGCGCATCTGGCCACGCTGCGGAGAACGCAGGCTGGGGCGTTCCGGCTGGCGCAGGCGATCGGGCTCGATGAGTTGAAGGCGCTGGCGGGCAAGCCGGACGAGATCGAGCGGCGGATGCCGCATCCGCGGACGCTGCTGCCGGAGATGCCTTCGGTGACCGTGGACGAGCAGGCGGCGGGACGGCTGCGCAATGGGATGCAGGTGAACCTGCCGGAGTACTCTGGCGCGGCGCTGGTGAAGGTGTTTACCGGCCCGGCAGAGCTGCTGGGGATTGCCAAGCGGATTGCGGGGACGCTGATGCAGCCGATTGTGGTGCTGGCGTAGCGACGCGGAAATCCCACATCTCAGAATAGAGATGTGGGGCACCCGGCCGGGGTAGCTCTCTACTTCTTCAATAGAGGCAGGATGAGCGGCAACAGGTTGCGGGCGACGATCTGGTTGCCGGCGGCGGTGGCGTGGGTGCGGTCGGGCTGCATCATGCCGGGGACGCCGTAGACGTCTTTGAGGAGGAAGGGAAGCATGGGGACGCGGTACTTCTTAGCGAGGATTGTGTAGGTCTGGTTGAACTGGCGGATGTAGTCGGGGCCGTAGTCGGGCGGGAGGGTGATACCGGCGAGGGCGACCTTTGCGCCGGAGTGTTGCAGCGTGGCTACGATCTGGGCCAGGTTGGCGCGGGTGTCTGCGATGGGCAGGCCGCGCAGACCGTCGTTGCCGCCGAATTCGACGAGGACAACGGCGGGATGGAGGGCGAGGACCTCGGGGAGACGCTGGAGGCCGTCCTTGGTGGTGTTGCCGCTGATGCCCTGATTGTCGACGCGGTAGTGGAGGTGGCGGCGGTCGAGGGCGGCTTGGAGGTAGTCGGGGTAGCTTTGGCCGGGATCGGTGCCAGCTCCCGCAGTGAGCGAGTCGCCGAAGCAGACCAGGATGGGGCGTGGGTCGGTGGGCGCGGGTTCGGCGGGTGAGGCTATGGTGGATGCGGCAGGCTGGGGAGTGGGTTGCGGCGCGGGGGTGGTGTTTGCGCGGCAGCCGGTGAGGGCCAACAGGAGTGTCAAGAAAATGCGTTGAGGATGAACTTTCCGCATGGTTCCAACGTATCAAAGATACGAGTGTAGGATGCGATGGGAGTGCCTGCGCAGCGCGGCAAAGGATTGAACCGGTTCTAGAGATTCCCTCAGGGGCTAAAGCCCGGTTGATTTTTCGGCCCTACGGCGGGACTGAAGTCCCGCCCTTTCAAGACGAATTTGTGTAGTGGCTTGTTCTCAACACTTGATTCCGCGATGCAGAGGGAGAGGTTGATTGGTGAGTGAAGACGCAGAGAACGGGCAGGCGATGATTGTGGTGGAGGGGCTGCGGAAGTCCATCCGCAATGGGGCGCGGACGGTGGAGATCCTGCGCGGGCTGGATTTCAGCGTGGCGAAGGGCGAGTTTGTGGCGATTATGGGAGCTTCGGGGAGCGGGAAATCGACGCTGCTGGGGCTGCTGGCGGGCCTCGATACGCCGAGCGCGGGCGAGGTGCGGCTGAATGGAGTGGCGATCAGCTATCTGCCGGAGGATCGGCTGGCGCAGGTGCGGGGGAAGACGGTGGGGTTCGTCTTTCAGTCGTACCAGTTGATACCGACGCTGACTGCGCTGGAGAATGTGTTGCTGTCGTACGAGCTGAATGCGGAGGGCGATGGGTTGGCGCGGGCGCGGCAGTTGCTGGCGAGCGTGGGGCTGGGCGACCGGATGGACCACTACCCGGTGCAGCTCTCGGGCGGGGAGCAGCAACGCGTGGCGCTGGCGCGGGCGTTTGTGATGCGGCCGCCGATTGTGCTGGCCGACGAGCCGACGGGGAACCTGGACACGGCCAACGGCGCGCATGTGCTGGAGCTGCTGCTGGGGCTGAACACGACGGAGGGAACGACTCTGGTGCTGGTGACGCACGATGCGACGCTGACGGCGCGCTCGGACCGGCGGATTGTGCTGCGCGATGGTGCGATTATTTCGGATGAGATGAATGCGGAGCGGCGAAGAGCGGCAAAAAATTAGCGTTGGGTTGTAAGTTGTGCGGTACGGGAATATTCCCTCGGCGGCTAAAGCCGTAATGATTTTGCGGCATTCATGGACGGGCTGAAGCCCGTCCCCTTCAAGGCAACGACGGATTCAGAGGTCACTTCGAGATGGCGAGCGGGCTGGCGTGGGGAACGGCGGCGAAGATTGCGGCGCGCGAGATGCGTCACTCGCGGGGGAAGTTTCTATTTGTAATTCTTTCGGTTGCAATTGGGGTGGCGGCGCTGAGCGGAGTGCGGGGATTTTCGGCGTCGTTCCGCACGACGCTGCTGGACAGGGCGCGGTCGATCATGGCGGGGGACCTGGCGGCGAGGACGAACAAGCCGCCCGATACGGAGGAACAGAAGGGGCTGGAAGAGATCCGCGCGGGCGGCGTGGAGATGACGACGGTGACGGAGATGATGTCGATGGCCGCGTCGCCGAGCGCGATGATGCCGGTGCTGATCAGCCTGAAGGCGGTCGATCCGGCGATGTATCCGTTCTATGGGGAGATAACGCTGGCGCCGGCGATGCGGCTGAAGGATGCGCTGGGGCCGGGATCGGTTGCGGTGGGCGACGACCTGCTGCTGCGCACCGGGTTGCGCGTGGGCGACGACGTGCGCGTGGGCGGCAAGACGTTTCGCATTGCGGCGACGGTGGTGGATGAGCCGGACCGGCTGTCGGGGAACTTCGAAGCGGGGCCGCGAGTGCTGATTTCGCGTGAGGCGCTGGATGCGACCGGACTGCTTGCTCCGGGGAACCATGCGACCGAGCGGCTGCTGTTCAAGATGCCGCCGCCGAGCGATGGACGACCGGTGTCGGATGCGGCGGTCGCGGCGCTGAAGGTGAGGCTGACGGCGCTGCTGCCGGAGGCGCAGATCACGGACTACCGCGAGACCAATCCGGCGCTGACCGAGGGACTGGACCGCGCGACGAGTTTGCTGTCGCTGATGAGCCTGGTGGCGCTGGTGCTGGGCGCGGTGGGCGTGGCGATGGCGATGCGCGCGCACCTGCAACAGCGGTTGGACACGATTGCGATCATGAAGTCGCTGGGCGCGCGCAGCGGGCAGATCATGAAGATCTACCTGCTGCAGACGCTGCTGCTGGGGCTGGCCGGGGGATTGCTGGGCGTGCTTCTGGGGGTTGCGGTGCAGCTTGCGTTCCCGCTGGTGCTGGGCAAGCTGATCAATGTGCCGACCCAGATGCACTTGCAGTGGAGGGCGATCTTCGCTGGGCTGGGCGCGGGGATGCTGACGACGCTGCTGTTTACGCTGCCGCCGCTGCTGGACATTCGTGGGGTGAGGCCGAGCATGATCCTGCGGCGCGATACGGAGTCGGACTTTGGCGACGACGGCGGGTTGAGTTTTGTGAGGCGCGTGCTGGCACGTCTGCCATGGGTTGCACTGGCGCTGGTGGTGACGGTGGTGAGCGTGGTAGTGGTACGCAGGCACTCGCCGGGGCACGCGCTGGAGCTTTTGTTGGAGGGGATCTGCCTGTTTTCGGCGGCGGGATTCGGGCCGATGATCTGGGACTGGGTGCGCAGGGAACCGATGCAGGCGGGGTCATTTCTACTGATACTTGCTGGGATTGCTGTGATTGCGACTACGCTGTCGGACTCGTCCGAGGTGGGGCGGGTGTTTTCGGTGGGGCTGGCGATTGTTCTGCTGGTGTTGCTGGCGGCGTCGGCTGCGGTGCTGTGGGGGCTGAAGTTCTTCTTGAATCGCACACGGCTGCATCTGCCGTCGGCGCTGAGGCATGGGCTGGCGAACCTGTATCGCCCGGGGAACCCTTCGGCGGCGCTGCTGGCGGCCCTGGGCATGGGGGTGATGCAGATGATGACGGTGTATCTGGTGCAGCGGGCGGTGGTCGACGAGCTGCATATCGCGTCTGCGCCGAATATGCCGAATGTGTTTCTGGTGGACATTGCGCAGACGGAGATCGAGGGGATTCGCGCGGTGCTGAAGGCTCAGCCGGGAGTGACGACGCAACCGGAGCTGGTGCCGATGGTCGCGGCACGGGTGGAGTCTGTCGACGGCGTGACGCAGGCCGAGGCGAGGGCGAAGGCGGAGACGGAGAGGCGGCCTGCGCAGGGGATGCCGCGGAGTGGGCGGCGGCACATGCCGCGCGGGGTGAACCTGACCTGGGCCGAGGAGGTCCCGGTGGGGACGAAGGTGGTGTCGGGCGAGTGGTGGAAGGCGGGCGAACGCAGGGCGGAGCTTGCGATCTCCGAGCAGCAGGCGGAGTGGATGGGGGTGAAGCTGGGATCGACGATTGTGTTTGCAGCGCAGGATACGAAGATCGCGGCGACCGTGGTGGCTCTGACCAAAGACGATGGGCAGCACGTCTTCGGACGCGCGCAGTTCACGCTGCCGAAAGCTGCGCTGGACGGGCTGCCCGCGGTGTGGGCCGGCGGCGTGCATGTGACGCCGGCGCGGGTGGGCGAGCTGCAACGCGCGCTGTATGCGGCGTATCCCACGGTGACGGTGATCAATGTGGCGCAGGCTCTGGAGACAGTGCGCGCGGTGGTGATCCAGGTTACGTATGTGATCCAGTTTCTGGCGGCGTTCTCGATCTTCGCGGGAGTGGTGATTCTGGCGTCTTCGATTGCGGGGACGAAGTACCGGCGGACGCGCGAGGTGGTGGTGTTGAAGACGCTGGGCGCGACGCGTGGGCGAATTGCCGCGATCTTCTCGATTGAGTTTGCCGTGCTGGGGTTGGTGGCGGGGGTGGTGGGGATCGGGTTTGCCAACCTGATTGTGTGCTCGCTGCTGCACCAGATGAGCGTGGCATACAGGGTGCAGTGGCTGCTGAACCTGGGGGCGCTGGCGGGAGTAGCCATGCTGACTGTGGCGACGGGATGGGTGGCGAGCCATCGGACGCTGGGGCAGAAGCCGCTGGAGGTGCTGCGGGAGGAGTAGCGAGCGCCGTTCCGGTGCGGCTTGCGATGTGTTGCGATGCGAGACAAGGCAAATACGGAGATTCTGGCTGCGCCAGAATGACGGCTTTTGCGGGCTGCGCCAGAATGACGGCGTCGCAGTTGATTCGCGGTGACAATTCTGCAAAGATAGCCTTAACCCGGCTGAACTTATTCTGTTAGCACATTGTTGGCACTCGCCAAACGCGATCGCTCTCTTACCGGCGGAAGCATCGGGCCGGGCCAGCCGGGGTGGTTGCAATCCATTGCCCGAGTTGGTTTTGCGCAGGAACCGGAAGGCAGGGGCATGTGTTGAACGAAGCCGAGACCAGCGTGCGCCAGGAAGCGATCGAGCCGGCGTCGGTGCGCACGCACGCGGCGCTGATGGGCATCTACGAGATATCCAAGGTGCTGACGCGGCCGGCGCGGCTGGAGACGGCGCTCGCTGGCGTAGTGAACCTGCTGCACAGCTTTATGGACATGAGCGGCGGACTGATCGCATTGCTGGACGAAGAAGACCAGACGACGACCGTGGTGGGCGCGGGCTGGAACGAGGCCGAGGCGAGAGAGCACTTTGAACGGCTGCCGGAGCAGGCGGTGGGGCAGATTGTTGTCTCCGGAATGCCGCTGGTGGTGCGCGATGTGGCGCGCAGCCCGCTGTTCGCCGAGTGGAGCGAACTGAAGGCCGAGGATGCGGCGGTGGTGCGGTCGTTTGTGGGGGTGCCGATCAAGGGCGAGAGCCGCACCATCGGGACGATCACGATCGAGCGGGTGGGGAGCCAGTCATCGCCCGGCACGCTCGACGAAGACGTGCGCTACCTGACGATGATCGCCAACCTGGTGGGACAGACGGTGGCGCTGCAGACCATGGTGGAGCGCGACCGCGAGCGGTTGATGGAAGAACGCAACCGGCTGGAGCAGGAGCTGGAACAGAAGAACGCGGCGAAGCATGAGGGGATCTCGTGGATCATTGGACAGAGCGCGGCGATCCGCGAGGTGACGGAGAAGGTGCAACTGGTGGCGCGATGCAACCTTCCGGTGCTGCTGTGCGGCGAGTCGGGGACGGGCAAGGAGCTGTTTGCGCGGGCGATCCATGAGTACTCGCCGCGCAAGGAAATGCCGTATATCCGGTTGAACTGCGCGGCGCTGTCGGAGTCGGTTCTGGAGTCGGAGCTGTTTGGCCACGACAAGGGGGCGTTCACCGGCGCCATTGGAATGCGCAAGGGACGCTTCGAGATGGCCGACGGTGGGACACTGTTTCTGGATGAGATTGGCGAGATATCGACGACATTCCAGGCAAAACTGCTGAGGGTGCTGCAGGAGGGGGAGTTCGAGCGGGTGGGCGGCAATCACACCATCAAGGTGGATGTGCGGCTGGTGACGGCGACCAACCGGAACCTGGAGGCGGCGGTGATCTCGGGCGACTTCCGCTCAGACTTGTACTATCGCATCAGCGTGGTGCCGATCTTCCTGCCCGCGCTGCGCGAGCGGCGAGAGGACATTCCGCTGCTGGCGCGCGAGTTTGTGAAGCGCTTCAACAAGGAGCATGGGGTCAGCCTGAGCATCTCTCCGCGCGCCATGGAGGTGCTGACGGCGTGCGAGTTTCCCGGCAACGTGCGCGAGCTGGAGAGCTACGTGCGGCGCACCGCGGCGCTGACCAAGAACCCCGTGTTGCAGGCGGAGGACTTCGAGCTGAGCAGCAAGAGCAGTTCGGCGGCGATGGGCAAGTCGATGAGCAGGGCGCGCGCTGCCGGCAAAGGCGCGATGGACCTTCCTGCACTGGAGCCGAATGGGAGAGCGCAGGCCGCAGCGGAGCCGGGCAATGCGGAGCCGGACAGGGGGTCCTCCGGAGAAGGCGACTTCAGTGAGCGCGAGCGGTTGGTGGACGCTATGGAGCGGGCCGGATGGGTGCAGGCAAAGGCGGCCCGGCTGCTTGGCCTGACGCCGCGACAGATGGGCTACGCGCTGCGCAAGCAGGGAATCGAGATCAAGCGGTTCTGATGGGGCTTGCGGGCGGCCGCTCTCTCCCCCTTCCGCGGAAGAAGCATTGAAGTTGTCCAGCGAGAGTCAGACTTGCGTAGGGAAAGCCCATTGACGGGACAATCAAGAGGGTTGCTTGGAAGCAAGGTCGCACTAGTGGACGATTTTCGTATTGTTCACGCTTCCGGGGCCGGTTTAGAGGGCCTCTCAACGTTCTGTTAACCACTTGGCCTGGAGCTGCCCCAGAACTTTGAGCCGTTTCCACCGATTCCGCTCGAAGTTTCCGATAATCCCGTATTCACCCAAATTTGCGGTGGCGCATTCTTCGCGGCTGGTGGATGCCTGGGGAGTCGAGTCTGTTTTCTATGCGCAAGGTCAGTTCACGAGACTGCGTTCCATGCCTTCCTTCGCAACCGACACTATAAGCATTTCCTTATAAATATGGGGGCGCGCGCACACGCGTATTTCATAAACAGCTTCACGTCTGCAAGTCATTGATTTCAAGAGATAATCAGCAACAGCCAACCATTGATAAAAACGCGCTCTCGCGGTTATGTCTACGTGTTCAATATTGATCACTTTTAAATTATTTTTTGTGCAACCATACGCAAGTACCTTGCATCGCAGCTTCTATGCACCTGATACGGCACGTGAATCCAACTCCGGAACCACTCGATCCCTTATGTGTGGTTCGCGTATACGATTCGGCGCAAGAAAAGCGATGGACAACTTTGCAGCACAGTTTATGCATCGCAGTTTATGTTATGCATCGCAGTTGGAGAAGGGGACACTAAATGAACAAGCGCATGGTTCAGAGCACATGGTTCTTATCGGCATTGACACTCCTGGCCGTTTCCATCGCTGGCTGCGGTCGAGAAACAATCAATGTCCCAGACACCACGCCCATCTTTGTGACCTCCGCGGTGCCCCTTCCAGGCACGGGAGACGTGGCCTTGAGTGCGCCCATCATCAGCGCGACTTTCAGCGTGCCGGTGAACTGCTCCAGCCTCACCGCGTCAACCTTTATCTTTACGGTTATACCGGCTGGCGGAACTGCCGTGGGCGGAGCTGTCACCTGCTCTGGGTCCACCGTGACCTTTGCCCCCACGATCGCTCTTGTGGCGCATACGCTCTATACGGCCAAGATTAATGGGGTCACAGACCTGGTCGGCAATGCCATGCTCAGCGCCTATTCCTGGAACTTTGAAGCAGCAGTGGCAGCTCCCTCGGTGGTTTCCACCACTCCTGTACTTGGCGCCACCGGCGTGGCCTACAACCCAGCGCCAACGATCAGCGCCACCTTCCTGCAACTCCCAACGACAGACCCCGACTACGCCGATGCATTATTGAACTGCACCTCCGTCACCGCGACAACCACGGGAACCACGGGAACCTTCACGTTGACAGCCCCATCCCCTATCGGTAATGTGGCCGGAACCATCACCTCCTGCTCTAGCGCAACCTCAACCGTAACATTCACACCAACCGCGCCTCTGCTAGCAGGCATCACCTACACTGCCACGCTTGCGACAGGTGTCACAAACGTAGCTGGCATTGGCCTGGCAAGTGCTTATCGGTGGAACTTCACGACCACTATAGTCCCCCCCACAGTGATCAACACGGTTCCAGCCAATTTGGCCGGGAGCGTGCCGACCAGTCAGGCCCTCACTGCGACCTTCAGCGATGGGTTGAATGGTTCGATGAATGCTTCCACGATCATCAGCCCAGCAACCAACTTCACGCTGGTAAACGAGTCTACCGGAGTTGCCGTGACCGGAATCGTCACATATGTCGGCCCAGGCTTGATCGCGACCTTTACGCCGACAAGCACAACTGCGCCGACAGTCCCAACCCCCCTCGCGAACAACACCAGCTATGAAGCCACAATTACGACGGGGGTCCAGGACTCGTTAGGCAATGCGCTGGTCAACAACTATGTCTGGGTATTTACCACCGCCGCGGCTCCAGACACCACGCAGCCGACGGTGATTGGCGAGAATCCTGTCGATGGCGCCACGGGCGTGCCGACCAACCAGATCGTCACTGCGACCTTCAGCAAGCCCATGATGGCAGCCACGGTCACGGCCACCAGCCCAGCCACCTTCACGCTGACAGGTCCCGCACCAGCGACCACCGTTGTCGGAGGCGCGGTCGTGTACTCCAGCGTTGGAGATGCACTGACCTTTACACTTACAACAGGCACTACTCTCGCACCGGGGGTGTACACGGCCACCATCACAAACGCGGCCACGGACCTTTCAGGCAATACGCTGACGTATACTGCCGGTACCGGCGATCTTCCGCTTTCCTGGAGCTTCACCGTCGGCAGCACTACAGCCCCCGCGGGGCCGTACATCACCCTCACCTCGCCTGTCGACAACGCCACCAGTGTGCCACTCACCCAAGCCGTCAGTGCGACCTTCAGCACGCCCATGAATCCAAATACATTCACCTCATCCACCTTCACGCTGACAAGCCCCGGAGCTGTGATAAACGGAACCTATAGCTACAATTCAACCACCCAAGTCGCGACCTTTACCCCTTCTATCACGACCCCTCTCTTGGCCGACACCACCTATACGGCGGACATCACGAACGGAGTGACGGATACCTCTACCCCGGGCAATGCGCTTGTATCCGGCCCTGTACCGAATCCGTGGATCTTCACAACCGCCGCTTCATCAGGTTCAGCGCCAGTGGCTCTGGGAACGGTCGCTCTGTTCGGAGACTTTGGCGGATCCGCCGGAATGACCAATGATGCGGGGGTCGAAACGGTCATCAATGGAGATATCGGGACTACGGCGGCCGCTTCTTCGGTAGTCAATTTCCACGATGCCGAAGGCTGCTCGTATGGAGAAACGCCGCTCGATACAGGCGGACTAGTCAATGGAACCATCTACACGGATGGGCCCCCTCCGACTTTAGATTGCACCCCCCCTGAAGGAAACGGAGTCACAGCGGCTATTGCACTACAGGCCTGGCAGGACGCTGAGACCGCTTACGCCTCCATGTCGCCTGCTTCCATGCCTAACGGTACGAGAGTCGAAACCTGCGCGGCCCCGCAATGCACAGGCACAAACGGTAACGCGGACGAGCTGGGCATGCGAACCCTGCGAAAAGGCGTTTATTTTTCCACGCCGGGCGATTACCAAATAACGACGGGGCCTCTTACTCTCGACGGTAATGGCGACCCCACCTCCACATGGGTATTCCAGATGCCATCCTCAACACTCAAGGTAGGCAGTGCATCAGGAGGACCTGAAGATGTCATCCTGACCAATGGCGCCCAGGCCGCGAACGTCTTCTGGTACGTTGGGGCCGCTGCGACGTTCCTGCCTGCCGGTGGGACGTTCTACGGAACCGTTATCTCTTATGCGGGCGTAACGACCGGGACTAGCGGAGTCACCACACTCACCACCATCAACGGCAGATTGATCTCTGTGAATGCGGCGGTCACCATCTCGAATACCGTCATCAATGTACCTGCTCCGTAAGGCTACGCGGAGACCGTCCCCCGGGGACGGTCTCCGCGTAGAAAGGTAGTGCGGGAAGAAGCGTGCAAGCAGGGCGAGCAAGGCTTGATTGCTGGGAAGAGCGAATCTGTTCCCACATTCCAGCCAATCGAAGGCAAACCGAGCGAGCCTGATGGTGAGGATGGATGGTTTTCGCGAGCAGCAATTCAGGAGAACGACAATGAAATTCAGGACGCGGATGATTGCCACAACAGCGGCTGTTGCATTGCTGGTGCCACCATTCTTATTTGCTGCGGAAGACTCGACGAACTCGTCGGCCAGAGCCACCGCTGTCGACTCCGCGGTCACGCCCGATGCCGTGGGCAACGCCGAAGTGCCTGCTGCGCTGGCGTCGGCCCAGTCCGCGGCTCCCGCGCCATCTTCAGGCCGCACCTACAGGAGTTATCCTAGGGCAGAGCTTTTTCTGGGCTACTCATATATACGGGGTGTGCCGACGCTAAGCCCCGGCAACCGCATGGACTTCCTGAATGGCGGCAGCACGTCCATTGCCTTCAACCTGAACCGCACTCTGGGGCTAGTTGGCGATTTTGGCGGCTACAATGCCAGGGAACTCCAGCTCACGGGCGCAGGCGCAAACCCGGCCCGCGTGGCAGACGCAAGCGGGACTGCCTTCACATACCTGGCCGGTCCACGCCTTTCCTTCCGCTACAGCAGGGTCACTCCCTTCGTACAAGCTTTGTTTGGCGGCGTACACGCAAGTCAGGTGACACTTTCCAATTGCACCGGCGCTCTTTGCACGCCGCTGCCCACGGAGAACGCGTTTGCCATGACAGCCGGAGGCGGAATCGACCTCAAGATCCATCGGCATATTGCCATACGCATCGTTCAGGCCGAGTACCTGATGACGCGCTTCGCCGATCTCAGCACAGGCAACAGGGACACGCAGAACGACATACGTCTTTCGTCCGGACTTGTCTTCGGCTTCGGCGGGAATGCACCACCGCCGACGGTTGAGTACACCTGCTCGGCCAGCCCATCGACTGTGTTCCCGGGCGACCCAATCACAGTGACAGGCGTGGCGCTGAACCTGAACCCTAAGAAGACGGCGAGCTACACCTGGACGACAGATGGCGGTACGATCTCAGGGACATCGAACATCGCGAACGTTGACACAAAGAACACAGCTCCGGGCACATACACGGTCAAGGGCCATGTGTCGGAGGGCGTAAAGCCCGGCCAGATGGCGGACTGCTCCGCGCAGTTCACAGTCAAGCCCTTCGATCCGCCGACCATCAGTTGCTCGGCGAATCCTACGTCGGTTAATCCGGGCGACAGCTCGACCATCACGGCGATCGCAATCAGCCCGCAGAACCGTCCTCTGACCTACAGCTACAACGCAACGGCTGGTTCGATCAGCGGAACTTCCTCCTCGACCGCGTTGTCATCGGCGGGTGCGGGTACGGGCCCGATCACGGTGACCTGCGGCGTGATGGACGACAAGGGCAACAACGCATCGGCGACAACCAGCGTCAATGTGATTGCGCCTCCTCCTTCGCCTCCTCCTGTCGCTCCTCTGGCCTCCAGCCTGTGCCCGGTGAGCTTCGAGCGCGATGCAACGCGCCCGACACGCGTGGACAACGAAGCCAAGGCCTGCCTGGACGACATCGCCCTCAACATGCAGCGCTCCAGCGATGCCAAGCTGGCCCTGGTGGGCAATCAAGATGCCAAAGAGTCGGCCACGAAACGGAGAGAGAAGGCCAACTTCGCCGCGGAACGCGCGGTCAACACCAAGCAGTATCTGGTGAACGAGAAGGGCATCGATCCGTCTCGCATCTTGCTCTACACCGGAACGGACGATGCCAAGACGGTTACGTCGACGCTTATCCCGGCCGGCGCAGTCAACCCCGCCGCAGGCAACACTCCAGTGGACTAAACGCCTGGAAACGAGCTCATTGCCGACTGAGGAAATGGCAGAGAACCTTCAGCAAAGGGGTGTTGCTCTGAGCAAGCAAGATATTCTTGGGACAGGCATCGCAGCACATAGCCCGCGATCACTACATCTACGCTATCGCGGCTGAGACGCGGCTTGCCGTCGAACGGGTTCTAGATTTTGTAATTGGATCCAACTGGGCTCAAATCCCGACAGAGAGCGGGAACGGGCATGAAGTAGTCCATTGAAGAAGCGAAATAAGTGGTCGGGGCGAGAGGATTCGAACCTCCGACCCCCTGGTCCCGAACCAGGTGCGCTACCAGACTGCGCTACGCCCCGAACGTTGTTGCCAAGAGCCACTCGTGATGCCAAGTGCCACGCGCCTCGTTGCCAAGTGCAAGAAGCCGCGGCGGAGTGGATGCCGGTGAGTGGGATGCAATCCGTGGGCCGGGAGGCGCACTGGACCACAATGCCGACATAAGCAGTTTAGCAGAGATTGCGCGGCGAGGTGTGCGGGCTCTGGCGATCGGCGACGGCCGGCGGCATTGCGGCGGGGGTTGAGGGCGGATACAATCAGGAAATGATGAATCTGCGCCAAAATTGCGCGTCTTGTTGCCGGACAAACCTGGACGGCCGCTGTCGACGCTAGCGATCTCATCTCTTCCTGCTTCCCTTCACATCTCTCCTGGATTCCATTCTTTTCCGTGACCACGGATCTGATGGATTCCACATTCAACTCAGCTTTTGATTCTTTGCGATTGCGGGCCGCATCTGTATCTATAGGACGCGACGATGTGGACGCTTTGGAGAATCCCCCCTCAATGACAACGCTGGCAGTGGCGGAAGACGAGACCAACGAGATTCATGCGGCGCGGCTGAACCACTTGCAGGCGCTGGAGGCGGAGAGCATCTCGATCCTGCGCGAGGCGGTGGCGGAGTTTGCGCGACCGGTGATGCTGTACTCGATCGGCAAGGACTCTTCGGTGATGCTGCGTTTGGCGCAGAAGGCGTTTTATCCGGGGAAGATTCCGTTTCCGCTGCTGCACGTCGATACAAGCTACAAATTTCCCGAGATGATCAAATTTCGCGATGAGTATACGCACGAGATTGGCGCGAAGTTGATTGTGCATCGCAACGAGGCGGCGATTGCGGCGGGCGCGAGTCCGTACAAGCTGGGCACTCAGAACTGCTGCGGGCTGCTGAAGACGCGCAGCCTGCTGGATGCGCTGGAGGAGGGTGGGTTCGACGCGGCGTTTGGCGGTGCGCGGCGAGATGAGGAGAAGAGCCGCGCAAAGGAGCGCGTCTACTCGTTCCGCGACGGAGCAGGGCAGTGGGACCCCAAGAACCAGCGGCCAGAACTGTGGAGCCTATACAACTCACGGCTGCGCAAGGGCGAGAGCATTCGGGTGTTTCCGCTGTCGAACTGGACGGAACTGGATGTGTGGCTGTACTTGTATGCGGAAAAAATTCCGATTGTGCCGCTGTACTTCGCACAGGCGCGACCGATTGTGATGCGCGGCGGCGCGATGACGCTGGTGCATGAGGGGATGGATCTGATGGCCGGCGAGAAGGTGAAGCAGATCAAGGTGAGGATGCGCTCGCTGGGATGCGCGCCATGCACGGGCGCGATGCGCAGCGATGCGGACACGCTGCCGAAGATTATTGAGGAACTGATTACGTTTCGGCGGAGCGAGAGAGAGAACCGCGCCATCGACCACGATGAGGAAGGCTCGATGGAAGTGAAGAAGCGGGAGGGATACTTCTAATGGAGATTGGGTTCGAGGTTCCAGGTTCGAGGTTCGAGGTGTTGGAGGAAACTGAGGACGGGCGTACCTTCGAGGAGTTTCTCGAAGGACATCTGGGGCAGGAGATGCTGCGCTTTACCACGGCGGGAAGCGTGGACGATGGCAAGTCGACGCTGATTGGGCGGCTGCTGCACGACACCAAGAGCGTGTACGAGGACCAGCTTGCGGCAGTGAAGAAGAGCCGCGTGAATCGCGCGGCGAACGGGCATGTGGACTTCTCGCTGCTGACCGACGGGTTGAAGGTGGAGCGCGAGCAGGGAATCACGATTGACGTGGCGTATCGCTACTTTTCGACCGCGCGGCGGAAGTTCATCATTGCGGACACGCCGGGGCACGAGCAGTACACGCGCAATATGGCGACGGGCGCGTCGACGGCGGATGTGGCGATTATTCTGATCGACGCAAAGGCGTTCGCCAAGGCGGGCAGGCTGCTGCCGCAGTCGCGGCGGCATACCTACATCGCGTCGCTGCTGGGGATTCCGCATGTGGTGGCGGCGGTGAACAAGATGGACCTGGTGGACTACTCCGAGGAGAGCTTCGCGGAGATCCGGCGGGAGTTCGATGCGCTGTGCGCGCAGCTTGGGCTAGCCGATGAGGTGACGATTCCAGTGAGCGCGCTGGAGGGCGACAACGTGGTGGCAGCCAGCGCGCGGATGCCTTGGTACACTGGGCCGACTCTGTTGGAGTATCTGGAGACAGTGCCGCTCGCGCTGGCTGAGACGAGCGGGCCGATGCGCTTTCCGGTGCAGCTTGTGTTGCGGCCGGATGCGAACTTTCGCGGATTTGCGGGACAGGTGGCGCGTGGGACGCTGCGCGCTGGGGACCGCGTGATGGCGCTGCCTTCGCGGCGCGAATCGACGGTGCGGCGGATTGTGACTTATGACGGCGATCTTGCGGCGGCGGCGTATCCGCAGAGCGTGACGGTGGAGTTGGAGGACGAGATCGACTTGAGCCGCGGCGAGATGCTGGTGGAAGCCAATGTCGACGCAGACGCGCTGCCCGATGTGAGCAATCGCTTTCGCGCCATGGTGGTGTGGATGCACGAGGAGCCGCTGGCGGTTGGGCGGACGTACATTGCGAAGCACACGACGCGCACGGTGCGGGCTACGGTACGGCGGATCGATTATCGCGTGGAGGTCAACTCGCTCGATCATCTGAACTCGGATTCGATTGCCATGAACGAGATTGCGGAGGTGGAGTTCGAGACCAGCTTGCCGCTGTTTTTCGACAGCTACGGCGCGTGCCGCTGGACAGGATCGCTGATCCTGATCGATGCGTTGAGCAATGCGACGGTGGGCGCGGCGATGATTGTGGGGCCGGTTGCGGATACGGCGCCAGCAGCGGAGATGTTGCCGGGCTCGACGCGGCGGCCTGCGCTGATCCTGCTGCCGGGACGGGCGAAGCTTGCGGAACGGGTGCGGGATGCGCTGGGCGCGCGCGGCGAGCGGGCGGTGGTGATCGACGACGCGCTGATTCCCGACTCGGCAGTGGACGCAGTGGTTCGTGCGCTGGAGCTGGCCGGAGTGATTGCGGTCTCTTCTCGCCGGTTGGCGAAGGATGTGGTTGCGGCGATCGAGGGCTTTGCGCCGGGAGCCGTGCGCGTGGAAGAGGACGCCGACGACGAGGCGATTCTAAACCGTCTGACGGGGCAACTATGAGTGTAACTGAAATGGTTACAAATTATGAGGCGTTGACCGCCGAGGCTCTCGTCGCGCAGGTGGTACGCGAGGCCGCGGGCGCGCCGGTGTGTTTGACGAGCAGCTTTCAGACCGAGGACATGGTGGTGTTGCATATGCTGCGCAAGCATCTGCCGGATGTGCCGGTGATCTTTCTGGAGACGGGATACCACTTCAAGGAACTGATTGCGTATCGCGACCGGATGACGGCGGAGTGGGGACTGAATCTGATCAATGCGCTGCCGCAGACGACGCTGGCGGAGCATGAGGCGCAGTTCGGGCTGCTGTACATCGTGCAGCCGACGGAGTGCTGCCAGATACGCAAGGTCGAGCCGCTGATGCGCTCGCTGGAGCCGTTCGACTGGTGGTTCACGGGGCTGCGGCGAGAGCAATCGCCGACGCGCGCGGGGCTGCAAAAGATCGAGGAACACAGGACGCCGAGTGGCAGGCGGATGAAGAAGGTGAGCGTGCTGGCCGACTGGACGATGGCCCAGGTGGACGCATACGCCGAGGCGAACAGTATCCCGAAGCTGGAGCTGTATGCGCGTGGGTACACCAGCATCGGATGCGAGCCTTGCACGGCGATTGCGGACGATCCGGCGAACCCGCGCGCGGGACGGTGGGGCGGGAAGAAACTGGAGTGCGGCATCCATACATTTTCCGAGAAGGTATAAACTACCCGCGCAATTGCATGACTTGTTAATTAGTTAGTACCTAGTACCCCCCCNNTACTTTACAAATGACTTAGAGCTGTTTCCCTGGGGAAAATCGGCGCAAGATGCTCGTTTTCGTACACCATCAGGAGAAATAAGCGACGACGTTTTTGGCGCTGAGGCAAACAAAAGAAGCCCGACGCGTGCGCCGGGCTTCTTTCTCATCTCTACTGCTTTAATTATACGCGCTGGAGGGAAACTACTATGCCAAGTAATTTGAAGTTTTAAGTTGTTTGGTTGGTGCTGTTTAGGGGGGAATTGGGGCTTCGAGGGTCTTGACAGGAAAAACATGGGTTAGGGGTCAGTGGTAAGGGGTAAGAAATGGGACGGGGCGCGGTGAATCAGGCGGGATGGAGGAAGGCGATATGCGGGTCGTTCCGCCCCTTCGACTACGCTCAGGGCAGTGCGGAAGTATCTGACGGCGCGGCGTTTATTGACCCGGAGACCCAAGGCTAAAGCCTTGGGCTACCAGCCGGGTCCTTCCGATTCTTGACTCAGCGGGCAGCGAGGTCGAGGGCAGGGTTTGAACACCCATCTAAGAGCGAGATGCCCACCCCCAGCGAGCAAATTCGCTCTCCGGGGATCCCGATTGTGGGGCACCAGGCACGTAAAAGCATGGGGACTCCATAAGTGTATGATTGTTAGGCGTTTGACGCACAAGTTGTAGAGCGATCCATCTATTTTCGGTTGACAAGATAGCTTCGATAGACCTAGCATAGTTGATGGATGTACCTGTTGTTACGGGATTCCGCGTGGACCCTTCGGGGTAAAGCGCCAGGATAATACCTGAGATCTGACGGCGATTGCGCCCTTCAACCCCGGCACTTGTGCACGGGTTGTCGGGTTTGTTCTTCCTGAACCAGGAGGCCGGAAGAATAAACTACCAGCTGGGAGCTATTAAATAACCTCGGGACAACCTCTAGATTTGTTGTTATCTGAAGGGCCGCACATATGTGCGGCCTTTTCAGTTTGATGGGAGCACATGGTCATTGGGGTACACGTTTGCATACTTTGATGAGAGCCGGATTGCACCCTTGACGGCGCACTCAAAATAGGTGTTGGAAAGCGGCTTGCCCGCGAATTGAACATCGTGATGGAAGCCAGGCTCAAGAGGGACCCCGAATCTATACAACGAGCGAAGTAGCATTGCGCGCTCCTCTATCGTTGCCTCATCTGACAATTCACGATTCTCACGGTGCCGACTCAGATCACGTGGAAAGAAAAGCCCCCTGTGGTCGCAACAAAACTCTCGGGGTGAAGCCCCAACATGGTGGGGCAATTCCGCATGGGATGCTCGTACCACTTGGACCTCGCTAATTTTGTCATTCCAGCTTCTCTGTCCTTTTCGCAATTCGGTGAAGAGTGAAGCTAGCGTAGTAATTCGTGAAACATGAAAATTGCGAGGGGGCAAGAATAGAGGCTCGCGTGTGGAGTGAGAGTTTAGACGCCTTTGAACCGTTCCTGCCGCATTTGATGCGCGCGTCAACGCATCGAGGGTGATTCGCTTAGCGGCTTTTTCTATATGCCGTTGTTGACGACCTTGTTCATAGTTCTCCAGACCCCGGAGAGCAATCGGGAACACAGAAAACTCAAACACAGAGAAAAGCCGGTCTTCATCTTCTGCTGGTACAAACGCAAGCGTCAATGCTGACGGAGCTGGTGCGCCTTCTGCCGTGCGGGTCTGGCGTTCCGCATAGACTGTCGCCGTGCGTAAACAAGTTTCCACATAAGGTACTTGATAGAGCGGGGCATCTCGCTCCAGAGCAGCAATCGCAATGACCTTCGGCTGGCCTGGGATTTGTTCTTCGAGCCAATTTGCCGTGCCTTGTGCAATCGAGCGCGGCAGACCAGCGAGTAATATCAAGGCTCGTTCCGACGGAGATCGCAGTATGTATTCCCGTTGTCTCCCCACGGACGTCTACTCGCGTTCACTGAGCAAAAGAGCAATGTCAGCAGGCACTAACAGCTGTCGGCGCACTTCGGTAGTCTGTGATTCTATGAGCCGTCGGAGGGCAGTGAGTCCGGTCGAAGCTTCTTTCTTGGTCAATTCTGAAATAGAGACCTTGTTCGCAGTACACCAACCAACTATCTTGCTTGCGAGTTCGGAGCGCTTCGTGCCGGTGAGCTTCTGGGGATTTGTAATCCGAAGACCAGGAATTCGATGATCGGCATCTATTGCCCAGTAATTATTGATTTCTGAGTCTGCCGGTTTCGTGAGCATGAAAGAGTGGGGCTCTGACTTCCGGAGGTAGACAGAGGATAATCCATCCTGCTTCACGCAGAATGCTAACAATACCGAACGTTCGATCTTTGAAAGGTTAAGGCTTTGAATGGATTGACCAGCTACACTGTCTTGCGCAGTTGTCATCTGGTCACGCACCGCAGGCAAGTGTCCTTCATCTGCTATAGCGATGCGAGCCGAAGATTTTGGATCCCGGACAATATGAAGAGACGACTCACCAGTGCGTTCGATAAACTCGCGGAGGGATATCGATGGATTATTGGGGTCAGGCCAAATGCCCTGCTTGCGCAGGGTTTGACCTAATTGTGCGAGTAGGAGAGGACGTTCGGAGCTTGCGTAATGCTCCTCCACAGCTTTCTTGACGGATTGAACCAGCGGCTCGCTCATACCCATGCACCTTTGAAGCTACCGACACTACTGTAGCAGAGTACCGTTTTCGGGTTGGGATTTGGGGTCTTCGGGGGGTGGGCGACGGCGGCGGCTACGTTGTCGTCGGTGTCGAGGTGGAGGAGCTTGACGCCGGAGGTGGAGCGGCCGGCGCAGCGGACGGTCTTGGTGTCGATGCGGATAATCTTGCCGAACTGGGAGATGAGCATCATTTCCGTAGTGTAAGTCAGAGGCGGCAGATGAGGAGTTCGCGCTGGAAGATCATCTCGGCGGGGAGGTGGTCGTGGAGGGCGATGAAGAGCTGTTCGTGGTCGATGACCTCGCGCTTCCAGGCTTCGGGATCGACCAGCAGGAGTTGGTCGAAGGAGGCGCGGAGTTCGGATTCGGACTTGTCCAGACCTTCCCAGCGGATGTCTTCGAAGTAGGGAGTCCAGCCGATGGCGGTCTCTTTGCCGGGGACGCGGCCGTGGACGCGATCGACGACCCACTTGAGGACGCGCATGTTCTCTCCGTAGCCGGGCCAGAGGAAGTTGCCGTCGGCGTCCTTGCGGAACCAGTTGACGCTGAAGATGCGCGGCGTTTCGGAGAAGGAGCGCTTCATGTTGATCCAGTGGCGGAAGTAATCTCCCATGTGGTATCCGCAGAAGGGAAGCATGGCCATGGGATCGCGGCGGACCTTGCCTACGGGCGCGCCGGCGGCGGCGGTAGTCTCGGAGCCCATGGTGGCGCCAGTGTAGACGCCGGCGGACCAGTTGAAGGCCTGGTAGACGAGCGGGATGGTGGTGGGGCGGCGGCCTCCGAAGAGGAAGGCGGAGATGGGAACGCCCTGGGGGTTCTCCCAGTCGGGGTCGATGGAGGGACACTGGCTGGCGGGGGTGGTGAAGCGGCCGTTGGGATGGGCGGCGGGAGTGGGGCTGGAGGGGGTCCAGGGATTGCCGCGCCAGTCGATGAGGCGGTCTGGGACGGCGTCGGTCATGCCCTCCCACCAGATGCCGCCGTCCGCCTTTCCATCCGCGCCGACGGTGAGTGCGACGTTGGTGAAGATGGAGTTGCGGTTGAGCGTCGCCATGGCGTTGGGGTTGGTCTTGAGCGACGTGCCGGGCGCTACGCCAAAGAAACCGGCTTCGGGATTAATGGCGCGGAGTTGGCCGCTGGCGTCGGGCTTGATCCATGCGATGTCGTCACCGACGGTCCAGACCTTCCAGCCATCGAATCCGGCGGGGGGAATGAGCATGGCGAGATTGGTCTTGCCGCAGGCGGAGGGGAAGGCGGCGGCGAGGTAGGTCTTCTCGGTGCGGCCGGTGGCGTCGGGCGGGGTTTCGATGCCGACGATGAGCATGTGTTCGGCCATCCATCCCTGGTCGCGCGCGATGTTGGATGCGATGCGCAGGGCGAAGCACTTCTTGCCTAAGAGGGCGTTGCCGCCGTAGCCCGAGCCATAGGACCAGATCTCGCGCGTCTCGGGGTAATGGACGATGTACTTGAGGTCGTTACAGGGCCAGGAGACGTCCTTCTGGCCGGGATCGAGCGGCGCGCCGACGGTGTGCATGCATGGGGTGACGCGATGGATCTCCTTGTCGATCTCGGCGAGGACAGGCGCGCCGATGCGCGACATAATGCGCATGTTGACGACGACGTAGGCCGAGTCGGTGAGTTCGACGCCAATCTGCGAGATGGGCGAGCCGACCGGGCCCATGGAGAAGGGAAGGACGTACATGGTGCGACCACGCATGGAGCCGGTGAAGAGCTGCTTCATCCGCTTGCGCATGACGAAGGGGTCTTCCCAGTTGTTGGTGGGGCCGGCGTTGTCCTTGGAGAGGGAGCAGATGAAGGTGCGCTCCTCGACGCGGGCGACGTCGGTGGGCACGGAACGGGCGTAGAAGCAGCCGGGCCACTTTTTTTCGTCGAGGGGAAAGAAGGTTCCGGCCTCGACGAGCTTGTCGCAGAGCATGTCGTACTCGGCCTGCGAACCGTCGACCCAGTGGATGTTGGCGGGCTGGGTGAGTTCGGCCATCTTTTCGACCCAGCGGATGAGATGCTTGTTGGTGGTCGGTGGTGCTGCGGCAGGCTTTGTCGTCATGGGAGTGAAAGATTTTCCTTGGGGTCCGATTCAAGTCTTCGCTTTTGGGGCGGGGCTGTCAACCTGATTCAACAAATATGGGCAAATGCAAAGGCAAAAGCAAGGGGAAAGGCAAAGGCTTAGCACCGATCGGGACAGATAAAAAGCACCGATCGAAGATAAGGATGGATGATTGCGGGCGAGAGGAGGACGTTGCTGGAGCGGCGGAGTCTAATGGTGCATTGGAACGAATCGACTGCGGCGTGCGTAAGATGTTGCGAGAGGGAACGGGGATGGTTGGGAAGGTTCTGGCGGTTGGGCTGGTGTGTGCGGGGATGGCGGTAGGGCAGACGGCGACGGCCCCGGTGTCTGCGGGCGTTGCGGTTACGGCGACGGCGACAAACGCGGTGCCAGCGCCGGTGAAGGCATATACGTTCGATGTGGTCTCGATCCGGCAGAATATCGCCGCACCCACACCTGGGCTGCCGCAGTTTGGCCCTACGCCCGACGGCTACCGCGCCGCCAATTCGCCGATGATCCTGCTGATCATTACTGCATATCTCCCGAGCACGGGCGCTACAACCTTCACGCAAGCCCAGGTTTCGGGTTTGCCGGATTGGGCGAGCCAGGACAACTTCGCTATCGACGCCAAGGTGTCGGAGGAAGAGCTGCCGAACTGGCAGAATCCCGATAAGCAACCGGCGATGCTGCGGGCGATGCTGCAGGCGCTTCTCGTGGACCGCTGCAAGCTTGTGGTGCATCGCGAAGTCAAAGAGGTGCCGGTGTACTCGCTGGTCGTTGGTAAGAATGGGCCGAAGTTCAAGCCGACCAATCCCGACGAGACGCATGAGGGGGTAAAGCTGCCATTCGGCGGCATTTTGTCGCCGAATCCAAAGGGCATTGGCATGACGCTGTACGCGGCGCCGATGACGTCGCTGGCGGCCATAATGTCGTCATTGGGGCGCATGGGTACGGGCCGTCCAATTCAGGACAAGACTGGATTGACCGGGCTCTATGACATCGTGTTGACGCAGGGCGGGGGGATTGACGTCGAACGGAGGTCCGCGCAGGACGCCTCCGCTGCTTCGGATCCGGGCGGCAATTCCGCCGCCGCCATGGCAGAGGCCCTTGGCCTGAAGCTGGAGTCGAACAAGGCCCCGGTGGAGACGCTGGTGATCGACCACATGGAACGGCCGTCGGAGAACTAGCAGGCGAGAGGACGACGTTGCTGGAGTGGCGAAGTCAAAGGGTGCATTGGAACGAATCGACTGCGGCGTGCGTAAGATGTTGCGAGAGGCGAACGGGATGGTTGGGAAGATTCTGGCGGTGGGGTTGGTGTGTGCGGGGATGGCGGTAGGGCAGACGGCGACGGGGCAGACGGCGAGTGCCCCGGCGGCTGCGGGTGCTCCCGTGGCTTCGGGTCCTGCGGCAGCTGTGACAACAGCGGCGGCGGCTGTGCCGGCCAAGGCGTATGCGTTTGAGGTGGTATCGATCCGCCAGAATATCTCGGATGTGCAGGGGGATATTGGAAAGCCGACGGCGGATGGCTATCGCATGATCAACGATGGGATCAACGTTGTGATATCGACGGCGTATCAGCCACAGACGGCAGGCTTGGCGTTCTACCCGGTAGGTCAAGTGAAGGGCCTTCCCGACTGGGTGAACTCGGAGAGGTACGACATCGATGCGCGCATCTCCGACGAAGACCGTGCGGCGTGGCAGAATCCAGCCGAGCAGAAGGTGATGTTGCAAGCCATGTTGCAGACGATGCTTGCGGATCGGTGCAAGCTGGCGGTGCATCGCGAGTTCAAAGACGCTTCGGTCTATTCGCTGGTGGTCGGCAAAAGCGGGATCAAGTTCAAGGAGACAGACCCGACCGTCGATCCGCCGAGCGGAACCAAGCTGCCGTGGGGTGGGGTTTTGCTTCCGGCCAGCAGGAACGGGGACGGCATGAGCTTTTATGGAACTTCGATGGCCACGCTTGTTTCTCTCTTGTCGAATGTCTTGTCGAGTCTGGGCAATCACGAAGGCACGGTTCAGGACAAGACCGGGTTGACCGGGCGATATAACTTTGTGGTCAAGTTCCCGCCGATTGAGCCGCGCGGGCAGGGTGATGCGCCGGGCGAGGTCTCGGCTCCCACTCTCGATCCCAGCTCGATAGCCTTTACCGCGGCCGAGGCGCTGGGGCTGAAACTGGAGAAGGAGAAGGGGCAGGTGGAGACGCTGGTGATCGACCATATGGAGCGTCCTTCGGAGAATTAGCGGGTTGCGAGGACCCCACCTTAGCGACGATGAGACTGTCGCGAAGATGGGGCACCCGGTTCGACACCGAAGATGGGGCACACGGTTCGACACCGAAGATGGGGCACACGGCTTACGGGCTGTCGGCGAAGGCGCGGAGGTGGGATTCGGTGGGGGGCGGGGTGAGCAGGCTGACCGTGACCAGGCAGACGAGGCTGGCGAGGAGCGCGGGGAAGATGGCGTCGCGGTTTGCGAGGATGGCGGGGAGGTTGGCGTGGATGAAGGCGCTGTCCCAGAAGACAGTGACGAAGGTCCCGGTGAAGATGCTGGCGACGGCGGCGGAGGCTGTGGCGCGACGCCAGTAGAAGGCGGCGAGGATGACGGGCGTGAGCGCGGCGGAGTAGATGGTGTATGCGTAGAGGGATTTCTTGAGGACGGATTCGGTGTGCAGGCCCTGGTAGAGCGCCCAGAGTCCGAGCAGGACGACCATGAGGCGGGAGACGAGGAGAATCTCTTTGTTCGATGCGCGGGGCTTTAGGTAGCGGACGAAGATGTCGTTGACCAGGTTGGCGGCGGGAGAGAAGAGATAGTTGTTGGCGGTGGAGACGATCTTGGCGAAGATGGCCCCGACCAGCAGCGCGCCGAGAAGCATGAGGGGACTGGAGCCGGTGAAGGCGTGGAGGCCGGTGTAGGCGAGGATCTCGCGGGGGTGGTCGTGGACATCGCCGGTGGGGAAGATGGCGGAGCCGACGACGGCCAGGGCTACGATGACGGTCTCCAAAATGACGGTGCCGACGATCCATCCGGCGACGGCGCGGCTGGCGTCTTTTTCGGAGCGGGCGGAAAAGAACTTCTGGTACATGGACTGGTTGCCGAGCATGAGCAGGCAGGTGGGGAGAAAGATCTCCAGCGCGGAGGAGATGCGCTCGTGCGTGCCGTCGGGGAGAAGGTTGGGGCCGGGATAGCTGTTGAAGGGGTGAAGGTCGCCGAAGAGTTGGAAGTGCGTTGCGGGGAGGGCGGCGCGGACGGCGGCCCAGCCGCCGAAGTTGTGCAGCAGGACGGGGAGGGCGGCGCAGAGGGTGAAGGTGGCGAGCAGGCCGATGGCGACGTCCATGTAGGCGACCGAGGACATGCCGGCGATGGCGGTGAAGAGGATGACGAAGGCGGCGATGAGATAGCGGCCATGGATGGCGGTGATGGAGGTGGGGAAGATGAGGTGCAGGATGTCTCCACCGCCGATGAACTGGTAGCTGGTGATGGCGGTGTAGGTGAAGAGGATGGCGATGACGCCGAGGACGCGGGCGGTCTGGTTGTAGCGGACTTCGAGCAGGTCGGGGATGGTGTACTGGGCGAAGCGGCGGGCGCGCGGCGCGATGAAGTAGATGAGGGCCAGGCCGGCCCATCCTCCGGCGGGCTGCCAAAGGGCGGCGAAGCCGTGCTTGTAGGCGTTCTCCGCGCCGCCGAGCAGCGAGCCGGAGCCGATCCAACTAGAGAGCAGGGTGAAGACAAGGACGAAGGCAGGCAGCGAGCGGCCGGCGACGAGATAGTCGGCGCGGGTGTGGACCTTGCCCAGGCGGGTGAGCGAGACGGTGAGCAGGGTGAGGACGATGAGAGCGAGCGTGACGGCGTAGAGGTTCATGGAGGCTGGGGTTCAGTGTACTGTTTTGCGTGGGAAGAATGCGGCGAATAAGATTGCGGTGGGATGGGGATGTCGGAAGATTCGCCAATTGCTGATGGAGTTGTGGATTGAACGATAGCGCGGAAGAGATGGCGGCGGAGGCTGGTGGGGCTGTTGGGCAGGCTTCGGGCGATGGGCGGGCGCAGAGCCATGCGCTGCGGCGGAAGCTGGGGCTGCGCGACCTGGTGCCGATGCAGATCCTGCTGGTGGTGGGGATTACATGGGCGGGGACCGCGGCCAAACAGGGCGGGACGCACATCTGGTTCTGGCTGGCGGCGATCCTGACGATGTTTGTGCCGCTGGCGGCGGTGGTGGGATGGTGCGCGCGGGTGTGGCCGCTGGAGGGCGGCGTCTACCAGTGGACGAAGTTCGCGCTGGGGCCGTTCGCGGGGTTCATGAGCGCGTGGAACTTCGGGCTGTGGGCGCTGCTTGCGGTGTCGAACGTGGGGATCATGACGGCGACCAGCCTGAGCTATGGGCTGGGGCCGCGGGCGGCGTGGATGGAGGACAACCACTCGCTGATCCTGGGGCTGACGGTGGGGCTGTTCCTGGTGATCCTGCTGGTGAATTTGCCGGGTTTCGGGATCGGGCGGTGGGTTTCGCACTTCGGCACCATGGTGACGGTGATGGTGACGCTGCTGCTGATGGGGCTGCTGTTCTTCCATCCCCACGCCAGCGCGATGCATCCGCATGTGAACCCGCAGCGGCCGTTCAGCCTGGGCCTGCCGGTGCTGACGCTGTTCAGCGTGAACATCCTGACCAAGATTGCGTTCAACGCGCTGACCGGACTGGAGCAGGTGGCGGTATTCGCTGGGGAGACACGGGACGCGGGGCGGACGATCATGCTGTCGGCGTGGATTGCGGCCCCGGTGATCGCGGCGATCTATATTTTGATGTCGGGCGCGATGCTGGCGTATATTCCGGCGGCGAAGGTGGACCTGACGGGGCCGATTCCGCAGGTGCTGGCGGCGGCATTCGGCGGCGGGGCGGCGAGTGGAGGGGTCGATTGGGGGCTGGCGCTGGGGCGGGCGACGATCCTGGCGCTGGCGGTGGCGCTGGTGGCGCAGTATGTGGTGATGGTGGCCGAGACCAGCCGGTTGCCGATGGTCACCGGGTGGGATGGGATGGTCCCGGCGTGGTTCACGCGGCTCGATCCGCGATGGAAGACGCCGACGCGGTCGATCGCGGCGATTGTGCTGGTGGCGATCGGGGTGGGCGTGCTGGCGACATACGGGACGGGCGCGCAGGAGGCGTTCCAGTTGATCAATTCGGCGGGGAATATCTTTTATGGGGTCTACTACCTGATGATGTTCGCGATCCCGCTGGTGGTGGGCGGGCGGTTTGCGGTGCGCGCCGGGGGTTGGCTGAAGCTGGGCGCGGTGAGCGGACTGGCGGTGACGGCGGTGGCGATGGGATTCAACCTGCTGCCGATTGTGGACGTGGCAAGCAAGTGGGCCTTCGCGGGGAAGGTGGCGGGGGTTTCGCTGGCACTGAACCTGGTGGGGGTGGCGATCTACCGAAGGGGGACGCGGCAGAGGATCGAGCGGGAGCTGGAGCAGAGTGCGGGATGAGCGCGGTGGGTCATTCCTGTCGGCGCGGCGGGATTATTTTGCGAAGGCAGCAACTTATGGTGTGTCTGCATGGTTATCAGGATTGATCGCCGCTCCGAGTTGCGCAGGGGACGACCCGGAGTAGAATTTGCTGCAAGTCCCATGGAGGGCCACCATGCGTGCAGCCTGCCGCCGTTCACTACCGATTCTGGCGCTGTTCGGTGCACTCACTACTACATCCGTCGCAACGGCCAGGGCTGCGGAGCCTGCCGCCAAAGCTCCTGCCGTTACAACCTACAAAGCTCCTGTCGTTACAACCTATCCGCAGATCGTCCGGCTGAACTATGTGGAGGGGGACGTGCGTGTTGCGCGCGGCAAGGAGGCTGAGAAGCTGCTGGAACAAGAGCCCGGCGCGGCCACCGGATGGGAGCAGGCCGTGGCTGACCTGCCACTGGAGACGGGCTACAGCCTGGCGACCGGCACGGGGCGCGCGGAGATCGAGTTCGAGGACGCTTCGGTGGTGTATCTGGCCGACAACTCGGTTCTCACGTTTAACGAGCTAAGCACGACGAACGGCGTACCGACCACCGAGCTTGCGCTGCTGACCGGCACGGCGACCATGAATGTGCAGAGCCTGCTGCCGGGCGAATGGTTCAAGCTGTTCACCCCCAGCGACAGCTTTATGATGATGTACCCGAAGAAGGCCTACCTGCGCATCAACAGCTATCTGGATGCCATTGCAGTGACACCGCAGCGGAATGTGGCCTGGTTTGCGCCTGTCTACGATGTTGTGGGCAAGACGATTACCGCGCACAATGGGCGGCGGGTGCCGATGCCGGAGATGGATGCGGCTGTGATGGCTGAGTGGGACAGGTGGGTTGCCGAGCGTGTGTCGGCGCGCGATGTGAAGATGGCTTCCGCGATGAAGGACGCAGGGCTGACGGAACCGGTTCCGGGACTGGCGGAGATGAGCGGGCAAGGGAAGTTCTTTGCGTGCGAGCCGTATGGAATGTGCTGGGAGCCGACCGAGGGATGGAGTGGGGACAAGGCCGAGTTGGCGCAGGCCGAGGCGCAGCCCGCGACGGCCTCCGGCAGAGCGAGCGCGCAGGATGCCACACAGCCGGCCGCACCGGTGGAACGCGTGATGCCGAGCGACGACCAGGCATCGCCTGCTGGTGCGCCCACGGCGTCTGGTGCGCCGAAGGGATCTGGTGCGTCCATGGCATCCGGGCAATCAAAGGCGGACGCGTATCTGGCGAGCCATGCGGGGGCGACCCTGCTGACCGAGGATTACGTCTTTCCTTGTTCTGAGTTTGCGGAACGCGACCTGATTGCGGTGGACCCGGCGACCGGCAAGGAGACGATCGTCGCGAGTGAGTTTGCAACGGACGGCTATCCCTATTTCTCGGGATGGCCTTATACCGTGGGAGTTCCGCATGGGATGTTCGGATCGCTTCGGCTATCCGGTTCGCTATGGGGTTTCGATGAGTTCAATGGCTTCAATGGCTATGAACCGTGGGATTGGGGGGTCTGCCATGCGGGGAGCTGGATCCGCTGGCGGCACCACTATGCGTGGGTGGTGGGGACCAAGCGGCACCATCGCCGGCCCGTGCGCTGGGTGAAGCGCGGGCGCGAGGTGGGCTATGTGCCACTGCATCCCAGAGACGTGGCGGGCAAGCCGCCGATCAACCTGAAGGATGGGGTCTTCAAGCCAACCAAGAAGGGCGATTCCGTCATCGTGGAGCGGGTCAACTTCAAGGAGGGCAAGCCGGTTGAGCCGATGAAGGAGGCGCCGAAGGAGTTTCGCAGGCCGGTGCTGCAGGCGTTGGATCGCGCGGAGGTCCCCCACGCGGAGGCGCATTCGGCGTTTAGCGCCAAGGGCACCGTGAAGACCGGTTCCACAACACTTGCGATGAAGCAGCAAGGGATGCCCATTACCTTCAACCGCAAGACGCAGAGCTTCTCAGTGGCGCGGCCGGTGATGATGAACGGAAGGCCGAGCACGTCGGTTGTAGCGCTGGGCGGCGGCGGGCGCGTTGGCGGCGCTTCGAGCAATGGCGGAGGTTCGCATGGTGGCGGCGGAGGATCGTCCAGCGGCGGTGGAGGCGGCGGAGGCGGAGGCCGTGTCGGTGGCGGCGGAGGTGGTGGCGGAGGCGGTGGCGGAGGCGGTGGCGGAGGTTTCCGCAGCCCCTACGGTGCTGGCCCTCGCGGCGGCGGCCGCAGCGGCGGCAGTGGTGGCGGGGGCGGCTATGGGGGCGGTAGCGGTAGCGGCTACTAAGCACTTGACCGCCTCTTGAAGAAAGGCTCCTGCTGGAGCTTTTTTACTTGCCGGCCCTTACCCGCCAGCCATTATTCGCTATGAAATTTATAGCATCAAGGTTCGCTATTCCGGCGCTTGCGGGGCCGCCCGGCCAGCACCTTGTCAAACAACGCGTTCGGTAGCAAGCGCAGCAGTTTGGCCACCAGCCCCATCTGCCACGGGATCACACAGTAGCTGGCGCCGGCTTCGATGGCCTTGAACGCCTTGTCGGCAAAGTCTTGCGGCTGCATCAGAAACGGCATGACGTAGCGGTTTTTCTGCGTCAGTGGCGTATCGATGTAGCCCGGACAAATGGTGACCACCTTGATACCGCTCGCGCGCAGTTCGCCGCGCAGACTCTCGCAGTAGCTGATGACGGCCGCCTTGCTGGCGCAATACGCACCATGCCCGGGCAGGCCGCGGATGCCGGCCACACTGCCGATCCCGACCAGGGCCCCACCGCCGCGCTGCGCCATGGCCTCAATGAACGGGTGAAAGGTCGCGGCCATACCAATGTTGTTGGTGGCAAAAGTCTGGGCGATCACGTCAATGTCCGCGCGCTCTGACGTGTCGACACCGACGCTGATGCCGGCGTTGGCGACCACCACATCGGGGATCCCCTGCGCCGCCATGCAGGCGCGCCCGGCCGCCACGATGCTGTCGGGCACGGAAACATCGGCGCTGTAAATTTGATAGCTGTTCGCGCTGATGCCACGAGCACTGACCCATGATTCAACCTCTGCGGTGCGGCGCGCCGCCAGTGCCAGCCGGTAGCCCGCTTGAGCGAACCGCCAGGCCAGCGCCTGGCCGATGCCGCTGGAGGCACCAGTGATAAAAACAAGTCGGGCCATGGTATCTCCGCTTACCGCATTGACTTTGCCGCGTCGGGCATCAGCACGCCCCTGACGCGACCATTGAGGTTCATCACCCCGTCGTAATTGTCGTAATCCATCGCGTCGGCCGTGAACTGGTCATTACCCCGGGTCAAAGTGACAGGTTTGTTGGATGTGACGCTCTCGCTCTCGGTGAACGCATGCAGGAATTCGCCGCGGAACTCCATCCGCGGCAATGCATGCCCGGCCGCATCGGTGGTGGCCTCGCGCACCACCACGGCGTTGTCAAACAATTGCACCTCCGAGCCATCGCCGTTGCTCACGGCACGGTTGCCGCTGGCGACGGTGATGCGCCCGTCCGGGCTGACTGAGCGGATACGCGCGTTGCTGATCTCCAGCGTGTCCGTGTCGGGATAGTGACGCCCCTCGGCACCAAACACCTCGCTCTTGAGCCGACCCGTGCCATCAAAGGTTTTGACCGCAAATTTGCGCATGAAGTAGTCGGGTTCATGCCGCACCGGCTGCTCAGGCTCGGGCGCACCAAAGATGGGCGTGTTGCGCACCAGCCAGTAGGTGCCCAGTGCCAGGACACTCATCAAAATGATGGGCAGGTAGATGGACACGCGATCCCAGAGGTCGCGCAGCAAGGCGACCGGCTTGTTCATCGGTTCTGCTCCATCCCCGCCAGCAGGGTGGCGTACTGGCCGCTGGCGACCAGCAGCAAATCACAGAACTCGCGCGCCGCCCCTTCGCCGCCACGGGCCTGCGTCACGTATTGCGCCGCAGCTCTCACTTCAATGTGCGCGTTCGCAGGGGCGCAGGTAAAGGCGCAGCGACACATTACCGCCAGATCCGGCCAGTCATCACCGATGGCAGCGGCTTGATGCCAGTCCAGTCCCAGCGCCCGCAGCGTCGTTTCGGCGGCCGGACGTTTGTCTTCGGTACCGTAATGCACCTGGGTGATGCCCAGCGCCTGCAGGCGCGAGCGCAGCGGCTTCGAATCGCGGCCCGTGATCACCGCCGGCGTGATGCCCGCCTTTTGCAGCAGCTTGAGGCCGTGCCCGTCCAGTGTGTTGAAACGCTTGAGGGTCTCACCCCTGTCGGAAAAATACAGGCCGCCATCGGTCAGCACGCCATCCACGTCAAAAAAGGCGACACGGATGCCCTGGGCCTGCAACAGCAGTTCTGGCGGAAACGAAAGAGCCGGCTCCGGTGCGCCGAGTTTCGCCGCCGGGCCGCCCCTAGGCGAAACAGCCCCCTCGGGGGGCAGCG
>PKWU01000059.1 GCA_003132145.1 Granulicella sp.
GTTATTTATGCGCAGGCCCTAAAGACATATAACTTTAATAATAGATCGTCCGGCGATGGTGCCGGTCGCAAACGCGGATTCCATGGAAATACTTTTGCATCGGATCTTGCGCATTCGCATCTCATCTTTGAGAAGTTGCGACCCAGAACGCGGAGGAGTTGTAACCCAATATGCGGTTTGGAGTGCTCTGTGGCAGCTTGCAACGCCATTAAACCGGCACAACTATAATCGTCGAGAACCTTCAGGAGAGAATTATGTCTACGCCCGTCTATGATCTTCCCGTTCATACCATCACTGGAGAACTAACCTCGCTTGCGGCGTTTCGCGGCCATGTGCTGCTGGTGGTGAACGTCGCGTCCAAGTGCGGCCTGACGCCGCAGTACGACGCGCTGGAAAAGCTCTATGAACAGTACAAGAAGAAAGGCCTCGCCGTGCTGGGCTTTCCGGCCAACGACTTCGCGGGACAGGAGCCGGGCACCAACGACGAGATTGCCACGTTCTGCCGCGCGACCTTCGGGGTTAACTTTCCCATGTTTGCCAAGATCGCCGTCACCGGCCCCGCAACCGACCCGCTCTACCAGGCGCTGATTGCCGCCGAGCCCAAGGCAACCGGTGCGACGCGCGATGCGTTCCGGGCGAAGCTGGCGGGATTTCTGGGCAAGACGGGCGCGACTCCAAACCCCGAGCCGGGAATCCTGTGGAACTTCGAGAAGTTCCTCATCGACCGCACAGGTAAAGTGATTGCGCGCTTCTCGCCCGAGGTTGTGCCCGACGATCCGGCGGTTGTCGCCGCCATCGAAGCTGCGCTGGCGAACTGATTCTGGCTGAACGATTCTGGCTGAACGATGCCGGCTGAACGATGCTGCCAGGGCCGCGCGCAAGAACCTGCGGTTCTGGCTTAGCCATTGAAGCGATACACTTGAGGAAATGCAGATGCTCTCTTCCTTGTTTTGCGGTAAGGCTGGCGAATTCAGGCGCGTGCTGCTGGGGCCGCTCGCGGCTTTCCTCGTTGTCTCGTCGCTGGGCGCCCAGACGCAAGCCCCGCAGACCACGATGACGATGGAGAATCGTGGAGCATCGCAGACGGGGACCGCATGGCCAACCGCGGATGGCGTCTACACAATCGAGAACTTCCGCTTTGGCAGCGGGGAGAGCTTGGCGCAGCTTCGGCTGCACTATCTGACGCTGGGAACACCGCACCGCGATTCGTCGGGACACGTCGACAACGCGGTGCTGTTGCTGCACGGCACGGGCGGGAATGCCTCCTCGCTGTTGGCGCCGCAGTTCTCGGCTGTATTGTTCGGGCCGGGGCAGCCGCTGGATATCACGCGCTATTTCCTGATTCTGCCGGACGACATCGGACATGGCATCTCCAGCAAGCCTTCGGACAGCCTGCACATGCGCTTTCCGAAGTATGACTACGACGATATGGTCGAGAGCCAGCACCAGATGCTGTTGGACGGGCTGCATGTCGATCATCTGCGGCTGGTCCTGGGGACGAGCATGGGATGCATGGAGTCGTTTGTGTGGGGCGAGACCTACCCCGGCTTCGCCGACGCATTGATGCCGCTGGCGTGCCTGCCGGTGCCGATTGCAGGGCGCAACCGCATGATGCGCTACATGGCGATCAAAGCGATTGAGGACGATCCGCAGTGGCATGGCGGAGAGTACACAACAGAGCCAGTGGAGGGCTTGCGTACCGCGGCCGAGTTGACACTGGTGATGGGCTCGGCTCCGCTGTACATGCAGAAGATCGCGCCAACGAAGAAGGCGGCAGAAGATTTCATCGACGACTATCTTGCGAAACGGGTGAGCCCGCTCGATGCGAATGACATGATCTACCAGTGGGACGCGAGCAGAAACTACGATCCCAGCGCGCATCTGGACCGCATCCAGGTGCCCGTGATGTGGATCAACTCGGCGGACGACTACATCAATCCGCCCGAGCTTGGGATCGCCGAGAAATATGCTCCGAAGCTCGCACATGGGCGGTTTGTGCTGATTCCCATCTCCGACGCGACGCGCGGCCACGGGACGCATACCCAGGCGGCAGTGTGGAAGGGCTATCTGGTGGAGCTGCTGAAGGAATCAGCGAAGAAATAGCCGGACGGTAAGACGCGTTGACTATTCCTGCATCGATTTCATCGGCCGAGGAACAGGTCGCCGAAGGGCGGGAAGGTGAGCAGCAGGCCGAGGGCAAGGAAGAGGAAGGCGAAGGCGCTGACCCTGGCGAAGGCGAGGGTTTTGTTCCTCCAGCGCGCGGCGAGGACCGTCCAGCATATCAACCAGAGTGCAATCGCGACGCTGGTGACGCCGGAGAGCGGGCCAGTGGGGTGGTAGAAGTTCAGCGCGGCGGCGAGGCTTTTGGAGCCATCTGCGGCGACGGCGAGGACTCCGAGCAGGAAGCAGCCGATTCCGCAAGCGAGGACCGCGGCTGCGATGGGGCCGTTGGCGGGATTCTGTGGGACGAGCTTGATCTCGGTCATTTTGTGCTCCCCATGAGTTGGTAGGATTGTCCTCCCTGGACGGGCGCTTTTTTGTTGATCATTGCTCCCCAGCCTCCGGCGATCATAGCTGCGAGAAATGCCACGGCGGCGAATCCGAGGACGGTAGTGCGGACCGCCCGGTGAGCGTTCCACGCGGCGCGGTGTTTGAGAAGGACCCAGGCCACCATCGTGCCGGCCATCGGCGCGATCCAGGCTACATGCTCCTTCCACTCCATGCCGAAGTTGTGCCAGCCGGCGGTGGTGGGGTGCGACATCAGCAGCCGCTGCGGATAGAGTGCCAGGTCGGCTCCCGCCGGGGCTACAGCGCGGTACCACGGATAAACGATGGTTGCGCCGGAGAGCACGGCGGCCCAGCCAGCTGCGACCATCGCGATGAGATAGAGGGTTTGCCAGCGGGGCGCGGGTTGCGCAGGGCTGATACCTACTGCAATCCGGTCGGAATTGCTCCGGTCTGGATTGAATCGATCCAGCAGCAGGACGAGCGCGCCGAAGAGTGCCAGCAGAAAGAATCCGCCGAAGAGCATTCCGTGAATCATGGTCACAAGTTCACGCTGGGTAACTTCCATCGCATCCTCCGTACCATTTAATGCAGCCGCATCTTGGTCAGCGCAGCGAACATCTTGGAGCCTGTGCCGCGCGTCGGCTGGGCTGGATCGCCCTCGTCGCCTGCTCCGCCCGGACCCCAGGTCCAATAGAGCGAGAGGTAGGTGTAAGTCTCGGGCTGCCCGTAGACACTGCGCCCGGCGGCGAAGAGCAGGTCGAAGCCGGGCTTGAACTCATAGATGCCGCCGACGTCGAGCAGGGTGGAGGCGCGGGTGCTTATGGCGGCGGGGCCTTCGGCACCGTGGCCGTAGAGCTCGGCTCCGAGGGCGATTTTTTTGTTCATCTGGCGCTGGACGAGCAGGCCGGAGAAGGGAAAATCCTTGTAGCCGTTGCCATAGCCCGCGGCTGAGACGACGACTTCACCGCCTCCCCCGTAGCTGGTCCATTGGCGATCTTCGGGCCCCCAGGATTTCTGGAGCCAGAGGGGCATGCGATACCACATGCCTCCTACGCCTAGGGTCTTGGAAGCGTCGCCGCTGGGTAGCTCAAAGAAGGGAAAGATGCCAACCTCGGGGACGCGCTTGTTCTCTTTGATGAGGCGGACCTTTGCGCCGAGTTCGGTGTCTCCGAGGCCGTAGTACGTTGGGCCGTTGGGGATAAAAACTGCCCCGACGGGTAGGATCAGGTGGAGTTGCACGTTGGGGACGACTCCATAGTTGACCTCGTAGCTCGGGACGTTCAGCACCGTGCCGCCGGCGTTCTTGCCCGTGCTGTCGGAGAACTCGAAGGCGTACATCTCGAAGTGGCGGAAGGCGACCGGGTCGGGATCGTCGGTCTGGAAGGGAGGGCCGGCGTGGGCGCTTGTACTCGCGAAGAGCGCAATCAGGGCTGCGGTGAGTGCGGCGTTCAGGCGCGCCGATCGAAGGCTTGGGCGAGAGAAGATCATCTGCTGGTTAGATTCCCGAATGCCGGACCGGGTGCGTTAAAGTTGCGATAAGAACTTGGCGAGTAAAGTTGCGATAATGAACTGAAGGGCAAAGTTGGGATAATAGACGCTTGAATACGATCACACAGCCCGAGACGATTGCCGTTGCCATGTCGGGAGGGGTGGATTCCTCCGCCGTCGCGGCGCTGTTGCGCGCCCAGGGGCACACGCTGGTCGGCCTGACGCTGCAACTCTGGAACCAGCGGCGGCTGGCGGGGCACGAGGGAATGCCCGAGGCGGTGCAGGGGCGTTGCTGCTCCATCGACGACGTGTACGACGCGCGCCGCGTGGCAGAGCATCTCGGCATTCCTTATTACCTCGTCAACCAGGAGGCGCGCTTCGAGGCCGAGGTGGTGCGACCGTTTGTGGACGAGTATCTGGCCGGGCGCACGCCGATTCCGTGCACGTTGTGCAACAACCACCTGAAGTTCGACGCGCTGCTGACAACGGCGCGGCAGATTGGCGCGGACCGCATCGCCACGGGGCACTACGCGCGCAATCGGTACGACGCGGCGCGCGGACGATGGATCCTGTCGCGGCCGGAGGACAAGACGAAGGACCAGACGTATTTTCTCTTCGGGCTGACGCAGGAGCAGTTGTCGCGGACGCTGTTTCCGCTGGGCGAGATGCGGAAGCCCGCTGTGCGGCGGATGGCTGCAGACGCGGGGCTTGCGCTGGCGGAGAAGCCCGACTCGCAGGAGATATGCTTCATCCCCGGTGGCGACTACTCTGCCTTCCTCGCAGCGTATCTCGAAGAGCAGGGCGAGGCGTTGCCGGACTCTGCGGGCGAACTGGTGACGGCTGCGGGCGAGGTGCTGGGGCGGCACCAGGGGATTCACGGCTTCACCGTCGGACAGCGCAAGGGGCTCGGCGGCGCACTGGCGGTTGCGGCGAATTCAGGGCCGCGATATGTGCTGGCGATCCATCCCGACTCGCACCGCGTCACCGTAGGCGGCGGCGACGAGCTGATGTCGCGCGAGCTGCTGGCCGACCGGCTGAACTGGATTTCTGTGGCGCGGCTGGCGGGCGAGATGCGAGTGCGGGTGAAGATTCGCCATCGCCATGAGCCGGCCTGGGCGGCGTTGCGCGCGGACGGCGAGGACCGAGTGCGCGCGGTCTTCGATGCGCCGCAGCGCGCGATCACGCCGGGGCAGGCCGCGGTCTTCTACGATGGCGACGAGGTGGTGGGCGGTGGCTGGATCGTCTGACAGAGTGTGCCGTTCGCGGTGTGCGCTGGTATAGTATTTCTCAAATATGTGTAGAGGGAAACCAAAGCTGCTGAGTGGCTTTCCCTCAAGAAAAACCTCCTCGCACAATTTGGCAAGGGGGCCAGTCTGGTTTTCCACAGGCATGGAATAAATCTGACAAGGACTGTTAACGCAACATCAATTTGGTAAAGTGTTGGCTTGTTCGCAATTTGCGATGCGTTTCTCTTTCAAACCAGAGATCTCAGCACACGTCCAAACCCATAGAACAAGCAGAATTGCCCCTGAGATTATCTCCACCCCCATTGCCGCTATGGAAATCCATAGATTACGCATGCGGACATAGACGAAAATTGGCCAAATCCAGAGTGTCAGCTTGACAAGAGACAACGCATAAAACCGACTAGGAGCCATTTTCCCCTTTCTCTTATATATGACGCTATGATCTTACTGTATCCATTGTTCGATAAAACGAACAATGGACACCAAAATACTATAAAAAATGGTGGATGGCAATTTCGTTTCCTGTCCGCCTCGGCCGCCAGATCAGTAATTTGAGGGAAAAACGCGGCTTGTCCCAGACTCTGCTCGCCGATATGGCGCAGATTGGTCGGGCACATTTGTCGCAGATTGAGAATGGGGCGGTAGCGCCGAGAATTGATACGATCCATGCCTTAGCGCAGGCTCTGGAGATAACGCTGGAAGAATTGCTTCGCGGACTCTAGGTGAGCAAACCGGGCAATTACTCGACGGCTCAGACATGGTTCGCTAAACCTGACTCCATTGCGGGAGTGCCCGCAGCATCTCCCCATGTATGCGAGAAATGCTCTAGAATCATTCAACCAATGAGGTTTATCTTGTCCCCTGCGATGTGCGACCAATGAGATGTCCCTACTGCGGCTTCGCGCAGGACCGCGTGGTGGATTCGCGCGAGAGCAAAGAGGCGGACGCGATCCGTCGGCGGCGCGAGTGCGAGGGCTGCAACAAACGCTTCACCACCTACGAGCGCATCGACGAGATTCCGTACATGGTGGTGAAGAAGGACGGGCGGCGAGAGAAGTTCGATCGCCAGAAGGTGCTGAGCGGGCTGCTGCACGCCTGCGAGAAGCGGCCCGTGCCGGCGGCGGCGTTGGAGCGGATTGTGGACGAGACCGAGGCGTATGTGGTCGATTCCGCGGAGCGCGAGCGCTCCACCAGCGCGGTGGGCGAGCTGATTATGTCGCGGCTGAAGGAGATCGACACGGTGGCCTACATCCGCTTCGCCAGCGTCTACCGCGACTTCAAGGACGTGCGCGAATTCAAGGCCGAGCTGGAAGAGCTGTTGGGCGGAAGAGATACGAAGAAGGCGAAAGGTCCAAAGGCCTAGGTTCGAGGTTCAAGGTTCGAGGTTCAAGGTTCGAGCGGCGCGAGGAAGAGATGGTCAAGGACCCATGCGATCTCGCTGATTCCGGCGATGGCGACAGGGTAACGGAGGCGATATGAGCTTGCAGGTGTTGATGGTGATTCATTCACTGCCGCTGTGGTTTCTGATCTTCGCGCTCTTTCTGCCGCGGATTGCGCTCCTTCTGCTGTGGCTTGGCGGGCCGATTGCGCCGTTCCATCTGCATGGGATTGTGCCGCTGGTCTTCGCGATCCTGCTGCCGCGCGTGCTGGTTCTCTATCTGATCTATCTGGATCAAGGGATCAGCCTGTGGTTTATCATTCATCTGGTGGTGGCGCTGATGGTGTGGGGCGGGTCGGGCAGCTACAGCGCGCGGCGAAGACATAGGAATGACTACTAAGTCCGCTGAAGATGCACGTGGAAGCCGGGCACGGTATTCTAGAGGATATGGAACGGCGAAGAGTTGGAATCCTTGGGGCGACCGGAATGGTCGGCCAGCGCTTTATTCAGTTGCTCAACAACCACCCGTGGTTCGAGATTGCGTGGCTTGCGGCCAGCGAACGCAGCGAGGGCAAGACCTACGGCGAGGCTTGCCGGTGGAAGCTGGATACGCCGATGCCCGCGCGCATTGCGGCGATGACGGTGATGCCGAATACGCCGGAGGCTCAGCCTGCGGGCGAGCTGCCCATTCCGAAGATCATCTTTGCCGCGCTGGACGCGGACGTTGCGCGCGAGCTGGAGCCGAAGTTTGCCGCAGCGGGCTGCGCCGTGGTGTCGAACTCCAGCGCCTTCCGCATGGTGGAGGACGTGCCGCTGGTGGTGCCGGAGGTGAACGCAGACCACCTGGCGCTGATCGAGCGGCAGAGCTGGCGGCGGCCTTCAGCCAACGGTCTGCCCGGCGGGTACATTGTCACCAATCCGAATTGCAGCGCGATCGGCCTGGTGCTGGCGCTGAAGCCGCTGGAGGAGCGATTCGGCATCGAGAGCCTGTTTGTGTCGACGATGCAGGCGGTGAGCGGCGCGGGGTATCCCGGCGTGGCTTCGCTGGACATTCTGGGCAACGTGGTGCCGTTCATCAAGAACGAAGAAGAGAAGATGCAGGAAGAGGTGGGCAAGTTGCTGGGATCGCTGGCGGACGGCAAGGTCGCACTGCTGGACGCGAAGGTGAGCGCGCACTGCAATCGCGTCGCGGTCGAGGACGGGCACACCGAGTGCGTCAGCATCAAGCTGCGCACCAAGGCGAGCCGCGAGCAGGTGCTGGCGGCGTGGGCGGAGTTTGTGCCTCTGGCCGGGCAGAGGCTGCCCAGCGCGCCGGAGCAGCCGGTGGAGTTCGACGCGGCAGTCGACCGGCCGCAGCCGCGGCTGGACAGAATGCGCGGTCACGGCATGGCCGCGACCGTGGGACGTCTGCGCGAGTGCAACCTGCTGGACTGGAAGTTCGTTGTGGTGTCGCACAATACGATTCGCGGAGCAGCGGGCGCGGCGGTGTTGAACGCGGAGGTACTGGCGCGCCTGGGCAAACTGGAGATGAAGTCGGCGCGGCCCGATGCGGTGCTCGTATGAGCGCGGTACGCAAGGCGGAGGAGCGGGCGGGCGCGGCGCTTGAATCCGGGATCAGGACCGGGCTCGTCGTGATGAAGTTCGGCGGGACGTCGGTGGAGGACGCGAAGGCGATCCTGCGCACAACGGCGATTGTGCGCGGACGGAGGGAGCGGGGGCTCGCGCCGGTGGTTGTGGTGTCGGCGATGGCCAAGGTGACCGACCAGTTGCTGGCCGCGGCTGGGGCTGCGGGACGCGGCGACAAGGCGGGCGCGCTGGCGATTGCGGCTCGACTGCGCAACCGGCACATCGATACGGCTGCGGATTTACTGTGCGGAGAGCCGCTGCTGGAGGTGGAGGCTGCGATCCGGCGCGGGTTCGATTCGCTGGACGATCTGCTGCGGGGGATTGCCGCGGTGGGCGAGCTGACTCCGCGGACCAGCGACAAGGTGGTGAGCTATGGCGAACGGATGTCGTCGCGGATGGTGGCGGCGGCGTTTGCTCAGCATGGGCTGAACGGCTCGCATGTGGATGCGCGGAGGTGCATCATCACGGACAACCACTATGGCAAGGCCGCGCCGCTGGAGGCCGCGATCGAGGCCAAGCTGACCGAGCTGGTGCTTCCCCTGGTGGAGGCTGGACAGACGCCGGTGATAGGCGGCTTTATCGGCGCGACAGCGGACGGGATTACGACGACGCTGGGGCGCGGCGGAAGCGACTTTACGGCCGCGTTGGTGGGCGGCGGGCTGCGCGCGGGCGCGATCGAGATATGGACCGATGTCGATGGCATTATGACCACCGACCCGCGCATCTGCCCCGATGCGCTGCGGGTGAAGACGATCAGCTTCGAGGAGGCGGCGGAGCTGGCCTACTTCGGCGCCAAGGTGCTGCATCCGGCCACGATTCTTCCGGCAGTCCAGAAGAGCATTCCGGTCTGGGTGCTGAACTCGCGCAACGCGGCGAACGAGGGCACCAAGATCACTGCGATGGCGCCGCCCTGCGCCAGCCCGTTCAAGAGCATCGCGGCCAAGAAGAAGCTGACGATCATCGACATTGTGGCCGGGCGTATGCTGATGACGCATGGCTACCTGAAGTCCGTCTTCGACGTCTTCGACCGCTTCGAGTGCGCCATCGACATGGTGTCGACCAGCGAGGTGAGCATCTCGCTGAGCGTGGAGTCGAACGACCGGCTGCCCGCGATCTGCGCGGAGCTGGGCAAGATCGCCGACGTGAAGTTCGAGGGCAACAAGGCCCTCATCTGCATGGTGGGCGAGGACATCCGCGGACAGAGCGGGATCGCGGGACGCGTCTTCTCGGCGATCCGCCACATCAACGTGCGCATGATCTCGCAGGGGGCGAGCGAGATCAACATGAGCTTCATGATCGAGGAATCGGACGTGGACGAGGCGGTGCGCTCGCTGCACGCGGAGTTCTTCGCCGATCCGGACCCGACCGTCTTCGATATTGAAGCAAGAGCGGTTGTGGCCAAGGCCTGAGGAGGATCTCTATGCGAATTCTGGTGCTGGGACAGGGCAAGACAGGCAAGCTGGTTGCCGAGGTGGCCTCCGAGCGTGGCCACGCCGTTCAGGGGCTGGACGTGCTGGAGAATGCGGGCGCTCGGGCGCTGACACCTGCATTTCTGGCTGGGTTCGACGTGGCGATCGACTTCACCACGCCGCAGGCGGTGGTGGAAAACATGCGCGCATGCCTCGCCGCCGGCGCCAAGATAGTGGTCGCAACCACCGGCTGGTACGCCTCGCTCGAGGAGATGCGCGCGTTGGCGGAGAGCAGCCACGCCGCGCTGCTCTACGGAACGAATTATTCCATCGGCGTGCAGGTGATGCTGAAGCTGGCCCAGCAGATGGGGGCTTCGCTGGCTGGCGTGGGGTACAAGTTTTCCATCGTCGAGACGCACCACGTCAGCAAGCTGGACAAGCCTTCGGGCACGGCGATTTCGATTGCGGAGATGGTGGAACGCGGCGCGGGCAGCAAGATCGAGGTGCCGATCGAGTCCGTGCGCCTGGGGGATGCCAAGGGGATGCACGTGCTGGAGGCGGTGAGCGAGGCCGACCGCGTGGTGCTGACCCACGAGGCGTTCTCGCGGCGTGGGTTTGCCGAGGGTGCGGTGCGGGCGGCGGAGTGGCTTGCGACGCGGACCGGTTGCTACGACTTCAGGGATGTGTATACGGAGCTATAGCGCGTCTTCACTCACGGCTGCCGCAATTGCGCGGCATCGGCCTGCGTTGGATCAGTAACGGGGACGGAAGGCGTTGCGCACCTGGTTGGCGTCGTGGCGGCGCGGGGCAGGCTGCGTATCGCCCGCAGCGGAGAAGTTGAAGGGCGCGGAGGTGTCTGCGCCCTTGGGGTAGAGCACGACAAAGCGCCCCGGACCTTCGCCGCTGGAGGCGGTGGGCAGACCGGATTCGCTGAGAATCATGTGCAGCATGCGGCGCTCGCGCGAGTTCATCGGCGGGAAGGCGTGGGGCTCTCCGGTGGCTTGTACGCGCTCGATGGCCGCTGCCGCGGACTCATGCATCTGGCGGTCGCGGTTGGCCTTGAACTGGTCGGCGTCGAACGCGACACGGTCTTGCTCGTTGGGTTCGAGCCGCAGGATCTTGGTTGCAATGTGCTCGAGCGCGTTCAGCAGTTCGCCATTGCGCGCGGTGAGCAGTGGCGTGTCCGGGCCGGTGAACTCGACGTAGAGAGCGCGAGGCCCATCCTTCCCCACACCCTCCTCCGGCGGAGCTGACCCAGGATGCGAACCATCGGAGGTCTCCCCGTTGCCGGCATTTCTCGGTTTAAGACTTCGCGCCTTCACGCGAAACCGCAGGCGAAGCCCGCTGGTCGTCGTGAAGGCCTGCAAAAACGTTGCAATTGTCTGCGCTGCCTGGGCCGGATCATCCATGGGAGAAGTTAACCGTTCGAATAGACTTATATCATTATTGGTTACCGCTCGTCGCGTACGTTTTTTGCGCACGGTATTGGCTAGCGGAGTACAGCTTCGCACTGTTGCAGCTTGCGGTAGCTCACTTGCGTCCCTGGATGGTGCCGGCCTTGCGGCGGGCGCGCTTGGCGGCCATTGCGCGCATCTCCCGGCCCAGCGAGGTTTGGTTCATGACCAACTGCTGCGCGATGCCGATCAGGTTGCCCACCGACCAGTAGAGGGCCAGCCCGGAGGCGTATTGCCAGGTGATGTAGCCGGAGAAGAGCGGCATCATGAAGGCCATCATCTTCTGCTGCTGCGGATCGACCCCCGGCGACGGCGTGTAGAACTGCACCAGGAACTGCGACAGCACCATAAAGATGGGCAGGATGTGGTGCGGATCGGCTGCCTGCAGGTTGGGCAGCCAGTACCAGTGCGCCAGACGCAACTCCACCACCTTGGGAAGCGTGTAAAAGAACGCGATCATCAGCGGCATGGTGATCAACTGGGGGATACATCCGCCGAACATGTTGACGCCGTTGTCCTTCTGCAACTGCATGATCTCGGCGTTCATCTCGCCGCGCTTGGGGTCGGTGACCTTGAACTTCTTGTAGCGCTCCTTGATGGCGTCCATCTGCGGCTGGATGCGCTGCATCTTGAGAGCGCTGTGCATGGACTTCACCCGGAAGGGCAGCATCAGCAAGTTGATGAAGACGGTGAGGACGATGATTGCCCAGCCCCAGGAGCCGCTCCAGTTGAAGGTGATGTGGGCGTGGATCGCCTGCAGCGACAGGAAGAGATACTTGGCGATGGGGCCCCAGAAGCCGAACTCCAGCATCGGCTCCAGCGAGATGCGCGGGTCAGTGGCGTGGACGCTCTTGAGGACGTTGATGGCCTTGGGTCCGACAAAGATGCTGGTCTCGACCGGCCCGCCGGTGTTGCCCAGCGCCGCGCCGAGAACGGGCAGGATGATGGGCTTGGTGGCCGGAGAATCGGAGCCGAAGCCGGTCCGCTTGATGAACTTCGAGACGTCGAGATCGTTGCGCAGCGTAGTGACAGTCGCAGTGTCCGGCGAGTCGGGGATAAAGACGGCGGCGAAGAAGAGATCGGCCACGCCGGCAAAGTCGAACGGGCCGGAGAGAGAACTGCCAGCGGAGATATTCTTCGCCTCGGTCTTGCTGAAACTGCCGTTGCGGTATTGATCGAACTGTGAGTAGGTGTAGGCGGTCTGGTTGGGCGTCTCGTTCTGGTCGCCGAAGCCGCCCGGCCAACTGAGCTGAGCTGCGACGGGAGCGCCTGCACGGGTGACCGCGACCTCCGCGTGGAGGATGTAGGTCTTGGGATCGAAGGTGAATGTCTTGGTCGCCTGCAGGCCGCCGTTGGAGTACTTGAAGGTCAGGCTGGCCGGCGCGCTGAGCGGGCCCGTCGCCGAAGGCACGTAGAGCGCCTGATTGAGTGCGCTGGCGATCGTGGCGTCGGAGGTGTAGAGCGAGAGCGGGTAGCCGTAGAGCTTCGCAGCCTGCTGGTGGATCAGGTCGAGCGGCTTGCCGTCCAAGTTCTTGTAGTCCTTCAGAATCCAACTGGTGACCTGGGCGCCGCGGTTGGAAAACGTGATGCGGTAGAGATCGTTCTCAACGATGGTGGTGGACTCGGCGCTGGCCTCGACGCTGGGGACGCCGGGGACGCGGGAGGCAGCGGCCCTGGATGCGGCGGGCGGCGGCGTGGCCACGGAGGCTACAGGCGCGGGCGTGGCGGGAGTCTGCTGTGCGGCGATGGGGGGCGTCGAGGACGGCGGCGGGGAGGTCTTCGCCCGGTAAAGCTGGAGACCGAGGACGACGGCCACAAAGACGACCATCATGGCCATCAGCGACCGGCCTTCTTGTCCGCCTTGTTGATTGGGGTTGCTGAACTCTGCCAAGCGAGGTTTCCTATCTATGGGGTGCTGGAAGTTGCGGCCGGGGACTTCCAGCCTGTTCTCTATGGTAAATGGTCTGCGCCGGTTTGGTCCGCGGCAGTTTGATTGCAGTCTGTTCCGGTTTGGTTGCAGGCGGATGAATCCGGTTGCGCCTGGTGGACGCGTGGGTGCGACGCGCGCTCGGGCACGGGGTCGAGGCCGCCCTTGCCCCAGGGATGGCAGCGCGCCAGCCTGCCGAGCGCGAGCCACGATCCGCGCACCCACCCGAATCGGCTGACCGCGATGGCGGCGTACTCCGAGCAGGTTGGCAGGTACAGGCAGCGCGATGGACTGACGGTGTGCAGCACGGGAGAGAGCACTGTTTTATAAACGCGCAATGCAAGGCGTGCGGTGCGGTCGTTCCTCTCCTCTGCATTCGGTCCCATAGCGTTCTATCCGTCTGATCCGTGTTAAGCCGCATTAACACCCTTTCGCAAAGAACGTGAAAGGGGTGGGGCGCCCAGGCCCACAGACACCCAAATAGGGAACATCCGCGCCGACGTTAACTGAAGCTCTCTTCTTTCTGCTCTTTTACTCCCTTGATGATGAGCCACATAGCTAATCCGAACTCCGCAATGAACATGACCGGAAACAGTGGATAAGTCAGTTTTTCGTAGCCGGGGAAGAGGCAGAGCTGAATGAAACAGATCATCAGGCTCAAACCGTCGAGGAGAAGCAATACGCCCAGAAACCGCGGAAGGAAGCCGGAGTTGAAGACCAGATAGCCGAGGGGGAAGAGCCAAACGCCATAGAAGAGCGTATTAATCATGTCCGAGCTGCCGCCCAATCTGAGGAAATACATCGATAGAGCCTGTAGTTGGTCCGGTTTGAATGCCTGCAAATAGTCGGATCTACCTAATAGCAACAGGCTTTCAAAGTGGATCAGCGTATAAACACATTCCACAACGACACCAGCCAAATTCAACAGTACGAACAACAAAGCCAGATTCTTGCCCACCGGCTTAAGCAGCACGTATAAAGCCCAGGCCGTCGAAAGAAAGAGCAGATCGGCGACTATAGTACTCATGAACCCGATCCGAATCATTAGCTCGGAATCCGCTATATTCCTGGCCATTGCCGCGGGATCGTCCCAGACAAAGGGCTTGTGCTGAATAAATGTAGCGAAGGCAAAGAGCACGATGTAACCGAGATAGAGAAACCCCGCCAATCTTGCAAGATTGCGCCGCGATCTATCCTGCGCATCAGGTGCGATTTCGATACCAGCTATGCCTGCCATTTCAATTCCTCCATGTTTGCACCCTTATAAACATTGACGATTGTGACGCTCTGAGAGTTCAGAATTATGACTCAAAATGGAAATATGGGGTTAAGTCTTTGCTGGTTCGGCCTGCGCCGGAACTTGCTTCTGCGCGGCCTTCTGCACCGCGCGGAAGACAGCGGCCACCTCGCGCTGGAGGGTTGCGAAGTCGAGTTCGAGGACGCTCTGCCGGGGATGAAGCACCAGATCGACCGGTACATCGAGCAGAGGAAGCTGTTGCCGCACGGCCTCGCGCATTCTGCGCTTGATGTGGTTGCGGTCCACCGCATTGCCCATTGCCTTGCCCACGGTAAGGCCGACGCGCGCGGCCTTCGCGCTTGCGCCGCGCACCGAAGTACCGTCCGGGCCGAGCGCGGGTCGCAGCGCAAAGAAGTAGCTCATCTGTTTGGCGAAGTGCTTGCGACTGGCCTGGTACACGCGCTGGTAGTCGGCGTGCTTGCGCAGGCGGCTGAGGGGCCACTCGATCTTCGCTTGGGTTGGGTTGGAACAGGTCATCTCAGTCACGCTGCGGTTTGCCTTTGCGTTGGCAGGCCTGCGCTGGACGACCCCGTGGACCGCGCACAAAAACTGGTCCGCTGCAGGACTGGCCTAGTCGCGGAAGCCGGCGCTGACGGCGATCTTGTGCCGTCCCTTGGCACGCCGGCGGCTCAACACGGCTGCGCCCGCCTTGGTCTTCATGCGGGTCAGGAACCCGTGGGTCTTGGCTCGGTGGCGGCGGTTCGGCTGGAAGGTACGCTTCGGCATTGGGTTCGGCTCCTGCTCAATCTTGTTGAAAGCTGTAACGGCAACAGTCTTTCAGTATACCGGGGATTCGAGGCGACTGCAAAAAACCGGCTGGAGAGCGCCGTGGAGAGGAGTTGTTTTGGGCGCCGGATGACCCAATCCGAGACGGCAGAGAGCATTCTTCACAAGGAATGGTGCAACAAAATTTTTATCTCTCGATCACTTGAAACAGCCCCGGTTTTCCGTGCTACTATCAAACCCGCTTACCAAAGTCGATTTTGTTAATCGCAGATCGCACTTTGGCCGGCATGGTCGTTTCTCTTCGCGATAGTGCATTTGAGCTAGCGCGGAGACCTCCAGCAAACAGCACTTCTCTCCACTCGCCGGATTCGGCGGTGCAGGTGGTCTGTTGCCGTTACAGTCGTTTTTTACTGGCCTGATCTTCGGGCCGGTTTGTACGTTTCGATTGAAAAAAATACTTGGAGCAAATCCGAGAAGGAATTGAAAGCATGTCATTCGTTCCCACGGCCACAGCCGTATTGAATCAATGGGTTCGCATCCTCGCCGCGCTGGAGAAGAAGATCAACCGCCAGTCGTATGAGACGTGGCTAAAGCCCACGCGGTTCTCCCACATCGCGGGCAAGACGCTCTATGTGCGCATCCCTTCGGCCGAGTTCCAGCACCTGGGAGAGAAGTACGCCGACCTGATCCAGGAGGCCATCGACAACCTGGCGCTGGACATCGACTCTGTGGTTTTCACCACTCCGGCGCAGGACCCCAGCGCGCCGCGCATCCGCGAAGACGGCGGGTTCGCGCCCGTCTCCAGCCACAACTCCAATGCGCCTCGCTCGCGCCGGATGAACGGCGTGACCGCGCCCGCGCCCGAACAGTCGCGCTTCGACTGGAGCACAGCCTCGCAGCTCAACCCGCGCTACCAGTTCGACGCCTTCGTCATCGGCAGCGGCAACCAGTTCGCCATGGCCGCGGCGCAGGCCGTCGCGGAGCGCCCGTCCAAGGCCTACAACCCGCTGTTCATCTACGGCGGAGTCGGCATGGGCAAGACCCACTTGATGCATGCCATCGGCCACGATGTAAAGCGCCGCCAGCCGCAGTCCTCCATCTGCTATGTCTCGGGCGAGAAGTTCACCAACGAGATGATCAACTCCGTGCGCTACGACAAGATGAGCAGCTTCCGCGACAAGTTCCGCACCGTGGACGTGCTGCTGATCGACGACATCCAGTTCCTGGCCGGCAAGGAGCGCACCCAGGAGGAGTTCTTCCACACCTTCAACGCGCTGCACGAGAGCATGAAGCAGATCGTCATCGCCAGCGACCGACCGCCCAAGGAGCTGGCCGACTTTGAGGACCGCCTGCGCTCGCGCTTCGAATGGGGCCTGATCGCAGACATCCAGCCGCCCGACCTGGAGACCAAGGTCGCCATTCTTCAGAAGAAAGCCGAGTCCGAGCAGACCCACCTCCCCACCGAAGTTGCGCTCTTCATCGCCAGCAACGTACGCACCAACGTGCGCGAGCTGGAGGGCGCGCTTGTCCGCCTCATCGCGTGGTGCAGTATGCACGGCGTGGAGATTACGCTGGCCGTCACCCAGCAGTGCCTCAAGCAGTTCATCGACACCCAGGTGCGCAAGATCACCATCGAGTCCATCCAGCGCGCCGTGGCCGAGCAGTTCGGCATGAGGGTCGCCGAGCTGAAGCAGAAGAACAACTCGCGCCAGATCGTGGTGCCGCGCCAGATCGCCATGTATCTGGCCAAGCAGCTTACCGAGGCGTCGCTGCCGGAGATCGGACGTCAGTTCGGTGGCAAGCACCACACCACCGTCATGCACTCCATCAGCAAGATCGACGAGCACCGCCGCACCGACAAGGACCTGAACCGCACTGTCAACAAACTGATGGAGACGCTCAGCTAGAGTCGTGGGCGGTCCCAGGTTTCAGAATCGAGACGTGCCACCCCAGTGTGCAAAGTCCGCTCGCTGGGGATCCCGTCTGGGGTACCCGGTGTCTGGTTCGGTCTCGTGGCAAGTCCGCTTTGCTAGGATGGACATCTGAGGTTGGCGACGAGGGCTCCGCATCCTATGGCTCACCAGAAGATCCGCAAGGCAGTCTTTCCCGCAGCAGGCATGGGCACGCGTTTTTTGCCCGCGACCAAGTCCATTCCCAAAGAGATGTTGTGCCTGGTGGACAAGCCCCTGATCCAGTATGGAGTGGAGGAGGCGGTGGCGGCGGGATGCACCGAGATCATCATCGTCACCGGGCGCGACAAGGCCGCCATGGAGGACCACTTCGACTCCAGCCCTGAGCTGGAGGCCGCGCTGGCGGCCAGGGGCAAGCTGTCGCTGCTGGATGCGGTGCGGTCGCTCTCGAAGCTGGCCAAGATCGTCTACACCCGGCAGGCCGAGCCGCTGGGGCTGGGCCACGCCATCCTGATGGCAAAAGAGCTGGTGGGCGACGAGCCCTTCTGCGTGCTTCTGCCCGACGACATAGTGGACGCGCGCGTGCCCTGCATGAAGCAGATGGTCGAGGTGTTCGACCAGACGCAGTCGAGCATTCTTGCATCGGAGGCAGTGGAGGGGCCGGCAATCTCCAACTACGGTTGCCTGGACTGCACGCCGGATGCGCGCAACCCGCGACTGCTGGCGGTCAAGGGAATGGTGGAGAAGCCCAGGTTCGAGGACGCGCCGTCGGCCAACGCCATTATTGGGCGTTACATCCTGACGCCGCGCATCTTCCAGATGATCGAAGGCGTGAAGCCGGGCGCGGGCGGCGAGTTGCAGTTAACCGATGCCATCAAGGCGCTGCTCGAGTTCGAGAAGGTCTACGGCTTCCACTACGAGGGCAAGCGCCACGACGCAGGCGACAAGCTGGGATTCCTGAAGGCCACCGTCGAGCTGGCGCTCAAGCGCGAGGACCTTGGGCCCGGGTTCAGGGAGTGGCTGAAGCAGTTTCCGCTGTAGGCGCGGGAAACCTTGCAGGCAGAAACCTCCATCTGCATTTTCGGCATCTCACTTCCAGAGTCGATGTATGACGACTTCCGCACGACTTCTGGAGATGAAATGTCAACCAAGAACGCAAGTGCATCCCCTGCGTCCATCACGCGCAAGCAGCTTATCGATCTGCTCAACGAAGACCTGGCACGCGAGTTCCAGGCGATCATCGGCTATGTCAATTATTCGCAGGTTTTGAAGGGCGCGACGTATATGAATATCGCCGCCGAACTTGCCGTCCACGCGGGCGAGGAGCTGGCCCACGCCATCATTCTCTCCAACCAGATCGACTATCTGGGCGGGATGCCGACGACGGTTCCCAAGCCAGTCAAAACTTCGCAGAAGGCCGAAAAGATGCTGCGCTTCGACCTGGACAACGAGAACGCGACGATTCGCAACTATCGCCGCCGGGTAAAGCAGTGCGATGAACTCGGCGAGTTCGCCACGGCGGAACACATCCGCGAGATCCTGATGCAGGAGCAGGACCACCAGATCGCGTTGGCCACCGCGCTTGGCGTCGATGTGCCTGACGTAGGCATCGCGGACTGATCCCTGCCGCTTCCCTACTGGGTTGAGCCGCTCAGGTAGGTTTGGACGGCCTGGGTGCCGATGACGCGATAAAACGCGAACTGGGGGGAGTTCTGCGCGGCTCCGTCCGCGCACCCTTGTCTGTTTATCAGCATTCAAGTTCATAAAGCGTTTCGACGCCAAGGAGTTTCATAGATGCCTACTCTTTTTGATTCTTTGCAGGTTGGAGACCTGCGCCTGCCCAACCGAATTATGATGGCCCCGATGACGCGGCTGCACGGCACTGCCGATCACGTTCCGACGCCGATCATGGCGGAGTACTACACACAGCGGGCGAGCGCCGGTCTGATTCTCTCCGAGGGGATTCCGGTCGATCCGATGGGCGTGGGCTATACCAACGTTCCGGGGATTTGGTCCAAGGAGCAGGTTGAGGCGTGGAAGCCGATACCGGCTGCGGTTCACCACGCAGGCGGGCGGATCTTTGCCCAACTATGGCACGTGGGGCGAATCTCCGACCCGGAGTTTCTGGGCGGGAAGCAGCCGGTGGCTCCCAGCGCGATTGCGGCGGCGGGGACGGTGAGCCTGCTGCGTCCGCAGAGGGCGTTTGGCGTGCCAAGAGCGCTGGAGACCGACGAGGTGAAGGGTGTGGTCGAGGCGTTTCGGCGGGGCGCGCAGAACGCTCAGGCAGCGGGCTTCGACGGGGTGGAGCTGCATGGAGCGAATGGCTACCTGCTGGACCAGTTTTTGCAGGATGGGTCAAACCACAGGACGGATGAGTACGGTGGCCCGATTGAGAACCGCGCGCGGCTGATGCTGGAGGCGACCGATGCTGCAATCTCGGTCTTTGGGGCAGGGCGAGTAGGGATGCATCTGGCTCCGCGGAGCGATACGCATGGGATCTCGGACTCGAATCCACCGGCGACCTTCGGCTATGTGGCACGCGAGCTTGGGCGGCGCAAGATTGCCTTTATCATGGCGCGCGAGCATGTGGGGCCGGACAGTCTGGGGCCGAAGCTGAAGCAGGAGTTTGGCGGAGTGTTTGTGGCGAACGAGGCTCTGGATCAGGCCACGGGTCAACAGCTTCTGGACGAGGGCAACGCGGATGCGATCTCTTACGGGAAGCTGTTCATCGCCAATCCTGACCTGGTGGCGCGGTTCGCACGGAAGGCGGCGCTGAATCGACCGGAGCCGCATATGTTCTATGCGCCGGGCCCACATGGATACACGGACTATCCGGCGCTTGCGCTGGAGTCTGTGCAGACTTGACAGCTACTGGGTTGAGCCGGTGAGGAATGTCTGCTCGGCGCGCGCCCCGATGACGCGGTAGAGCGCGAACTGGCGCGAGTTCTGGGCGCGCAGCTCGAAGAGCAGGCTGGCGCGGTTGGAGGCTTCGGCATCGACTGCGTCGACCAGCCTCATGTGCGGCGTGCGATCCAGATGCGTGGCGTCGGTGACACTCTTGATCGCAATTGCTGGCTCGCCATTCATATCGACCTGCGCAACCAGCGTGACGTAGCATAGCGTAGGGCCGAGGCCATCGGTGTGGGCGGAGTAGACGTAGGTGGCCGCGCCGCCGTAACTCAGCGTGTAGCCCTTCAACTGCTCGTCGAGCAGAGGCACAGGCGCGGGCGGAGGAGGTGTCTCCTGGGCCATGGCGCGGCGCAGCTTGCTGTTGGGCTTGCGCGTGTCTGGTGGAGCAGGGGCGGTCTTGGGCGCGGGCGGCGCGTTGGCAGTCTCGTAGGCGGCGAGCTGCGCGCGCGCGGTGGCCTGTAGCTTGGCGAGGATGGCCTGGCGTTCAGCCTCATCCTGCCACGCGCGGGAAAAATCGTGCGACGGGCGGTTTGCGGCGTCGGATACGGCGACCATCTGATGTAGGTCCTGGTCGGCAGGGAGGCCGGCGAGCTTGGCAATGTCCGCGTCGGTGAGCGCGCTGATGGGCTTGCCGCGGTGCAGCAGAGGGCGGTTGGGGTCGTCGTTCAGCGAGGCGACGCCGTCGCTCCCGCCGATCTGATCGGAGGTGTTCTTGCCAGCGTCCTGCGAGCTGCGGCGGCGCAGAGTGGGGCGGTCGGGATCGTTGGCGGGAGTGTCGCCGGAGTTGGAGGAGGCGGTCTGGTCTGCTGTGCTGGTTGAGCGGTGAAGCGTTGGGCGGTCGGGATCCGCTGCCGGTGTGCCGGTGGAAGCTGCGGGCGCGCCGGAGGTGGGGGTTGCCGTGTCGCCGGAGCCGGGTTGGGCGGAGCGCGCGGAGAAGTGGGGGCGGTTGTCATCCTCGTCGATGCCGTTGATGACCCCCAACGTCTTTGCGGGCCGCAGGGTCGAGGGCTTGGGCGGAGTCGGCAAGACGAACTTGCCGTAGCCGAACCAGCCGTCGTCGTAGGGTGTGGTGGCTGCGCCGGTGGCGATAAGGTGGCGCGCGAAGGCCAGGTCGAGCGTGCCCTGTGCGATGCCGGCCTGATCCAGCTCGTAGACGTTGCCGGTGGCGAGCGCGAACGGAACGGGTCGGGCGAGGTAGACGGCGGCATCTTCCAGCTTGCCGTCGATGAAGAGCGAGACGGGGATGAGGCGGCTGGCGGCGGGTTTTGCCATATCGCCGGTCCACTCGTAGACACCGACCGCGCGCACGATATTCTCCGGGGCGGCGACCTTGTGGGTCTGGGCGTGAAGAGGAATAGACGCGGCAACCGAGAGCAGCAGCGCGCCCAGTGCTCGGGCGCTGGCATGCGGGCCGCGCTGGGTGCGATGTTGGTCCATGCTCTCCTTCCTGCTGCCTGTTAGACGCGATCGGAATGGGTGGCGTCTCATCCCAGAGTATCTTGAGCGGAGGGCGCGCGCTCGCACACTGTTTCCAACTCCATGGGAATTCGAGAGATGCTCTAACATCTAGGGTGTGAGTGCAACAACAGCTTCCGGCAATGGAGTATCGCCCGGCAACAGCGCAGCGCCAGGCGCACCGCCGATTCTGCGGGTCGAGGATCTGTCGATCGGATTTGGCGGGCGCGAGGTGGTGCACGGCATCTCGTTTGCGATTGCCGCGGGCCAGACGCTCGGCCTGGTGGGCGAGTCGGGGTCGGGTAAGTCGGTGACCGCGCTCGCGGTTCTGCGACTGCTGCCGGCCGAGGCGAGTGTCTCGGGCAGGATTCTGTTCACGGCAAGCGCAACATCGACCACGGTCGATCTGCTGGCGCTGCCGGAGCGCGAGATGCGGCTGCGGCGCGGCAGCGACGTGGCGATGATCTTTCAGGAGCCGATGACGGCGCTGAACCCGGTGATGCGGGTCGGCGCGCAGATTGCCGAGGCGGTGCGCGCGCACCAGCCGGGGCTCTCGTCGAAGGCCGTCGACCGGCTCGTACTCGACGCGATGCGCGAGGTGGCGCTGCCGAAGCCGGAGCGGCGCGCGCGCGATTACCCGCACCAGTTCTCCGGCGGCCAGCGGCAGCGGATTCTGATTGCGATGGCAATTGTGAACCGGCCGCGGCTGCTGATTGCGGACGAGCCGACGACGGCGCTCGACGTCACCGTGCAGGCGCAGATTCTGGTGTTGCTGAAGGAGTTGCGCCGGGCTCACGGGCTTTCCATGCTGTTCATCTCGCACGATCTGGCGGTGGTGGCCGAGGCCTGCGACCAGCCGGGCGATCGCGTTGCGGTGATGCAGCACGGGTGCATTGTGGAGCAGGCCAGTACGCGCGAGCTATTCGCAACTCCGCAGCACGCCTATACGCGGCGGCTGCTGGCGTCTGCGCCCACGATGATGACCGACCGGACGCGGCCGCTGGCGTGGCTCGCCAGGGAAGGCTGATGCTCCGTTGCGATAAACTGAAGATTCGTGCGTAATTGCGCGAACTGAGTTTCTCTATGCGTGCTCTTGTTCTCTCCGACATTCATGGAAACCTGGAGGCCCTGACCGCGGTGCTGGATGCCGCGGACCAGTGGGACGCGCTGTGGAACCTGGGCGATATGGTGGGCTATGGGGCTAGTCCCAATGAGGTGCTGGAGGTGGTCCGACCGCTGGCGACCTTGACCGTGCGGGGCAACCACGACCGCGTATGCAGTGGGCTGACGTCGACGCGCAACTTCAATCCCACGGCGCGGGCGGCGGCCAAGTGGACGATGGAGGCGTTGAGTGCGGAGAACCTGGAATGGCTGCGCACTCTGCCGCAGGGGCCGCTGGAGCCGGAACAGAATTCGGCAGATGAGGTACGCGTTACCCTGGCCCACGGATCGCCGCTGAACGAGGACAGGTACATCCAGAACATGAGGGACGCGTGGGCCCCGCTGCAGCAGATGACGACGGCGATCACGTTTGTGGGGCACACCCACATCCAGGGCGGCTTCGCGCAGAAGGACCACGACTGGCAGGAAGTAAGGCCACGCTACGCGAGCCGCCAGGGGTGCGTGTCGTGGACGCTGGCGATTGCGCCGGGCATGCGCTACCTGATCAATCCGGGGGCCGTGGGGCAGCCCCGCGACTTCGACTGGCGGGCGGCGTTTGCCATCTACGACAGCACGGCGCATGAGGTGGTCTTCCACCGCGTGCCGTACGACGTGGCGGCGGCGCAGGAGCGCGTGCTGAAGGCAGGGCTGCCGGAGCGGCTGGCTGCGCGGCTGCGGGAAGGGCGCTAGGGAAGTCGTCGGTGAAGTGGTAAGGGGTCGGACGCGTTCAGGCGGGGGATGGGCTGCTCTGCTCATCCAGCGTGGAGGCGAGCGATTCCCACTCGGCCAGCAGCGCGCTGCGCTGGGTGCGCAGTTCTTCCAGTTCAGCGGCGGTGCGCTGCGATTCTTCGGCGGAGACGTACTGGCCGAGACTCTCCTCGGCTGCGGCGATGCGCGAGTCGATGGCGGCGAGTTCCTGCTCGATGGCTGCGACGCGGTCTTCCAGCTTCTTCAGCTTGATGGGGTTGAGGCGCTTGGCGTGAGCGGCGGCTTTGACTGGCTCGGGCGTTGCGACGGGTTCGGGCGCGCTCGGTTCGGGGATGGCGGGTTTCAGGGAATTCGTAAGAGAAACGGCGACTTTTTCCGGGCCGCCGGACTTGCGCCAGAGGTAGTCCTCGTAGTTGCCGGGGAAGATGTGGACGCGGTGGTCCTCCACTTCGAAGACGCGCGTAGCCAGGCCGTCGATAAAGTAGCGGTCGTGGCTGACGAACAGCACCGTGCCGGTGAAGTTGGCAATGGCTTCCAGCAATACATCCTTGGCGCGCAGGTCGAGGTGATTGGTCGGCTCGTCGAGCAGCAACATATTCGCCGGTGACACCAGCATCTTGGCCATGGCGTATCTGTTGCGCTCGCCGCCGGAGAGTACGCCGAGCGGCTTGAAGACATCGTCGCCGGAGAACATGAAACAGCCGAGCAGCGAGCGCAGTTCGACGACCGGGACTTTGGGCGCGATGCCGCTGATGTCGTCCAGCATGACTGCGGCGGGGTCGAGCACCTTGTACTGGTCCTGCGCGAAGTAATCCGCCAGGACGTTGTGGCCGAGCCGCACCTTGCCGCTGGTAGGCGGTTCCAGGCCACTGAGCAGGCGGATCAGCGTGGACTTTCCCGCGCCGTTGGCTCCCACCAGGGCGATGCGGTCGCCGCGATCGATCTGGAAGCTGACATCCCGGAGGACGTGATTCACTCCGGCCGGTCCGCCATCGACAGGCGGCAGCGGGTAATCCTTCGACAGGTGCGAGACCTCAATGACCGTGCGTCCCGATGCGGGCGGCTGCGGGATGGTGAAGTGGATCGTCGCCTCCTCTTCCGGCACCTCGATGCGCTCGATCTTGTCCAGCTCCTTGATGCGCGATTGCACCTGCTTGGCCTTGGTTGCCTGGTAGCGGAAGCGGTTGATGAAGGCCTCCAGCGCGTCGATGCGGTCGCGCTGGTTCTTGTACGCGCTCATCAACTGCGTGCGGCGTTCCTCTTTTTGCACCAGGTATTGTTCATAGTTGCCGTGGTAGACGTGCAGCCGCTTGTTCCATATCTCGATGGTCTTGTTGACGGTGACATCGAGAAAGTAGCGGTCGTGGGAGATGAGGATGAAGGCATAGGGATAGTCGTGCAGGTAGTTCTCCAGCCAGTTGCGGGACTCCAGGTCGAGGTGGTTGGTGGGCTCGTCGAGCAGCAGAAGCGAGGGCTCTTGCAGCAGCAGTTTGGCCAGCGCGATACGCATCTGCCAGCCGCCTGAAAATTCCTCCGTGCGGCGCTCCCAGTCCTCCTTGGTGAAGCCGAGTCCGCCGAGCACCGCCCCAACCTGCGAGTCGAGGGTGTAGATATCGTGGACGTGCAGGTGGTCCGCGATATCGGAGTAGCGGTCGGCGGCGGCGCGGTACTCGTGCGATTCGGGGTCGGCGGTGGAGAGCGTAGTGGTCAGAGCGAGCGCCTCTTTTTCCAGCGCGTAGAGGTCGTCGAAGACGGAGAGGCACTCGGCAAAGACGGTCTTGCCGCCGATGGCGAGGCCGTCCTGCGGCAGGTAGCCGATGGTCATTCCCTTGACCGAGGTCAGCTCGCCGTAGTCCAGCGTCTCGATGCCGGAGAGGATCTTGAGCAGCGTGGATTTGCCCGTGCCGTTGCCGCCGACCAGGCCAGTGCGCTCGTCCGGCGTGATCAGCCAGTTGGCGTCTTCAAACAGGAGTTTGGGGCCGAAGCGCTTGCCGGCAGAGGAGAGTTGAAGCATCGCTTTCTATTTTCTCATCTCAGACGCTCAAAGGAGGATGGACCGCAAGATGCACAGCACAGAGTAGAAACCGGCAACTGGCTCTGCTACTGTCAACAGGAGAGCCTGATGCCTTTTGACGCACACGTACCCTCCGATGGTTTAGCCGCGCCGCCCAGCGCGCCGAGTGCGCCGCCACAGCTTCCGAATGCGGAGGCCGCGCCCGCTCAGGCCGCGCCGGAGCCGGAGACTGGTACCGTTGCGCCCATCTGGCTGCAACGGCTTTCGCTGTTTGTGCTGGTGCTGTTCTGCGTTTACCTGGGCGTGCTGGTGATGATCCTGCCCTGGTGGACGCGCGTCTGGGACCACAACCTCTTCATCCAGTCGCGCCCCGTTCTGGCGGCTGTGCTGCGCAACGGGGCGGTGCGCGGGCTGATCTCGGGGCTGGGTCTGCTGGATATTTGGATCGGCGTCTCGGAGGCGATTCACTACCGAGACCACCGTCGATAGAGAACGCCGTCCTCTGCGGGCAACGCCGCAGAGGTTTTCAGAAGGAAGATTTCGCAGGGGGAAGAGAAGAGAACCCGATGAGCCGAAAAGATCCTGAACCGCTTTCCGCCGCGCCGCTGGCGTACGAGAACCCGGAGTTTCTGAGCTCGCCCGACGGTCGGATGCTGCGCATCATAGCCGAGTACTACGAGCCGATGACGCGCTTCCGCCGCGAACGCATCCAGGACACGGTGGTCTTCTTCGGCTCGGCGCGCTTCCGCGCGCTCGACGTATCGAGCCACGAGCTGGAGCTGCTGGAGAACACCGGCTCCACGACGCCCGCGCCCGCCGCCGAGCAGCCCGCGCGGCCCGACGAGGTGCAACGCGGCGAGGCCTCCGAGCAGAAGCTGCGCCTGGCCGAGGCTGCCGTCGAGATGTCGCGCTACTACGAGGACGCGCGCACGCTCTCCGGGCTGGTCTCGCGCTGGGCGATGACGCTGCCTGGCCGCCGCCGCCGCTATGTCATCACCTCGGGCGGAGGCCCGGGGATCATGGAGGCGGCCAACCGCGGCGCATACGAGGTGGGCGCCAAGACCATCGGCCTCAACATCAAGCTGCCCTTCGAGCAGATGCCCAACCCCTACATCACGCCCGACCTCAACTTCGAGTTCCACTACTTCTTCATGCGCAAGTTCTGGTTCGCGTACCTGGCCAAGGCGCTGGTTGTCTTTCCCGGCGGCTTCGGCACGCTGGACGAGATGTTCGAGCTGCTCACCCTGGCCCAGACCCAGAAGCTGGCCAAGAAGATCACCGTCGTCATCTACGGGTCGAGCTACTGGAAGAGTGTCCTCAACCTCGACATTCTCGCGGAGAAGGGCGCCATCGCCATGAAGGACCGCGATCTCTTCCAGTTCGCCGACACGCCCGAGGAGGCATTCGATCTGCTGAAGGCGGGCCTGACCGACGACATGGAGCATGAGGCCGCCTTCGATCGCGAACACGCGCTGCCCAGCACAGGCGTGCCCGATGCCCCCGCGCCCAGCGCACAGGAACTCCTCGGGCCGGACATCGCCAAGACGCGCTAGTTTTTTCAGCTTATCCTGCACGGAATCAATAACAATGGGGTGCGCGCCGGTGAATCGCGCTCTGCAACCCCGTGCCCAATTTGGTACGGCTTCGCGCACAATTCTCGGTGCAGTCATCTTCCATTCATCTGCGTTCGCAAGACTGGAGGTGCAGGAAGTCGACCGAGAGCCGGAGGCACCACCATGATCCAGAGCGTCTCCTACCTATGGCGCGAGCCGCGGGCCGTCGAGGGATTCACCGCTGGAGTGTCGCTGCACAGCCACACCAATCAGTCGCGCGAGACGTTGGACTTTATCGCCGAGCTCTCCACCGACTGGGGAGTGCTGCAGCCGCTGATGCGCTGGGCGGAGCGGCGCTGCCAGCGCACCACCGGAATCCGCCCGGACTACGCGCGAAGCTACTGGACCCCGCCGCTGACCCCGCGCCTCGCCTTCGACCTCGAGCGCACGCAGATCGAGGACAAGCTGCAGCTTCCGGCCATGGTCTCGCTCACCGACCACGACGACATCCAGGCGCCCATGTTGCTGCGCTCGCTCACGTCCGCCCGGCAGATCCCGGTCTCGCTGGAGTGGACGGTGCCCTACGGAGCCACCACCTTCCACCTCGGCATCCACAACCTGCCCAGCGCAACCGGCGCGGAGTGGATGCGGCGCATGGAGGCCTTCACGGCCATCCCGGTGGCCGAGCGGCCGGCAAAGCTGCTGACCGAGATGCTCGCCGAGCTGGATGAGCTCCCCGGCGTGCTCATCGTCTTCAACCATCCGCTGTGGGACCTCTACCGCATCGGCGAGGAGAAGCACCGCCTTCTGGTGAACGATTTCCTCGCCGTCTATGGACAGTTCTGCCACGCCGTCGAGCTGAACGGCCTGCGCCACTGGGACGAGAACCGCGAGGTGGCCACCCTCGCCGCGCAGTGGAACCAGGTGCTCATCAGCGGGGGCGACCGGCACGGCGTGGAGCCCAACGCCAACCTCAACCTGACGCGCGCTCGCAGCTTCACCGAGTTCGTACACGAGGTTCGCCGCGACCGTCAGAGTCACGTCCTCTTCATGCCGCAGTACGCTGAGCCCTGGAAGCACCGCATCCTCAACTCCACGCTGGCCGCCATCCGCAACTATCCCGACTTTCCCGAGGGCTCGCGGCGCTGGGACGATCGCGTCTATCACCCCGACGCGGAGGGCAATATGCGGGTTCTCTCGGAGCTATGGAGGGGTGGCCGCGCGCCGGTCTACCTGAACGCGGTGCTCGCCTTCGTGCGCCTGCTTGGCGCCGCGCCGCTCTCCAGCGGCCTGCGCCTCGCCTGGAACGACGCCAGCGCCATGCGCACCGCGCTGGCCGAGCGCAAGGCGTAGAGCGCACCTTGTCTGCTTACCGCGATGCGGGAGATGGATTTGCAGCTGGAGCTTCGCTGTCGGCCCAGTAGCTGCCGCGCGCGGTCACGGCGAGGTTGGCGTAGTTGGGCAGGCGCAGCGTGATGGCATGCAGGCCAGGGTGGGGCGACTGCGGCTGGAAGCTCAGAATGTAGCGGTTGGGGATGTGGTTGGAGATGATGGCGAGGTCGTGTTCCAGGTTCTTCTCGCTGCCCAGCTTGAAGTACTCGCCGCCGGTGAGGTGGGCGACGGTCTCGGGAATATTTTTCTGCAGGCCCTCGAAGATGGCGATCACGGCTGCCTTGGCCAGTGCCAGCGGAGGCGCCAGCAGTTCCAGGCAGCCGTACGCCTGTTCGGCGGGACTCTCCTTGAGGTTGACGTTCGGGTCGTTGGGGTCGCGGCTCATGCAGCCGTGGGCCGGGCCGGGGGTTGAGCTGCCAAGAGCGTTGGCGGAGCCGTTCTTCAACTCGTTCATGCCGCTGGAGAACCCGATGCTGTAGATGGCGGTGTTGGTGTCGCTGATCTCGCGCAGCGCCTCGTCCAGCCGCAGCTTGCTGCCGTGGTCGTTCGTCTCGCTCACCAGCAGGATGGCACGGCGAACCTCCGAGGGCTGCTTGAGCAGCAGGTCGAGCGAGAAGCCCAGCGAGTCCAGAATTGCAGCCCCATTGTCTCCATTGTTGTCGGCGATCAGCGACTGGATGGCGTGTGCGGCGAGGTCGTTGTCCGGCGTGAAATCCTGCACCAGCACCGGCGAGCTGTCGAAGCCGACGACGGCGATCTTGTGCGGCACGCCTCCGACGACGGTCCCCAGCATCGGAGCCAGCGCGCGGTACTTGCCCAGCTCATCGGCGCCCGCGCCTCCGCCCTCGATGTCGACGACCAGCGCGAGAGGCTCGCCGCCAGTGTCTTGTTCCAGAGTCAGTTTCTGCGGAACGCCGTCGTCGGTGAGCGCGAAGTCGTCGGCCTTCAGCGTGAAGACCAGCGCGTGCGCCTTGTTGCGAACCAGCGCGGGAACCAGAACCAGCGTGGATCGTGTCGTCAGCGTGGAGATCTGCGCGGCAGGCGTCGATACGGCGTCGGTGACAGGCGTCGGCGCGAGGTCCGTCGCGGCCGGCGTCTGCGCAGGTTCATTCTGTGCCGGGCCCTGCGCGAGTCCATTGGGGTCTGGCATCTGAGCGTGAGAGAGCGTCGCCGGAATTGCCCAAAGAATGCAGGTGAGTGCGAGTGTGGCGTGGCGCCTCATGGTTCGGTCCCTCAATCCCAGTGTACCGGGATCGAGTGCGGCTTTACTGATTGCGAAGTGTGTTGCACTTCAAACGGAATGTGGAGATTATGACCTTCGGCTTTGCTCAGGCCGGAATGACGACGTGAATCGAATCGAGAAAAGAGAAGTTTTGGTCAGGTATTACGGGAGTGGCAACCAAAAGAATGCGATGGGGCGATTGCGATGCGGTCGGAGTCCTGCGAGGGCTGCTCCAGGCTGGAGCGCCGCTTGCTGTCGGGAGTCAGGGTGAGGGTCTGCTCCTTCTTGTCGCGCAGCACCACAACTGCGAGGGGCCGTCCGTAACTGTCCTTGATCGCCTTCGTCCAGTCGGCGGAGCTGGCCACGGCCTTCGCGTTGGCCCGCACCACCACGTCGCCTGCGCGCATTCCGGCGAGCGCCGCCGGCGAGTTGGCCTCGACGCTGCGCACCAGCAGGCCGCCGCCGCTGGGCACGCCGAAGTACTCGGCGAGCTGCGCGCTCATCGTCTCCAGCATCGCGCCTGTGTAGGAGGGATCCATCAGCAGGGGGCCAAGGAAGTTGTTGCCGCCGCGCACCGGCGGGGCGGGCGAGGACGGAGCGGCGAAGTAGATGCTGCCATCGATCTCGGTGGGCGGCAGCGGCTCGGGGACGGTGAGGTGTTGCTCCCACGCCTGTCGCTCGACTTCTTCGCGATTGGCGGTCTGCGTGGTCACGGTCATCCGCTGCCCGTCGCGGCTGACGAGGAGCGTGAGCGGTGTTCCCGGCGGTGATTCGCGCAACATCCGGCGAAGCTGCTCTTCGCCCTCGATGGTCTGGTCGTTCACGCGCAGGATGACATCGTGTTCGCGCAGGCCCGCCTTGCCCGCCGGAGCGTCGTGGTCCACATGGACGATCTCCGCGCCACGCGCATCCTTCAGCTTCAGCGCCGCGATCTGGTCGTCGGCCACATCGCGCACATCGACGCCCAGATAGCCCTGAGCGACGCGCGTGGGAGGCGCGCCCGCGCTGCCGGCGCGGGCACACCGCGTCGTGGTAGCCCAAGCCGCCAGCAGGACCAGCGCGTATCCCAGTGCTCTCTTCATTGCCTCGAACCTCGAACTCTGAACCTGGACCTCGCGCCTACTGTATGTCCGCCGTTCCCGCCAGCGCGTGCGAACTGACGTTGCGGATGTACGGATTCTCGTCCGTGGTGGAGACGGTGCGCATCACCTTGCGCACGCTGGAGTCCGACTCGACCGGCTGCAGCAGGCTGATGGCGCGCGTGCGCACCTCCGGGCTGGAGTCGTGCATCAGCGCCTCCAGCACCGCGTCGCGCACCCGCTGGTCCTCGACGACATACGGCTGCAATCCATCCAGCGCATTCATCCGCACCGCGGGGCTCTTGTCGTAGCGCAGGCTCACCAGCAGCGCGCTGCGAATCCCGCTGCCATCCGAACCGCCGACGCACTGGTGTCCCGCGCGACACTCATTGGCCAGCAGCGCGACAGAGTCCATTCGCACTCCATTGGTCGCCTCGGCCTTCGTCCCAATCAGCAGCAACTGGCGGATCTGCGGGTCGTCCAGCGAGCCCTGCACCGTCTCCGGCACCACGCGGTTGTAAGTCACCTGCACGATCGCCGAGTTGGGAGTCTGCACAATCCCGCTGACGTTGGCGATCGTCCCGTTGGTCGTATTGCTCAGCACCACCGGCGACGGCAGCCTGGGCTGGTGCGCTACCATGTAGCGGTTGGTGAAGTTTCCCGCCAGAAATCCCACCCCGATCAGCAGCGTCATCAAGGCCGGCGCGCCCTGCATGTGGCCCAGCCAGCCGAAGAGATCGCTGCGCAGGCGGGACAGAAACCCATGCGGCGGTATCGTGTCCAGCGCCTCGTCCAGCCTCATGCGCGCGCTCGCCAGCAGGTTAGGCGAGGGATCGTCCACGGGGTTCGAGGCCAGCGCCTCGTGCAGGGCAAGCTGCGCCTGCAACTCGCGGCTGCACACGTCGCAGCCCGCCAGATGCTCCTCCAGCGACGCCATCTGCTCATCCGGCAGCTCGCCGTAGGTGACAAGAACTATATTTTGCTGCGCCTTTTCGCACTTCATCGCTCTACCTCAACCGGCCTCAAGGAACTGCCTCTTCAAAATGCCTTCTTCGGGTCTATGCCATCCGCCCGTCTGCTGTTTCTAACAACCTGCAACTCACAACCTGCAACCTGCAACTATCCTCTCAACTCCGCCAGCTCCGCCCTCAGCTTGCGTGTGGCGCGGAAGAGCGTATTCTTTGCCGTCTCCTCGGTGGTGCTCAACATCTCGCCGATGGTGCGCAGCTTCAATCCCTGGTAGTGCTTCAGCTCGAAGACGGTGCGCTCGCGCGGCGTCAGTTTGTCCAGCGCCGCATGGATGCACTCGCCCATGCGCTTGCGGTCCAGCTCGCGCGCCGGGTTGGCCATGGCGCGGGTGTCGGAGATGTTCGACAGCAGGTCCATCTCGTCGCCGCGCGCGTCCAGCACCGTGGCCGGGTCCTCGCGACGGCTCTTGCGCCGCCGCAGATGGTCCAGGCAAAGATTGGTCACAATCCGATACAGCCATGTGTAGAACGAGCACTCGAAGCGAAAGTTCCCAATGTGGCGATAGGCCTTCAGGAACGCCTCCTGATGCACGTCCTGGGCGTCCTGCTCGTTGCCCAGCATGTGCAGCGCCAGCCGCAGCACGGGCTGGTCGTAACGCCGCACCAGCGAGTCGAATGCAGTGCGGTCGCCGCGCTGCGCCTCGCGGATCAGGTCGTCGTCCTCGGTGCGTTGCTGGGCGCGCGCGTCCAACTGCGCCTCGGTCAGCTTGCCGCCGTTCCTGTCGGTCTTGGTTCCGAATTGCGCCACCTTGGCCATCGCTGGGGACGATTCTATCGCTCCAGGCCGACTTGCGCCCACACGGGCTACCGCGTCCATCAGCGCGGAGAGGCGCAGCGCAGGCGGCAACGCGCTCGCGCCTCGTGTGCGGGCGCCGCCAACCATCGCCGAAAGCACCGGCGAAATCCCGCCGCCGCCTTCCAGTCCCATCGCATCTGCATTCATCGTCGCTGACTCCGGAGCCAGGTAATGGGTCACTTCAATAGACCGCCGCGAGGGGAAAAGGTGAGCGAAGAACAGTGGATAGTTGGCAGGGAGTAGGGAGTAGTGTTCATCCTGCTCAATAATTAAAGCTGTCATCCTGAGCGGAGCCTCTCGCGGTTTCATCGCGAGAGGCAGAGTCGAAGGATCCCGATGATGCTGGCCCCCGCCACAACCGCCCGAACCTTTCTCCCACAAACTCCCACCCTTGCCTTTCCACCAACATTCGCTCAACCTATAAACTCAACCCATGCCCTCAAGCCCGACCACGCTCAGCCTCTTCCCCGAGTCCCGCCCAGCCTCCCGCCCCGTTATGCGCCCAGCCACGTCCTCCGGCCCTGTCTCCGGTAAATGGATATCCGCGCACTGCGACGGCGGAGCGCGTGGCAACCCCGGCCCGGCTGGCTTTGGCGCGCTGATTCAGGACGCCGACGGCGCGGTGATCGCCGAGCTTTCAGAGTTTCTGGGAATCCAGACCAACAACTTCGCCGAGTACTCCGGCCTGCTCGCCTCGCTCGACTTCGCACTCAGCAACGGCCATCCGCGCCTGCGCGTCGTCTCCGACTCCGAGCTGATGGTCAAACAAATCCAGGGCAGCTACAAGGTTAAAAGCTCCATCCTCCGCCCGCTCTACGATCAGGCCAGAAAGAAGATCGCGCAGCTCGAAGGCTTCCAGATCACCCACGCCCTCCGCCACAAGAATAAAGACGCCGACCGCCTGGCCAACCAGGCCATGGATCGCGGCATGAGGCGCGGCTGAAGACTGACCGGCTTGCATTTGCAGAATCTTGCGTAACGATCTGAACCTGCTCGCGTCTAAACGATGATGTAGTTAAAACGAATGATCCAGCCGACACGTTTTGAAAGGGCGGGACTTCAGTCCCGCCGTAAGCGCCTCAATCGTAAAGCGGCTTTAGCCGCCGAGGGAATCTCAATACAGCAAGGGCTCGCACGCATTCGCAACTACCGCACGCTCGTCGCAACTCTCATCTTCATAACAGCAACAACGCTCCTCGGCCAGACCGTAAGGGCCTGCGCATAAATAAC
>PKWU01000044.1 GCA_003132145.1 Granulicella sp.
TGCAGCCCATGGCGCAGGCCATCCTGATGGATTCCTTTCCGGCCAACAAGCGTGGCCCGGCGGCGGCGCTGTTTGCGGTCAGCGTCTTTGCGGCGACGGCTGTAGGGCCGACCGTGGGCGGCTGGATCACGGACAACTACTCCTGGCGATGGATCTTTCTGCTCAAGCTGCCGCTGTGCCTACTGTGCTTGGTGATGGTCTATCGCGTGGTGGAGGACCCGCCATTCCTGAAGCGGCTGAAGAGCTTCCGCTTCGACTACATCGGTTTCTCGCTGTTGATACTTGGGGTGGGCGCGTTGCAGATCTTCCTCGACAAAGGGCAGGAGGACGATTGGTTCGGCTCGCACTTCATCGCCACTTTGGTGGTGACCTCGGCGGTCTGCCTGGTCGCGCTGCCCCTCTGGGAGTGGTACCAGAAAGACCCGCTAGTGGATGTGCGGCTGTTCAAGAATGTGAATTTTTCCGCATGCTGCGTGCAGATGTTTTTTATCGGCTTCATCGGGTTCGCCAGCATCGTGCTGATGCCGCTGTTTTTGCAGACGCTGATGGGATATACGGCGTCGCTGGCGGGCGAGGCGGTCTCGCTGGGCGCGCTGGTGATGTTCGTTACCATGCCGGCGGTGGGTCTGCTCAGCTCGAAGATCCAGGCCCGCTATCTGCTGGCCGCTGGGTGGGTGATGATTGCGGGCAGCATGTGGTTCACCAGCCGGATGATGGACCTGCAGATGAGCTTCAGCGCGGCCTCGTGGGTGTGCGTGGTGCAGCGGATTCCGATTGGGCTGATCTTCATTCCGGCCAGCCTGGCTGCGTACTTTGGACTCTCGCTGGAAAAGAGCACGGCGATTGCGGGGCTGGTGAACTTTGTGCGCAACATCGGGAGCAGCGTGGGGACTTCGTTTGTGACGACCATGCTGGCGCGCCGCGCGCAGTTCCATCAGAACAGGATGGCGAGCAACATCTCCATCAACGACCCGACGTTTCGCAACTCCGTCGCCGGGCTGGCGCAGCATCTGGGGCGGGCCGGGCTGGGCTATCCCGCGTCGCTCAACCAGGCCGTGGCGCGCATCTATGCGGAGGTGTTGCGCCAGGCCGCGGCGCTGTCGTTTATCGATGCGTACTGGCTGCTGTTTGTCTTCTCCGCCGCGATGATCTTCACCGTCTTCTTTGTGGCGAAGAACAAGCCGGGCGAAGACAAGGCCGGAGCGGCTTACTAGAAGCAAGAGCAAGGACAAAAGCAGATCCCTGCGGGATGACCAAGCAAGAGAACAAGCGAGGTTGCGGCTTCAGTCGAGCAGGCGGTTGGTGATGGCGCTGTAAGCGTCGATGCGGCGGTCGCGCAGAAAGGGCCAGTGCTGGCGCGTGGTCTCCACCAGCGCGGGGTCAAGCGTCGCGGTCACAATCTCTTCCTGGTTGTGGCTGGCCTGGGCGAGGATGCGGCCGAAGGGATCGGCGATGAAGCTGCCTCCCCAGAACTCGATGCCGCTGGCGGTGCTGTGGTCGCCGGGGCCGCGGACCTCGGTTGTGCTGCCGTCGGGATTGGAGTGGATCACGTCGCCGTGCTCATGGCCCACGCGGTTGACGGCGCAGACGAAGACTCCGTTGGCGATGGCGTGAGCGCGCTGGATGGCCTTCCACGCGGAGTACTGCGCTGCGCCGAACTCGGATTTTTCGCTGGGGTGCCAGCCGATGGCGGTGGGGATGAAGATCGACTGCGCGCCCGCCAGCGCGGTGAGGCGCGCGGCCTCCGGGAACCACTGGTCCCAGCAGATGAGCGCGCCGAGGGGGCCATGGCTGGTGGGGATGGCGCGAAAGCCCAGGTCGCCGGGCGCAAAGTAGAACTTCTCGTAGTAGAGCGGGTCGTCGGGGATGTGCATCTTGCGGTAGATGCCACTGATGTTGTCAGGCTCGGTGGATTCATGATCCAGCACGGCGACCGTGTTGTGGTAGAGACCCGGGGCGCGGCGCTCAAACAAGGACGCGATCAGCGTGATCTTGGCTTCTCGTACGACTGCGGAAAGACGCGCAGTCGAAGGGCCGGGGATCGGCTCGGCGAGGGCGAAGAGGGCGTGGTCCTCGCGCTGGCAGAAGTACTGGGAGCGGAAGAGCTCGGGCAGGCAGATGAGCTCGGCCCCGGCGCGCGCGGCCTGGCGGACGAGGCCGGCGGCGTGGTCGAGGTTCTCCTCGGTGGAGGGCGCGCAGGCCATCTGGATGAGTGCGACGCGAACGGGATCGGCTGGCATAGTTCCTCCTCTCTAGTTGCGCAGTGGCTTCATAATATGCTCGATGGCGGCGCGCTGGTCGCCCGTGGGCGGCAGCAGCGGCAGGCGCGGAAGGCCGCCGAAGTAGCCGTTCAGGTCACAAGCGAATTTTAGACCGCCGAGACTTTCTTCGGTGAGGCGCGCGGCCTCATTGAGTCGGGATTGCTTCTCATCGGCCAGCGTTTGGTCGTCGTCCTTCCATGCGGCGAAGACCTCGTAGCAGGCCTGCGGAGCGGCGGCGGCCAGGGCTGGCGCGGCTCCGACGGCTCCGGCGCGCAGGGACCCGAGGATTGCCTGCGTGTCTCCGGTAAGAATCTGGAAGCCTGCGGACTTGGTGCGCGTGCGGAGTTGCGTCGTTGGTGGCGCTTCAGCGACAGCGTTTGCGGATGCGGCCCGGTCTGAAGCCAGCGAATCCGCGGAGACGAGCGATGCAGTCGCGCGACTGGCGGCGATCTTCATGCGCGCGGTGATGGCGGCGAAGAGCTGCGTGACAGTGACTTCGCGCTTGATTGACGCGGTGCGGCGAAGGATGGATTCGATCTCGGCGGGGCTAGCCGCGGCATCCAGCAGGCCGAGGATGCGGGGATGGGCGGCGAGCTCGACCAGCGCGTCGATGGGAATGCGGCGCGCGCGGCTGCTGAATAGAACGACGGGGAGCGGGGATCGGTCGGCAACGGTCTTGAAGTAGAGAAGAAGTTCGCGGCGGCTGGCTGTTCCTGGTTGATCGCTGGAGGCAAAGTTCTCATCGTAAAAAATCGAAGGCGCGCCGATGAGGATTGCATCGTAGTGCAGCTCGTCGGCGCATTCGGCGAGGGCAAGCGTTGCGCGGACGCTCGAGCGGGAGATGCCGGCGAGGAGAACTTTTTCCGGTGCGGCGGTCTGGGATGCGACGCGCAGGACCTCGCGCGTCTCCTCGTCCGTGAGCAGGGCCGGTTCGCCGCTGGGGCCGAGGACGACGAGTCCGGCGGCGTGCGACTTCGAGGTGCGCACGATGTTTGCGGCCAGCTTGGGCAGGTTGAGGCGGCCATCCGGATGGAAGGGGGTGGTCAGCGGGATGTGCAGGCCTTCGAGCAGCATAAAGTCAGCGGTAAGTGGTCAGTGGTAAGTGGTCGGAGGAAGAGCTACGGCGCGACGGAGGCGGGGTAGTAGATGGGCCAGCGCTCGTGTACGCTGTGCGCGAGCAGGGCCGGAGTGGGGTCGATGGGGAAGGCGCGGCGCGCGATGGCCAGCATTGCGGCGTCGTGAATGGAGTTGCCGAATGCGGCGTCGGGCCGCGTGATGCCGACACGGGCCAGCGATGCGACCTTGGCCTCGTCGGTGGGGACGTCGATGAGGGTGGGGGTGACGAGGCCAGCTTCGGAATCGACGGCGACGCGCGCGGCGAGGATGCGCTCGGAGGGAATATCGAATCGGCTCATGCCCTCCTCGATGACCCAGTTGCAGGTGGAGCTGACGGCCCATATCTCGCAGCCGCGAGCTTGCAGTTGGCGGACCAGGCTGTGCATCTCTGGAAAGATATTTTTCTCGATGCGCTCGGCGAAAAACTCGGCGGCGGCGGCGCGCATCTCGCTCTCGCGCAGGCCATGGTAGATCTGCACCATCTCGCCGCAGATGGCCAGCTCCGAGACATCGCCGCGCAGGTAGCCGCGATAGCGGTCGTCGAGCCAGTCGATGGCGTCGCGCGAGAGCAGACCGCCATCGACGGTCCAGCGCATGAAGCCGATGCCGGCGTCGCCCGACCAGAGCGTGCCGTCGCAGTCGAAGACGGCGACCCCGGGCGCAAGCGCGTGGACGGCGGCGTGGAAGTCGGCGGTGGTCAGGGTTTTGGGCTTTGCGGCGGTGCTCACTTGTGGGGCTGCTCTTCTGCACGAACCTTCGTGCGCGCGAAAAATGGCGTGATTCAGCAATTTTACATCGGATGGAACCGTCTAGATGGGGGGCTGCGCCGCGACGATAGGGATTCCGGGGGGTGGGGTGAAGATGAAGTCGGTGGCGGGCAGCGGAATGTCTTCTTCGAGGTTGCTGAAGGTGAACTCGGTGCTGGCGCCGTCCGTCTCTTCCAGCTTCAGGCGCTCAATGGCTCCATTGGGAGCGACGATGAGCGTGAGCAGATGGACGCGCTGGGCCATGCCCTTGGGGACGCCGGTGATGCGGAAGCTGGCGCCGTCGGGCGCGGTAGCGAGCTGCTCGAGTTCCTTTGCGAGCTGGGTGTGGCCGAGCAGAAGACGCAGCGGGGAGCGCAGGTCGTCCAACTGCTTGGCCGGGGCGCGCGAGACCTGTGCGTCGCCGGGCGTGTAGAACCAGGCGAACTTGCCGTCCAGGACAAAGAGCTTGCCGGGCGGCGCGCCGTAGCTCCAGCGCATGAGGCCGGGTTTTTTGAGGGTGAGCGTGCCGCTCTCGCTGCGATCCATGCCCATGCCGGTGTAGCGCTCGGTATAGCGCGCGCGCAGGCTGCGCAGGTGGTTGTAGTGGTCGTCTACGCGGCGGATGAGGGCGGGGTCCTGCGCACGGGCTTGTGCGATGAGTGCAATGATGAGGCAGATAAATGCGAGATGTTTTGCTGCGGTGGGATTCATCGGGGTCCTTCGACTGCGTTTGGCGCAACTACGCCAAACTCCGCTCAGGATGACAGAAAAAACTGACAACGGCAAAGGAAGAAGCAGATTCCTCCGCTGCGCTGCGGAATGACAAACGAAACGCTGCGAAATCACTGACAGCGCGCGGCTACTGGAGGGACTGGGTGCAGTTGGTGGCACCGGTGGGGTCGATCTTGACGATGTTGTTCTCATCCGAGCAGTAGCCGTTGTCGCCCGTCTTGCCTACAGACTGCGGCACACCCGTCACCTCGTAGGAGTTGTACACGTCCTGGTTGTTGATGGTGACCTTGGTGCCGCAGGTGATGGTGAAGGTGTAGCCGGACTTCTGTCCCGTCGCCGCAAGCACGGGATCGAGGACCTGCGCGGAGGTGGCCGTGGGCGCGCCAGACTTGGGATCGCCGCCCAGAGCGGCCAGCGGGCAGGCGTATCCGTTGTACGAGGAGTTGTACATCGTCTCGGCCTGGCCGATGGTGCGGATGGTCTGCGCGGCGGAGGTCTCGTCGGCGTGCTTCTTCAGCTTGAGCATCTGCGGCACGGCCAGAGCCATCAGGATCAGCATGATCGACATGACGATCAGCAGCTCGATGAGCGTGAAGCCGGATTCCAGGTTCGAGGTTCGTGGTTCAAGGTTCGAGGTGTGCTGCGCGTCGGTTCGAGCGGTGGTCATCATGGTTCCTCTGCGGCGAGATGAGCGTTTCGATCTCGTTTGAAACTGTATCAGGGCGCGGCTCAACATGCGAGAGCTTCGCGCGTGACGTCGAGCGGGCCGAGGTTGCCAAGCACGGTCAGCGCGATCGCCTCGGGGCGGAAGAGCTGGCGGGCCAGCGCCTGCACGTCGGCGGCGGTGACGGCTTCCACTTCGGAGACGATCTCGTCGACCGAGAAGAAGCGGCCGAAGTACATCTCCTGCCGCGCCAGATTCGACATGCGGCTGGCGGAGCTTTCCAGGCCGAGCACGATGTTGCTCTTCAACTGGTCTTTGGCGCGCTTCAACTCTGCCTCCGGGACGGGCTCTTCTTTCAGACGGCGCAGCTCTTCGATGGTGAGCCGAATCACCTCGGGGGTCTTCTCGGCGGAGGTGCCGGCGTAGATCGAGAGCGCACCCGTGTCGCGGAAGGGGCTGGTCTCGGAGTAGATGGAGTAGGCCAGGCCGCGGTCTTCGCGAATGGTCTGGAAGAGGCGCGAGCTCATGCCGCTGCCCAGCATCGAGTTCAGCAGATAGACGGCGAAGCGAGCGGGCGAATCCACCGGCGGGGCCGGAACGCCCAGGCAGAGCTGAACCTGCTCCAGCGACTTCTTGCGCTTCAGCGTGATTTCGGCGAAGGTGGCGGGTGCCGGTGGCTTGGCGGGCGGAGCGCCGGTCGAGGCCCCCAGCCCACTGAATCGCTCGCCGACCTGCGCCACAAAGCGGTCGTGGTCCAGGTTCCCGGCGGCCGAGAAGACCATGTTGCGCGGCGTGAAGCGGCTGAAGTAGAAGTCGAAGACGATCGGCTGGGTGAAGCTGGAGACGCTCTTCACCGTGCCCAGCGTGGGGCGGCCCAACGCGTTGCCCTTCCAGAATTGTTGCGTGAATGTCTCGTGGACCAGATAGTCGGGCGAGTCCTCGTCCATCTTGATCTCCTCCAGAATCACGCCCTGCTCGCGACTAATGTCTTCGGGAGTAAAGGTGGGATGCAGGACGAGGTCCGTAAGAAGTTCAAGTGCAGGTGGAATATTTTCGTCCAGAACTTTGATATTGAAGCAGATGTTTTCCTTGCCAGTGAATGCATCCAGGTTCCCGCCGATGGAGTCCACCTCGCGCGCAAACTGACGCGCGTCGCGCGTTGTCGTTCCCTTGAAGACCATGTGCTCGACGAAGTGGGAGATGCCGTTCAGCTCCAGTGGCTCGTCGCGCGAGCCGGAGGCGATCCACACGCCCATGGAGACCGAGCGGACGTGGGGGATGCTCTCGGTGAGTACGAGCAGGCCATTGGGGAGGAGTGTCCGGCGGATGTTGCGGGAGGGGGATTCAGTGATGGCGGCTGGGGTGAGGATTGCGGACATGCGGCTCCTTGCAGCTTTATTGTGTCACAGTGGGTTGGATGTTGCGTGGGCGCGCATGGTTGAGGGGCGGGTAAACTGAGTGCTGGCGATGGCGAAGGATTCAATCACGATCGAGGCGGGACGAGCGGCTGCCGCGAAGCCGCTCTTTGGAATGACGCCGGAAGAGCTTCGCGTCGTGATGGTGGAGGCGCTGGGGCAGTCGAAGTATCGCGCCGCGCAGTTGGCGGAGGCGCTCTACAAGCAGCGGGTGCAGTCGCTCGACGAGATCACCACACTTCGTGAAGACCTGCGCCAGCGGCTCGCGGCCGAGGGCTACAGTGTGGGGCTGCCGCAGATCGCGCAGACCGCGCGTTCCGTCGACGGAACCGAGCGATATCTGATGCGCATGGCCGACGGCGAGACCGTCGAGACGGTGTGGATGCCCGATGGCGATGGCGGCGAACGCGGCGACGGCAGCGAGGCCGCGTTGGAGGAAGAGGCAGAGGAATCTGTCGTAGCTTCGGCCGAGAAGAAGGTTCCCGTTGCCAATGACATACAGGACGGCTACAAGCGCGCGACCATCTGCATCTCCAGCCAGGTGGGCTGCGCGGTGAACTGCCAGTTCTGCCTGACGGCGCGGCTGGGGATGCGGCGCAACCTGACCGCGGGCGAGATTGCCGGACAGGTGGCTGCGGTGCTCAACCGCCAGCGCGTGCGCATCGGCAGCGGGCGCGGCGTCCAGACACCCTCGCGCATCAACCTGGTCTTCATGGGCATGGGCGAGCCGTTTCTGAACTACGACGCATTCATGCAGAGCGTCCACGTCCTGCGCGCGATGGGCATTCCCGAGTCACGCATGACGGTCTCCACCAGCGGCATCGAGCCCGCAATCCGGCGCTTCGCCGCAGAACCCGTGAGGCCCAAGCTGGCGCTCAGCCTCAACGCATCGAACGACGCGGTGCGCCAGCAGATCATGCCGGTGACGCGCAAGTGGAACATCGCGGCGCTGCTGGATGCGTTGCGCGCCATCCCGCTGGGCAAGCGCGAGTACGTGACGTTTGAGTATGTGTTGCTGGGCGGCGTCAACGACCAGCCGCGGCACGCGCGCGAGGTCCTTGCGCTGCTCTCCGGGATGAAGGCCAAGGTGAACCTGATCGTCTGGAATCCCGGCCCGGGCATCGACTTCCGCGAGCCTGCGCCGACCGACGTTGCCGTCTTCCATCGGATGCTGATCGACGGGGGAATCCCCACCTTCACCCGCAAGCCGCGTGGCCGCGACATCTACGCCGCCTGCGGCCAGTTGAAGCGCACCGTGGACGCGCCCGGGCCACTGGTGGAGATTGCAACGAGTTAGCTCAGATCGTGTGGATCCAGCGGTGGCGCGGAGGGGTTCTCATGCGAATCGAAGCGTCGTATCATAGGGGAGAAATGCCATTTCCAATCAAAACTTGCGTAGTGTGTGAAGAGGAGTTCGAGCTGAAGCCGGACAAGCCCGGCTTTGCCAATCGCTGCCCAAAGTGCAGTCAGCCAGAGGCCGATGAGCAGGCGAGCAGCAAAGAGCGCATGGACGCCGACGAGCTGAAGAGCGTGCGCGAGGCGAACGCGGCGCGGCGCCAGGCGATCAAGGACCTGCTGTACAGCAAGAAGTAGCGGCGCGGAGCCACATATCAGGTTTTAGAATGGCGGGTATGGCGAAGAAACTGAAGACGCTGCGCTGTCCGACGTGCCGGACGATTGTGCTGGCCGGGAGCGAGGACTTTCCCTTCTGCTCGGACCGCTGCCGCGTGATCGATCTGGGCAAGTGGGCCAGCGGAGGGTATGTCATCAGCTCGCCGATACACGATCCTGAGTTGTTGGATGAGCTGGACGGCCTGCGCGACCGCCAACTCTCCGATTCTTCCGGCGGCAGAGGGGACGCCAACTGATGACGCATGGGAAGGGAATCGCCGGACCGGAGAGCGCGCGGCTGGTCTGCGAGAGCAAGACGCGCTGGGCGTGGGTTCTAGGGACGTGGTTCGGCGCGGGGCGGATGAAGCCCGGTCCAGGGACGTATGGCTCGGTGGCCGCGGTGTTGCTGTGGTACTTAGCGGCGCACCTGTTTCATCCGGGATGGTTTGCGCTGGCGATAGGAACTGCGCTTGCCGCGTTGGTGACGACACTGATCGGCATTCCTGCCTCCACGATTGTGGCGCGCGAGTCGGGCCGCGAGGACCCCGGCTTTGTGGTGATCGACGAGGTGGCCGGCCAGTGGATCGCTCTGATCGCAATTCGTCCGGACTGGCAGCACGCGGCGCTTGCGCTCGTTCTCTTCCGGCTCTTCGACATATGGAAGCCGTGGCCGATCCGGCGGCTGGAGGCGCTGCCCGAGGGCACCGGAATCATGCTGGACGATGTGGCGGCAGGAGCGCTGGCGCTTGCGGTGGGCTTGCTGTTGGCTCGCTGGGTGTAGTTTGCGCTGTGGCGCGAGCCGGTCTACGCTTGGGGTGAGATGAGCGCTATACTTCGAGGATCGAAGACAGATGGGCCGCATCTGGAGACACTGAGTCCACCGGCGGCGATGCCGGGCGGAGAAGTGGAACTGCGCGGCTCGGGGCTGCTGGGCGCTGTGCTGCCGCGCCTGACGGTGGGCGATACCGAGGCGGTGCTGTCGTTGAGCAGACCGGAGCGGGCTGTGATTCAAATTCCCGATGGGACAACCTCGGGTGCGGTGGTGTTGGTGCGCGACGGTCGTGCGAGCAATGCGCTGCAACTGCGCGTCGCCGTGCCCATGGCGGCGGAGCTGCATCCGGTGGCCAACCCGGCGGTGGACGCGGAGGGCAACGTCTATGCGACGTTCTCCGGCGCGCGCGGCGAGAGCGTGCCCGTGTCGATCTATTCCATCGCGCGTGACTTCGAGATGCGCCCGTTTGTGCGCGGCATTCTGAACGCTACCGGGCTGGCCTTCGACGCGGACGGCACTCTCTATGCCAGCTCGCGTGCCGAGGGGACGGTCTATCGCATCTCGCGCGCGGGCGCGGTGACCACCTACGCCGAGGGCATGGGCATCGCCACCGGCATTGCATTCGACCGCGAAGGAAACCTCTTTGTCGGCGACCGCTCGGGCACCATCTTCAAGGTGGGGCCGGAGAAGGGACGCACGGGCGGGACGCTGGCAAGCGGCGGGCAGGCTGGCGCGGAGCAGACCGGCGGCGAGCTGGCAGACCGCGAGATCTTTGTCTACGCCACGCTCGAGCCCAGCATGGCCGCCTACCACCTGGCCTTCAACGACGAGGGCACGCTCTTTGTCACCGGGCCGACTACATCGAGCAATCAGGCGATCTACGCCATCGACCGCGACGGGCGCACCACGGTCTTCTATCAGGGACTGGGACGCGCGCAGGGCATGGCCTTCGACGTCGACGGCAACCTGTATGTCGCCGCGTCGCTGCATGGGCAGCGGGGAATCGTACGCATCACGCCGCAGCGCGAAGCATCGCTCGCCGTCTCGGGGAACAATCTCGTCGGCCTCGCGTTTCTGGACGATGGCTGCGCCGCGCTCGCCACCCGCGACGCCCTCTACCATGTTGCCTTGGACATTGAGGGACGGCGGCTGGTGTAGTGGGCGGGGATTCTCAAGCGTGCTAATTTGATCGGTTGATTGCTTCCCCAAAGCCGACTGTTGAGGACTTACGTGGTCGGAATGTTCTTTGCAGTGGCTGGACAGGCGCTTGAATGATTACTCTACGACGCTATCCTTCGTGACCATCGAAACCTTCTCCCCTTGGCACCAGCGGTGAAGCAGATGACCGATGCCGTTCGGTCCGCCATTTGTGAATGGATCGGTTGGCCATTCCACTTTTTTCGGTGCATTCGGATAAATCTGGATCAGTCTCAAATCGCTGATGCTTGCCGGCGGCTGAATTTCAGGAATACCGAGAGCCTGATATTCGGGATAGATGTGCTCGGTGACGACTTGAACTACGAAATAGCCGGTGTAAATAGTGTTCGCACAGCCTGTGCCGATTCGTGTCTTCTCGCCGTTGGCGAGAATGGTGAAGTCGGTGCCACGGCTCCCCAAATGAAACTCATTCAGCGCGCCAATCCAGGCCCTCGTTCGTGCCGGAATTTGAAGTCTTTCACGCATTGCCACGCGTTCTTCCCGCGTGTAGAAATTCGCGTTTCCTATACGCGGCTTAATCGAATCCTGGACCATCGCCGTCTTTACGGCCCACTCTGTGAGTATCTTCATTCCACCAGGGTCGATGGTGAGCGGTATGTTCTGGAGCATAATCTTGAGGCGAGGAGCATTCTTGTCCTCGATCCGGCTCATCCATGTGTTGTTGCAGGTGTGGCATACGGTATTGATCGTCTTCTCGAGGTCGTTCTCGATTGTCTCCGGTTCTGATCCCTCTTGAACGCGGAGTGCGACCAGGTTTATGCCGTGTTCTTTCATGAAGCGATGCATCCAGTCAGGCCATAGATGCTCTTCACTTCCGGATTCGTTGTCGCAGAAGATGCAGGGAGGGTTCATGACCAATTATCACACCAAGCAGATCGATAGATAAACGCCATTCACGTAACGAATCTCGACGATGGATTGCAGGAAGGGGTAGAGCAAGGTGGGGTTGACGGCGTAAAACTAAGGGATGATTGCTGAGATTATTGCCTCCGGGTCGGAGATGCTGACGCCCTTCCGGCAGGACACCAACTCGCTCTACCTGACGGCGCAGCTCAATGAGTTGGGCGTCTCGGTGGCGTTCAAGACCATCGTTGGCGACAACCTGGAAGACCTGACCGGCGCGGCGAGGGTGGCGCTGGAGCGCGCGGACATTGTGATCTTCTCCGGCGGGCTGGGACCGACCGAGGACGACCGCACGCGCGAGGCTGTGGCCGCGGCGCTCGGCGTGGAACTGCGGCGCGACGCGCAGATCGTGACCGCGATGTACAAGCGATTTGCCGAGCGGCGCATGAAGATGCCGGAGAACAACGCGCGCCAGGCCGACGTGATCGAGGGCGCGGAGGTGTTGGCCAACGCCAATGGCAGCGCGCCGGGGCAGTACATCGACACCGTGGTGGGACGCCACCGCAAGATCGTGGTCCTGCTGCCTGGGCCGCCCAACGAGTTGAAGCCGATGTTCGAGGCCGAGTGCAGGCCGCGCCTGGCGGCCACGCTGCCGGAGCGGCACATGGCGCGGCGCATGTTGCGCATGGCGCTGGTGCCGGAGTCGCAGGTGGATGCGCGCACCGCGCCCATCTACAAAAAATATAAAGATGTGGACACAACGATTCTGGCCGGTTCGGCGGAGATCCAGTTGCACTTCGTCTGCGCGAAGCCGACCGAGGCCGAGGCGCAGGCCCGCGTGGACGAGCTGGCGGAGAAGATCGAGCAGGAGATGGGCGAGGCAATCTTTTCGTCGCACGGCGAGTCGCTGGAGGAGGTGGTGCTGCTGATGCTTGGCCTGCGCCACATGACGCTGGCCGCAGCGGAGAGCTGCACTGGCGGCCTGCTGGCACAGCGGCTCACGGCGGTTGCGGGCAGCTCGCGCTACTTCCTGGGCGGCGCGGTGGTCTACGCGGACCGGCTGAAGACCATCTTCGCCGAGGTCCCCGAAGAGTTGGTGCGCGACGAGGGACCGGTGAGCGAGCCGGTGGCGCGCGCCATGGCCGAGGGGATTCGCCGGCGCACGGGCGCATCCGTGGGCGTGGGCATCACGGGCATCGCCGGGCCGGGGCCGGGCGCGCCGGGGCCGGACGCCGGGAAGCCGATCGGGCTGGTGTATATTGCGATCTCCTACGCCGGCCTCAGCGGGGGCACATCGGTGACGGAGCTGCATATTACCGGCGACCGCGAGCGGGTCCGCTGGTGGGCCAGCCAGCACGCGCTGGAGCTGGTGCGGCAGGGCCTGCTGGAGCGCACATGATCTTTTAACGCAGCTCTGTGCGAAGCATTCTGCAATTGCTTGATAGACTCTTGAGGGAGAAGGAATGAGTTGGCTTACACGTTGACGATGAATCCCTGGACTGTCTCCATCTCGATTGCTTACCTGCTGGGGTCGATCCCTTTTGGCTATCTTCTGGTGCGCCTCTTCCGCCAGAAAGACGTCCGCGAGCAGGGAAGCGGCAACATTGGCGCAACCAATGTGGCGCGCTCGGGCGGCACGAAGCTGGGCGTGGTGACGCTTCTGCTCGATATTGGCAAGGCGGTTGCGGCGGTGATGATCGCGCGGCACCTGGCGCCGGGAGTATATGACGTGCAGGTGGCTGCGGCGGTTGCCGCCGTTGTGGGCCATGTCTTTCCGGTGTGGCTTGGCTTTCGCGGAGGCAAGGGCGTGGCCAGCGCGCTGGGAGTATTTCTGGTGCTCACCTGGCCATCAACGGTGGGGATATTGCTGGTATTCGCGGCGGTCTTTGCGCTGACGCGCTATGTCTCGCTGGCGTCGATCGTGGGGTTGGCGACGTTTCCTCTCTTCGGCTTCTACTTTGTGGCCCAGCACACGCCGATCACGCCCATGATGAAGTTCGGATTTCTGTTTATTCCGCTGTTGATTATTTTGAAGCATCATGGAAACATCCGACGGCTGATGAATGGCACGGAGAGCCGCTTCAGAGTTGGCTCTGGATCGGGAACTGGAACGGGAGAGGCGGAGGCATGAGCCGGATTGCTGTTTTGGGCGCGGGTGCGTGGGGAACGGCGCTGGCCATCTCGCTGGCGCGGCGCGGCGGACACTCGGTTGTGCTCTGGTCGTTCCTGCCGGAGTTGGCCGAAGAGATGAAGGACACGGGAGTCAACTCCCTCTTCCTGCCCGGCTACATTGTGCCGGCGGACGTGCTTGTGACCGCGGATCTGGCGAAGGCGGTCAAGGCGGCGGAGATTGTGCTGTGCGTGACTCCGTCGGAGCATCTGCGCGGCGTTGTGGGGCAGATTGCGCCGCTGCTGTCGGAGGATCAGATTGTAGTCAGCGCCGCCAAAGGGCTGGAGAAGACGAGCCTGCTGCGCATGTCGCAGGTGATTGCGTCGCTGACCGCGAACCCTTGCGGAGTGCTGAGCGGCCCGTCGTTTGCGGCCGAGGTTGCCGCCGGGATTCCCACCGCGATCGTGGCCGCCGGCGCGCCTGCGGTCGCGCAGTCCATCCAGCGCGTGTTCAGTTCGCCCACGCTGCGCATCTATACCAATGACGACGTGACCGGCGTGGAGCTGGGCGGCGCGCTGAAGAACGTGATCGCGCTGGCTGCGGGCGTGGTGCATGGACTGAATCAGGGGAATAACGCGGCGGCTGCGCTCATCACGCGCGGCATTGCCGAGATTACGCGCCTTGCGGTGGCCTGCGGCGGACGGCGGCAGACGCTGGCCGGCCTGTCGGGGCTTGGCGATCTGGTGCTCACCTGCACCGGCTCGCTCTCGCGCAACCGCATGGTGGGCATCGAACTGGGCAAGGGACGGCAGCTTGCGACGATTCTCGAGGAGATGAATGGCAAGGTCGCGGAGGGCGTTCTGAGCACCGCGGCGGCGCTGGGACTGGCCGCGCGATACGGCGTAGAGATGCCCATTACCGAGCAGATGGACGCGATCCTGCACCGCGGCAAGAGCCCGAAAGTTGCGATCCACGAGTTGATGACGCGTCCCGGCAAGGACGAGTAGAAGCGCAGCACCGGCTCCGGTTGATAAACTAGACTCCTCATGGCTTTTTCTCTCTTTGGCAAGCGCGGGCCCAACTCTGAAGCAACAGAGGAACGCAAGAATTTCGACGCGAATGGGGACGCGCCTTTAGTCGAGGAGAAGCGCGGCCTGTTCGATCGCATGAAGCAGGCCGTGACGCGCACGCGCGACTCCTTCTCGGAGTCGATCGGTTCGGTGCTGGCGCTCACGCGCGAGGTGGACGAAACATCGCTGGCGGAGCTGGAGACAGTGCTGCTTGCCGCCGACATTGGAAGCGCGACCGCGCGAAAAATTATCGAGCGCCTGCGTCAGCGTGGCCTGCGCCAGGGAATCGAGGGCGGCGACGAACTGAAGCGCCTGCTCAAGCTCGAGCTGAAGGCGGTGCTCGACGAAGTGGCGACAGAAGATGTGGTTCCAACAGCCACGCCTGAAGTCGTGATGATGGTGGGCGTGAACGGCACCGGCAAGACCACCACCACCGGCAAGCTGGCCGCATACTACACTGCGCAGGATCGCTCGGTGATGATGTGCGCGGCGGACACATTTCGCGCGGCGGCGATCGAGCAGCTTGAGATATGGGCCGCGCGGTCTGATGTGCCGATGATCAAGACGAAGACGGGCGGCGACCCATCGGCCGCGCTCTACGACGCATGCACGGCGGCCAAGGCGCGCGCGACCGATGTGCTGATCGTCGACACGGCGGGCCGCCTGCACACCAAGTCCGACCTGATGAAGGAACTGGACAAGATGCGCCGCACCGCTGAGCGGCTGGTCCCCGGCGCGCCCCACCAGACGCTGCTTGTGATGGACGCGACCACCGGGCAGAACGGCCTGCAGCAGGCGCGGCTCTTTACCCAGGCGGCGCACGTGACCGGAATTGTTCTGACGAAACTCGACGGCACGGCCAAGGGCGGAATCGTTCTGGCGATTGCCACCGAGCTTGGCCTGCCCGTGAAGTTTGTTGGTGTGGGCGAAAAGATGGAAGACATTCTGCCCTTTGACAGCGCGGCGTTCGTGGAGTCGATGGTGAAGTAAGACAGTGGTAAGTGATAAGTGGACAGCGGTAAGTGGTCAGCGTGGGAGATTCAATGGAATCGCGTGAACAGTTCGACGAGCGGTTCATGCTGCGCGCGCTGGAGATGGCGCGTGCGACGGTGGGGCTTGCCTCGCCCAATCCGCAGGTGGGGTGCGTCGTGGTGCGCGCGGGCGAGATCGTCGGCGAGGGCGCGCATCTTTATGACCAGCGGGATCACGCGGAGATCGTTGCGCTGCGGCACGCGCGCGAACGCATCGCCGATCTCACCGGCGCGACCGTGTATGTCACGCTGGAGCCGTGCAGCCATCAGGGGCGAACGGGGCCTTGTGCGGATGCGCTGATCGCGGCGCAAGTGCGGCGTGTAGTCGTCGCCACGGTCGATCCCAATCCGCAGGTCAGCGGGCGCGGGATCTCACGTCTGCGCGCTGTTGGAATCGACGTTGCCCTCGGAGTCTTGCAGCCTGAGGCACGCGCGATCAACGACGCCTTCGCGCGGTCCATCCGCGCGGGCCGTCCGCTGGTGACGCTGAAGACCGCGCTCTCGGCTGACGGAATGCTCGCACCGCCTGCCTCCGCGCGAACCGAGAAGAACCCTCACTGGCTCACCGGCGCGGAGTCACGCGCCGAGGTGCAACGCATGCGACACGCCGCGGATGCAGTGCTGACCGGCATCGGCACGGTGCTTGCGGACGATCCGCTGCTGACGGACCGCAGCGGTTTGCCACGGCGACGGCCGCTGCTGCGCGTGGTCCTGGACGCGCGCCTGCGCACGCCGCTGGACTCGCAGCTTGTGCGCTCGGCGCACGACGACCTGCTGATCTTCTGCGACGAGCAGGCAGCGACTAACCGCGCGACTGCGTTGCAAGCCGCGGGCGTTACGGTCGAGCGCATCGCGCAGCAGGATGAACGGATCGCTGGGCAGGGTGGGCGGCTCGATCTGAATACAGTGCTTGCGGCCCTTGCCGCGCGGCAGATTATTGGCGTTCTGCTGGAGTGCGGCTCGGAGCTGAACGGCGCCTTCCTCGCGCAGAATCTGGTGGACAAAGTTGTACTCTTCCATGCGCCGACTGCGCTGGAGGCGGGCGCAATTCCATTCGCCGCAGGATTTGGCTCGCCGTCTCTGCTGGAACAATCGCTAAAGAAAATGTCGCGCACAAACTTCGGCGCGGACGATTGCGTGGCAGGCGTTCTGCGCGATCCCTGGGGTTGATGAGAGCAGACCGCCGGTTCGATCTCATCGCACAACGAATAACTCTCAACTTTTATTGCGTTCTTTGAGTGAGCTGCATCAGGTGTTCCTGCGCGTTGAAGGCGGGGCCGAGTTGCGGCGCACGCTTATAACTTCCGTCGGGCTGTAGCAGCCGCGCCTTGGTGTTGTCAGCCAGATACGCGGCCAGAATCTCGTTGAGCAGCCGCGCCGCGAGCGCCGGATCGTCGACCGGGAAGACAGCCTCGGAGCGCTCGACCAGGTTGCGCGGCATCCAGTCCGCGCTGCCGCAGAAGACCTCCGGCTGCCCGCCATTCGCGAAGCTGAAGATGCGGCTGTGCTCCAGAAACCTCCCCACAATCGAACGTACGCGGATGCGCTCGCTGAGTCCCTTCACGCCGGGTCGCAGCGAGCACATGCCGCGCACGATCAGGTCGATCTCAACGCCCGCGTTCGATGCCTCATACAGCGCCTCGATGGTTGCGTGGTCGAGCAGCGCGTTCATCTTGGCGACAATCGCGGCGGCCCGTCCCGCCTTCGCGTGCGCCGTCTCGCGCGCGATCAGTTCCAGAATGGCAGGCGCCAGAGTCAGCGGCGCCACCAGCAGCGGCGCGTAGCTCTCGACGTCGGACTCGGCCGTCAGGTAGCGGAAGACGGATTGAATCGCGGAGGTGATCTCCGGTCGCGCGGTTAGCAGGCTAATGTCGGTGTAGAGCCGCGCGGTCACCGAGTTATAATTTCCCGTGCCCAGGTGCGCGTAGCGCCGGATCGCGCCGTCCGGATCGCGGCGCACCATCAGCGCCAGCTTGCAGTGCGTCTTCAGCCCCAGGATGCCCAGGAAGACGCCCACGCCCGCGTCCTCCATCTCGCGCGCCCAGCGGATGTTCGATGCCTCGTCGAAGCGGGCCATTAGCTCCACCACCACCGTCACCTCTTTGGACTGCGCGGCCTCGGTCAGCGCCTTGAACAGCGGCGAGTCGGCGCTGGTGCGGTAGAGCGTCTGCTTCATGCTGACGACTGCGGGGTCCTCGGCGGCCGACTCGATGAACTCCTCTACCGTGGCGTAGGAGTCGAAGGGGTGGTGCAGCAGGATGTCGCGCGTGCGCAGCTCGTCGAACAGGTTCTTCGACTTGGGCGAAAGGTGGGTGTGGCGGCCATGAAATTCTGTGTACTTCAGGTCGGGCCGGCGGACCAGGCCGGGAAGAGTCATCAGCCGCGTCAGGTTCACCGGCGCGTCGGTCTGGAAGACCTGCCAAGGGTCGAGCTCGAAGTTGGTGCGCAGACGTTCCACAATCTCCGGCGAGGCGGCGGACTCGATCTCCATGCGCACGGCGTCGCCCTTGCGCCGGTTGTACAGCTCCTCGCGGACGCTCTCCAGCACGGAGCGCGACTCCTCTTCCTGCAGGTAGAGGTTGCTGTTGCGCGTGACGCGGAAGGCCGCGCGCGACATCACCTGGTAGCCGCGGAACATGCACTCCACCTGCGACTCGATCAGCTTGTGCAGCAGGATGAAGTCGAAGCGTCCCTCGCCGCTGGGCAGTTGCACCATGCGCGGCAGGGCGCGCGGCACGGTGACCACGCCCAGCGCGGCGCCGGGCCGCGGCACGCTTCTGGCCTTGCGCTTGGAGTGCAGCAGAAGAGCGATGCACAGCGCCTTGTTCAGCACGCGCGGGAAGGGGTGCGATGGGTCGATGGTCACCGGCGTCAGCAGCGGATCGACCTCGGTCTCGTAGAAGCTGAGCGCATAGGCACGCGCGCGTTCGTCGAGCTGTTTCCAGTCCAGGATGCGGATATTCTCGGCGGCGAGCGCGGGGCGCAGCTTCCGGCTCCAGCACGCGTACTGCGCGTCCACAAAATTGTGCAGCACCACGCTCAGCCGGTCCAGCCGCTGCTGGAGCGTCAGGCCGCTCTCGTCCGCGCGCTGCGGCTGGTCGTATTCGTCCTCGATCCGCTGCAGCAGACTGGCCACGCGGATCTCCACAAACTCGTCCAGATTGCTCGCCGTAATGGCAAGAAACTTCACCCGCTCCAGCAGCGGATTGCCCTCGTCCTCCGCCTCTTCCAGCACCCGCTGGTTGAAGAGCATCCAGCTCTCGTCGCGGTCGAAGAAACGCTCCTCCGGGAAGGGAGCGATGGCGGGCTTTTTGGCGGACGATTTCGCAGCCTTCTTCGCGGTCGGGTTCTTGGCGGAGGGCTTCTTTGCAGTGGGCTTGCGCGCGTTGACTGCGGGCTTCTGCGCGGCCTGCTTGCCTGGCACCGTCTTACCGGCATGGCTGGACTTCGCGGTGGATGGTTTCTTCTCAGACATATAAGGCTCTATGAGACTACCGCACCGACGGCGAGAATGAAATGAAGGGACGATCAATTCTGTTTGCGTGAGAGGTTCGTCTACAGGCGATGACAGGGCGAGATGGGAGGCGCGCGGACGAGGAGATGAGCTAGGCTAGAGATATGTTTACCGGACTGGTGGAGACGACAGGCGAGGTGATTGCGTTTACCCCGACGGCGGGCGCGGCGCGGCTCACGATTGCCGCGCCGGGCATCGTCGAGCGTCTGCATCTGGGCGACAGCGTCGCCGTCTGCGGGGTCTGCCTCACGGCGCTCACCATCGAGCCGGACGCCTTTCCTCCGCGATTTTCGGCCGACCTTGCCGCGGAGACCATCGCGCGCACCACGCTCTCGCGCCTTGTGCCGGGTTCGCTGGTGAACCTGGAGCTGCCCACCGCGGCTGGATCGCCACTGGGTGGGCATCTGGTGCAGGGCCACGTCGATGGCACTGGCACGCTGATCTCGATTGAGCCGGTCGCAGCGGGAACCCAGCCTGACCTCGTGCAGAGCGGATGGACTTCGCCGGTCGCACCACAGCCAGACGCGTCGCAGGCTGGCGCCGGGCTGACCGACTGGGTGGTTCGCGTGCGCCTGCCCCAGGAGCTGATGCGCTATGTGGTTCTGAAGGGATCGATCGCGGTGGAGGGGATCAGCCTGACGGTCGCGGGAATCGAGGGCGCGGAGATTTGGATTGCGATCCTTCCCCACACCTACTCGGCCACCAACCTACACACGCTGGCGCCGGGGATGGCGGTGAACATCGAGGTGGATGTGATGGCCAAGTACGCCGAGAGCCGCGCGCAGGCCGATGCATCAAAGCGCGAACTGACGGTGGAGTCTCTATTGGCCAACGGCTTCTGAGCGCGCTTCGCCGCATCCTTCCGCTGAACCACTGTGAACGGATGCGGCGCGAGATCTAGCTCGTGCTGCTGTCCCAGTCGTAGCCCTGTTCGCCGTGCTGCGTCAGATCCAGGCCCTGTTCTTCTTCGTCCTCGCTGACGCGCAGTCCGACCAGATGATCGACGAGAAAGAGAATCACCAGCGTGCCCACGATGGCAAAGCCCCATGCCATGCCCGCTGCGGTCAACTGATGCAGCACCTGCGCGGGGTTGCCGTCCACCCAGCCCGTGGGCCGCGGATGACCGAGGGCATCCTTGCCGAAGATGGGGTTGATCGCGCTCGATGCAAAGATTCCGGTCAGCAGCGCGCCCATCGTCCCGCCCACGCCATGCACGCCGAATGCGTCCAGCGAGTCGTCGTAGCCGAACCAGTTCTTCACCTTCACCACCATGAAGAAGCAGACGGAACCGGCGATCAGCCCGATCAGCACCGCCGAGATGGGTTGCACGAAGCCCGCAGCCTGGGTGATGGTTGCCAGTCCAGCGACTGCGCCGGAGACCGCACCCAGCGCGCTTGGCTTGCCGCTGCGGATCCACTCCGCCGCGCCCCAACTGATGGCGCCCGCCGCAGCCGCGAACTGCGTGTTGACGAAGGCGCTGGTGGCCAGCGGGCCAGCGCCCAGCGCGCTTCCCGCGTTGAAGCCGAACCAGCCCACCCACAGCAGCCCGGCGCCGATGAAGCAGAGAACCATGCTGTGCGGCGAGATAGGCTCCTTGGGGTAGCCAAGCCGCCTGCCCAGATAGAGCGCGGTGACCAGCGCCGAGACGCCCGAGGTGATGTGGACCACCGTGCCACCGGCGAAGTCCAGACAGGGATGGCTGCCCGCCGCGTTCAGCAGTCCGCCGACGCCCCACACCATGTGCGCCACGGGACTGTAAACGAGCAGCGCCCACAGCACCGAGAAGAGCAGCATGGCGGAGAACTTCATGCGCTCAGCGAAGGCCCCGGCGATCAAGGCCGGAGTGATGATGGCGAACATGAGCTGATAGATCATGAAGCTCTGCTCGGGAATGGTGGGTGCATAGGCCAGGTTCGGCGTCAGTCCCACGCCGTGCAGGAAGGCATTGTGCAGGCCGCCGATGTAGGCGTTGCCCGGACCGAAGGCCAGCGAGTAGCCGCAGATGACCCACAGCACCGTGATGACGGCCATCATGGCAAAGCTCTGCATCATGGTGCCCAGCACGTTCTTCTTGCGCACCAGGCCGCTGTAGAACAGCGCAAGGCCTGGGCCGGTCATCATCAGCACAAGCAGCGCGCTGGTCAGCACCCAGGCGTTGTCGCCGGCAGACTGCGCGGTGGCCGTAGCGGCGGCTGCCGATGCCGCAGCGGCGGTCGAGGAGGCCTTGTTCTCGGACACCTGCTTCTCCAGTTGCGCGATGCGGTCGGCGTCGGCGGCGCGATCGGCCGCAGCGATGCGGTCGGCAGTGACGATGTGTGGCGCGACCAGCGCACGGCCAGTTGTGGCGAAGCAGGCGAAGAAGAGGAGGGAGACGAAGAATGCCCGGAGGCTTTTTACGAAGCGTAGCTGCATGGCCGGTATGCTCACTGATTGATTGAATGACGACGGATGCGGGTTGCAGCCGTCGCTGGAATTGTAATGAATTTGCGCCCGTTTGTATCTATTTGCGTAAGCTACCGGCTGTGGCCTGAGGGTGGCAGGCTGGAATGGCTGTTGACGGAGGACGCTGCAGACGGTGTGGTTGCGGAGGTTGCGCGCAGGCTGGAACTGGCGGAGTTGGCCAGGTGGAGGATGTTGCCGGGCAAAATGCCGAGCAGAAGCGTGGCAGCGGCGGTGAGCGTGAGGCCGATCCCCGCCGGAATGCTGATCGTTGGTGTTGCAGTGAGGCTGGCGCCGGTCTCTTTCGCGGTCTGGTCAACGGGCGCGGGGGCGGTCTCGGCGGGCTTCGTGTAGACCGAGCTGAGCAGCCTCAGGTAGTAGAAGCAGGCAACGCCGCTGTTGAGCAGACCGATGACGGCGAGCCAGATGTTGCCGGCCTGGATCGCGGCACTGAAGACATAGAACTTGCCGAAGAAGCCGCCGGTGAAGGGAATCCCGATCAGCGAGAGCAGGAAGAAGGCAAGCAGCGCGGCCAGCACGGGACGCCGCATCGCGAGGCCATGGTAGTCTTTGAAGCTGCGCAGCGTCTCTTTGTATCCACCAACCTGGGTGACGACGGCGAAGGCCCCAACATTCATCGCGGCGTAGGCTGCGGTGTAGAAGCAAGCGGCAGAAATGCCTGCGGCAGGAAACGCCGTGAAGGCGGCCAGCAGGTAGCCCGCGTGCGCAATGCTGGAGTAGGCCAACATTCGCTTCACGTCGGTCTGCTTCAGCGCGCCGAGGTTGCCAATGGTCATGGAGAGTGCGGCCAGGCCCCACATCAGCATCGCCCAGCGGGTCTGCATCTGCGGGAATCCGCAGAAGGTGATGCGCAGCAGGACCGCGAATGCCGCGGCCTTGGGCGCGGTGGACATCAGCCCGACCACCGGCGCCGGCGCTCCCTGGTAGACATCCGGCGTCCACAGGTGGAATGGCGCGGCGGAGACCTTAAAGCCCAGGCCGACCAGCATCATGGCCAGACCGAGGAAGGCCATGCGAGGAGTGGCGCTGGTGGCGAGGCCCGCTGCGATGGCGGCAATGCTGGTCGATCCCGTCGCGCCGTAGGCCAGCGCGATGCCGTAAAGGAAAAATGCCGTGGCAAAGGAGCCAAGCAGAAAATATTTAATCGAGGCTTCGACCGCCGTGCCGTGTCCCTTGCGGAAGCCCGCGAGGATGTAGGTCGAGATGGAGGAGATTTCGAGGCCGATGAAGACCATCAGCAGCTCGGTCGAGCAGGTCATCAACATCATGCCGACCGCGCCGAACAGAACCAACGCGAAGTACTCGCCCGCATGGCTTGCGTGGCCATCGAAGTAATCCAGCGAACCGAGCAGCGTGGCCACAACCACCGCGCCGATCAGCAGATGGAAGAAGATGCTGAAGGCGTCCACCTGGATGTTGCCGCTGAAGGCGGTGAGCACGCCGAGGCGAAGCTGATACCAACTGATGAAGCCCGTTGACGCTGTTCCCGCGATGGCCAGCCAGCCCAGCGGCTTGCGGCTTGTGCCGGGCTTCAGCACCGCCTCGATCAGCATGATGAGGACGCCGGTGAGTGTGAGAACGTACTCGGGCAGCAGCGCGATCACGGATGTGGGAAGGTTCATCGGCGCGCGCCTCCGGTGGTGGTTTGAGGCGAAGTCGTCTGTAGCGCCGCGGGGTCGGCGGGCGGCGTTGCATGGATGGCTGCGAAGTGATCGGCCATCGACGCGCCGTAGCTGTCGATGGCGCGCATCCAGAGCGACGGGCAGAGGCCCATTGCGAGGAAGAGCGCGACCACAGGCCACAGAGCGATGTGTTCGCGCGCGTCCAGGTTCCACCCGGCAACCGCTTGCGGCTTGGGGCCAAGCTCGCAGTAGAAGACGCGCTGGATCATCCGCAGCATGTACGCCGCGCTGAGAATGACGCCGGTGGCTGCCAGCGCGGTCAACAGGTGATGGTGCGCGAAGGGCGACTGCATGGAGCCGGAGAGAATCAGGAACTCGCCGACGAAGCTGTTCAGTATGGGCAGGCCGATGATGGAGAGCGTCACCAGAACGAACACCGTGGCCACCCAGGGCAGCCGTTGCGCCAGCCCGCCGTACTGGCGCATGTCGTAGGTGCCGTAGCGCTCGTAGAGTAGGCCGAGCAGCATGAAGAAGGCTGCGCCAGCGAGGCTCTCGTTCAGAATTTGATAGATGCCGCCGTCCAGGCCCGCAATGGTGAACGTGAAGATGCCCAGCATAATGAAGCTGAGTTGGCCCAGCGTGGAGTAGGCGGCGAGCTTCTTCAGGTCGTTCTGCACCAGCGCCAGCAGCCCGCCGTAGACGATGCCGATGGCAGCCAGCGCGATCATCAGCGGCGCGACGCGATGCGACTGCTCGGGGAAGATGGCGAACGAGAAGCGCAGCATGGAGTAGAGCGCCGTTTTGCCCGCCAACACCATCACGGCAGCGGTGGGTGCCTCGGAGATGGCGTCGACCAGCCAGCCGTGCAGCGGGAAAACGGGGACCTTGACCGCGAAGGCCAGCAGAAAGCCCAGCGATGCAATCCACAGCGCGCCGGCGTTGGGCGAGATTGCATGTTGCGTGGCGAGTGCGGCCAGCTTCGGCAGATCGAAGGTGCCCGTCTGCGCATAGAGCCAGAGCATCGCGGCCAACAGCAGCCCTGACGGGATGAAGGCGTAAAGAAAATATTTGATCGCTGCGCGGCGGCGCTTCTCGCTGCGGCCGAAGGTGGCGATAAGGACCGTCATCGGCACCAGCGACATCTCCCAGAATGCGTAGTAGAGAAACATGTCGAGCGAGACGAAGATGCCCATCATCGCAACCTGCTGCAGCAGGAACAGAACATAGAAGAGCTTCTTGCGCTGGTCGATGGCGCGCCACGAAATCAGCACTCCGAGCGGCGCGAGCAGGCCGGTCAGCACCATCAGCCACATCGACAGGCCGTCGACGCCGAGGTGGTAGTGGATGGCTGGTGCGGCGATCCACGGCACATTCCGCTCGAACTGGAAGCCGCCCGGATGGCTCGCATACGAGTAGTGAAACGGCAGATGAAGCGTTAGCACGAAGGTGAGCAGTGTGACGGCGAGCGCGGCCCACTGCATCGTCTTGCCGCGGTCGGGCAGAAGCGTGAGCACGAGCGCTCCGGCCAGCGGCACGAAGACGATGAGGCTCAGAATGATGTGGTCGATGTTCATCGTCTCCTCACAGGTGACCCCACATCGATTGACCGAAGAGCATTACGGCGATCACAGCGGCGGCGCCGATGGCGAGCCATCCGGCGTAGGAGCGGATGTTGCCGGATATCTGCTTGCGCTCGATCCATGCCAGGCCGCGCGTTGCCGCTCCTGCCGCCTGGCCGGAGCCGTTGACAACTCCGCGCTCGACGACAATTTCCAGGATTCCGCGCGTGAACATCAGCAGCGGCGTAATCAGAAATGCGTTGTAGAATTCGTCCACCCAGTACTTGTTCTTGACGACCGCGTAGGCGCGGCTGTTGCGCTCAGCGAGCGCGTCTGCGGTTCCCGGCTTCTCGTAGTAGAAGACGTAGGCGATGTAGAAGCCCGCGACTGCAACCAGAACGGAAACGAGGGTCAGGACGAGTTCGAGGGCGTGGCCGGTTGTGGCTGCGACGGCTTCGGCGGCCGTTCCATTTGTGAAGACCGGATCGAGGAATCGCTCCATTCCGTTGTTGCCGCCAAGCGCGGCGGGGATTCCAACCCATCCGCCGGTGACCGAAAGAAACGCGAGAACGACCAGCGGCAGCAGCATGAACCACGGCGACTCATGAATGCTGTGATGCGCGGTGGCGTGTGGATCGACGCGCGGCTCGCCGAAGAATGTCTTGAACCAGAGGCGGAACATGTAGAAGGAGGTCATGCCCGCGGTGGCCAGTCCGATGAGCCACAGAACAATGTGCAGCGGGTTGTTTGAGGCGAAGGTACGGTAGAGAATCTCATCCTTGGAGAAGAATCCCGCAAACGGCGGAATCCCAGCGATTGCGAAGACGCCCGCGCTCATGCACCAGAATGTGATAGGCGTTCGCGTGCGCAGTCCGCCCATCTTGCGCATGTCCTGCTCGCCGGAGAGCGCGTGAATGACAGAGCCAGCGGCGAGGAAGAGCAGTGCCTTGAAGAAAGAATGCGTCAGCAGGTGGAAGATCCCGGCGGCGTAGGCTCCCACTCCGCAGGCCATGAACATATAGCCGAGCTGCGAGATGGTGGAGTAGGCCAGCACTCGCTTGATGTCATGCTGCACCATGCCGATCGAGGCCGCAAAGATCGCCGTGGCCGCGCCGATGATCGCAACCACGCTGAGTGCAAGCGGCGAGCTGTTGAAGAGGACATGGCAGCGCGCGACCATGTAGATGCCTGCCGTCACCATCGTTGCCGCGTGGATCAGCGCGGAGACTGGCGTGGGACCCTCCATCGCGTCGGGCAGCCAGATGTAGAGCGGAATCTGCGCGGACTTGCCCGCCGCGCCAAGGATCAGCAGCAAGCAGATGGTGGGCAGGAAGTGCGCGCCCTGCTGCTGCCACTGGGGGTTCTGCGCGATGTCGGTGAAGACTTGCGAGAAGTCGAGGCTTCCGAAGTGGACGACAAGCAGGAACATCGCCAGCAGAAAGCCGAAGTCGCCGATGCGGTTGACGATGAAAGCCTTCTTGCCTGCGTTGGCGGCAGATGCTTTCTTGAAGTAGAAGCCGATCAGCAGGTACGAGCAGAGACCCACGCCCTCCCAGCCGACGAAGAGAAGCAGGAAGTTAGCGGCCAGCACCAGCACCGACATGAAGAACATGAAGAGGTTGAGATACGCAAAGAAGCGCCAATAGCCCTCCTCGTGCGCCATGTATCCGACCGAGTAGATGTGGATGAGGAAGCCGACGCCGGTGACCACGCCGAGCATGATCAGCGTGAGGTGATCGACGGTGAAGGCAAAGTCGGCGTGGAAGCCGGTGATTGCGATCCATCCATATCCATAGGGCCGGATCACCGATTCGATTGTATTGGGTGCGCCGGAGGTGCACATCGTCGTCCACAGCCACGCGACCAGCGCGGCGGGCGCGGCGGTGAAGAGCAGCGCCACTGTGCTGACGACGGCGCGCGGCAGCCTTCGCCCCAGCGTCCCGTTGATGAGGAAGCCGGCGAAGGGAAGCAGCGGAATGAACCAGATGGTACTTGCAGGCATGGGGTTCATGATTTCATCAGGTCGATCTCGTCGACGTTCAGCGTCTGGCGCGTGCGGTAGATGGAGATGATGATGGCGAGTCCGACCGCGGCTTCAGCCGCTGCGACCACCATCACGAAGAAGACGAAGATCTGCCCGCTCACCTGATGCCACATGTGTGCGAAGGCGACGAAGGTCAGATTGACGGCGTTAAGCATCAGCTCGATCGAGATGAAGATCGTAATAACATTGCGCTTGATCAGGAACGCGGCAATGCCGATGGAGAACAACATCGCAGCAAGGATGAGGTAGTACGCTGTGGGCACCATGCTATTGCTCCTTCCGCGCGAGGACGACTGCGCCCAGGATGGCGACGAGGATGAGGATCGAGGTGACCTCGAAGGGCAGCAGTTGTTTGGTGAAGAGCATCGCGCTGACCTCGGCGATGTTGTCGGTAGCGCTGCTCAGGTCGCCGCCGATGTTGGAGGACTTCAGCGCACCGCGCTCCGACAGAAATACAAAGCTGAGCAGGCAGAAGATCGCCGCCGCTCCGGGGATGCCGACCGCGTATGCGGCTCGGCTGCCGCGGGTGCGCTGTTCCGTGCCCGCGTTCAGCAGCATGATGACAAAGACGAACAGCACCATGATCGCGCCCGAGTAGACGATGACCTGCGCGGCAGCGAGGAACTCCGCGCCCAGCGACCAGTACAGCACCGCCAGCGACATCATCACCACCACCAGCGAGAGCGCGCTGTGGATGGGGTGGCGCTGCAAGAGCAGGTTCAGTGCCCCGCCCAGTGCCAGTGCGCCAAAGATGATGAAGAGTGCAAGTTGCATGGGTTCCGCCGAGTCCTTCGTTTGATGCGTGCAGCGACGATCAATTCCGTTTCTGGTGCAGAAGCTGTTGGTTATCCAGTGATTGTAAAGCAGTGCGGAGTTACCCCCGCATGGCGATGACAAAGCTGGTGACGATGATGTTGGCCATGGCGAGCGGCAGCAGAAACTTCCAGCCGAAGCTCATCAGTTGGTCGTAGCGGAAGCGCGGCAGAGTGCCCCGCACCCAGATGTAGAGGGCGAGAAATGCGAAGACCTTGGCGACAAACCAGCAGACCGGAAAGACGGCGTTCAGAACTGGTGTGTTAAAAAAATCGTTGAAGATGTGTCCGAAGGGGCTGCTCGCGCCGCCGAAAAACAGCAGCGTGGCCACGCAACTAACGGTGATCATGTTGGCGTACTCGGCCATGAAGAACATGGCGAACTTCATGGAGCTGTACTCGGTGTGGTAGCCGGCGACCAGTTCGTTCTCAGCCTCGGGCAGGTCGAACGGCGCGCGGTTGGTCTCGGCGAAAGCGGCCATCAGGTAGATGAAGAAGGCGACAATCTGGAAGCCGCCAAAGATGTTCCACGAGAGAGCGCCGTGGGCGGACTGGCTGTTGACGATCGTGCGCAGGTTCAGCGACTGCGCGCGCAGCACAACGCCCACCAGCGAGAGACCGAGGGCAAGCTCGTAGCTGATCACCTGCGCGGTGGAACGAAGCGAGCCGAGCAGCGAATACTTGTTGTTCGACGACCAGCCGGAGAGCGTGATTCCGTATACGCCGATCGACGTGATGCCAAGAATGACCAGCAGGCCTATATTGACGTTGGCGATCTGGAAGAGGTCCACTCCATGCACTCGAGTGACCGCACCGAAGGGCACCACGGCGACTGAGATGAGCGCGCAGCCAAGTGCGATGATGGGTGCGAGAATGAACAGCGGACGCTCCGCGGCGAGTGGGTTCATGTCTTCCTTGAGGAAGCTTTTTGCGCCGTCCACCAGCGGCTGTAGCAGACCGAACGGCCCGACGCGGCTGGGGCCCCAGCGGTTCTGCATGCGCGCCAGCAACTTGCGTTCGAGCAACACGGTGTAGGCCACCGCAAGCAGCAGGATGACCAGCACCACCGCAACCTTGAGCACGCTCAGGAGCAGAAAAAGTTCGAAGTTGGTCAGGTGGGTCAAGGTCACTCTCGGTTTCTAGTCGGATGCTGTCTGTACGTCGATCTGAATCAGGGATTGCCGTGGTCGGAATTGCCGCAGGTCGTTGAGGATCGCCGAATAGCGGCCAAGCGAGCCGGAGGTGAAAAGCGTGTCGCCGGCGGGCAGCACGAGGTCGCGGCGATTGCTGATCTGCACCAGGCCCGCGTTGTCGCGGATGGGCGCGGCCGCGGGCGAGAGGTGCTGGTCGTTGCCGGAGAGCAGTTGCAGCCGCAGTATTTCGTAGCCGGGAACGAGGCGCTGAATCTCGTCGAGGATCGCCGAGGGATCGAACGGGCTGAGGCGCGGCTCCAGATTGTTGGCGGTGAGCCAGACGGCGTGACGGTCGGCCTCGCCCGACTGCGCGCCGCGCGTCTGGCCCATGTCCGCGCGGGTTCCCCCCGCATTGGAGACTGGCCCGAATGGAACGAGCTTGCGGACGTCGGCGCCCATCTTGTCTGCGATGCGCACGATCGTCTCGAAGTCGCTGCGCACGCCGGCGCGGTCGCCAGCTTTTTTGACCTGTTGCAGGTCGCCGTAGCTGTTGGTCACCGAGCCGGATTTCTCGTAGAGGTTCGCGGCGGGAAGAACGACGTCGGCGATTGCGGCGGTCTCGGTGAGGAACATCTCCTGCACCACGACGAAGGTGTTCTTCAGCGTAGCGGGATCGACCGCGTAACGCGCGATGGGGTTCGACCCGACGACGTAGAACGCGGAGAGATTGCCTGTTTCGGCGGCCTCGAAGATCTCCAGCAGATCGAGGCCGGGCGTGGTGGGCGATCTGTACTCAAGGGCGATGCGGCTACTGGGGTCCTGCGTGTCGATGGGGCCGATGGGCGTGTAGCCGGGCAGCATGTCGGGCAGCAGGCCCATGTCTGCCGCGCCGCGCGAGTTGGCGTAGTCGGCCAGCAGCGCGAACTTCGTGCCTGGAATCGTGAGGCCGAAGTCGATGAGGCGCTTCAGCTCGGCGCCGCGCAGATCGTTGCCGATGAGGACCAGCAGCGACTCCTCGCTCCTGATCGCATCGCGAAAGCTGGCGAGCGCTGCGCTGTCTGGGGCGGCGATGTTGGCGGCGGAGTCGTCACCGGCGAGGAACGCCGCGAGCGCACCATAGCCATACTCCGCAACCTGCAGGAAGGCACTGGCCTGGCGGCGCAGCTTGATCTCTGCCGTGTTCGCAATGTAGAGCCTCGCTCCGTTGAGGCGGACGTTGCTGCGCAGGTTCCACGCCGTCGCGGGACTTTGGTTGGTAGGATCGCCGCCGACCAAGAGCACCGCCGGCGCGGTCAGCGTCTCGCGCAGCGACGCCGCGCGCCCTGTAGTTCCAGCCAGCGATTGCGCGAAGGCAACGTAATCCGCTGTGCGGTGGTGGTCGATGTTGTTGGTATGTAGCACGGAGCGCGCGAACTTTTGCAGCAGGTAGGCCTCTTCGTTGGTCAGCCGGTTGCCGCCGATCACGCCAATCGTCTTGCCGCCGCGTGTGTCGCGCAGCTCGGCAAACTTCTTGCCAACGCATGTGAGCGCCTCCTCCCAACTGACGGCCTTCAGCTCGCCGTTGGGCTGGCGCACCAGCGGCTGCGTGATTCGCTCGCTGCTGTTGGCAAAATCGAATGCGTAACGTCCTTTGTTACATAAAAAGTCGCTGTTAATGCCGGACTTGTCGCGGTTGTCTCCGCGAACGATCTCCGAACCATCCGCCGTGGAGCGCACGCCGAGCGTGGTCTTGCATCCGTCGCCGCAGTGCGTGCAGACGGTCGCAACGTGGTTCATCTCCCACGGCCGCGTCTTATATCTATAAGTTCCGCTGGTCAACGCGCCCACCGGGCAGACGTCGATGCACATGCCGCACTGCTCGCAGTCCAGATGCGCGAGGTTGTCGGGAGTGAGCTTGGCGGGGACGTTGGGCACGATGGTGGACGACGAGCCGCGGTTCTCCACCGCCAGCGCGAAGACGTCCATGCCCTCGCTGCACGTCCTCACGCAGCGATAGCACAGGATGCAGCGTGGCCGGTCGAAGTACACCACCGGCGACCACTTCTGCTCCTCGCGATGGTTCTTCGGCTCGGCGTAGAAGCTGTCCGCCGCGCCGTACTTGAAGGTCATGTCCTGCAACTCGCACTCGCCGCCCGCGTCGCACACCGGGCAGTCCAGCGGGTGGTTCCCCAGCAGCATTTGCAGCGTGGCCTTGCGCGCCTGGATCACCTCCGGCGTATCGGTGAAGAAGACCTGCCCCTCGGCGATCTGCGTGGTGCATGCGGTCTGCAGCTTCGGCACTTTTTCCTGGCGCACGACGCACATGCGGCATGCCGCCTGCAGGCTCAGGCCGGGGTAGTAGCAGAACGCAGGGATCTCGATGCCCGCACTCTTGCACACCTCAATCAGCAGCGAGCCCGCCGGTGCGGTGATCTTCTTGCCATCTACGGTAATGGTTACGTCAGCCATCAAGAATCCCTGTTCCTGCTGCATTTAATTCTGGTGCGACCTCTGAATCAAAATCTCCTGATCGGCGCTTCGGTGTTGCATCCTCGAGTGGATCAGCACGCCGAGAACAAATACTGCAAATGTCAGCGCGAGAACTACGGCGATCCTCAGCCCGCGATCGCTCAATGTCCCACTCCAATTAAATCGCGCTCCTCGGGCATAAGTGCGGTTCCGGCCTTCTTGCCTTCGATGTAATCCTCAAACTCCTTGCGGAACTTTTTGACGAAGCCCAGCGTGGGCATCGCCGCCGCGTCGCCGAACGGGCAGAAGGTCCGGCCCATCATGTTTTCCGCGATGTACTGCACGGTGTCGATGTCCTTCTTCGCGCCTCCGCCCTCGTAGACGCGGGTCAGCGTCTTCTTGATCCAGTCGGTGCCCTCGCGGCATGGAATACACCATCCGCAGCTCTCGTGCTGGTAGAACTGGATCGTCCGCAGGGCGAACTCAACGATGGAGACGGTCTCGTCGAGCACGACAATCCCTCCCGACCCCAGCATCGATCCGGCCTTCGCCAGTTGGTCGAAGTCCAGGCCGATGTCGATCTCGTCGGCGCGCAGCACGGGGCAGGATGCGCCGCCGGGGACGACGGCCTTCAACTGCTTGCCGCCGCGAACGCCTCCGGCTACTTCATAAATTGCCCTTCGCAGCGAGTAGCCCATCGGCAGCTCATACACGCCGGGCCGCTCGACGTGGCCGCTAATTCCAAACAGGCGCGTGCCGCCGTTGCGCTCCGTACCCAGTGCCGCGTAAGCCTCGCCGCCCATCAGCAGAATGTGCGGCACGTTGGCGATGGTCTCCGCGTTGTTGATGATCGTCGGCCCGTCATACAGGCCCACCACAGCAGGGAAGGGCGGTCGAATGCGTGGCACACCGCGCTTGCCCTCCAGCGACTCCATCAGCGCCGACTCCTCGCCCACCTCGTACGCCCCCGCGCCGGTCTGCGTGATGATGTCGAAGTCCAGGCCGGACCCAAAGATGTTTTTGCCCAGGAAGCCCTTCGCGTAGGCGTCGGCGACCGCGCGCTCCATAATCTCCAGCAGAGTGCGATACTCACCGCGCAGATAGATGAAGCCGGTCTTCGCGCCGATGGCCAGTCCCGCGATCATCGCACCCTCGATCACCGCATGCGGGTCTTCGCGGAAGATGAGGTGGTCCTTGCACGTCCCCGGCTCGCTCTCGTCGCCGTTCACCAGCACATACTTTGGCTTGGCCGAAGTCTTCGGCACAAAGCTCCACTTCATCCCGGTGGGGAATCCCGCGCCGCCGCGCCCGCGCAGCCCGCTGGACTTCATGGTGTCGATGATCCAGCCCGGCATCGCCTCCGCGCCCTGCGCAATGGCCTTCTGCACTGCCGCATAGCCGTCCAGCTCGATGTACCGGTCGATCTTCGCCGCGCCCTGGCCGAAGCGCCGCTTCAGCACGATGACTTCATCGGGATGGGATACAAGACGCGGCATTACTTCCCGTCCTTTTGCGTGCTGTCGAGAATCTTCCCGGCGGCGTACTGGTCGAGAATCTCATCGACCTTGTCCGGGGTCAGCTCGTCGTGGAACTCGTAGTTGACCTGCATGGCCGGCGCGGAGCAGCAGTCGCCGATGCACTCCACCTCTTCCAGCGAGAACTGGCCGTCGGGCGTGGTCTGTTTGTTCTCGATGCCCAGCTTCTTCTTGCAGTGGTCGAGGATCTCGTAGCCGCCGCGCAACATGCAACTGATGTTGGTGCACACCTGCACGTTGTATTTTCCGGCGGGTTTGGTCCGCAGCATGGAGTAGTAGCTCAGCACCGAGCGCACGTCGAGATCGAACAGGTCCAGCCGCTGCGCGACCTCCTGAATCACCGCCTCCGACACATAGCCCACCTCGTCCTGCGCGTACAGCAGCATCGGCACCAGCGCCGAGCGCTTCACCGGGTACAGCGTCACCAGCTTGTCAAACCGCGCCGCCAGCTCCGGCGAAAAAATCGAATTGGCAATCGTGCTCACTCTTGCATTATCTCCGGTTACATCTTTACCAGCTTAGCCGCAAGGCGTTCCACGGCTAACTCCACATCTAAATTCTCGCCATCCAATGTGATGTTGCCATCTGTCGACATTGACCATGGTCCCGCAGTCTCGTCGACATTTATAACCAACCAACTTCCAATGCCGCTTTCCGTATTGATCCATATGCTCAATATTTCGGCGGCAGTACTTATGAACACTTCATTCTCGAACGGCTCATCGATCTTCACACCGCCCAGCTTTCCTGATATTTCCAGCGCCGCTAGATGAGAACGGAATTGGCTAACCATCGAGACCCAAAGTTCGTGGCGTATAAGCGTGTTCCGGTCGGATTGAGGCTCTTGCAACTCAATACCTCAGGGGCTAAAGCCCGTCCTTCTTTTCATCTCTGCGGCACGGCTAAAGGCGTGCCCTTAAGCAAAACGCTATCTGTCGATCTCTCCCAGCACAATGTCGATGCTTCCGATTACGGCGACTACATCAGCCAGCAGCCGGCCCTTGCACATAGTCTCCAGGGCTTGCAGCGTGGCGAAGCTGGGATTCCGCATGTGTACGCGATACGGTTTGGCCGTCCCATCCGAGACGACGTAGTATCCCATCTCGCCGCGCGGGCTCTCCACCGCCTGATAGACCTCGCCCGCTGGCACCGCGAACCCTTCGGTCACAATCTTGAAGTGATGGATCAACGCCTCCATCTCGGTCTTCATCTTCTCGCGGTTGGGCAGCACGATCTTGGGTGCGTCGGCCACAATCGGCCCGGGCTTTCCGTCCGCTCCGCGAGGCAGGCCCTCCAGCATCTGCATCGCCTGATGGCATATCTTCACCGACTCGCGCATCTCCAGCATGCGTACGACGTACCGCGCCCAAACATCGCCGTCGTTCGATACGGGCACGTCAAACTTGAACCTCTCGTAGCCGGAGTAGGGCATATCGCGGCGTAGGTCCCAATCCACTCCGCTGGCGCGCAGCGGCGGCCCGGTGACGCCCAGCGCGATGGCCTGCGCAGCCGTAAGTGTGCCGACGCCCTTCAGCCGTCCCATCCAGATTGGGTTGCCCGTCAGCAGGCCCTCGTACTGGTCGATGTGCGCGGGCATGGTGTCAAGGAAGGTCTGCACCGTCTCGAAGAATCCCATCGGCGGCTCCAGCGCCAGCCCCCCGATGCGGAAGTAGCTGGTCATCATGCGCTGGCCGCTGACCGCCTCGAAGATGCGCATGGTGGCTTCGCGCTCGCGCCAGCAGTACAGGAACATCGTCAGCGCGCCGATGTCCATAGCGTGCGTGCCCAGCCACACCAGGTGCGACTCGATGCGCGTGATTTCGTTGAGCAGCACGCGCAGCAACTGGGCGCGCTCGGGAATCTCCAGTCCCAGCAGCTTCTCCACCGCCAGGCAATACGCCAGGTTGTTGGTCATCGGGCAGAGATAGTCGACGCGGTCGGTCAGCGGGACAACCTGCTGGTAGAATTTGGCCTCGCATGTCTTTTCGATGCCGGTGTGCAGGTAGCCGATATCGGGTGCCAGCGAGACGACGATCTCGCCGTCCAGCTCCAGCACCATGCGCAGCACGCCGTGGGTTGACGGATGCTGCGGCCCCATGTTGAGCACCATGGAGTGCTCTCCCGTGCCCGCGTTGCCGTGGCGCTTCGCGTCGGCAATGACGTCTTCGACGCCGGGAGTGATCCTGTCGGAAGCGGTGATGGGTGCCATCAGCGGTGCCTGCCTTTGTCTCGAACCTTGTGCCTTGAACCTGTCTTATCGGTAGCCTTCGACGGGATAGTCCTTGCGCAGCGGATGTCCCTCCCAGTTTTCGGGCATCATAATGCGGGTGAGGCGTGGATGGCCGGCGAAGTCGATGCCGAAGAGGTCGAAGACCTCGCGCTCGTAAAAGTTTGCCGCGGGCCACACGGATGTGATTGAGGGAACGCTCGCGGCGGTCGAATGCAGCATGACGCGCAGGCGAATCCGCTGCTTCAGGCTGTGCGAGAGGATGTGGTAGGAGAGTTGGAAACGCGGCTCCTGCGGAAACCAGTCAACGGCGGTAACGGTCTCGAAGAAGTTGTATCCCGCGGCTTTGACGGCCTCACACGCTGCAACGATAGACTCGCGCGCGACGGTGATCGTCAGCTCATCGCGGTCGAACTTCGCGTCGGTGGCAAGCTCGCTGAGCGCCACGACGGCCGGGTTCTCCGCCATCGCCTCGAAGACGAAGGTCTTGCCTGTGAGCGCACTTGCCGGATCGTACATTTACAAGTCTCCCTTGTCGTACGACCAGTTGAGAATGCCCTTCTTCCACACATAGAAGAGGCCGACGGCGACAAAGCCGAGGTAGACCAGCATCTCCCAAAAGCCGAACATCGGCGAGCCGGTGATGGCCGGCAGACGGCGGAAGATCACCGCCCACGGCAGCAGGAAGACCGCCTCCACATCGAACAAGATGAAGAGCATTGCCACCATGTAGAAGCGCACAGAGAAGCGGCCCCGCGCGTCGCCCACCGGGTCCATACCGCATTCGTAGGGGTCCAGCTTGACGCGGTAGTTGCGGTGCCTGCCGACGAAGTAGGACGCCACCACCATGCCGCCGGCGATGCCCAGCGCGCCCACAATATGCAGCGCCAGGGGAAGGTAGTTCCAGATGTATGGAGTTGTCTGCATCGCCATCTTCGACTCTAGAATCGGGCCGGTCAAGTGTCAAGCAAACAAGGGCTGGCAGGGCCGTTTTTCGCTGCGATTCAGCGCAACCGCTATCGCAACATCTCCATGTACCAGGCCAGGACCTGCGGCCCGAAGAGCGCACTGAAGAGGCCGCCGGCGGCGAGAAAACTGCCCAGCGGTAGCTTGCTTGCGCCGCTGGCCCGATGCCGCGCCATCAGAAGGATGCCATAGACGCTGGCGGCAACGACCCCGGCAAAGAGCGCGAGCAGCGTCTCGCCGAATCCGAGAAACGCAGCGATCATCGCCAGCAGCTTCACGTCTCCCAACCCCATACCGTCGCGTTTGCGCAGCGCCTTGTAGCCCCAGCGCACCGCAAGCAGGATCAGCGCCGCACTCGCGATCGCAGCGATGCGCCCCATGATCAGCGCCTCCGTGCCGGTCAGAAAGACGTTGCCCTGCGACGCAAAGCTCCCCGGACTGGACATCCGAAGCTGGTTCGTCGTGTTGAGCACGATGTCACCCTCGCCCGGCGCCAGAAAGAACGCCTGCACGCACACCAGAACCAACCCGATGCCGACGCCGGTCAGCGTGAACGCATCCGGCAGCCGCTGCGTCTGCCAGTCCATCACCATCAACCCAATCAGCAGAAAGCCGAGGATGGCAATGCCGAATGTGAGGACTGTTTCTCCTGGCACCAGCACCCAACCATCGATCGCAAGATTGTAACGGACTTCGTAGAGTCGAGCTGCGGCTACGGAGAACCACAGCCCCACCGCCAACTCCACCGCGGGGTACCGCCAGGAGATCGGCGCATTGCAGTCGCGGCAGCGGGCGCGCAGAACCACCCAGCTCAACACCGGCAGATTGTCATACCAGCGAATCGCGTGTCCACACGCCATGCAGTGCGAGCCGGGCGTCACGATGGACTTATGCGCCGGCAGCCGCGAGATGCACACGTTCAGAAAGCTGCCGAACAGCAGTCCGATGAGCAAGCCGAGCAACTCGTATAGGTGTAGCAACGTCACGTTTAAAGTATACGTTCCACCCACCTGCTTGCCTTCAACCAGCAACCAACAACCGTCTCTAAAAGTCCACATGCATGCGGACGGATTCCACCAGCACCGGCCCGCGGTCCTGGTTGTAGCCGGGGTGGGCGATGTACTGTGCGTCCAGCGCGTAGTACACGCCGCGCCACGCATGAACATTGTAGTAGCCCTCCAGAATGTCTTCGCGGGCGTAGTTCAGATTTCCATCGCCCAGCAGAAATCCCAACCCGCCCAGCTTCAGGTACGCCTGGTGGTCGCTCTTGATTGCATTCGAGATGAAGGCCAGACCGACTTTATCGTTGGCGCGTCCCCATTGCTTGCCCGCATAGTCGCCGCCCAGTTCGACCGTCTGATCGACCTCGGTGTACGCGAACGATTCGTGTTGCCCTTCGTTCCATCCGAATCGCCCAAAGACGCGCAGGCTCTCCGTCAACTCCTGCTCGGCGTTCAGTCCGAAGCCGTACTTCACCGCGCCGAACGTCTCATGCTTCGTAATATCCGGCGTCGCATCCACCTTCGCCAGATACGCTGCATTCGCCGCGCGATAAAGCCCCATGTGCGCGTGGTTGACGTAGCTGAGCGCGCGAACCACGCCCTTGCGATCGGCGTTGAGCAGCCCGCCCAGCAGACCGCGCCGCCACTCGACCTCCATGTTCTGTCCGCTGGCGCGCCGCAGGTTCCAGTCGAGATCGATTCCATTGGCCACCGTCGGCATCAGCGCAACGGCGTAGCGCGCCGACCAGTCCTTATCGTCGTACTCGGCTATGGCGCCATAGGTGTAGCCGCGCGTGTCGGCGGCGTAGTCCCACGCGCCGTTGTTGTCGGTAGTCCAGTTCATGAACTGTAGGTGGCTGTCGGTGCCGACGCTGTTGAGATCAAAAAAATCCGGCAGCCCCATCTTGCCCACGCGCAGCTCCAGCCGCCGCTCCGGAACCTCGGTGGCCAGCGAGAACGGCCCACGTTCGGCGGCCACAGTTTTGCTTGATAGTCCGATGGTCTGGTGCAGTTGCACGCGCGCCATGTAGGGAATTGGCCCGAGGTTGGGGTTGCGCACAACGTCCAGGTTGGTGAATCCCGCCAGGCCGACCGCCTCGCTGATTCCGCGCCCGCCCGCCGACTCTTCGTCGTAGATCGCTTCAAAGTGGCGCGCCGGACTGCGCACCAGCTCTGCGCCCATATACAGCGTGCCAACCAGCGACGTCTTGTACTCTCCGCGCCCCAGCAGGCTGTTCGTTCCCTCGTACGGCGAGTGGAAGGGCCCATGCGCCTGGAAGATGATGTTGGCCTGCCCGGCAAGAAAATATCGCGTGCCGTCGGGGTGAGGAAACATCGTCGGGGTCGCCGTCTCCTCGGTTGCGGCTGGTGCCACAGGCCGGATGCGAGTCGGTCGCGTCGCATCCGCCAACACCGAATTGATCGACAGCGACGCCGCATCGGTCACGGTCTGCGCCCCCGCCGCACCGGCCGCGAAGCATATGGGAAGACCGAGAAGGAGCCATATTAGGAACATTTTCAGCATAGAGCCTTTGCAGTATATAGATGCAAGATGGACGGAATGTAAACGGCGGCTGAAGACATTGAGACAATACTTCCACGTCTCATTTACGCACACGGAGGCTCCTTTGAGGCTTCGCCTAGAAGATCCTGTGCAGTACCCCGGCCGGGTCCAACACGCGATAGCCGAGCATCAGGGTCATCAAAATGCGGAGTCTCTTCTGCAAGACCGGCATCGGATGCGAGTACGAGTTCTTCTAGGCGCACAGTAGCATCCCCCCCGATTTATCGTTCGAGGAGGATGCCTCTTTGCAATTGTTCCGTGCGTTGGAATCCACCCAGACACAAGCGAGCGGATTCCGTGGATTGCCCGTGCGGACCCAGAAACAGGTTAGGCGGAGGGGCTTATGGAGAGTGAGGATGTTGTTGTACATGGTTCCTCCTTTGGCGGTCCATGCGCGCGCAACCAGATTCAGCGCCAACGGCGCAGATCGGTTGTGCTGCACAAATCATCGGTTCGGGAGGGGTGAGTCGGACGTTCTGTTGCTGGCCCACGCGCTCAAATCACAGGTTGAAATGCTGGATGAGCGGTGAGAGAATCGTCTATGGTCGGGCTATAGGCGATTGTCTAAGTGCTCTTCGCAACACAGAGTTGAGCTCCCGGTACTTGGAGGCTCTTGTGCGGATTCATTGCTCATAAAGTTTTCGTTTCTCCGGCGGGCAAGATCCCCCGTCCTCTATATTGTATCATATCCCCCTAGGATATAGTCAAGGAAAATATGACACCCGTTGAAAAAGAAAAACAGAAGCTGATCGCTCGCATCAAGCGCATCCGCGGACAGGTCGATTCCATCGAACGCTCGCTCACCACCGGCGACGACTGCGCGGACGTCCTCATGCTGCTGGCCAACGTTCGCGGTGGCATCAACAGCTTGATGGCCGAGGTGCTTGAAGACCACATCCGCCTGCACCTGCTCTCCTCGGATAAGACCGGAATCCAACCCTACGAGCTGGCCGAAGACCTCATCGACCTGGTCCGCGCCTATCTGAAGTAGCGCTCGCCGGACGCGCGAATCCCCGTCAGCCGCATCTTGACCATCCCGCCCCGCTCGCGTACGCTGCATCTACACGGGAAAGGAGGATTATCCATACACCATCAAAATACATGTTATTTTGTGGGATTGATCCCTGTGTCGATAGGTGTACGATTGGCAAATTGGAACTCTTCGAATCAGTGAAATGGTTCTCTATCAAGGAGATACGGACACCATGCTCACTCTTTACCACAGACACCTTAAAGTCATCGAAATCACACGTCGCCGCTTCTTTCAGAACGCCTCGGCAACATCCATCGCGCTCGCGCTCCAACCTGGTTATCAGTGGGCATCGGCTCAGGTGCCGAACGTCTATCGCAATCCGATCATGGGCGGCGATCACCCGGATGCGAGTCCCATCCGGGTTGGCGGAGAGTTTTACCTTACGCATTCCAGCTTCGACTATGCTCCCGGCCTGCTGATCTGGCATTCATTGGATCTGATAAATTGGCGTCCTGTCACGGCAGCGCTGCGGCGCTACTATGGCAGCATATGGGCCCCCTATCTCTGTCAGTACGAGGGCCGTTTCTTTATCTACTTCCCGTCTGATAACCACCTCTTCGTAGTCCATGCTGGTCACCCGGCCGGGCCGTGGAGCGAACCTGTCGCCCTCGGCATCTCCGCGATCGACCCCGCACACATTGCCGAAAACGGCCGGCGCTTCTTGTACATGAATGGAGGTCAGATGGTGGAGTTGACACCCGATGGCCTCGCCGTCAAATCTGCTCCGCGAGCTGCCTTCGAACCCTGGCCTGTACCGGCCACGACGCGTATGGAATGCACCTGCCTGGAGGGCCCGAAGCTGCTGGAGCACAACGGCTACTTCTATCTCAATGTCGCCGAAGGAGGCACCGCTGGCCCGGCTACCAGCCATTCCGTCATCAGTGCCCGCAGTCGCCATGCTGAGGGTCCATGGGAGTTCTCTCCCTACAATCCCGTTGTACACACACAGTCTCGGGACGACCGCTGGCTAAGTATGGGTCACGGGCGTTTAGTCGATACACCTGACGGCAAATGGTACCTGACGGTTCACGCTTACGAAAACGGCTATCGCACACTCGGCCGGCAGTTGCTCCTGCTTCCTGTAGAGTGGACAGCCGACGGCTGGTTTAGAGTTCTACCGGAGATTGCGGCGAGTTCCAGTATTCCGATGCCCGTATCCACCGGGAGCCAAGAGCCGTTCTTCGATCCCTCGGACAGATTTGAGAGTCCAGAATTAGGTCTCCAGTGGGGTTTCTGGCATGAGTACGATCCGACGCGCTTTGAGACAGGAAAGGGGTTCCTTCGGCTCGCTGCACGGGGCAGCAATCTTCAGGACACGTCGGTGCTTACCACTCCTGTAGGGGGCCATGCCTACACGATCGAGGTGGATGTCGAGGTTGAACCGGGATGTGAGGCGGGATTGCTACTCTTCTATAACCCTGAGCACGCGACCGGGATCACACTGGGGCCGGAAGGAATCAGCATACGCCTTGGGGATGGGTACACCCCCACGCACCAAGAAGACGGAATGCAGCGCGCGACGCTTCGCATCGTAAATGATCGGCAGGAGATCGACTTCTATTTTCGGCGTCCCAATCAAGACTGGCAGCGAGTTCCAGAATCGGCCGAGATTTCCGGGATGCACCACAACGTGCTCGGCGGTTTTCTTGATGTGAGACCGGCCCTCTCCGCCTGGGGTACCGGCAACGCAATCTTCCGCAGTTTTCGTTATTGGCCTGAGACTAAGGTGGTCGGATGAGTGCTTGTAAGACCTTTGGTCGTTGTGCGGGTCAACTTGGCAGTATCGCTGTTCTCTGTTTGGCTCTGCCGTCGGCGTGGTCGCAGAGCGCGAGCGATCTGGTTTCTCCGCTGCTGATCCAGCGACCCACGAACGTGATCGCAGGCCCATACAACGCTTTTTTCCTCCAGGGAGGAATAGGTCTCTCCAAACCGCTGCACGATCATGAACCACTGGCCGCGGCACAACGTAGCTGGTCCATGTCTCTCAGGCTCAAGACGGAAGAGCGCGGCGCGACCACGCTTCTGGCTGGGGTAGGACGGTCTCAAGAGGCGTTTCCCAGGTACCTTGCCTTGATCGATGGACGGCCCGCTTTCTGGTCGGGTGGAAGCGGGTCCGGCCACGTACTGGAGGGCGATGCCGTTCTCTCCACGGGGATGTGGCATTCCTTGGCCGTATCGGTGGATCAGCAGGGAATAACGTGGCTCTATGCGGATGGAGTCCCGGTGGCGTCCGGCACGGTGGCCCTGGGAACTGCGGGAGACGTTCTGGAGATGGCTCCGGCCTCGTCGCCGTGGCCTGCTGGTCACGCTCTGACGCACTTCGGCGGGCACCTCGCGCAGGTGAGCCTGGTCAGTGGGGAACTCTCCGCGGCACAGCTCGAGAGCCTGAAGTCGACGCCAGCCGGCCTCGATAACCTCCCCTTTGAAGAGGGGTCGAAGCCCTGGTTCGTGCAGACCCGCGGGCCGTCTGGAATGCACGCTCCGCAGGACCCATCCAGCCTGCCCCATAGCGCTGCCGCTGCGCAGGCGCCGGTCGCGGTAGAGCCGCCGGCTGGGAAAGACGAGCCATCCGAAGACGGAGCTTCGCTGACGTTGAGGCATGCGTGGCAGATGGCAGATGCGGCGACGGTGAAGGACGGAGGCTCGTCGATCTCCAGCAGCAGCTACGACTCGTCGAAGTGGATGCGGGCAACCGTGCCGGGTACAGTTCTCACCACCTTGATCGACCGCGGCGTGTACCCCAATCCGGACTACGGCTTGAACAACATGGCGATTCCGGAGTCGCTCAGCAGGAAGAGCTTCTGGTTCCGGACCCAGTTCACCGTGCCCAGCGGAATGCGTGGACGGCAGATAAACCTGACTTTCGATGGCATCAACTACAAGGCGTCGGTCTGGCTCAACGGCACTCCCATTGGGGAGGTGGTCGGGGCGTTTCGGAAGAAGTCGTTCGACGTGACGGCGAACGTCAAGCAAGGCGCAACTGATACGCTTGCCGTCCTGATCGAACCGCCTCCGCACGGAGGCATCGCGCACGAACAGAGTCTCACCGCGGGCGCCGGCGACAACGGCGGAGTGATGATGCTGGATGGGCCGACGTTCGGCGCTACCGAAGGATGGGACTGGATTCCAGGCATACGCGACCGGAACATGGGACTCTGGCAGGATGTTGTTCTGACCGCGAGTGGTGCCGTGCGGATTGACGTGCCCCAGATCATCACCAAGGTGTCATTGCCGGATGCCAAGCAGGCGCAGCTTACGGTGCGGGTGCCGCTGGCCAACGCAACGACCTCCGTGGTGCGTGGCACGCTGGCCATTGACTTCGACGATGTGCACCTCTCCAAGACGGTCACGGTTCTGCCCGGCGGAACCATGGTCGAATTTGCGCCGAAGGAGTTTAGCCAGCTCGTGATCGACCATCCGCGGCTTTGGTGGCCCAACGGTTACGGCGCTCCAGAGCTGCATACCATGAACCTGGTGTTCAAGGCGGGCGACAAGGTGTCGGACAGCCGTAAGGAGCGCTTCGGCATCCGCGAGCTGACCTATGAGATCAGCGCGTTCGACAGATCGGGACACGTTCGGCGGGTTGAAGTCGAGCCAACCGAGGCGGAACTGCTGGGCAGCGGGCCAGTGGTGGAGCAGACCCATGAAGGATTTCGCGAGACGCCGCAGGGCTGGGTCACATCGCTGGTTGCGGGCGAGGAAGACTCACCTGCTCTGCGGACTTTATCCGACGATCGTCCGGCACCGTTCCTGGTCGTCAAGGTAAACGGCGTGCGGATCGCGGTCAAAGGCGGAGCCTGGGGGATGGACGACATGCTGAAGCGCGTATCGCGCGAGCGCATGGAACCGTTCTTTCGGCTGCACCGGGAAGCCAATCTCAACATGATCCGCAACTGGATGGGCCAGGATACCGAGGACGTCTTCTACTATCTGGCCGATGAATATGGGATGTTGGTTTGGAACGACTTTTGGATGTCCACCCAGGACTGGAACCTCGAGCCGGACGACTCCGGCCTCTTCCTCGAGAATGCGAAGGACACGATCCATCGCTATCGCAACCACCCGTCGATTGCAGTCTGGTGCGGCCGCAATGAAGGTGTGCCCCCACCGACCATCAACCGCGGACTGGCCAGGCTTATCTACGATGAGGATGGGACGCGGTATTACTCAGCTGACTCGAACAAGATCAATCTCCACGACAGCGGGCCCTACAAATACCAGGATCCGGAAGACTACTTCACCAAGCTGTCGCAGGGCTTCGCAGTGGAAGTTGGAGTCGCTTCGCCTCCGACTCTGGAAGCCTTTCAGGCCTTTCTGCCCAAGGAAGACCAATGGCCGATCAGCGATGATTGGGCCTATCACGACTGGCACCAGGGAGGAAACGGAGATACGGCGCCCTTTATGGAGACGATGTCCCTGGAGTTCGGTGCACCCACCAGTCTGGCTGACTTCGACCGGAAGGCGCAGATGATCAACTACGAAGCGCATCGCGCTATCTTCGAGGGCTTCAACGCTCATCTGTGGTCACCCAACAGCGGACGTCTTCTGTGGATGACGCAACCTGCGTGGCCGAGCACACAATGGCAGATCTTCAGCCACGACTACGATACCCAGGCCTCGTTCTATGCGGTGAAGAAGGCGGCGGAGCAAATCCACGTCCAGATGAACCTGCCGACGCATGATGTTGTTGTCGTGAACAACAGCCAGGTGCCGCTGACTGGCATCACGGTTCATGCGCGCGTTTTCGACCTTGCCGGCAAACTGCTCCAGGAAAAAACGACTACCGTTACAGCGCAACCAGCGACCACGACCTTTGCCACTGGTTTGGAGTTGCAGGCTGCAATGCAATCGGCGGGTGTTGTTCTGGTGAAGCTGGAGTTGAAGGATAGTTCGGGGAAGCCAGTCTCCAATAATTTTTACTGGCTGGCCGATCACAAGCAGGATTATCGCCGCATGGACGACATCGCACCGGCGTCTCTTACTGTCACGGCGCATACCGCACCGGTAACGAATGGCGAGGGCCACACCACGGTGACCGTGGTCAACATCGGTACGGCGCCGGCTATCGCGGTGAAGCTCACCGTGGTGGAGGCTGAGAGCGCCGAGCGAGTTCTACCCGCATACTATAGCGACAATTACGTGTCCCTTTTGCCGAGCGAGACGAAGGTCCTTGATATCGCTTATCCGCAGACCGCGGCGCACGGAACGATGAGCGTCAACGTGCGTGGATGGAATGTGCCGCCGGTTTCGATTCGGGTGGTGCCGTAAACGGCAGATATGTGGCGACGCGCAAATATTGTGATGTTCAGGATGCGAACGACTTCACGCAACGAGGCTCAGCGGTATGGCAAGTGGGAAATTCTAAATCTGGAAGGCGCACATGAAACAGTCATTTTCTGTTTTGGTTGTACTCGGTGTCTCCACGGCCATGCTTGGGCAAACCGTTCCTCTCGAGCGCAATGGGCAGACAATAACGATTGAGCCGTACGCGCAGAACGTGGTGCGTGTCACCTTGAGCTTGATCGCTGGCGAGGCCACGGCGGGCCCTGGATATGGCTTCCTCGCGAAGCCGGACCAGGGTGGTTGGACGCATTCCGTGGAGAGTTCGGGGGCTGACGTGTATAAGAGCTCGCGCATGACGGTGACTGTTGCGCCAGCCTATCGACATAATCCCAACGACAAACTGCCAGACACGGCCAACTTCTTTTCCGGCTCGGTGCCCGGCGCCAACGTGTCGATCACGCTGCCGGACGGGTCGCCCCTGGCCGAGATGAACGGCTGGCAGATGGCAACGTTGAACCAGAAGGACGACACGCTAAAAAACGCCCGCGGCATCGAGCCCAAAGACCTTCCTCTGTATACGGTCGGCGCCAGTTTCAAGGCGGCAGAGGACGAACACTACTATGGCCTGGGCCAAAATCAAGAGGGTTATCTCGATCATCGCCAGCGCCCCATCACTTGTGCCGCGAACTATCTGGCGGCCGCATCGCCCTCGTATTGCGTTCCATTTATGGTTACCAATAAAGGGTATGGCATTGTATGGGATAATCCCTCGTCGACCAGCATCTACCCGGCCTTTGATGGCGAAACAAGGTGGACATCGACTGTTGGAAGACGAGTCTCGTTCTTTGTCATCGCGGGACGTGCGACGGACGAGATCTATGAAGGCTACCGCCTGCTGACGGGAACCACGCCGATGCTGCCCAAGGCCGCGTACGGCTTCATCCAGTGCAAGCAGCGCTACAGTTCGCAGGCGGAGGTGCTGGCCGTGGCGAAAGGCTATCGGGACCGTCACCTGCCGCTCGACGTGATCGTGGTTGATTGGTTCTATTACACCAAGATGGGTGAGTACGACTTCGATCCCAGAGCGTGGCCGGATCCGGCGGAGATGAACAAGCAGCTCCACGCCGAAAACGTCGAGTCGATGATCAGCGTTTGGCCCCGCTTCGCACCAGGTTCGCGGTATTACGACTTTCTCCTCAACAAGGGTTGGTTCGAACACTATCCAACGGGAGTTCCAGTGACAGTCGATGAGCCCACTCCGGGGAAGCCAGTGGATGGCATGCCCTACGATCTGGCCGGTTCCGACATCGACACCACAAATCCGGATGCAGCGAAATGGTGGTGGGAGTTGGTGCGCGACAATATCGCCGCGAAGGGCTTCGATTACTTCTGGGCTGACGAGACCGAGCCCGACCTTCCTCCGGACGGAGCGTATTTGAGCATTGGACCGGGTACGCAGTATTTCAATGTGTATCCGTTGTTTCATACGGCGGCACTCTATGACGGCGTCCGCCGCGACAAGCCGCAGCAGCGCTCGCTCACCCTCGCGCGGGATGCCTATCTTGGCGCCCAACGAAACGGAACCATCTTCTGGTCGTCGGATATCTCGCCGACTTGGGACACGTTGCGCCGCCAGATCCCAACCGGACTCAACACTGCCGCCTCCGGCATTGCATATACCGGCAATGATATCGGCGGTTGGCAGGATCTTCCGTACAGCCACACGCCGAAGCATACCCCGCTCCTCAATCCCGCAGACGCGCGCGATAATGTCCACCACTACGACGATTATCCGGAGCTTTACGTGCGCTGGTTCGAGTATGGAACGTTCCTGCCAACCATGCGCACACACGGAACGCGGTCGCACAACGAGGTCTGGACCTACGGGGCAGAGGCCGAGCCGATCCTTGAGAAATATCTCAAGCTGCGCTACACGCTGATGCCCTACATCTATTCGCTGGGCTGGTTCACTCACCAGACCGGTGCGCCGTTCATGCGAGCGCTGTTCATGGATTTCCCAAACGATATCAAGGCTGCAACGTTGACCGACGAGTACATGTTCGGCCCGGCGCTGCTGGTCGCGCCGGTGGTCGAGCAGGGAGCGACCACCCGTGAGGTCTATCTTCCCGCCGGAACCGACTGGTACAACTACTGGACTAACGAAAAGCTACACGGCGGCCAGACCGTCACCGTGAAGGCCCCGATCGACACTATTCCACTCTTCGTTCGAGCTGGATCCATCCTGCCCCTGGGTGCTCCAGTCGAGAGCACCCATGCAAAGCAGGCGATCGCCAAGGTGAAAGTGTATCCAGGCGCCGACGGTCAGTTTACGCTGTATAACGATGACGGCGTAACCTACGCCTACGAAAAAGGGGACAGGCAGATCACCACCCTCCGGTGGCAGGACGCGACCGGACGGCTTACCCAGGAAGGTCCCAAAGCATGGAACCAGAGCGACGCTAATGTGGTGGAGATTGTGCATTAGTGGTTCCTATTCTGTAGTTGTCCGGGGTGCGGCGGCGTCTTTGGGGACGGGCAGAGGAATCTCCAGCGTGCCGATCCGCTTCCCAATCTCATCGCGGACGGCCATGCGCAGCGAGACGGCACCTTCAGGGACTGCGAACAGCATGGATGCGTGGTATCCCTCCGATTGTATCTTCTGGTACTGGGCCGCTGGGATCGCGTTCTTGATGCGGACCTCCGTGCCATTCAGCAGCTCACTCTCCGGGGTATATGCCGCCAGGCCAAAGCGCATGTCGGTGGCGTACTCTCCACTTTCTGTCGGTGGCATATCGAGTTGCCGTCCGATGATGGCGAAGTCGATGTCGTAGTGCTGGATCCTCCGCGTGCCGCTCGCACTCTTTGTATGCAGACCTTTGGCGTTTTTTTGCAGGAACGTTTGCATGGTCTTGACTTCGTCCGCCGAGGCCGCCATCGGGCTGCCCACCGGCGTCACCTTGGCTTCAAAGAACAACTGCGAGGAGTTGGGCGCGCCGTGCTGCATGTTCATATCCAGCAGCAGCGGATGCACTGGAGCCGGATGTCTCGCGTCGTCAGCGAGATAACTTCTGCGATAGGACAACTGGTAGCCGGGTTCTTTCAGCTCAATTTTGATATTGCGCTCGCCGCCGTCCGCTTTGGTATTACTGGGCGCGTAGGTGAGTGTGTAGTACTCCGAACCTTGGCGGACGGCGGTGTCCATGGCTTCCCGCAGACCGTTGGTGTTGTAGAAGGCTCGTCCGCCGGTGCTGTCGGCGATGACGTCCATGGCGGCATGTTCGGTCTGCTGTCCGAGACCGAAGTAGTTCCCCTGAGGCGGTGGGTCCGTATACAGGTTGGCCGCGCTGTATAGCGGGTCCGTCTGGAGACCGCGAACGTCCACGGGATAAACCGCCACGCGACTCTCGTCCAACAGCTTCTTTGCCGCTCGTACACCCGGGTCAATAACGACCTGCCATTGTGAACCGGCGTACCTCATGCCGCTGGAAAATATCTCCGAGGGAAACGAGCCGGACATCCAGATGAGATTCTTACGTCCAGGCAGGGCGGAGACGAATCGCGCGATTTCAATAAAGGCATCCACCGTAATCCGATTGCGCTTGATCCCCTGATACATCAGCTCTTCGATCTCTGACCAGAACAATAATTCGTCTTCGAACGCGTCCGCGGCAAAGGGCGCGGCGCGCAGTGACGAAGCCTGAGATGTTGCTCCTTTCGAATTGACGGCCTGCATCAGCCGGGTTTCGTCGTCGGTGAAGCCCTGTAGCATGTGCAAGCGATCGGTCAGCACGAAGATAGCAATCTTCGTGGAGTTTCCCTGGTCTTTGATGAACTTCACCAACGCCTGGTGGGCACTGGAAAACGACGTCTGGGGCGTGTCCAGCATGTCGTACAGCAATACAGTGACGGGCTTGTCTGATGGGGCCAAAGTGAGATTGGAAAAGGTGCCCGGAGGCAAATGGAGGTCGAGCGCCTGCTGCGATGCGCCTACGTCAACGCCGCCGGTGTGTACATCGAAGAAGCGGAGCGGTTGAACCACTCCGTCCTCCATCACCTTGAAATCGCCCTGCTTTA
>PKWU01000079.1 GCA_003132145.1 Granulicella sp.
CCCTCCCCGGCCTCGATCTCTCCTCCATGGACCGCACCGCCGACCCATGTACCGACATGTACAAGTTCGCCTGCGGAAACTTCAACGCCAACCACCCCATCCCCGCCGACCAGCCCGACGTCGATCCCTTCTACGTCCTCTACAACGTCAACTCGCAGGAACTCAACGCCATCCTCATCAAGGCCGCCGTCCCCAGCCCCGCCCGCACCCCCGACGAGCAGAAGATCGGCGACTACTTCAGCGCATGCAGCGACACCACAGCCATCGACGCCGCCGGCCTCGCCCCCATCCAGCCGCTGCTCGACGAGATCGCCGCCCTCAACCCCTCCGACCCCGCGCAGCTCGCCGCTCTCATCGGCAAACTACAGCGCATCGGCGTCGACGCCTTCTTCGGATACGGCGAGCAGCAGGACTTCAAGGACGCATCCAAGCAGATCGCATTCATCCAGCAGGGCGGCCTCGGAATGCCGGAAAAAGACTACTACCTCCGCACCGGCGACAAGGACGTAAAGCTCCGCGCCGACTACGTCGCCCACGTCGCCAAGATGCTCACCCTCGCCGGCAGCTCGCCCGCCCAAGCCGACAAAGACGCGCATAACATCATGACCCTGGAGACCGCCCTCGCCAAAGCCTCCCTCGGCGTCGTCGATATGCGCGAACCGGAGAAGACATATCACCTCCAGTCCATCGAAACCTTCATGGCGCTCACCGGCCCTACCTTCACCGACTTTGAAGACGCCATCCACTCCCCGCGCGTCACCGAGATCAACAACGCCACCCCCGACTTCTGGCCTGCTCTGACGAACCAGCTCAACACCATCGACACCGCCACCCTCCAGGCCTATCTCCGCTACCACCTCCTCACCACCGTCGCGCGCAACCTTCCCAAGCAGTTTGACGACGAGAACTTCCACTTCTATGGCACCATACTGCGCGGCCAGCCGCAGCAGCAGCCCCGCTGGAAGCGCTGCTCCAACTACGTCAACTCCGCCATCGGCGAGGCGCTCGGAAAGGTCTACGTCGATCAATACTTCGCCGGAGACAGCAAGGCCAAGATGGTCGAGATGGTCCGCGACATCGAGTCCGCCATGGGCCGCGACATCGACCAGATCGACTGGATGTCGCCCGCCACCAAGGCACGCGCCCACGAAAAGCTCGCCGCCGTCGCCAACAAGATCGGCTACCCGGACAAGTGGCGCGACTACTCCACCCTCACCATCGCCCCCTCCGACGCCGCCGGAAACCAGTTGCGCGCCGAGGCCTTCGAGAACGACCGCCAGCTCCACAAGATCGGCAAGCCCGTAGACCACGCCGAGTGGGACATGACCCCGCCCACCGTCAACGCCTACTACGACCCCAGCATGAACGACATCAACTTCCCCGCCGGAATCCTGCAAACTCCCTTCTACGACCGCACCCAGGATGATGCCGTCAACTACGGCCACATCGGCGCCGTCATCGGCCACGAACTCACCCACGGCTTCGACGACGAGGGCCGCAAGTTCGACGCCAAAGGCAACCTCGACGACTGGTGGACCCCCGCGGACCTCAAGAACTTCACCACCCGAACCGACTGCCTGGCCGACGAGTACAGCTCCTTTACCGCCGTCGAGGAGAAGAACCCCGCCGACAACGTCCATGTCAACGGCCATCTCACCCTCGGCGAGAACACCGCCGACAACGGTGGCCTCCTGCTCGCCTTCATGGCCTACATGCAGCGCGCCAAGGACGACCACATCGACCTCGCCGCCAAACGCGACGGATTCACCGCCGCGCAGCGCTTCTACATCGCCTTCAGCCAGAACTGGTGCCAGAACGCCCGCCCCGAGTCCGTCCGCGCGCAGGCCCTCCAGGACCCCCACTCCCCAGACCGCTTCCGCGTCAACGGCGTCATCGTAAACCAGCCCGGCTTCGCCCCCGCCTTCGGATGCAAACCAAACGCCCCCATGGTCCCAGCCAAATCCTGCCGCATCTGGTAGCCCACCAAAACCGACCGCAGATAAACGAGGATTAAAAACAGAAGGATGGCTCTATGCCGGATGATCCAAACAATCCCAACGCCTGGTGGGCCGTAAAAATTCCCGCGAGAGAGATGCATCCGGTGCGATGGAGCCAGATAAACAAGAAGCATCTGATCTGGGTCATCCCTCTCAGTCTCCTCATTGCCACTATTGAGATTTATTACTGTCTTAAGCTTATGAAAATGCGATAGATGCTTTCAGAAAGCGGAGTAGTTGCATTTCATCGTTCCTGTCTTTATCCGCGTTCATCCGCGTAAATCCGCGGTCGTCTCTTCTCTTTGATGCCCAATCCAAAAAAATCCCGCGCTCTCGGCTTCGCGTCCTGCGCCCTCGCCAGCTCGCTCTGGGGCTGCGGCTTCTTCTTCGGCAAATTCGCCCTGGCCGAGATGAACGTCGGCGCAATGGTCCTCTACCGCTTCCTCTTCGCCACCCTCGCCCTCGCGCCCCTGCTCCTGACCCACCGGCCCCGCTTCACCCGCGCCGACTGGGGCCTCCTCCTGCTCGCCTCCTTCCTCGGAATCCCGCTCCAGTTCCTCATTCAGTTCTCCGGCCTCGCCCTCACCACCGTCTCCCACGCCTCGCTGATGGTGGGCGTGCTGCCTGTCCTGCTCGCCGTCGCTGCAACCCTCTTCGCCCACGAGCGCATGGACACGACCGGCTGGTTCGCCCTCGCCGCCTCCACCCTCGGCGCCACGCTCATCGCACTCGGCGCGCGTCACGCCACGGGAGCAAATCGCCCCACCCTCGCCGGCGATCTGCTCGTCGTCCTCTCGCTGGTCATCGCCCTCGCCTGGATTCTCATCAACAAGCGCCTGATGCAGCGCCACAGCCCGGTCACCGTCACTGCCTACGGAGTCGCCGCCGGCACGGCGATGCTCCTGCTCGTTGTCCCCATCCTCTATCGCCAGCCCTTCGGCCCAACGCCCATCGCATCCATCTCGCTCAAGGCCTGGCTCGCGCTTGCCGCCAGCGGACTCCTCTGCACCGCCTCCACCACCCTGCTCTGGAACTGGGGACTCACCCAGGTTCCCGCCTCCCAGGCCGGCGTCCTGCTCAACATGGAGCCCCTCATCGGCTCCCTGCTCGGCGTCTTCCTGCTGCACGAGAGTCTCGGCCCCAGCGCTCGCACCGGAGGCGCCCTCATCCTCGCCGCCGCCCTCATCATCACCACCGGCTCGCGCACCCGCCAACGCGAACAGCTCCCCCTTACATGACCAGCACAAGGTTCATGGTCCGAGGTTCGAGGTTCAAGGTTCGAGAAAGGAGAGTCAACAGAACAGATTCGAAACTCCATAGAAGTGACGACCGTAGAGCGTTGCGAAACAGTCGAGGACAGAAAGTTGGGCCGTAAAGCGTTCTCTCTGCGACTTCGCGGTCAGCATTGGCCAAAGCGCACGGAAGCACGCGCCGAACTGATACCTCGGGATTCCCAGCAGTCCAGGCTCTTTGAATCCTCTTTCGCGGAGCTGCCAGCCGACCGAGATTCCTCGCCCGACGATCCATCTTCGGAAGTAGCTCTTGGTCATGCGTTCAGCCGGTATCCAGTGGTAAACGATCAGGTCCGGCACTACAATTCCCCGTGCGCCAATACCAAGGAGACGATGGTAGATGACCTCATCCTCACCGCTTCGGATCTTGTTGCCAATCTTCCCAAGTCGTTCGGGATACGGCAGCACTCTCTCCAAAGTTGCCCTGCGAATGACGGCGTTGCCGCCCATCAACATTCCTCCAAACTCATGCGAGAACATTGTGCGCGCAGGCCGGAGAACAATCCCGATCGCCCCGGGATAGGCAACCGGAAGCCAATCCGGCGCCGCATGTTCCCAGTTGGGATGGCAGGGACCGCCGATGTAGTCAACCGGCGCAGCAGCGGAGAGTTCACGATAGGCAACTTCGAACCATGCAGGATCAAGCTGCTCATCATCGTCGATAAGGCCAACAAATTCGCCCTCTGTTTGTGCAAGCGCCTCATTGAGCGCCGCCGACTTCCCCGGACGCCCAACAAAGATGTATCTGACGGGAAGGTCGCGCAGTTCTAGGAACGACTGCACAACCTCTCTTGTGTTATCTCCCGAATTGTTGTCGACTGCGACTACGGTAATATTCAGGCCTTTCGGGCGAGCCGCAACGAAGACGCTTCTCAGGCAGTCCTTGAGCAAATGTTCCCGGTTGTAAGTCGGAATAATGATGTCAAGGTCCATGTTATTTCCTGTCCAGCATCGCATATTTCAACTTAGGCAATAACTCGCTGCGGACATAACTGTGAAATACCAGTCCAATCGTAATAAAGAAAATCGGCAGGGCAGCTATTATCTGAAGGAAAAAGACCATGAGATTGTGCGCAGGAAAGCGGACATTCACTATATATGTGGCAATGGCAAAAGGAATCGAGGACAAGTAAACCGGCGCCCACACCTTCCACACTACTTCTGAGTAACTCAGTCCCACCAGCTTGGAGATATAGCCCGGCCACAGTATAAGATTCACAAATAAGCTGGGAACCATGGTTCCGATGGCTACTCCATACATTCCATACCGGCGGCCCAGAATAATACTCAGTGTTAGATTCACAACACCTTCCCCAATCGCCCATATCGCGCCCATCTTGTGCTTCTCGACCCCAAAGGCGATCGCTTGAGCAGTTCGGTTGGCGAACACAAACAGAAATGCCGAACAGAGAATAATGAGGACGGTTCCTGAGCTCTGTGAGTACTGCGGCCCCATCCAAAGGCCGATAAAATTGCGGCCGCGGACCATCAGAGTAATCAGGATTGGCAACGAGACCGCGAGCGTGGCGCGAGTCCCGTTCTTGTAGAGCATCAACAGGCTATTAGTATCGCCGGCGGCCTCGTAGGTGCTCGCAGCCGGAACGAACGTGGCGCCCATTGAATTAATTGCCTGGCTTGTGTAGGCACAGAGAGAATAGGCAATCGCGTAGTAAGTCACAGCCGCAACTGAAACAAATTTGCCAACTACAATAGTATCGGTCTGGTAGATCAACTGAACTGCGACCGTCGTCAGAAAGGCATAGGAACTATATGTCCATATCCGCTTCAGCGTCTCTCTCTTCGGCTTGTTCAGCAGAATTTGCAGTTGAGGGTAAAGCCTGTGCGCAACCCACACCAGAAGGGCGTTATAAATCAATACCGCAATCAGCTCGCATACGGCAATCGCGACGATTCCGTGGCCCGTGCGCAACACCGCTACGACTCCGATCACGCGCACCGCTGTTTGCACCATACTCAGGTAATTTTGCAGGTCGTATCGGTTGAGTGCTGAAATCACACCCGCAACGACTCCAATCGACATCGTAATCGCCATCTTTATGCCGATCAGCAAAATGGCTTTTCTGGCATCGCTCGCGAGTTCGACCGGGACCTTGAATATAAGCGGAAATACCGCAGCGAGTCCGGCGCTGAGCACAAGGATGAGCGCGCTGATCTGTAACCGAACCCAAAGGGCAGCAGAGATTGCCTCCGACGCCCCCTGATGATCGTTCTGCGTGTGCCCCTTGGAGACAAACCTCAGGACCGCACTTTGCATCCCAAGGTCCAGAAGGCCAAGGTAGGCCACGACTCCTATTGCCAGCACCCAGACGCCATAGGCAACATTTCCCAGTCGATGGATGATAAATGGCGACAGAAAGAAGCCGACTGCCAAATTGGCAATCGTTCCAAACCAGTTGAACAGCACATTCCGCGCGATATGTCGTACACGCAGTTCCAAGCCGGAACTCCTTCTTGCCAACATCAAACCGTGGCGGAACATCTCGACTTTACTGGCTTTCAAAGGCTCAGGCAATCCCTTGAGCACATAAGCGATGGTAGCAGCGTCCTGCTTCAATTCTGAAATTAATGGCATTCGATATCGGTATTGCGGGCTGCATCCATAGCAGCACTTCCGCTAAACTTTTGGACTTGAGCGCCTCCTGCTCATGAGGCCGGATGACGTATCATCAGGGAAAGCAGTGCTCGGCTAAACCCTGGCCTGCTGCAAGCCTGCATGAGGAGCTTGTGCCCCCTGAGAATGATCGCTCACAGCACGGCGTTGCACAGCCTCCACGGAGCTATCGCCCGGCAGGTCGCCCACTGCCCTGCGACTGACGCGATCCTGCCACCCGCCAATGCGTTACCGCTTTTCCGGAGCGCCCCATGAAGCCGCTCTTCTGGCTCTGCCTCGCACTAGTGGCCTACGCATATTTCGGCTATGCGATTTGGCTGTGGCTTCAGGTCAGGCTGCACAAACGCCCCATACTCCAGAGGCCGATCCTGCCCGACGTTTCTATTATCATCGCGGCCCGCAATGAAGAAGCGAACCTGCCTGCCAAACTGGAGAACCTTCGCCTTCTGGATTACCCGAAGGACCGGCTTCAGGTTGTCATCGCCTCGGATGGATCGACAGATCGGACTGCCAGCATTCTGCAGATGCAGGGTTCTTCAATCTCCCCCGTCATCCTCGACCAGTCGAATGGAAAAGCCTGCGCCTTGAACGAGGCTGTTAAGCACGCCACCGGCGAGATCCTGGTCTTTCAGGATGCACGGCAGTTGGTCGATCCGGACGCTATCTCCGAACTCGTCTCCTGCTTCGCCGATTCAAACGTGGGTGCTGTAAGCGGAGAGTTGCTGCTCGAAACCAGCGCCAACGCACCCGTCTCCGATGCTCTCGGCATCTACTGGAAGATCGAAAAAGTTGTGCGTAAGCTGGAATCTGAGTCAGGATCTGTCGTCGGAGTAACTGGGGCCATCTACGCAATCCGTCGTGGACTCTATACAGAGATGCCATCAGGGACTATTCTCGACGACGTGTTTGTGCCCATGCATGTGGCGCGCGCAGGAAAGCGCGTCGTATTTCAGCCCTCAGCAATAGCGCGCGACCAGCTATTCAGCGAAAAAGGCAAGGAGTTCTCGCGCAAGGTCCGCACTCTAACAGGAAACTACCAATTGCTGCAGTTAGCGCCATGGCTGCTTTCGCCGGCGAACCCTCTGCTCTTCCGTCTCATCAGCCATAAGCTCCTGCGACTCCTGGTTCCATTGCTGTTGATCCTGATGCTGATGGCCTCCGCACTATCCACTGGGCCATTCTACCGATCCGTTTTCTGGCTCCAGATACTCTTCTATGCTCTGGCCGCCATTGGGGTGGTGAGCCCAACATTCAGAAAATTCAAGCCAGTCGCTATCGCCAACACATTTGTCATGCTTAACGCTGCGGCAACACTTGCGTTTTACAATTTCATCGCAGGAAGAAATAGGGTTTGGATCTAGTAAACTAAGTCAGTCTGCGGCGAGTCCGTTTGCATTCGCTCGCAGACTTACGGGGATCGCATGTTTGGAACAGGCATTGGACACTTCATCCCGCTGGCCGCCTACTTGGGGTTCTGGATCATGTGCCTCGTCTCGTTAGGCGGAAGGCCTCTTCTTGGCCTCTACTATATGCTCCCTTTCCTCCCGTACCGCCTGCTGCGGGACCACTTTATCGACTATCCGCTGGGCGCCAACATGATGACGATCCTTGTCCTGGCAGTCATCGTCGGAGCTCTCATCCACGGGAAGCACCTGCCTAAATCGAAGCTCTATCTGATCTGGCTCGTCTTTGCGGTCTATCTCTATCTTTCGATGTGGATCGGCGTGGCGCTTTCAAATGCCCCTGCACCACTTTGGCTCTCTGACATTAACTTCGTCACATGGAAAGACTACATGGTTATTCCACTGGTCTTTGTAGCGGCAGGCTTAGTTATCGAAGACCGAAAAGCTATTAGAAACGTCGTCCTCATTACCGCCATCTCCCTTTTGTTCATCGATAGAAGTTGCATTCTGGAGAGCATGACGAGAACCTGGACGACTTTCGACGAGGACAAACGCGGAGGCGGTCCACTCGCCTACGGCTCAAACCAGACGGCGGCATTTCTGGCCCAGTTTGCAATGTTTTTTTGGGGATTTACGCAATTCGTTAAGAAAATAAAAATCAAAATATTATGCTACGGATTAGTTGCGGTCACACTGCTTGCAACCATGTACACGTTCTCACGCGGGGGGTATCTCGCAGTGCTTCTCAGCGTCCTTGTTCTGGGCCTATTGAAAGATCGAAAACTGCTTCTGGTCCTTGGAATCTTCCTGCTGACTTGGCAGACGGTCGTGCCTGCCCCCGTCCGCGAGCGGATCACCATGACCAAAAACTCCAACGGACAACTCGAGGCCTCAGCCCAGGAGCGGGTCGACCTTTGGCAGAATGCGGAAAAGTCGATCCTCCACAGTCCAATTGTCGGAACCGGCTACGCAACTTTTCAGTTGGGAGAGCACGTCGACAACTTGAAAGACACTCATAACTGGTATGTCAAGGTGATGGTGGAAACCGGAATCATAGGCCTTACCATCGCTTTTATTCTGCTTCAACAATTGCTCGCAATGTCTTACCGACTCTTTAAGCGCGCAACCGACCCGCTCTATCAAGGTCTGGGCCTGGGCCTTCTTCTGGCAACCTGCTCCTGCATCGTTGCAAACTTTTTTGGCGACCGTTGGACCTACCTTGAAATCACCGGGCTTCTTTGGGTGCTCGTTGGAGCAGCGATTCGCGCAACCCATCTCATCGAATCGGAATCAATCGCACCACAAGGCGAGGTTGATTCCGCCAGCATGATCAACCCATACATGGCATACCGTTAACTATCTTCCCCCATTCTTTCTTACTTTTATCTGCGTCCACACTTTTTTCGCTGGAAAGTTCACGATGAGCGGGATCACCGCATTGCTACCGGGAGTGTTGAATCACAAGCAAGCGGAGAACTCCGCACTGCCTCACGTCCTGCTTGTGCTCGATCAGTTTCCCAAGACCCTCGGCGGCGGAGAACGGATCGTCCTCAAGCTCGCGGCCCTTCTGCCTCAGTATGGATACCGCGCATCCATTCTGACTTTTTCAGTCCACCCTGAAAGCGCCGTACTCGCCCTCATGTCGCCCCCTTGTCCCATCTACCTGCTTCCCTTGCAGCGCACCTACGACCTCACGGCCCTTCGATCTGCTCTCGATCTCAGAACATTTATTCGTCAACAACAGATCCAAATCGTCCAGACTTATTTCGAGAGCTCCGATCTCTGGGCTGGATTTGTAACGAAAACCATGTCAAACGCAAAGCTGATCTGGAGCCGCAGAGACATGGGAATACTGCGCGCCCGCAAGCACCGCCTCGCCTATCGCCTCATGGCCGGCGTTCCCGATGCAGTCTTCGCCGTCTCGGAGCAAGTCCGCCGGCATTCGATCGAGGTGGATCGAATCGATCCCGCTCGCGTCCAGACCATCTACAACGGTCTCGATCTCCGCGATTGGGATACCGCATCCAGGCCCGCGACTCCTTCAGACGAACTTCTCGTCACAACAGTGGGCAATATCCGCCGAGTAAAAGGCCACGACGTTTTTATCAAGGCGGCCGCGTCCATCGTGCCGCACTTCCCCAACGTCTCGTTCAGTATCGCCGGCGATGTATTAGAGCCCGACTACTTCGCGGAACTGCAAGCTCTGGTCCGCGATCTCAACCTCTCCGATCGCTTTCATTTTGCCGGTGGCGTTACAGACATGCGCCAACATCTCTCAGCGGCGGACATCTTTGTCCTTCCCTCGCGCAGCGAGGGCTTCTCCAATGCAATCATCGAAGCCATGGCTGCCTCTCTTCCCGTCGTTGCCACCAACGTCGGGGGAAATTCAGAGGCGGTGAAAGATGGATTCACTGGCTTCCTCGTTCCCCCGGACGATCCTGCGGCGCTCGCGGCAGCCATCTCCCGGCTGCTTTCCGATCAGTCTCAGGCAAAGGCAATGGGCGCAGCTGGAAAAGCCATTGTTGCAGAGAACTTCACCACCGAAGTCATGATGACTCGCATCGCGAGTGCCTACGAGAAACTGCTCTCCAAGGGATGACACGCCCAATCGCCGTAGACTGCGCAAGATTCAGACTGTGCAAGGTGACGGCGGATGTGCCCTATGCCTTCAACCCTGAAGCATCTGTCAGAGCCGCAATGATCTTCCCGGCGCTCTTGACATAAAACCCGTTTGAAAAGCGATGAGGCCCGATGAAGTGGATAAACGATGCATCGTCATAGGGAACATCGGCGTGCGCCCAGTAGGAAAGGTACTTGGGAAACTCCAGCACATGCGCATTCCCAGAGTTTGCAATCAAAAGATTCGATGTAACCTGTTCGCTCCCCCACTCATCCCACTTTTCATTCGCAATGCACCGCATCAGGTCGGAAAACCATACAATCTTCTCCCGATCGATGGCCCCCTTCGCAAATCCGGTGAACCCGGCATTGCCACGGACATACTTCAGCGATGCGCTCTCCGGCAGTAGATCGAAGGACCGCTCACAGACTGCCTGCACCATCGGACTCAGGTTCGTCTTCGACCGCGCGCACGCGCTCACCATCGGCTCGATCTCTGGATGCGAACCATCGCCCAAAAGGGTAAAGCATCGATTCGCATCAATGCACTGCGCAACCTCAGCAATCGAGTTCGCAGTGAGTGTGTCGGAATCGAGTTGCACAACGTAGGAGTCCTTCACCAGATCGCTGATAAGGAGTAGCCTCTCCCAGCAACTCCCCTTCGGGCAACGGTCCGGAGAAACTTCAGAGATATGAACAACCCGCGCTTCCGGAATGTGTGCTTGCAGAGTGGCATTATCCGATTTCGTCAGTGTTCCATCGTCAAGAATCACGACCTTCGGGTTGCGTCCAAGCTGCCCGCAGAAGGACTTCGCCGCCAACAGATACATCACCACTTCGCCATGGCAAAGCATCGAGACAAGCGCGAGCTGGTCGTCGTTCGAATGAATCGGCGGCGTATGCAACAGAGCGCGACAGTTGAAGTTGAACCAGGCCCGTCCCGTGGCCCGCCTAGCGCGAAAGAACATTAAGAAACTCTCCCCATTTTGCCGCTTGTACTTATTTAAATCACTGCCACACCCTGTACAAGCGCCATCGGCAGTCCACAACCCTGGTTCTCGATGGGTTGTGTTACGAGACCTAAATAACCAGGCAAACTCAAATCGTAGTGAATCGAGCAAGGCGTCAGGCTATCAGGTCCTTGATCATACTCTTCCAGCCATTGAAGTAGTGGCAATAATTACTCATCTTGGGAATTACCTTGATCGCCCGCAAAATAGGATTCGATGGAAGATCGGCACGGAAGCGTAGCAGGTCCATTCGGCCGCTAATATATTCCAGATAGGGTTTCATTCCGGAATTATTCTCAGACGCCAGCCTCGAGTAAAGATCTGCAAGTTGCGGTTCAGAATCTCTCCAGTAGTCCTTTGCGGAGTGCTTCCATTGCTTCACTCTTTCAGGCACGGTGGGCAAAGAAGCACCAACACCGCTTTGAGTCGCATGGATTCTGTAATAGAAAAGCGGCTCGGGAATAAACGCGAGTTCGGAGTGAACAGCCACCATGCAAGGGACCCACGCATCGAACCACCAGTTAGGCGGACCGGGCAGGACTTCCATGAGGAGTCTGGCATCGACCATCAGTGTGCATCCATACACTTTTGTCATGGAAAGAAGTACGGGAAGAACCTCTCCACGCATCAGTCTCTCGTGCTCGCTATGAGTCATCCCAGTCGTCTCGGAAAGCAGGATTCCCTTCGGAACTCCTTGGTCATTAATTAGCTGCGCATCCACAAAGACCCCTCCCAGTTGTGGCTGCTCCTCCATGGTCTGGGCCATGCGGGCGAGCTTCTGCGGCAGCCACACGTCATCCTGATCGCAGAAGGCAATGAGGTCTCCTGTACAAAGCCTGCTCGCCTGCTCAAAGTTCTTCGTAATTCCTTTTGCCGCTCCACCAAGATTCACTGGATTGAGGTTAAACCTCACAGGGAACGGCGCCGAGTCTGCAAAATCCCGGATAATCTCCGCTGTCGAATCCGTGGACCGGTCGTCACAGATCACAAGCTCGTCGGGAAGCCGCGTCTGCAATGCAATGCTCTCCAACTGTTCCCGCAAATATCTCTCGCCGTTATACGTACACATGGCAACGGAGATTGTTTTACTTTGGGTCATGGATTTCTCAGACGCATTTCCTTTCCCTGGTTTGCTTCGAGTTACGCGTTGACGGCTGAATCTAGTTTGCGGCGGCGTAATCATCGGCGGTGATGACCTGCAGGCCGGATGGGGTGGCTGGCTGCTGGTCGATGAGGAGGATAGTGCGGGCAGAGCCGGATGGGTAGCTCATCCGGCTGCCGGTGTAGAGCGGCGAGGCGGCGCTGGAGGGAGCGGCGCCGGCGGGAAGGACGACGATGGAGTAGGTTCCGCTGGGAATGTTGATGTATCCCGTGTTGCTGCTATAACTCAGGCCAGTATCGATGGGCGCGACCCTGGCGGCCGCGGAGCCTGGCGGCACAAGGTAGATGTCGACTGCGCCCGCGCGCGTGGCCTGGTCGAGGAAGCGCAGCGCCACCTGGCCGGTTGGCGCGGGGTAGGACTGATCCTTGAGCACCGTCATCTGCAGGCTTGCACTGATGTTGCCGGCAAGCACAGTGTATCGGCTGCCCGTCAAAAAATTGCCGCGGACCGTGGCGAGTTGCTGCTGCGTTCCGGCGATGGTGGCCGCCTGAGTGCTCGCTCCGGCGGCGACGGAGATGTAAGAGCTGACCGTGCCGAAGCCGACGTTATAGAGGGCGGCCGGCGTGCTCTGGGGCGGACCGGGATAGATGTCCAGCGCGGGCGCGTCGGGCGATACGTCGATGACGCGAACCTGCGACACGGGCTGGATTCCGGCGATGCCCTGGCAACCGGCGAGGGCGGCGGCGAGGAGCGCGAGGGCAATGACGCGGCCGGTCCGTTCGACGAGTTGGGGCTTGGCGAGTCGCATGGCTGCGCGTCGATCATCCTTCCAGATGATTGTAAACGCAGGCAGGCTTGGCGGCTGCGGGTTATGCGCTTGCCGGGCCGGTGCCGATCTTCAGACGGGGGGTATACCCCCCCTAAATGACCTAAAATCCTCCATCTAAATATGTTAGATCTAGACCTGATCTGGATCAGGTCTGGATCTTGCCTGTAAAATCTTGATTTCAGGCTACTTATTTTGTAAAATCTTCATAATAATACACTTACGTTGAATGGCGATGTTGCGCTCCGCCGACAGAACATAGAACATATAGACAGAAGCCCCCTATTTAATTGTAGCAGGTTGGGGGGACGAGTTTGTCAGTTTATCTCGTTTGGATGGAGTGAGTTGTACGATTTTTCTTGACAGGGTTATTGGGGGCGGGGTCCGCGCAAGGAATGGGGTACCCGTCTACTGGTCTGCATCCGGGAAGAGATTTTTTTGGACACCTGTCGATCTCTCTATCCTGTGAACCTTGGTTACGGTTCGTGTTATTTGCAGTCGACCATTGGACTCGCGTTCTGCTTCTGTGTGGAGCGTTACATGGAGCTTATCTCCGTAGCCGAATCGGTCGCCTAGTTCGACATGTCGCCAGAGCACTGGGTCTTCGATTTTCGCATCGAAAGGCTTCCCATGATCTGACAAATGCCAGGCGAGGTGGGGTACGAATGAAGCTTTTTCTACATCCAGAACCTTTTCTTCGTCGCTTACTATTGCCTCCATTTCAGCGGCATCCGCGGCCTCTACGTCGGCCTTGGCGACTGACTCGACTGGTTTTCGGTTGACACGTGTTTCGAAACTCTCGATTCCCTTTTGTCGCACAGGTCGTAACGCTGCTCGGAGCGCAGTTTGCACCTCGGGATCGTTATAGATTTTTACGAATTCCGCAGGATCCATTGGGAAATCAGACGGGAAAAGACCCTTCAGGTCTGTCTCGTTTGTAATCGCACGTCCGCGGAGCTTCTTATAGAAAGCTATCAGGGTCTTCCCGGCGTCCTTGAGAGTGAACCCCGAGATCGACAAGATCAGGCCGATACCGACGAGTAGTTCGGATTTACCTAACTGTCTGAGATTCTCGGCCAGGGGGTTGAGGAAGCGGAGCACCAACTCCAACGAACCCGCTTGCGGTTCTCCTTCCACTTCTACACGGAATTCGCTTTGAGAGCCGAGGCGCATTTCGGCCACTCTGTTTAGGCATCTTGCGAATCCCTTTAGCCCATCCGATAGCAGTATCGCGTCCATACTGCCCTGATCTAGGGCGGAGCCTCTATATGCAATCGACAATCTGTCTGCGTTGGTGCCGCTGAGTCGACGCCTGACTTTCTCTTGCGGATTCTCCGTGTCGAACAACGACTCGTTCTGATCTGGCATGGGTGGTCCTATGCGTCGGCGTCATACGCGGTCTTCTTGATGCCGAATGCGAGGACTGGACAGCCCCCTGAGGCGCGATTGTTTAGTTTGGGAATTAGCTTGCCCATATGTGTCGTCGAGTTGCCGAACGAACGTCCTTTGCCCAACTCGTCGAAGATATCCTGAAGTTCACTTGCCCTCGTGATGATCGCCCCGACGCTCAAGACGTTCAATTCGAAGAGCAAGCGGAAAGTCGTGAGGTCTCTGTCGAAGAACGGATCCTTATTGTTCCATTCCGTTTCAATTGCTACCCGATTCCGAAAGTAATCGACGTGGTGGGTTGGAGCGAGGGTGACTGCATCGTCCACCTTGACCTGGATTTTAAAGTCGTGTTCCTTCCACTGTCGGTTGTAGAAGAAGCCGTTTATTCCACGGGAAATTGGCGATTTGCCGCCTCCCGGCGTTAGGATGTCTGAGCGCCGCAACGTGAACTGCGTGAGCATTTCAATGAGGTCGTCCCACTCTGAACGCAAGTCTGTGTGCAGAATAGACGCTGCATGGTGGTTCTCTACTATCTCAAACTTTCTGCACACCGCTTCTGGGAAGAGATCCAAACTCATTGGCTAAAGCTCCGGAAACAATGCTTGTTCGCTCTGTGAGTGGTTTGAATAGGTGTTCCACGTTGGCGTATACGACTCATTGGCTTGGTTGCCCCAAGTTGTCCATCCGGGTCTCTGTCCTCGGGCGAATAGCTCCATGAAGGGGCCGGGGCTACAGCTCTCGATGAGCTGGTATTGCTCGTCAGGCTTGCGAGAATGTTCGCGCTTGCGGGTAGCAAGGAAATTTACCTGTCTTCGACCTGGTGCTAGGGTTCGGGCATTCTGCCCGCGGACGCCAAAGAGGATTAGCTCTGTCACGTTTCTGAAGTAAAAACCGACTCCCCTACCGTCTGGACCACCGTCTTTTCTAATCTTGTGCCAGACGAGATTGCTCTTGTACTCAAATCCCCATGACTTCATTACTGCAATTCCATCGGGCAACAATGCGTTCGGAACCCAAAGGTAGAGATGTGCAGTCTCTGAGGCGCATGCCGATACAGGCAAAGCTTTAATGTCCTCAAGTGAAAGGGTTGCATATCTAGCAAGCCGCTTATGTTCTGGCGCAATTTTCCCTGTTCGGTTCTTGAATTGCCATGGTGGGTCTGCCAAGATCGTTCGAAACTTGATCTCTCCCGCAGTTGCTAGCAAATCTGCGGCTGCCTTTGCCCCATGCGGCGTTCCAATGCAATTTGTTTTGTTCACCCTCACATCATGCTGGCAAACAAATAGCGAAGTCAATACGTTGGGCTAAATATATGTGGATAGCTTGGTTCAAATCGGAATTACCGGGTCGCAGCGGAGGTAGATGGAGCCTGACTCCTTGAGGACGCGGCGGAGTTCGACGAGGCGCGGGGCCATCATGGCGAGGTAGGCGAGCATGTCCGTGCCGCCGAGGAGTGTGCGGAAGGCGCGCATGACTTCGGCGACGCGGCCACCCTGTTCGACGACCTGCTCGTAGGCGAGCGAGGACTCCTCGTTCCACTCCCATGTGTCCTTGAAGGCGGTGATCTGGGAGGCGGAGCGCGCGCCGTCCTTCTCCGCGAAGAGAACGTTGTAATCCTGCCGGGAGTTGAAGGGCGGGTCGAGGTAGATGAGATCGACCGACTGGTCTGCGATGTGGTCGCGGAGGACGGCGAGGTTGTCGCCGTAGAAGAGCTGGTTGAGGATGGGATTCTGCTGCGGAGCCATTGGGGATCATGTTAGCAGCACTTCGTGGCACTTCGTGCGGTTCTCGACGCTTCGCGTGAAGGCAAAGACGATCAAGGGTGATATGGGCGGACACTTCGTGCGGTTCTCAACACTTCGCGTAACAGCAAAGACAATCAAGGGCGGCGAAGGGGAGTGGCGGGCAAAGTACAAATGCGGGGGTCCCTCCACTGCGCTGCGCTCCGGTCGGGATGACGGAGGGTTGTGGTTGGGTGCAAAAGCAGATTCCTCCACTTCGCTGCGGAATGACAAACAAGGGGGCTGCGGAATGACAAACAAGGGGGCTGCGGAATGACAAGCATAAGAGCAAATACGGAGATTCTGGCTGCGCCAGAATGACGACTCGTGGGGGGAATGAAGACGCATGGGGGAATGACGACGCATGGGGAAATGACGACTCATGGGAGGAATGACAAACAAAGGTGGCATGTCAAACAAAACGCGATTGCCGTTATAGTCGTAGCAGAGATGGGGCGAGGGGTTAGGCTGGAGATTAAGCTGAACAAGGGACGGGACATGGGTGCGTTTGGCGAGGACATTGCGCGATACCGGGCCAAGGGATACCACGGGCGGGAGCTGTGGATGGAGCCGGCGTTGTGGGCGATTGCCTGCTACCGGCTGGGGAACTGGCTGGAGGTGGCGAGGCCGACGGCGCTGGTGCGCTGGCCGCTGAAGGCGGTGAGCTATGCGGCGAACAAATGGTGCGAGGTGGTGATGGAGATGTGCATCGACGCGCAGGCCACGATTGGGGGGGGACTTTATATTGGACACATTGGCGGAGTCCACATCAATCCCGAGGCGGTGCTGGGGCGGAGATGCGACCTGGCGCACCGGGTGACGATCGGCGCGTCGGGGATGGGACGCGAGGGCTCGCCGGTGCTGGGCGACGACGTGTATGTGGGCACGGGCGCGACGCTGGCGGGGAAGATCAAGGTGGGCGATGGGGCGAAGATTGCCGCCAATACGCTGGTGATCGGCAATGTTCCGGCGGGGGCGACGGTGATGGGCGTTCCGGGACGGATTGTGATGCGAGCGCCGGAGTCGGCGGCGGCTTCGGAGATGCGCGATGCAGAGTGACGCGGAGCGGCGGGAGCGGCGGCGCGAGATAAAGGACGCCGCGGCGAGGCAGGACGCCGCGGGGGCGGTGGCGGGAGCGCGGCGGCTGCTGGCGGAATCCGGCAAGCCGGCGGATGTACAGTTCTGCGCTACGGCGCTGGCGGGCATTGGCGACGCGCTAAGGGAGCAACTGGGGGCGCGACGGCTGAAGACGTATGTGGTGCGGTCGGTGACGGTGGAGCCGATGCTGGCGTCGCTGGCGGTGGAGGCCGTGCTGGCGAATTTCGTGCTCGACATCGAAGTGGGTGGGTATGGGTCGTATGCGGATGAGTTACTTAATGCGGATAGCTCGCTGGCGAAGTTCAAGCCGGAGCTGGTGCTGATACTTCTGGATATGGAGGAGATTGCTGGGCGGTTGCCGGAGTTGTGCGCGGACGGGACCGGCGCGGAGGTTGAGCGGGAGATAGAGGAGTGCGTGGGGCGTATGGCGCAACTGCTGAGGAGCTATCGCGCGGGAAGCACGGCGCGGATATTGCTTCAGGGACTTGTGGTTCCGGATTGCACCTCGCTGGGCGACGTGGGAGAGGCGAACCTGCCGCATAGCCTGACGAATGCCGTGCAAGGGTTGAACCTGGGGTTGGCTGCTCTGTGCGGGTCGATTGCAGACTGCGTGTTCTTCGATGTGGACCGGCTTGCGGCTCGCCACGGACGGGCGCGATGGCGCGATGCGCGGATGTTTCTTGCTTCGCGGCTGGCTGTGGCGGCGGAGTGGTTCGGGGCTTTCGCGCGCGGGCTGGTGCGCTCGTTTTCGACGATGCTCCGCGCGCCGCGCAAGGTGCTTTGCACGGACCTGGACGAGACGCTGTGGGGCGGAGTGCTGGGAGAAGACGGGCCGGAGGGGATTGCCACGGGGAGTGCGTTTCCGGGGAATTGCTACCTTGAGTATCAAAAATATTTGAAGCAATTATCCAGCCGGGGGATTCTGCTGGCGATCGTCTCCAAGAACAATGAGGCCGACGTTCGCGAGGCCTTCAAGGTGCGCGCGGCCGACCTGGCGCTGGGCCTGGATAGCTTTGTTGCGCTGAAGATTAATTGGAACGAGAAGGCGGAGTCGATCCGCGAGCTTGCAAGGGAACTGTCCCTTGGGTTGGATTCGTTTGTGTTCGTCGATGACAACGCGGTGGAGTGCGAGGCGGTGCGGCGGCAGTTGCCGGAGGTGGCTGTGGTCGAAGCGCCTGCACGGGAGCCGTGGAGGCTGGTTGAGGTTTTGTCGGGGCAGCCGTTTTTCGATGCGGCCATGGTGACCGGCGACGATCTGCATCGCGTGGATGAGTACAGGGCGCAGGCGCAACGGGCCGAGCTGGCCAGCCGCGTGGGCAGTCGCGATGAGTTTCTGGCTTCGTTGGGAATTGTTTGCACGTTTCAGAGTGCGCTGCTTGCACCTCTTTCGCGGGCGGTGCAGTTGCTGGCGAAGACGAACCAGTTCAATTTGACGACGCGGCGCCGCTCTGCTGCCGATGTTGAAAAGTATGCCGCGACGGAGGGCGGGCAGGCTGTTGTGGTGCGCGTGCGCGACCGGTTCGGCGACGCAGGAGTGGTGGCGCTGGCGCTGGCGCGGAGGCAAGGGGACGACTGCGTCATCGACTCGCTGCTGTTATCGTGCCGCGTGATCGGTCGCGGGATCGAGAGCGCGCTATTGGCTTATGTTGGCGAAGAGGCGGCGCGAACGGGCGCGAAGCGGCTGGTGGGTGAGTTTATTGCGACGAAGAAGAATGCTCCGTGCGCGGAGTTTTATTCGGACCACGGATTTAGCCGGTTTGTTCCGCCGGGAGAAGGTTCCTCCGACTCGGTATTCTATGAACTCGATCTGACATCATCGGCTATAACTAGTCCTAAGTGGATTCGCGTGGAAGGAAATGAATCGAATGAGCGTTGAGCAAGTGCCGACTTCTTTGCGGGAGCTTCTCGCCGATATTTTTGAGATCTCCGCGGAGCGAGTCACTCCGGAACTGAGCATGGGAACGCTGGATAGCTGGGACTCGTTCCGGCACCTGCAGGCGATCCTGGCCATTGAAGGGGAGTATGGAGTGCAGTTCGATCCGCAGCGGATTCCCGAGTTGACCAGCGTGGCGCTGTTGCAGGCGGAGTTGGTGAAGATGGGGGCTGTGCTTTGACGTCAGAGGTGCCTGCCGGGCTGGACTTCAAGCTGTTGCATGTGGGCGTGGCTGTGCCTGCGCTGGGGCCGGCGGCTGAGGCGCTGACGGATTTATTTGGGTACAAAGTTGTGTCCGGGCCATTCGACGATCCCATTCAGAGGGTGACGGTGCTGTTTCTTGCCAAGACGGACGGGGATGTGGCGGAGATTGAACTGATCGCGCCGCTGGGCGAGGACTCGCCCATCCAATCCATGCTGGCGAAGAGCGGCGGTGGAGCTTATCATCTGTGTTTCGAGACGAGTGGACTTGAGGGCGCGCTGGAGCACGCCAGGAAGAACGGATGTATTGTGGTTGCCGCTCCCGCACCTGCCGTGGCCTTCCAGGGACGCAGGATTGCATGGATCTATTCCCGTTCGCGGCAGTTGTTCGAGCTGGTAGAGGCCAGGGCCGCGAAATGAGTTGGGCTACAGGAGTGGGGCGAGTGAGCGGGGCTGTGTGAGCGGGGCTGTGTGAGCGGGGAGATGCCTTTGCGCGTTGAATCCATCCCGGAGGAGAAGACGCGGCGGCCATTGCGGAGGCTATTTCTTCTCTACCATGAGATCCGGCCGAGCGAGAGCCGGTACTCCTATGCGATCGAGAGTGGAATGTTCGAGCGGCATCTGGACCTTTTTGTGCGACTGCGTGAGGCGCAGAACTACGACATATGGCCTGAGCTGACCTTCGACGATGGACACCGTTCCGACGTTGAGATTGCCGTGCCACTGTTGCAGTCGCGCGGGTTGACGGCGCGGTTTTTCATTACCGCGGGCTGGACGGGAACGAAGACGGGCTACATGGGCTGGGCGGAGTTGCGGTCGCTGCATGAGGCGGGGTTCTCGATTGGCGCGCATGGCTGGTCGCACAAGCTGCTGACGCACTGCAGCGACGGCGAGTTGCAGACTGAGCTGAGCAGGTCGCGGCTTACTTTGGAGGAGAAGCTGGGGACCCCGGTACCTACGATGTCCCTGCCCGGCGGACGCTGCAATCGCCGCGTGCTGGCTGCGTGCGCGGCGGCAGGTTACACGCAGGTTTATACCTCGGTCCCACGAGCTGAGTTGCTGCCTTTGGGAGCCATGGTTGGCCGGCTGAATATTCCAGGAGACATGCAGCCGGAGTGGGTTGCAAAATTATTTGATCCGGAGAGCCGCGCCTTGTCCAAGCTGGAACGCAATTACCGGATGAAGGAGGCTGCGAAGAGGCTGCTGGGAGACCGGCTGTACGCGAGGATTTGGGCGCTAGTAAATCGCAGGGAGCCGGGGAGCGATGACGGCGGGGAAGGCGCGGAATGAAGATACTGCATGTGATCAGCAGCGGCGGGATGTACGGCGCGGAGGCCGTGATCCTGAACCTGGCGCGCACGCTGCGGGACGGGCCGCATGAGTGCGTGCTGGGAGTCTTCTCGAACTCCGCAAATCCGAAGCATCAGCTCCATGAACTTGCCTTGAAGGAAGGCTTTGAGTCGCACCTGATCCCATGCAGGGGACAGGTGGACTTGGGGGCGATTGCGAAGGTGCGGGAGCTGGCAACTCACGTGAGCGCGGATGTGGTCCACACTCATGGGTACAAGGCGGACGTCTATGTCTACCTTGCGCTGCGCGGGCTGGGCGTGCCGTTGGTGTCGACCTGCCACACTTGGTATGACACAGATTTATTCTTATCGATTTATGGGATTGCGGACCGCTTTGTTCTGCGGAAGTATACGCGGGTTGTAGCGGTCTCGGATGAGGTGAAGCAGAGGCTGCTGAAGGCGGGAGTGCGCGAAGAGAAGATCCGCATGGTGCGCAATGGTATCGACCTGCGGCGGTTCGACGGGGCGCTTCCCTGGCTTCGCAAGGAGGCCCATCCGGAGCGCGCACTGGTTGTCGGTCTGGTTGGGCGGCTGGCGTGGGAGAAGGGAGTCGATGTATTTCTGAGGGCAGCGGCGGAGGTCCTGGTTGAGTTTCCCGAGACGCGGTTCGTGGTGGTTGGCGAAGGGCCGGACCAGGAGAAGCTGGAGCGGTTGATCGATGCGTCGTTGATCCGCGAGAGCGTGGAGATGCTGGGGCGGCGGGAGGAGATGGCATCGGTGTACGCGTCGCTCGACGTGATGGTGTCGTCGTCGCGCCAGGAGGGGCTGCCAATGGCGGTTCTGGAGGGGATGGCGAGCGGGATGGCGTTGGTGGCGACGGCGGTGGGCGCGGTGCCGACGGTGGTGGAGGATGGACGCACCGGGGTGCTGGTTCCCGCGGATGACGCGGGGTTGCTGGCGGCGGGGATTGCGGAGCTGTTGCGCGATCCCGCGAAACGGAGGCGGCTGGGAGATGCGGCGCGGCGACGGATCGAAGAGGAGTACTCCGCGGCGCGGATGACGCGGGATTATCTGCGCGTGTATGAAGAGGCGATTGCAGAGGGGAAGCGGGACAGAGAAAGCCGGGCAAAATTATCCGCGGCTTCGCAAGGAGGCGCGAAGTGAGCGCGGACAGGCGGCCCAGTGTTTTTATGATGGACCTGCTGGCGACGGTGCCGTACTACACGGCTTACCTGTCGAAGGCGCTGCTGCGGGAGCCGGTGGATTTGACGGTGGGGTCTATCACTTACTATCTCGATCCAGATTGTTACTCAAGCCGCGGGATCAAGGTCGAGCCGGGGCTGCTGGATTTGGTGGGGAGGTTCCGGCTGCCACGGCTGGCGCGCAGGATCCTGAAGCTGATGGAGGGAATGGTGAACCTCTGCGCGCTGACGGTGAGGTTTTCCGCTTCGCCGCCGGATGTGATTCATGTGCAGTTCCTGCCGATGCTGAGGACGCCGGTACCGATGGACCTGTGGTTTGTGGAGTACTGCCGCAGGCGCGGCTCGAAGATTGTGCTGACGGTCCACGACCTGCTTCCACACGATACGGGCGAGAAGTATAAGGCGACGTTCGACAGGCTGTACGGGAGGGTGGGCGCGATCATCTGCCACGCGGGCTCCGTGCGGACGAGGCTGGCGACGGAGTTCGGAGTCCCCGAGAAAAAAATATCGGTGATTCCGCATGGGCCTTTCTTTTACGACCTTCCGGCGACGGACAGCGAAGAGACGCTGCGCAGCTTTGCGCTGGAGACGGGCAAGGTGCTGGTGCTGTGGCAGGGGATCATCTTTCCGTACAAGGGGATCGATCTGTTGCTGCGCGCGTGGCAGCAGGTGGAGGCAAAGTGCGGCGACGCCTGCCTGGTGGTTGCGGGAACAGGCGCGCCGGAGCTGTTGCAGGAGATCCGCGCGCAGGTGGAGGGGCTGGATTTGCTGCGGGTGAAGCTGCACTTCCGCTTTGTGACCAGCGAAGAGCTGGTGGCGCTGTATCGCGCGGCGGACGTGGTGGTGTATCCCTATCGCGCGATTACAACCAGCGGCGCGCTGGCGACCGGACTGGCGATGGGAAAGGCAATCGTGGCCAGCGATCTGCCGGTCTTTGGCGAGCTGCTGACGGACCGGGAGAACGCGCTGCTGGTTGATCCGCAGGACTGCGATACGCTGGCCGGCGCGCTGATCGAGCTGGTGCGGGATCGAGCGCTGCGCGAGCGGCTGGCCGTGAAGGTGCAGGCGATGAACTTCGGCGATGAGTCGTGGCACGCGATTGCGAAGCAGACGATGGAAACGTATGAGCGCGTGCTGACTCTCGCCAGTTGATCGCGGTTGGAGTCGAGCGTGCAGAGGCCGCGCAGGACGACTTGCTATAGTTATTACCGAAATCCTTTCGTCATTTTCAGGGATGTTTCTCGAATTGTGCAGAGTATCGCGCTATGAACATAATGCGGGGATTCTTCGCTGCGCTCAGAATGACAGATTTTTTTACGGTGACTCTGGTGGTTTTATGAGGGAAGGAACGACGTTCATGAGTAACTCCTGGTTGGTTCGGTTTTTTGCGGTGGGGATGGTATGCCTCTCGCTCGGCCTTTGTGGGACGAATGTTGCCAACGCGCAGGGAGCCAGGCCTGCAGTCGCGCAGGCCACGCCGTTGCAGCCGTGGATGGATGCGACGCTCGATGCGGACGCGCGCGCCGACCGGATGATTCACGAGATGACGCTGGACGAGAAGATCCAGTTGGTGCATGGCGCGGGGTGGGGAGTGCTGCGCGCGGGCACGCCGGTTGCGGCGGGACACAATGGCGGGGCGGGATTTGTTGCGGGCATTGCACGGCTGCATCTTCCGGACCTCAACCTGGCCGACTCGGCGGTGGGCGTGCGCATGGCCGCGCCGGAGAGCCGCTACGCAACGCTGCTGCCGTCGGTAATCGGGATGGCCGCGAGCTGGGACCCGGAGGCGGCGTTTCTCTACGGTTCGGTGATTGGGCGCGAGCTGCGCGCCCAGGGGTACAACATGTCGATCGGCGGCGGGGTCGATCTGATCCGCGAGCCGCGCAATGGACGCAACTTCGAGTACGCAAGCGAAGACCCGATCCTGGCCGGCGTGATGGTCGGGCAGATCGCGCGCGGCGTGCAATCGAACCACGTGATGGGAGACATCAAGCACTACGCGGTCAACGACCAGGAGACCGGGCGCAACATCCTGAACGCCGTGCTGGACCAGCGCTCGCTGCGTGAGACCGATCTGCTGGCCTTCCAGATCGCTATCACGATGGCGCATCCGGCGGGCGTGATGTGCGCGTACAACCACATCAACGGCGACTACGCATGCGAGAACGACTTCACACTGAACCAGGTGTTGAAGCGCGATTGGGGATTCAAGGGCTTTGTGCTCTCGGACTGGGGCGGGACGCACAGCACGGTGAAGGCCGCGCTGGCAGGGCTCGACATGGACCAGCCGGGCGACGACAACTTCTTCAGCGATCCGCTGAAGCAGGCGGTCGTCGACGGAAAGGTACCGCAGGCGCGGCTGGACGATATGGTGCACCGCATTGTGCGCAGCATGTTCGCGAACGGAGTGATCGACCAGCCGCCGATGCCGCGCAGCGTGGTCGATCCGTTCCGCGGACGCGACGACGCGCAGAAGATCGAGGAGGAGAGCATTGTGCTGCTGCAGAATACGGGCGGCATTCTTCCAATTGCTGCGGCGAAGACGAAGAGCATTGCGATCATCGGCGGCCACGCCGATGTGGGCGTTCTCTCCGGCGGCGGATCGGCGCAGGTGGACGCGCCGGGCGGCAACGCGATCGACCCCGGGCCGGGCAGCTCGCCCTGGGGAAAGGCCATCTACTTCCCTTCCTCGCCGATGCGTTTCATCCGCGAGCAGGCCGCGGCGGGCACGAAGATTACATATGACGCAGGCAGCGATCCGGCGCAGGCGGCGAAGGCCGCGGCATCGGCGCAGGTGGCGATTGTTTTCGTTACTCAGTGGATGACGGAGGGCCAGGACTCCGCAACGCTTAGCCTGCCCGACAAGCAGGACGATCTGGTTGGGGCGGTTGCGGCGGCCAATTCCAACACCATCGTTGTGCTGGAGACGGGCGGCCCGGTGAGCATGCCGTGGGCGGGGCGCGTCAAAGGAATCGTCGAGAGCTGGTATCCGGGGATCGGCGGAGGCGAGGCGATCGCCAATATTCTGTTTGGCCGCGTGAATCCTTCGGGCAAGCTGCCGGTGACCTTCGCCGCAACGGAGAACGACCTGCCACACCCGCACGTTACTGGCTTGACCGAGCGCACCGGCAACAACGGCGCGGACGCAGGCGGAGGGCGCGAGCGGGTGCGCACCCGGCCCGTGGAGTTTCCTGTGGACTACAACGTGGAGGGCATGGCGGTGGGCTATCGCTGGTTCCAGGAGAAGAACCTGAAGCCGCTCTTCCCGTTTGGATTTGGGCTCTCGTACACGCACTTCGCGTATTCAAACCTGAAGGTTGACGCGGACGCGAAGAGAGTGAGCTTCGAGTTGCGCAACACGGGCGCGCAGGCGGGCGATGAGATCGCGGAGGTATACGTCATGCTGCCCACGTCGGTGGGCGAACCGTTCCGCAAACTGGCGGGATGGAAGCGCGTCTCGCTGGCGGCGGGCGCGAGCCAGACGGTGGAGGTTGCGATTGACCCGCTCTATCTGTCGATCTACTCGACGGAGAAGAACGCATGGGTCCGTCCGTCGGGCGAGTTCCTGATCGAGGTTGGGGGATCGTCGGCGGAGCTTCCACTGCGCCAGTCTGTGCGTCTGGCCACACGTTAGCTGGGTGTGTAACTATAGCCTTGTTCAGCACTCGTGCCTTTCGCACGAAGGATTCGGGTTTCGTGGGCGCGACGAACTCGACCGCTGCACCATGAAGCTGGGTGCTTTTATTCTCAGAGCGGACGGATGACCTGGACGGCAAGTCGGTCTCACTTCGACGGTGGGAGCATTGCGTGCCACACGGAGATGGAGCAACCGGCTGCGGCGAAGTTGCAGGAAGATGAAGTCACGCGCAAGAGATTGCCGGAAAGACAGGCCATGCCAACCAGATTTTCGAGTTTATTCAACGATGCGGCGAATGGCGTCCGCGGCAAGGTGATCGGGATCTACGGAATCCTGCTGGCGTTCAATGCGGGTGCGTGGGTGTGGGCGATTCTTGCCTCGCGGCACTATCCGCTACTGCTGGGGACGGCGCTGCTGGCATACAGCTTTGGGTTGCGGCACGCGGTGGATGCCGACCACATTGCGGCGATCGACAACGTGACCCGCAAGCTGATGCAGGAGGGCAAGCGGCCGGTGGCGGTGGGGTTCATGTTCTCGCTGGGCCACTCGACAGTGGTGGTGCTGGGATCGGCGGCGATTGCAGCGGCGGCGCTGGCGCTGCAACACCGCATGGACGGGGTGCGGGAGATCGGGGGCGTGGTGGGCACGCTGGTGTCGGCGGTCTTTCTGCTGGGCATCGCATTTGTGAACCTGATCGTTCTGCGGTCGATCTATCGCGCGTTTGTTCGGGTGAGGGGCGGAGCGCCGTATGTCGAGGAGGACTTCGACATGCTGTTGGCCGACCGCGGCTTTCTGTCGCGGCTGTTCCGGCCCATGTTCCGGATCATCACGCGAAGCTGGCACATGTATCCGCTGGGCGTGCTGTTTGGGCTGGGCTTCGATACGGCCACCGAGATTGGGTTGCTGGGGATTGCGGCGGCGGAGGCATCGAAGGGGCTGTCGCTGGTCTCGATCCTGGTGTTCCCGGTGCTGTTCGCCGCGGGAATGTCGCTGATCGACACGACGGACAACATCCTGATGCTGGGGGCGTATGGATGGGCGTTCATCAAGCCGGTGCGCAAGCTGTACTACAACATGACGATCACGTCTGTGTCTGTGGTGGTGGCGCTGGTGGTGGGAGGGGTCGAGGCGCTGGGACTGCTGGCCGGGCACTTCCACACGGGCGGGATCTTCTGGAACGCGGTGCGGCGGCTGAACAACAACTTCAGCGCGCTGGGCTACCTCATCATCGCGATCTTCGCGCTGAGCTGGATCGTTTCGATCGCCATCTACAAGTGGCGGCGGCTGGACGATCTGGAACTGGGCGCGTGAGAGGGCGGTGGCGATGAACGTTCTGACGCACCGTCGCAAACAAGGATTGGCTTGCGCGCTTCGTCGCCACAGAGTCACCGAAAAAGTGCTACGGACAGGGTGCGCCATAGGTGTGAGACGCGACTGCGCTTGAGAGACATTTGCATATAGGAAGTGGCGATGCTGCGAATTGCACCGATGGACAATGATGGAAGCTCGGAACGTTAGTTTGACTTTGCCATTTCGACAAGTGCTTTTGCTGCGATGTCCGTTCCTATATTCTGTGCTAGCTCCAAGGCTTTCTTCCCAACCTTGGAAAGGACTGCCGCAACATCATGACCATTACCCCTTTCTGCTTCATCGGCTGCATCCGCTACGCCCGCCAACCTAATGGCGACTGGCGGCTAGTTGCCGGTTTCGGGCCGGACGACGAATGAAATCTGAAAACTCCGCAGACTCATCGTTGGCTGGCAGCGGGGATGCTACCCACGTCCTACTGAAGAGGGCAGCCCTGGTCCGCAACCTGTAGGTTTTTGACCACCAGGCAACGTTTGAGAGGGGCATTGAAAACAAGCGCTTTACTGTTGCGAAAAGAACTGGCCTTTCGGGCCAGTAACCAGCACCCTTCGACCTCGCTTCCTGATTGCCGATTGTCCTTCGGATTGTCCGTCTCTCGATCACTATCAATATCTTCGTCTTGTCTTTCGTGGCAAGGCGACCTGTATGACACTATTGACGTGTGAGAATTGCAAGGTGAGCCCTGGGGAGAGACACTCTATCTTTCATGACACGTTTGCGTGATTTGCGTTCAGGTTATTTCGTGGCAGCAGCTATCGCACTCCTCGTCATGACGACACTCCTGGGATGGCGATTTGTTGCGTATTCAGGAGTATTGGCCGAACCCTCGCGCGACCCGCTTCCTGCGGATGGGCGGGAGCATCTGGCAGCCAAATTTAAAGCTCGCCATCATCTGTCACTCATGGCAGCTCAACTCCATCTCAGCGGGGCTCAATCTGCAAGCCTGCGTCTTGAAGATCTGCCGAATGGTTATGTCGCTCTCTATCTACGAGCATCTGTAAATCCTGGTCGTCTTCGCCTTGGGGTGGTGGGACGAGGTAGCGATCTTTCTATTCCGATTACGCTTGCGCCGGATAGTCAGGACAGCTTTGGCGATGGCACACCCGACTGGATGCGTCTGCACAGTGCCAGCGACCGCCAGGCCTTTCGGCTCTGGTTCACTGCACTCGCAGATCGGGCCGCCGATGCCGAACCCGGCCAGCTTCCGCCGGAGATCACCGACTGCGCTTCGTTGCTTCGCTACGCCTATCGCGAGTCGCTGCGACTGCACGACGATCGTTGGTACGCGCAGTACTCCGCCGAGCAGATGCCAACGCTGACATCTGTCCAACAGTGGAGCTATCCCAATACGCCACTCGGGGCGGGTCTATTTCGCACTCATTCCGGTCCGTTTGTTGCGAGCGATGTTACGGACGGAACTTTCGCCCAGTTTGCCGATGCGAAGACGCTCATCGAAGCGAATACATTCTTTGTCAGCCGTGACCTCCGCGCCGCCCGTCCCGGTGACTTAATTTTTTTCCGCCTGCTTGAAACCGATTCGCAGTATCATTCGATGGTTGTCACAACACAGGGCAAATGGGTCGTCTATCACACCGGACCAATCGACAAACATCCTGGCGAGATGCGCCGCGTGTTGCTTGCGGATCTGATGCAGCATCCCGATCCGCGCTGGCGACCGACACCCTCCAATCCAAACTTCCTCGGGGTCTATCGTTGGAATATTCTGCGCGAAGATTAGCTGTGCTGGTCGCTCTCCTTCTGCTCTGTGCTCCATGCGCCTTCGCAGCGGAGCCGTACTTTATCCTGAGCACCTATAAGGCCTTCGCCCTCGGCGAGAAGCCGAAGCTCCATCTTTACGCCCGTAACGAGTCGGAGCTGGAGTTTCGCATCTATCACGTCAACGATCCTGAGAAGTTTATCGGCGGCCTCTCCGAGATGCATAGCTTCGGCGAAACCATGAACAGTCCTGTCGAGCAGATCGACGAAAAGACCTGGCTCGAACGCTTTCACGACTGGAAGCACGACCGATGGATCGCTCTCAAAGACTTCTTTCGCACTCAGCTCTCCGAAACAACGCGCAATGCACTGAAGGAGAAGCAATCTGCTGTGGCAAAGCGCAGCCGGATCGTCGGCGTCGCCCAGTTCGCGCAGGTTCCGCTGCTGAACGACAAGCAACTGGTCGCACGCTGGCGTCAGGAGGTACCGCCAACCTACGTCTCGGACAATCAGGTTCTTCCTATCGATCCACTTCCGTCTGGCATGTATCTGGTAGAGGCTACGGACGGCCACCTGAAGGCCTATACGCTGCTGATGGTCAGCGAGACAGCGCTGGTGACGCGTACAGTTGCTGGCGAACTAGTCGCCTTTGTCGTCGACCGCAAAACCGGCACGCCCGTAAACGGAGCCAAGGTCGTGCTCGCACTGGGCAAGCAGTCTCCGCAGCGTCTCACCACCAAGGAAGACGGCATCGCCTCCTTCGATGCGCCGTCTTCGGCGAAAAAAGATACGGCTTCTACCGACGGAGAAGACGGGGAAGGCGGAGTCGAGACCGACACCGCTGACAGCAAGCTATGGGTCATGGCGCGTTCCGGCGACGATATCGCTCTGGTCGCTCCGTGGTACTCCTCGTTTACGCGATCGCAAGACACACTCTACTCTGCGTTTGGCTATACGGATCGGCCTGTCTATCGCCCCGGCCACACGGTTCACTTCAAGGTAATTATTCGCCAGCACGCAGGCGATGCTCTTACTCTTCCCAAACTTTCGCAGATTCACATCACGGTCAACGACGACCAGCAGAAGGCTGTCTATGACAAGAAACTGCCTGTCTCCGCAATGGGTACGGTCGCAGGCGAACTCGAACTGCCGCTCACGGCTTCGCTCGGCTACTATCGCATCACGAGCGACACCCATGCCGACCTCTCGGGACTAGCGAGCTTTCAAGTCGAAGACTATCGCAAGCCGGAGTATCAGGTTCACGTCACCGCTGCCAGACAGCGCGTGATGCAAGGTGAGAGCGACGCCGTTACCATCGACGCACGCTACTTCTTCGGCGAGCCGGTCCCGAACGCCAAGGTCAAATACACCGTCAGCGAGAGCCAGCACTACTGGTGGAACGACGAAGACAGCGATAACAATTCTGCCGGAGAGAATCCTGACGGTTCGCAGAGCGGCGACTCGCAAGAGGCGATCGGTTACGGAGCGAATGAACAGATCAAAGGCGAGGGCCGTCTGGATGCCAACGGTAAGCTGACCGTCTCCATTCCAACAACCTTCGATCCGGATCGCCACTTCGACAAGGACTACATCGTCGAAGCAGGCGTAACCGACGAAGCGGGCCGCGAGATCAGCGGACGCTATCGCATCCTCGCCACCTACGGCAGCTTTCGCTTGCAGGTCGAGCCGCTCAGTTACTCTGTGCAGCAGGGGCAAAACGCCAGCTTTCAAGTCACCGCACACGACTACGATGGCAAGCCCGTGCGGACTCCTGTGCATCTGCATCTCTACCATCGCAGTTACTCGGCATACACATCGGACTGGCACCGCACCGAGACGGACTCACCCGCTGGCGACGCCGATGCAACTACCGGCGCTGACGGCACCGTCGTAGTGCAGATGCCCGTCAACATGGCGGGCTCCCTCAATGTTGACGCGACAGCCGTCACTCCAGAGAAGCGCACGGTAAAAGACATAGGCTGGCTCTGGGTCAACGGCACGCAGGCGGAGGACTTCGGAGATGACTCCAATCAGCAGATTCGTTTCATCACGGACAAGAAGAGCTACGCTCCCGGCGATACTGCGCATCTCTCGGTTATCACTCAGGTCGATGGCTTTCATGCGCTCATCACCGCCAGCGGATATACCGTCGAGTTTCGCAAGGTTCTGAACAGCTCCGGCAAGGTATTGAACTTCGACCTTCCCATCACTAAGGACTCTCAACCCAATTTGACGGTTGACGTCGTCTTCCTCAACGACGAAAAAATCTATCAAGGCCAGCGCAATATCTCCGTTCCGACGACTCAACAGAAGCTGCAACTGACGATCACACCCGCGTCGGAGACATTCCAGCCGCAGCAGAGCGCTGCCTACGACGTAACTGCGCACGACGCCACAGGCGCGCCTGTCTCGGCGGATCTCAGCTTCGGCGTCGTCGACGAGGCGGTCTACTCGGTCGAACCGGATTCGAGCGGCAATATTCTCAATGCATTTTATCCGCAGCGCGAGACCAACCCTAACATAGAAAATTCGCTCAACTATTACTTCACCGGCGAGGCGGGCAAGCGGACGATGCTGCTTGCCCAACGTCGCTTCCACCCGCAACTGGCGCAGGTAAAACCAAGCATCGATAGCGCACCGCGCATCCGCAAGGACTTTCCCGATACCGCCTTCTGGCAGCCCGACGTACACACCGACGCCACCGGCCATGCGCGCGTCACCCTGACCTTCCCAGACTCGCTCACCACCTGGCGTGCCACTGTTCGCGCCATCACGGCGGATTCCAAAGCGGGTGCTACACTCAACCGAGTCATCGTGCGCAAGAACATCATCGTGCGCATGGGCCAGCCACGCTTCCTGCGCAAGGGCGACATCGTCACCGTCCCCGTCATCGTGCATAACTATCTACAGCAGACCAAACAGATTCAGCTCTCGCTCGATACTGCCGGTCTGGAGATCGTCAGCGGTTCGCCGCAGCAGGTCAGCGTCGCACCACGCGCCGATGCGACGATTCTCTATCGACTGCACGCCACCTCCGTTGGCACGGCCACGCTCACGGCAAAGGCCATCTCCTCGCCCGAGAGCGACGCGATGCAGATCACGCTTCCCGTGCATCCTGCGGGCGTCGCCGAAAGCATCGCCGCCTCCGGCGTTATCGCCAACAGCGGCGATCGCACCAGTCAGCTTGTATTCCCCGCAGGCACCGATCCCGCCGCTCACTCGCTCAGCATTCAGGTCAGCCCCACCATCGCCGGTTCGCTCTTCTCCGCGCTCGACTACCTCACCACATTCCCCTATGGCTGCACCGAGCAGACCATGTCCAGCTTCCTGCCTAACATCATCGTGGCCCAGGCGATGCAGAAGCTGAATCTCTCCTCCAAGATCGATCAAGCCACTCTCAGCGCCAAGATTCAGGCCGGTCTGGATCGTCTCAAGGAGTATCAGCACGAAGACGGCGGCTGGGGCTGGTGGAAGGAGGATCAGAGTCAGGTCTTCATGACTGCTTACGTCGTCAGCGGTCTCGCGCAGGCACGGAAGGCGGGCTATCCAAAGGCACAGGATTTCCGTTCCACGAATGGAAAGCCCGCAAGTATCACTTTTCTGCAAAACGCTCTACAACAACATCCACACATGCTCCCCGAACTGCGTGCCTATGTTGTCTATGCCCTTGTGGAGTCGGGTTACAGCGATCATGATCAACTCGACACCCTCTACTCCCGCCGCGACGATCTCAGCCCGCAGGCACTCGCCTACACCGGCCTCTCCATGCTCGACGCCAACGACTCTCGCGCCTCGGCCATCGCGCAGTTGCTCGAAAAGAAGGCACGCATCGAGGGAGATCTTGCCAGTTGGCCGGAGAGCCGCAACAACCTCCTCGATATCGACTACGACGGCAGCGCCGAATCGACAGCCTTTGCGCTCAAGTTTTTAGCGCACGCCGATCCGCAGAGTCCGCTGTTGACGAAGGCCGCGCAGTGGCTGGTAGCCAATCGCTCCGAGGGCTACTGGTGGGGAAGCACGCAGCAGACGGCGTTCGTCCTTTATGGGCTCACGGACTATCTGCTCGTCTCGCACGAACTGGCTGGTGACACCGACGTTGAAGTCTTCGTCAACGGAGCCTCGGTCGGCAAGCGTCACTTCTCTACGGAGGATGCCGTGAAGGACGCGTCCCTTTCCATCTCTCTCAGCGCGCTACAGCTACAGCAGCAGGACAGCATTCGCATCGTCTCCACCGGCAGTGGCCGCGCCTATTGGACCACGCAGGCGATGTACTACTCGACCTCGCCGCACAGCTATCAACAAGGCTCGTTGAACCTGAGCATCGCGCGCGACTACTCCATCCTTGTTCCTACAACGAAGGATGGCCACATCGTCTACACGCTCAAACCACTCAGCGGCCCGGTAGAGCAGGGCGATGTTCTCGCCGTACATCTCGGTGTTGGCGGCTCGCCGCAGAAGTATCTGCTGATCGAAGACCCCATCCCCGCTGGCGTTGAGTTCCTCCAGAACAGCGACAGTTACAACATCGTCAACCGGCCCAGCAATTGGGACTGGTGGTATACCCGTCAGGAGTTTCACGACGATCGCGCCGCGATCTTTGCTGGTACATTCGACGGACGGCACGACTCGTTCTATCTGCTCAAGGTGGTAAACCCGGGCAGCTTTGCCATCAGTCCTGCCAGCGTCTCTCCCATGTATCAGCCGGGCGTACAAGCTACTACGGATGAACTTCATCTCGACGTGAAAGAGGTCTCCAAGTGAACAATCTCTTCCTCGCAGCACGCCATCGCATTACCACTCGCGTCATGCTGTGGCAGATCTTCGGCAATCTTGGGCTGATGGGCATCGCAGCCGCCACAACGGCCATGCCCGACTCGCATATCTGGGAGCTTTTGATCACACTTCTTCTCCTCTGTGCGTTCTTTACTGGCGCGGTGGCGCTTCACACCTTCATTGTGCGTCGGCTCCGTCAGCCCGACGAGGGCAAGCCGATCTGGTTCGGCGGTCTTCTGCTGGCGCTCTGGATTGCGATCTACTCGCTCGCAAGCTACCTCCTCGCCCCACTCAATGACCGCGCATCGCAACGCGCATCCTACTGGAATGCCATGCTCGGTTCACACCTGCGAACCATCTTCACCGAGGCGCGCCTGCTCAATTGGCAACAGAATGCCTTTGAATATCTGATGTGGATCGTATTGCCTGCGCTCTTTATCCCGGTAGCAATCGAGACCGTCACGCGTGGCTGGTCGGCACACCGCAATACCTCGCGCATTTTGCTCCGATGGCAATATTGGCTTACCGCGATTCTGGCTTATTGCGTCGCCCAGGGCCTTGGATCGCTGATCGACTGGCATCGCCCCAGCAACCCTGCCGCAGAGATCGTCAGCGTTGTACTGCGTCTCGTCGTGGCCTACGTCGCCTGCGCTTTCCTGCTCACCTACGTCGTGGCGCTCACCGCCGAGCTACTTGCCCGCAATCAGGCTCTGCGGGACTCCGCTGCGTAGCCAGCCTCGTACCGTTGGCAACCCATCTTTGGCAAGCAGACGGCGCACCAGCTCACACGCTGCACGATGCGCCTCTTCTGCCTCCTGTTGATTCCCCGCTCTCCGCAGTGCTGCATCGATCTGCGCTGTCGTCATACCTTTCGTATCTCCATGCTCACCTGCCAGAGCCTCCACCAATCCCTCGCGCAGCCACAACGGCGCGGCATCTGTGGCCTCGTTCTCCACCATGCTGTGCAGAAACTCATGGAGCAGCAGTGCTTCCGCACCGCCCTGCCTGTTCACTACACTCATAGGCTGCAAGGCAATCGTGTCGCCGCGAGCGGTTCCCAGCATCCACCCTGGCTCGTTGGTGGCCTGCCGAAAGAGTTCCGTCGTAGGGTACACGGTCACCACTGGATGCACATTGCCTGAAAACAGTGCATGCGCCCGCAGCAGCGCCTGATTCCCCTGCGCCATCAAACTCGCCGCAGCTCCCGTAGTTCGCAGTGTCCATCCGTTCCCGTCGTGCTGCATCCATCCCGTATCACCGGCCTCCACCTGCAGGCTCGTGGAGGGAAAGTAGAACGCCAGAATCTCTCGATAGCCTTTGCCTTCCTTCGCCATCTCAGCCGCGCCTGCCTGGCACAGCCCAACGCCATGTCCATATCCCTTCCCATCGAACACCACACGGTTACCACCCAAGCTGACTTCGTACCAATCACTGCGCAGACGGTTCCAGCCCAGCGATCGGTTCAGCGCGAATCGCAGGCTTGCTGCCGGAATTGTCACTCGTTCAGCTCCTGCCGAAACCAGCAGCTTTCGCGCGCGACCGCTTCCGTCCTGCTGCACAACGCGTACGCCATCGATCGCACCACCCAGCTTCCAGCCCTCCGCATACAGAGCCTCACGCAACTCTGTAACGCTCATCTCTGCGTGCCATTGGGAGGGGAGTCTTACGCAGTAGCGATCTGCATGGGATGTCAGCCATGGCTTCGGCGCACCGCCCCACATCGCCGCCGCATCTTCCGTCATTCCAGCGCAGCTCTGTGTGAAATATCCGGGCACGCGTGTCCCATGCCACCAAAGCGTCTCGCCTGCGGTTGCATGGACTGCGCTCTCAATTTCAGCCGGAACATCACCCATGCGCAAGGCCTGGCAGTGAGTGCTGTCGCATAGTCCCTCTGCCCCGTGCCGATGCGGATTCGTCAGCGCAAAGCTGCGTGCCGTCACGGCCAGCGCCTTGAGCGACTCGGCAGGCTCCTTCGCTCCCGCCTCACTAGCGAGCACTGCCATCACATACCGCTCACTGGGAATCGTCAGCAACACATGCAGCCCATCGTGTGCCGCTCGAATCTTCCACTGCCCTGCGCCCGACTCGACCAGCCCGTCCTCCGTCGCCGCACGAATCTGCCCACTCAAATCCAACTCGCGTGCAGTCTTTCCTCCAATCATTAACAGCGTCTGACTTGCACTGACCCGCAACTGCGCAGGGATCAGGCTCGCAGAGCATCCCTTGCACAATCGCATTACCGCATCTACCGGCGTAATCGTGACAGCATTTACGATGCGGTTGGAAAACAGCCGTACCGTGACGTCGGTTGCCGACTGCGCCATCGCAGTTGAAGCCGCTAACAGACTTAGCAGAATTCCGCGAGCGAGCTTCATTGCACGGCCTTATGCTGCAAGACTCTCTTCGCCAGCAACGCCGCGTCGTTGCCATTACCGTTGGGCACAAAGATCACGATAACGCGCTGTGCCTGCATCTGTCCGTCAAAAATAATTCCCGCAAACCACCCATGACTCCACGGTGCGGGCGCATCCTGTGCTGTACCGGTCTTGCCGCCAATCGTCACACCGTCGATCTGCGCTCCGCGTGCCATGCCAGTCTCTATGGACTGTAGCATTCCATCGCGAACGATACCCACCGCATGTCCCGTTGCCCCATTCATCTGCTGCGCCAATCTGCGATAAGCCATGGCCAGCTCGCGCGGCGACGTCTTGATCCCCACTATTCCCACCGCAAGGAGCGCACGATCGTCGGGCACTGCGGCGGTTCCTGCCGGATGCATACCATACGCTTGCAATCCGTTCAGCAGTACCTGCGAAGTCATTCGCCGCGCCAGGGTAACGAAGTAGGCATTACAGGATTCGGCCAACGCCTGCCTCGCGTCCAGAACAGTCATGTCGCGAGGATGTCCGCACGCCAGATTATGCCCCTTCACCATCAGCGTGCCGGGGCAATGGATCGTCTCCTGCGCGGAAATCACATCAGCATCCAGTGCCGCCTTCAGCACAAAGGGTTTCAGGGAGGAACCCGGAGCCGCCTGCACATCCAAAGCGCCGTAGCTGGCTACGATGCTTCCAGACGGCACATCAACGACAATAGCGGTGGCATGTGTCCCGTGGAGTGTATTTATCAGGGGAGAGACAGGCCTGACCTGGGCTTGGCTCAGTAGCCCTCCCAGACACAGCATGCATGTAAGTGTCCGCCTCACTGTGCTTCCATCCTAGCCTGAGTCCGGCTCAACCTGTCAGCAATCCTCGCAGAGTTGGCGACTTGGATCGCTGGCCCGAAAGGCCAGTTCTTTTCGCAACAGTAAAGCGCTTGTTTTCAATGCCCCTCTCAAACGTTGCCTGGTGGTCAACAACCTACACGTTGTGGACCACCTGTCTTGGCAGAACTGAACAGACTTGTCCGCTTTGGACAAAGAAGCCAGAGCCTGGAACCGGCGAGTCAATGCAGCCGTATAAAAATCAACTGGCAATTCCACCGGCGAAAGGCACGCAAGAAGTTTGCCTACAGACGCCCCTATTCTAGGCGGTCAGAGACCTAGTGAATCGTGAGCGTCGTCTTCAGCGGCGTGTTTGCCGATGAGTCTCCGACCATGATCTGAAAGGTTCCTGTAGCGATTTGCCAGGCGTGCGTCTTTTCCGACCAGTCGGAGAACGAGCGCGCATCAAGCTTTAGTTCAACCGGCTTTGACTCGCCGGGATTCAGCATGATCTTGCGAAAACCTTTGAGCTGGAGCGGCGGCTCATTGCCCTCGGCGATGGGCGGAAAGCCGAGGTACAACTGCGCTACCTCGGCTCCGCAGTGTTTTCCGGTGTTGGTTACGCGGAAGCTTACGATGGTGTTGGCGGTGCCCGGTTGCTGGCTGACCTTGAGGCCGTCGAAACCGATTTGCATCTCGGCTACGGACCAATATGCACACAGTTGCCCCGGCCGGGTTCGTTTATTGCAACCGTTTCCGTCCCAAAGACCAAGGTGTGCCCGGCAGGCCTTCAGGCGCATCTCCGCAACCGCCGCCATGTCCCATAACACCATTCTGTGGAGCGGAGAGCCACCGCAGGCTTTACACTCCCAGTTGGGGATACAAGCGAGCGCCAATGAAGACCAGGACGATCGTGGTCAACAGGATGACTGCATAGTCCAGCCCCATGCCGAAGCTGCTCGCACTGCCGGTGAGCATCGAAGTGCGCAGGGCATCGACGACGTAGGTCAACGGATTCAGATGAGAAATGACTTTGAGCCACCCAGGCATGATGGTGGTGGGATATATTGCGTTGCTGGCAAAGAACAGCGGCATGGTCAGCACTTGACCGACGCCCATGAAGCGTTCGCGCGTTTTTACAATGCACGCGATGACCAGCGAAAACGTCGAGAACAGTGTTGCGGCAAGCACCACGACAACAAATACATTGAGCAGTGCAAGCGGGCTCCAATTCAGCTTGACCCCGAGCAGCAGCGAGAGACCGTAAACGACGATGGCTTGCGAAAGAGTTCGGATGCCGGCCGAAAAGCCTTTGCCGAGCACCAGCGCGGCGCGTGGAGTCGGACTGACCAGGAACTTCTGCACGATGCCGAGGTCGCGCTCCCATATGACGTTGATACCGTAAAAGATGGCCACGAAGAGAACGCTTTGTGCAAGGATGCCGGGAGCAATGAAGTCCAGATAGGGAATGTTGCCCGTATGCATCATGCCGCTGCGCGCGAACACCTGCCCAAAGATGAGCAGCCAGAGCGCGGGCTGGAGGGCGCGGGTGACGAGTTCCGTAAAATCGTGGCGCAGTTTGCGCAACTCGAATTCGGTGATGACGAAGGTCTTGCCGACGAAGCCGGTCAATGGATGGAGGAAGGGGATCGTCATAGTGTGGGGCTAACCAAGCCGCTGTTCCGTGGTCCGTTCGGCAGATACGTCGCGGATGCTGCCGCCAGAATCGAGGGTGGTTCCGGCATAGTGTACAAAGACCTCATCCAGGGTATGGCTGCCGCCGCCAAGTGAGGCCTCAAGTTCTTTCAAGCTGCCCAGCGCAGCCAGCTTGCCCATGTGCATGATCGCAATGCGATCGCAATGACTCTCCGCATCCTCCAGGTAATGGGTGGTTAAAAACAGGGTGGTGCCGTAGTTGGTCCGCAGATCGATGAGATGTTTCCAGACAGCGTCGCGCGCAATCGGATCCAGCCCGACAGTCGGCTCATCGAGAAAAAGCACGCGTGGCCGATGCAACGTGGCCTGGGCAATCTCCAGGCGGCGGACCATGCCGCCGGAGTATTGGCCCACCATCCGGCCGGCGTCGGCGGTCAAGTCAACAAACTTCAGTTGTTCGCGGATGCGCGTCTCCTGCTCGCCGTGCGGAATGTCATAGAGCTTGGCGAAGATGAGCAGGTTCTCGTAGCCGGTCAGCGACCCATCCACCGAGACCGCCTGCGGCACATAGCCGATGGCGCGGCGAACGTCGACTGGCTGCCTGGTGATGGAGAAGCCGCCCACTCGCGCATCGCCTGAGGATGGCGGTAAGAGCGTGGTGAGCATCTTGATCGTGGTGGTCTTGCCAGCTCCGTTGGAGCCAAGCAAGCCGAAGACCTCGCCAGCATTGGCCGCAAGAGTTATTGAATCGACCGCTGTGAACGTACCGAAGCGGCGGGTCAGAGTTTCGATCTCCACATCCGGGCTCATATCCTCTCAATCCTAGACAACCGAGTGGTGTGCGTACTGTCCACAATGACTCACATCGCTTGTCCTCTGGTGTTGAGCAGGGATGGCCCTTCCACGTCGACCGCGTCAATGGTGGTATACCGCCTAAGCATCCACTGCTTGAAATGTTGGCTTTTCGGAAAGTTCAGGCGTTTGCCCGCGCACCGAATAATGTCAGCCTCAATGGGTGCCTCATGGTCTCGAAGTGGCTTGCGTCGCACGGGGCAGCAGCCTAGGCTTGAACGGTGGTCCCGCTTCCTGACCGGGCCACAGGAGAGTGTGCATGGAGCCGTTTCATCAGCACATATTTGTCTGCACACACGAAAAGACGGAAGGAGTTGCGTCGTGCCCCAATCGTGGCTCTCTGCAGGTTTTGCAGGCTCTGCAGCGAGAACTTGATGCCCAGGGGTTGGACCACCAGGTTCAGGTGACTGCCTGCGGTTGCCTCGGCCTGTGCGAGAACGGGCCGGTGATGATCACCTATCCCGAAGGGATCTGGTATCGGGGAGTCAAAGAAGAGGATGTTCCGGAGATCGTTGACTCCCATTTACGGTCCGGCAAGGTCGTATCGCGCCTCGTATGGAACGATGGTCCGGCCATGAAGGCGGAAATCTCAGAGAGCCGCAATCACGATCGGGCCGTGGTTCAGACCAAAGAGGAAGCCGGAACCCTTCCGGACAGTCTCAACGAGACGATCCGCTCGTTCATGCCGAGCAGGGCGGTGCTCACGGCGCTTGAGCTGGACGTATTCACAGCTGTGGCGAGCGGCGCTTCTGCGGAGCAGGTGGCCGAGAGAATCCAGGCCGATCCCCGGGCCACCGAGATGCTGCTGAATGTGCTGGTCAGCCTGAAGCTGCTCGACAAGAAGGAGGGAAAGTTCTTCAACACGGTTGCGGCGGCTCGCTTCTTATGCGAGGGTTCGCGCGACAATGCCCGTGGTGGCCTGATGCACACAGCTCAATTGTGGCACCGGTGGAGTTCGCTGACGGACTGCGTGCGGGCCGGGACATCGGTCGAGACCGGCAGTCGCGAAGATAGCTCGGTAAGCGATTTCATCGCAGCGATGGATCGCAATGCTCGGGAGCGGGCCGACGCCGTAGTCAAGGCGACCGGAGTCAATGGCATCAAGCGCATGCTGGACCTGGGTGGAGGATCGGGAGCCTATTCCATTGCGTTTGCGCGCGCTCTGCCTGGGTTGAGATCAGAGATTCTGGACAGGAGCGATGTTCTTCCTCTCACACAGGGATACATTCGGGAGGCCGGGTTGGCTGACCGTATTACCACGCGGGCAGGCGATATGCTGTGCGATCCGCTGGGTGAGAACTACGACCTCATCCTGGCCTCCGCGATCTGTCATATGTTCTCTCCAGAAGAAAACCGTAGCTTGTTCCGCCGAGTCCGCCAGGCACTTGGCCCGAAGGGGAAGCTCGTCGTGCAGGACTTTATCCTGGAGCCGGATAAAACCGCTCCCCAGTTCGCCGCGCTGTTCTCACTGAATATGCTGGTAGGAACGCGAGCTGGTAGCAGCTACAGTGAACCGGAGTATGCGAGTTGGCTGCGCGACGCTGGCTTCTCGGATGTGCGGCGGGTGCGCCTGCCTGGGCCTGTCGGGATGATGATTGCCGCTGGTGCCTAGTGGGTTCCCAACTGAAGGAGACGGCCCTGGTCCACCATACCCGGAAGCCACGTCCTTCTCGGCGACCACTACCTCGCCTTCGCATGGCTCATGCTCGCCAACCTATTCAAATTACTCAGCCCAAGTTCATAACAGGCTCTAGGAACTTGTTGAAANNACATGAGTTATTCAACAAGTTCCTAGACACCGCACACTTGAGAGTTACACTGCAATCAAAGCATTTCTGCCGTTCACCGCAAGGGACCATGGAAGATATCGATGATGAACCAGATCACAGTTGATCGAAGCCTATGCAAGAGAGACGGCGTATGTGTGGAGGTTTGTCCGTCCAGGACACTTGCACTCAATGAGGAAGGATTTCCCGAGGAAGTTTCCGAGGACAAGTGCATCCTCTGCGGCCAGTGCGTTGCCGTGTGCGCCAGCCATGCTTTGACTCACACTGGCCTGCCTGAGGAAGCTTTTCTACCCATCTCCAAAGACCTGCCGACTCCGGCGATGATGGACGGCTTCCTGATGAGTCGACGGTCTGTGCGGACATTCAAAGACCGGCCTATTGCCAGGGAGACCCTGGAGGAGCTGCTCGACGTGGCACGGCGCGCTCCAACGGCTTCCAACTCCCAAAAACTGCACTGGATTGTAGTGGGGAACGCGGCAAAGGTACACACATTATCTGAGGAGTCGGTGAACTGGATTCGAAGTTCAGGCAACGGTACGGCGATGTTGGAGTCATGGGAAAGTGGATACGATTTTGTCTTGCGTGGCGCTCCCACGGTTGTTGTGGCCTGTGCGCCGGCGGACTATGGCTGGGGAAAGCAGGATTGCGCCATTGCCCTGACTTTTCTTGAGCTGGCGGCAGAGGCACGCGGCCTGGGCGTCTGCTGGGCCGGTTACCTGACCCGCGTTGCTGCCGTTCATGCTCCGCTTCGTCAAGCATTGTCGGTTCCCGAGGGGTACGTTGTATGTGGCGGCCTGATGCTCGGCGAGCGCAAGTATTCGTATCGGCGGATACCTCCAAGAAAACCGCTCAGTGTGCAATGGAACTAAGGAAGGTCCGCGCAGGTCACTGATTTCGTCGCGACGGAGAGTTTCGGCATTTTCTCGGCGATTTGCGAGCAGGACTTTCCCAAACAAAGGGGTATGCGGGTTGATTTGTCGTCCGTGGAGGCCGTTTTCCGGCCTTCGGACGCACTACGCCCCCAGCGTGGCCAGATGTTTGCGGTGCAGGTAATGGGACGGTTTCTTGCGTAAAAGCTACCCCTCCCACGCCCTCCCTCCACACCCCCGAAAACGCCTATAATAGAGCCATAAATCATGGCTGACGATCTCTTTCCAGAAGACCCGCAAAACCCCGAAAACCCGACCCCGCAGGACCCCGCCACCACTCCCCCCTCCGGCGATGGCCCGCCGCCCGACGGCCCCTCCATCGTGCAGGGCCGCGGAGCCGCGTTCCTCTATCCCGTCAACATCGAAGACGAGATGCGCCGCAGCTATCTCGACTACTCGATGTCGGTTATCATCGGTCGCGCGCTGCCCGACGTGCGCGACGGCCTCAAGCCCGTCCATCGCCGCATCCTCTACGGAATGCAGGAGATGGGCCTGCAGTTCAACAAGAAGTACACCAAATCCGCCAAGGTCGTCGGCCACGTCATGGGCAACTACCACCCCCACGGCGACTCGGCCATCTACGACACCATGGTCCGCCTCGCGCAGGACTTCAGCCTGCGCTATCCCATGGTCGATGGCCAGGGCAACTTCGGCTCGGTCGATGGCGACCCGCCCGCCGCCATGCGTTACACCGAGTCGCGCCTCACCCGCATCGCCGGCGAGATGCTCGCCGACATCGACTCCGACACCGTAGACTTCGCCCCCAACTACGACGAGTCCTCGCTCGAACCCACCGTCCTGCCCGCCAAGATCCCCAACCTCCTCGTCAACGGCAGCTCTGGCATCGCCGTCGGCATGGCCACCAACATCCCGCCGCACAACCTCACCGAAGTCATCAACGCATGCATCGCGCTCATCGACAAATCCAAGGACGAGACCCGCTCCGACCTCGACCTGTGTCTGGAGCACGTCAAGGGCCCCGACTTTCCCACCGGCGGATACATCTTCGGCAAGACCACCATCCCCGGCGCGTACAAAACAGGCCGTGGCCGCTTCATCATGCGCGCCAAGTGTGCCATCGAGAACATCTCCGGCGGCCGCCAGGCCATCATCGTCACCGAGATCCCCTACCAGGTCAACAAGGCCAAGCTCATCGAGCGCATCGCCGAGCTGGTCAACGACGGCGTCATCACCGACATCGCCCGCGACGAGTTCCGCGACGAATCCGACCGCGATGGCATGCGCATCGTCATCGGCCTCAAGCGCGGCGCCGAGCACCAGATCGTCCTCAACCAGCTCCACAAGCACACCCAGATGCAGGAGTCCTTCTCCATGATCTTCCTGGCTGTGCACAACAATCAGCCCAAGGAACTCCCGCTCGACGCCGCCATCCGCGCCTTCCTCGAGCACCGCATCGAGGTCGTCCGCCGCCGCACCGCATTCCTCCTCAATAAGGCACGCGACCGCGAGCACATCCTCGTCGGCTACCAGATCGCCCTCGACCACCTCGACCGTGTCATCAAGATCATCCGCCAGTCCTCCTCGCGCTCCGACGCCCGCGAGAACCTCTTCGCCTTCTTCTCCAGCAAGAAGATCAGCCTGCGCGGCACGGAGCTTGCCGGCGTCACCCTCGACCCCGCCAAGTACGCCGTCGACACCACCTTCCTTCCCACCAACGCCGCCGGCCTCGCCACGCTCATCCTCTCCCTCAAGCAGATCGACGCCATCCTCGAGCTGCAACTCTACCGCCTCACCCAGCTCTCCATCGACGAGCTGCTCAACGAACTCCGCACCATCCGCGCCGCCATCGAAGAGTACGAATCCATATTGGCGTCGCAATCAAAATTGCGACGAGTCATCGTCCGTGAGCTCACCGAGATCCGCGACAAGTACGGCGACGCACGCCGCACCCAGATCCTCGACGAGACCGCCGAGCTTGGCCTCGAAGACCTCATCGCCGACGAGCAGGTCGCCGTCACCGTCTCCAACACCGGCTACCTCAAGCGCACGCCCATCTCCATCTACCGCCAGCAGCGCCGCGGCGGCACGGGCCGTCTCGGCATGAAGACCCGCGAAGAGGACTTCGTCGCCCAGCTCATCATCGACTCCACCCACGCGTATCTGCTCTGCTTCACCAACACCGGCCGCGTCTACTGGCTCAAGATCTACGAAGTCCCAGACATCGGCGCCGCCGGCAAGGGCAAGGCCATGGCCTCCCTCATCGACCTCCAGCCCGGCGAAAAAGTCGTCACCATCCTCCCCGTCAAGGACCTCGAAGAAGACTCCAAGTACGTCCTCTTCGCCACCCGCAACGGCACCGTCAAGAAGACCGCGCTCAAGGACTTCTCCAACGTCATGTCGCGCGGCATCATCGCCATCAACATCGAGAAGGATGACGAGCTCATCATCGCCCGCATCACCGACGGCCAGCAGATCATCTTCCTCGCCACCCACGACGGCATGGCCATCCGCTTCAACGAGCAGGATCTCCGCCCCATGGGCCGCCCCGCCACCGGCAACCGCGGCATCAACCTCCGCAAGGGAGACTACCTCATCGGAGCCGCCGTCACTCCCTCCAACGAAGCCCGCAACAAGGAGCGCCTCGAACGCGCCGCCGCCGCCGGCCTCACCTCCCACGTCGAAGCCGTCATCGACGAAGTAAGCCCGGGTGCCCTGTCCACGGAATCGGGTGGCCCATCCACGAAACCGGGTGGCCCATCCTTCGCGGCCTTATCGCGAAGGGTGGGTTCCGATGCCCCCGACGGGCAAGAAGTCCTAGGCAGTGACGCTCCCGAAATCTCCGAAGCAGCCCAGGCCAAGCTCGACAAGCTCGATAAGCAGCTCGGCCTCACCCCCTGCCTCATCCTCACCGTATCCGAGAACGGCTTCGGCAAGCGCACCGGCGTCGACGCCTACCGCCTCCAGTCCCGCGGCGGCAAGGGCGTCATCTCCATGAAGACCACCCCGAAAATCGGCAAGGTCTCCGCCATCAACCTCGTCGACGACACCACCGAAATGATGCTCATCTCCCAGTTCGGCAAGATCATCCGCATCGACACCAAGACCATCCGCTCCGCCGGCCGCAGCACCTCCGGCGTCAAGCTCCTCAACCTCGACACCGACGACAAAGTAGCCGCCGCCGTAGTCATCCCCCCAGAAGACGCCAAAGTCCAACCCGAAAACGGCACGCTCCTGCAATAACGTTGGCTGAGGCACGAACGGAAGGGCACGGCTTCAGCCGTGCCTTTTCTGCTTTCCGCTTGTCATTCTGACCCTGAGCGAAGCCGAAGGGGAAGAATCCCCGTATTCTGCCTGTGCAGCCTCCACATCACCCGGACGCACCACGGACCGGAAGGGCACGCGTTCACGCGTGCCACAAGCCGCCCGTAAGAGGATGGTCCGGGTCAGTCTGGATATTCAATCGACTCTATTTCGTTTGCACCAGTCACATGCCTGCTAGAGTATTGCTAATCTCAAAATGTCAACTGCCACTACACGTCCGTCACTTGCTTCTCCCATCGTCAACCTCACGAGGAACTTGGATGCACTTCGGGACTTCGTGACCCTGATTAGAGCCTTCCTCGAAAACGAATTGAAGGTATTCAGTGAGAGTCGCGAAACAGATCTAATTCCCCTACGGTTTGCGATTGCGGAGGTAGACCACTCGGCCCATACGACTATTTCTGCAGATGAAGCGGCAAGACTCAGGTCTAAGTTCGGCAACGCCTTCAGCGTCACAAATCTGGGGGATCGAAAGTAAATATTGAGGTGCCCGGCGAAGCCGGGTCGAGGTTCAACGAGGCGATCAAGTGGCTGACCAAGAACCAGAGGCACCAACGACTGCTATATAGAAACTGCCTGATCAGCCTTGTGTCTTCCGCAGAGTGGTTCCTATCTCAGGTGATTACCAATTACTTCGCTTCCTTTCCTGACGCTTCCAATATCAAAGACAAGACCCTAATACTACTGTGTTATAA
>PKWU01000056.1 GCA_003132145.1 Granulicella sp.
GCCGACAGTTGGGAAGCGCAGACCACCCCGCGAGAAGAAGGGTTCTGGTGCTTTGACTCGGCACAAGCAGCGGTAAAACGCACAGCATTCTGGGAGAAACAATCGTGAAAGTACTTGTGCTTACCGAATATCCGGCACCGGCGGCCGGCTTGGCGCTGCAGGGCGAACTGTTGTGCAGGGGCCTGCGTGAGATGGGCGTGGACGTACACCCGGTGCATTTGGAATCGTCCCTGGAAAAGGAATGGTACTATCGCTGGTTCCAACCGGACGTGGTGGTCGGCGTGGGGTTCTGGGGCTATATTCCGAACCTGGTTCTACACCCGCAACAGTTTGGGATGAAGGCCGTGCCATGGCTCGTGGCCGATGGTTATATCGCGGAACACCGTGAAGTGCTGAACGCTCTGCCGCTGATCCTGGTCACCTCCAACTGGGTGAAGGATGTCTATATCAGGGATGGCGTCAGAGGAGACAACATTGAGGTGCTGCCGGTGGGTTGCGACACAGACCGCTACGCGCCGCACCTCCGCGATGACTTGAAGGTCCAAGCGATCCGCGAGGTTCTGGGAATATCGGATGACCAGGTCATGATCCTGACCGCCGGCGGCGATGGAGCGTCGAAAGGCGCTCAGGAGGTGATGCAGGCATTGGCGCTGATTGATGCCGAGGCGCCCGACTGGAGATATGTCTGCAAGGTTTGGCCTCAACCCCGCACAGTTCAACAGAACCTGATCGACCTCAAGCTGGCGGCGGATCTGGGTATCGACAAGAAGGTCATCTACTCAACCAACATGGTCTCGCAGAATTTCATGCCCTACTTGATAGCCGCCTGCGACATCTACGCGGCGCCCTCGCGACTGGAAGGTTTTGGCATGATTCAGGTAGAGGCGAATGCCTGTGAGAGGCCAGTGATCGCAATCGATGCCATGGCATTTCGCGACACCATGGTCCACGGTGAGACGGCATTTCTGGCGAATGTGGCAGAGGAAAGAAAGATCACCGAGGCGCTCTACGGCGAAGGTCACGCCTACGAAAGAAGTCATCGTATCGTGTTTCCAAATCCACGGACAGCGGAGTACAGGGCCAGTGTGCCCGACATCGCAAAGTACCTTCTGCATCTCATGCAGGACAGCGCTCTGCGGCGGGAGATGGGCGAGGCGGGCCGAAAACACGTGGTCGAGTTGTTTGATTATCGCCAGGTTGCCAAGCGCTTCGTGGAGATCGTGTCCGACCGATTGGGAATTAACTAGAAATACCACGACGAGGCAAGAGTGCTCGTCTGCGCAACCGTGCACGCCAACGAGGGGTCCATGTCTATAGACGGGAAGTCACTTGCTTTCATTGCGCAGGCCAAAGAGGCGGCTCTGCACATCCTCCTCCATAACGCACGGGGACCGTTTCAAGGCCTGCCCCGGACCGCTGGGTGGGGATATCCGGAACCTTACACGCGGGACCTGATGATTTCAGCCCTGGGTTTTCTGGCCACCGGAAACGAGGAACTTGCGGATGCGTTGCGGCGCACACTGGTGGCGCTGGCAACCAATCAGACGCCGCACGGCCACATTCCATCCCTTGCGCACGATCCTGCTGACCGTGGCGCCAGTGACACGACGCCCCTGTTCCTCTTCGGCCTGGCACTCTACAGGAGATCGACCAATCAGCCTGAGTTTCTCAGCGACGCGGCGCAGAACGCCTTGAAGTGGATGCAGTATCAGAGTCCTGACGACCGTGTGATGGTCTCCCAATTACCGACCAGCGACTGGCGTGATGAGCAGTACGTGATGGGCTATGGGCTGTATGTGAATACATTGGTCTATGCCTATCTCCAGCTTTATGGCGAGTACAAGACCGCCGCCGAACTGCGCGAGTTGATGAACCGCCTGGAGGTGAGTGGTGAGGAGAAGAACCCCCATGAGCACGAGGGTCTTGTTGTGCCATCTAAGCCCTATTACGCGCTCTACTCCTACAAAATGCTGAACAGCGACCGTTTCGACCTGCTGGGCAACAGCCTGGCGATTCTGACTGGGATTGCGTCGCCTCATCGGGCACAAAATCTGGTGACATGGATTGAAGCCGAGTGCGAGGCCATGCGGGGTCGCGGAGAACTTGCCGTGGATTTGCCGCCCTGTTTGTTTCCGTATATCCTGCCCCATCATGCAGATTGGCTGCCGCGATACGAGCGATATAACCGGCCCGGCGACTATCACAATGGGGGGGTGTGGCCATTTATCTGCGGTTTCTATGTGGCGGCATGCGTGGCGGAGGGGCAGATGGATCTAGCGGAGCGCAAGCTGTTGGCGCTGACCGAACTGGTCAAGCCGTGGCACGAAAACGAGGCGGAGTGGGGTTTCAACGAGTGGATTCACGCACAGACCGGTAAGCCCAGCGGGCGGGATTGGCAGACATGGTCGGCCGCCATGTACCTCTATGCTGCTGAATGTGTGCAGAAGCAGGGGACTCCATTCTTCGACGAGATGCGCGCAGGCAATCCCGTCTTCATCGCTTCTGCAAGAGGGCTCGATGCCAAAACCAATCCTTATTGATGCCAATTGATGCCAACTTTACTTTCCTGCTTCTCATAAGCGATTGATTTTATGGTGCGCCCGGAGAGATTCGAACTCCCGACCCTTTGGTTCGAAGCCAAATGCTCTATCCAACTGAGCTACGGGCGCACGCCATCGACAAACTCACCGCAAATTGATCTTACAGCCCCGCGCCGGCAATCTCCTCCGCCCGCGCACTGCCTTCAACCGTCTCCACAATGTCGAGCCCGGCGCGGCGCAGCATCTTCTGGATCGCCGCCTCCGTCAGCCGGCTCGCGTCGTACTCCACGCGCACGGTTTTTTCCGCCTCGCGCACCTCCACCAGGCGCACGCCGTAGACATCCCGCACCTTCGATAGCGCAAGCAGGCTGCGCTCGCTGGGTGCGGCGCCGTAGCGGTACACAACGTCGAGTTGAGTCATGGCTTGATTCTAGCAGCGGCGGCCCGAAGCCCCCACTCTGACCGATCAATACCGGGGGAGGAAACATCCGCGCCTGCGGGTTACAATAAACCCATGAATGAGCTTCAAGAGCCGGCGCCATCCGCCGATCAGGCGCCCTCGGATGCCGCGTTGCGTCCCAGGTACACGCGCAACAATCCATACAACTCGACCGTGCTGGTCAATCGCCTTCTCAGCGGCGAGGGCTCCGAGAAGGAGACGCGCCACTTCGCCTTCTCGCTGGAGGAGGGCATAACCTATACGCCCGGCGATGCCGTCGGCGTCGTTCCGGAGAACCGCGCCGAAGTCGTCGACGAGGTCCTCTACACGCTCGGCTTCACCGGCTACGAGCGCGTGCTCGACCACTATAAGAACGAGATCAGCTTCGCCGAGGCGTTGCGCACATGGCTCGCCATCGGCAAGCTGGCGCGCGGCACCGTCAGCCAGTATGCCAAGCTGCCCGCGGCGGCCGGCGTCGGCGGCCGCGGCCCAGAGGCGCTCCAGCGGCTCAGCGGCCCGGAGAACAAGTTGCTCGCCGACGAGTACTGCTGGGGCCGCGAGTTCATCGACCTCATCACCGACTTTCCCGGCGCTATCGGCAACCCGCAGGAGCTCTTCAGCGTCCTGCCCCGCCTCGCGCCGCGCCTCTACTCCATCGCCTCCAGCCAGGCCGTCCATCCCGATACCGTCGAACTGACGGTGCGCGTTGTGCGCTACAGCACCCATGGCCGCACCCGCCTGGGAGTGGCCAGCGGGCAGATGGGCGAGCGAGCGCATGTGGGCGCCGTCCTGCCCATCTTTCTGCACTCCAACCAGAACTTCCGCCTGCCCGAGGACAGCTCCGCCCCGGCCATCATGATCGGCCCGGGAACAGGCATTGCCCCCTTCCGCGCATTCTTGGAAGAGCGCCGCGCCAAGCATGACACCGGCAAGAACTGGCTCGTCTTCGGCGACCAGCATCATGCCACCGACTTCCTATACGAGGAGTTGTGGTCCGAGATGCAGGCCGATGGAACCCTCACCCGCCTCGATACCGCCTTCTCGCGCGACCAGGCGAGCAAGATCTACGTGCAGGACCGCCTGCGCGAGAACGCCGAGGAACTCTACGCCTGGCTGGAGCGCGGAGCCTATTTCTATGTCTGCGGAGATGCCATCCGCATGGCCAAGGACGTGGAGCAGGCCCTGCTGGACGCCGTCGCCAAGGCCTCCAACGGCAGCCTCGACCACGCGGCAGAATACCTCGCCGCCATGAAGCAGCAAAAACGCTATCGCCGCGACATCTACTAGCCCGTCGCCTGGTAGCCCCCGGGCATTCCTCGCGATACCCCCGCATCGTCATTCTGGCGCAGCCAGAATCTCCGTATTTGCTTCTGCCCTTGCCGTTGTCTGTTCTCCGCCCTTACCTGTTCTCGTCGGTGTCTGTTTTACGCTGTCATCCTGAGCGCGTCTTTCGAGCGCGAAGGATCCCGATGAACTCCAACCCGCCTCAACCGCCCACCCCTTTCTCCCCAGACCCCCCGCTCACAGCTCACCGCTCTAACAAAAAAATGCCTCGGCGACCCCTCAAAAACCCCAGCAAAATTGCCTGTCAAGCCCCTCGACCCTCCAAAATCCCCATAACCAACACCCCATCAACCACATCCCTCCGAAAAATAGTTGGCATAGTAGTTATGCTCGAAGTCGTATAATTAAAGCAGTAGTAAACAAACAGACCCGGCCAATCAGCCGGGTCTTCGCATTTAACGCACCACAGCAAACCATTGCGAATCAACGCATTATCAGAAAGTCAAATAGAATGAAGACTTTACAAACTCAACCCGCTGAAGCCCATTTTCCACCTCTAACCCGAATGTTTAGACGACTTTACCCGTAACCAGTCTGCAATGACGACTTTGGCGTCCAGCACACCACGCAATCGACTGATTCCATTCCACTTGGACGAAATTCAAACGAAAGGGGGGATGGGGGGGGTGGGCGAAAACGAACAAATGGAGAATAAGCAGCGGGCAAACATCGAACATACAGCGAACAAACGGTAACTCTCGATCACCCGAATCGGAGCACACGTTATTCTGTCTCCTCCTTCGCTTATATTGCGAAGGAGGAGACACACACACGCCAGCCGCTCGACAATCTCCGCTACACGCGGAAGTTGTCCGGCCTCCAGTTCACGATGGCCTGCTTGATCTGGTCCTGCGTCAGTTTCTCCTTCAGCGTGCGCGCCACCAGAGCCGGTAGTTCGGCGTCGGAGGCGAAGCGCAGCCCGATCAGTTGCGACTCCGTCAGCGCATGGCTGCTGGCCAGGTCTTCGGCAGACAGCAGCGCCTGGAGCCGCAGCCGCTCTTCCAGCCGGATGACGCGGTCCTGCACCTTCATCGGGTACATGCGGATCTTGACCGCGACCATGAAGAAGACGATCGCCATGACCACCCACCAGCCGAACAGGAAGTGATGGTTCGCCGGCAAGTGCCAGTCGTGCACCAGTTTGTAGGCGGCAAAGGCGATGTTGAGCATCAGCATCGGCACCATGAAAAAGTGCCATGCGGGGTCCCAGCGTACATGGTTCTTGTAATTCTGTGCATCAGACATCGGTCGGTTCCTTTCTGTCTTCCATAATTCGTGAATTCACGGTACATTGGCCGGACGGCGAACGGTAGAAGTTCCGGGTTAGGTGATGATACTCGCGCGGATTGACCGTGCGCTGCATAATCTTCTCAGGTAGGCTCGAAGACATGGCGAAAGACGGCAAAGCTCGGCGCATCGGCGTGCATCTCGGCACCACCGGCGGATGCTGGACGGCGGTCGATCGCGCCGTCGAGATCGGCGCCAACACCTTCCAGATCTTCTCCTCCAGCCCGCGCATGTGGCGCGCCTCGGCGGTCAAACCAGCCGACGCGAAGAAGATGCGCGAGCTGCGCACCCAGTTCGACGTCGGCCCCGTGGCCATCCACGCCAGCTATCTCATCAACGTCTGCAGCCAGACCGAAACCGTGCGCGTGAACTCCGTCGCGGCGTTTCGCGGAGAGGTGGAGCGCGCGCTGGCGCTGGGCGCTGAGTTCCTCGTCCTCCATCCCGGAAGCTGGAAGGGACTCACCCGCGAGGAGGGCCTGCGCCTGGCCGCCCAGTCCATCGAGAGCGCCGTCGCCGGCATCGACTTCGCGGGCAAGGAATTCCGCATCCTCATTGAGAACACGGCGGGCGCGGAGTTCTCCCTCGGCGGAAAGCTGGAGCAGGTGGCCGAGCTGGTGGAGCGCCTCCGCCCCTGCGCGCCCGTCGCCGTCTGCCTGGACACCTGCCACATCCACGTCGCCGGCTACGACATCGTCTCCGACGCGGGCTACATCGACACAATGCAGCAGGTCGGCGCGACGCTTGGCTTCGACACCGTTCGCGTCTGGCACTGCAACGACGCCAAGGCCGCCTTCGGCTCCAAGCTCGACCGCCATCAGCACATCGGCGAAGGAACCATCGGTACGGCGCCCTTCCGCCGCCTGCTGCACGACCCGCGCTTCGCCCACTGCGCCTTCATCGCCGAAACCCCGGTCGACGCCCCTGGCGACGAGGCCCGCAACGTCGCCACACTGCGGGAGTTGGCGGCGGAGTGAAGGGGTTGTCCAATGAATTTTCACAAACGAAAGCAGCTATGTCTTGGAGCACTCTATTGCTTCGTTGCCGTCCCCGCGAACGATTGACCGCTCGTCGCAGATGTGCTCGCCGCAAAGAGAATTGACTCTCCTTGTTGAGCCGCTGCGAGACTTAGTTGTAGTGTTGGCGCTGAAGGGCAAGTCCCCGTCTTCGACGTCAAACTAAGATTCAGAGTAGCAGTTCCAAGCGCTGTGCTTTGAATACTGTATGTTCCGGCAACTGAGTATTGGCAGCTGTCGTTACCACTGTTGATGCTGATTGTTCCGCCGGTGAGGCCCCCTGCGCCATTGGCGATGATCGTACCAATTCCGTCAAATTGGGATGTGCCGCCTTGGAACATCAGATAGCCTCCGCTGCTATAGAATTCAATCGAATAAGTGCCGGTCAAACTTGCATTTGAGTAAGCGGTCTGGGCGAAAACGGTTTGTGTACTTGATGAGCTTCCCGAAGAGCAGGAGCTGAGAGGCAGAAGCATTGACGCTGAGATCAGTATTAGGATTAGCTTTCTCATTGGCCCTCACATAGGTTCGTAGTTCTGAACGGCTTTTCAAAATGTAGTCATTAGCCGATTTATCGTTCTTAGGCTACAGCGCACTATGGGGCCGTGTCCAATGAAAACATTACGGTGCGCTTTGGCCTGCGGTTGCGGATGCTCCGCAAGCAGAAGGGCTGGACACAGGTTCAGATGGCGGACGCCCTCGGAATTGACCGAAGCTACATCTCCGATGTGGAACGGGGCAAAAAGAATGTTAGTCTGCCGACGATGGAAGTCATCGCTCTGGGGTTTGAAATCAGTCTCTCCAAGCTGCTTTCGAGAATTTAAATTGGTTCGGTTGCTCTGTTGTACGCCATGTTTGAATTGAAATGCGGAGGTTTGATCGACAAGGCCCTGGCTTGGCAATAAGAGTTCAGCCTGACGCGCTAAAGGCCGACTTCTTTACAATCATTAATATGGAAGAGCCAGCACAGAACACGAGTGAAGATCAGCAGCGGTATAACCCTGCGGAGATTGAACCGAAGTGGCAGGCGCGCTGGGACGCCGATCCGTCGCTGTACGCGGCGGAAGGGCATGATTCGGCCAAACCCAAGTTTTATTGCATCGAGATGCTGCCCTATCCCAGCGGCCAGTTGCACATGGGCCATGTGCGCAACTACGCCATCGGCGACGCGCTGGCCCGCTTCATGTGGATGCGCGGCGCGAACGTGCTGCACCCCATGGGCTGGGACTCCTTCGGCCTTCCCGCCGAAAACGCAGCGCTGAAGAACAACACGCCGCCAGCCGAGTGGACGCTGGCCAACATCGTTGCGATGCGGCGGCAGATGCGGCGCATGGGCCTGAGCTACGACTGGTCCACCGAGGTCACCACCTGCCTGCCCGAGTACTACCGCTGGAACCAGTGGTTTTTTTTGAAGATGTTCAACGCGGGGTTGGCGTATCGCAAGAAGAGCAAGGTCAACTGGTGTCCCCAGTGCCAGACCGTGCTGGCCAACGAGCAGGTGGTCGATGGCAAGTGTTGGCGGCACGACGACACGCTCGTAGAGCAGCGCGATCTGACGCAGTGGTTCCTGCGCATCACAAAATACGCGGACGAACTGCTCAACGGTCTCGATCGGATGGATGGCTGGCCGGAGAAGGTCCGCACCATGCAGCGCAACTGGATCGGCCGCAGCGAAGGCGCGCTGGTCGATTTCCCCGTTGCAGCGAGTCAGCAGACCACGGAGAAGATTACGGTCTTCACCACGCGCATCGACACCATCTTCGGCGCTACCAGCGTGCAGCTTGCGCCGGAGCATCCGCTGGCGAAGAGCTTTGCCGATAGCAATCCGGTCTTGGCCTCGCAGATCGACGAGATGCTGGCGCAGCAGAAGGCCGCGCGCGAGGCGGGCGACCTCGGAGCGATCGAGAAACGCGGCGTCGATACCGGCCGGTTCGCAATCAATCCCTTCAACGGCGAACTTATGCCGATCTGGGTTGCAAATTACATTTTGGCCGACTACGGCACAGGCGCCATCATGAGCGTTCCCGCGCACGACGAGCGCGACTTCGATTTCGCCGCCAAATACGGCCTTCCCGTGCGCCGCGTAATTGTTCCCAATAAAGTTACAGATGATTCGCAGCAGCTTCCGTATCTCGCGGAAGGCGACTCGTCGCTGGCTGATTCCGGCCAATGGACCGGTGAATCCTGCGCCGAGGCGCAGCAAAAAATGGCCGCATTCGCCAAGAAAAATGGATTTGGCGCCGCAACAGTTACATATCGTCTGAAGGACTGGGGCGTCAGCCGCCAGCGCTACTGGGGCACGCCCATCCCCATGGTCTACTGCACCAACGGCCATGCAGGCACTGGGCCGGAAAGCCCACGCGTCGAGCCAGGAGGAGTGGTCCCGCTGCCGGAGAGCGCGCTTCCCGTCCTGCTGCCCCCACAGGTGGAGATCACCCAGCAGGGTGGCTCGCCGCTGGGCCGCGTCGCGGATTTCGTCAACACCACCTGCCCGGTCTGCGGTGGCCCGGCCCGCCGCGAGACCGACACCATGGACACATTCGTCGATTCGAGCTGGTACTTCTATCGCTACACCGACGCGAAGAACTCCGCCGCGCCCTTCGATTCCGCGAAGGCAAACTACTGGTTTCCCATCGACCAGTACATCGGCGGAGTGGAGCACGCCATCCTGCATCTGATTTACTCGCGCTTCTGGACCAAAGTCATGCGCGACCTCGGCATGATCCACAACGACGAGCCCGCGGCGCGCCTCTTTACCCAGGGAATGGTGATTAAAGACGGCGCCAAGATGTCGAAGTCCAAGGGCAACGTCGTCTCGCCCGACCTGATGATCGAGCGCTACGGCGCGGACGCGACGCGCATGTACGCGCTGTTTGCCGCGCCGCCCGACCGCGACCTGGAGTGGCAGGAGGACGGCGTCGCCGGCATCAGCCGGTTTCTCGCCAGAGTTTACCGGCTCTTCCAAAACCACGAGCAAGCTTTGAAGTGTGTCCAGCAGGACGATCCTGCAAGGATGACTGGTTCTGGAAAGCTGGCAGCGATTGCTCTGCGCAGAAAAACACACCAGACAATCCAGAAGATCACAGATGAGTTGGCAGGAAGATGGCATTTCAATACGGCCATCGCTTCATTGATGATTTTTGTGAACGACCTCTACTCGGCGGAAGGGGAAGTCGCGTCTACGCAGAGTTCTCCTGAAGTTTTCAAGGACAGCCTACGCGTTCTTCCCTTATTGCTTGCGCCTTTCGCGCCGTTTCTGTCGGCGGAACTTTGGGAGCAGCTTGGCGGCCAGGGCGCGGTCTTCCGCGCCGCGTGGCCGGTGGCCGATCCGGAACTTGCGCGCGAGGCCGAGATCGAAATCCCGGTCCAGGTCAACGGCAAACTCGCTAATGTTGTCACCGTTCCATCGGGCAGCGATGAGGCGACCATTCAGACTGCGGCGCAGGCCGATGCCAAGGTCGTCGCGCGAATTGCGGCGAAGACCATCGTCAAGGTGATCGTTGTGCCGGGCAAGCTCGTCAACATCGTGGTGAGGTAGATGGCACTCGACCGCGGCGCGCCGGTTCGCGGGACGCAGTCGTTTGTGCACACGCTCGCGGCCTGTTGGAAGCGGCCCTCGCTGACTGCGCTGGAGGTGCTGTGGCGCTGGGCGTTTGGCGTGCCTGCGTTGGCGTTGATGGTTTACGAGGCGCTCGGCGTCTGGCGCACCGCGCAGGTCGATACTGCGTCGCTCCGGCAGATCTCGCTGCTCGACCCGATCGGCGCCGCCGCAACGCTGACGCAGACAGCCATGCAGCTGTTGCCCCCGGCCTTGCGCGTGGCCGAGTGGTTGGCGCCGCTACTTCTGGTTGTGTGGGTCGTCGTCTCCTCGTTTGGCCGCGTCCTGGTGCTGCGCCGCTGCGATGCGCAACTGCACTCGCGGCCAGCCACGCTGATGCTGCTACAGGCGGCGCGCATGGCGGCGCTGCTGGGCAGCTTTGCGCTGTGGCTCGCCTGCCTACAGGTGGCCGCGGCAGTTGCGGTGAATGGTCCCATTGCCGAGGGCCGCGATCCCAATCTGGTGCTCTACTGCGCCATCGTCATCGTTGCGACGCTGGGTATGTTTACTCTGTGGGCAGCCGTCAGTTGGGTGTTCTCGGTCGCCCCGCTGCTTGCGATGCTCGGCAACCTCGGCGCGGCCGCCAGCCTGTCCGCCGCCTTTCGCCTTGGCCCGCTGCGCTCCAGGCTGGTCGAGATCAATTTTGTGATGGGAATCGTCAAGATCGCGCTGATTGTGTTGGCTATGGTGGCTTCGGCGTGTCCTCTGCCATTCGAGAGTGTGGCGACGACGCAGTTCATGGCCTGCTGGTATGCCGCGGTCACCGTCCTCTATCTCCTTGCGTCGGACCTGTTCCACGTCGTGCGCCTGGTGGCGTATCTCGAACTCTGGAAGTCGCACGACCACACCGCATGCATCCTGATGAGCCGTGCCGCGCCAGATTCCACCACCCCGTAATATCCGCGAGTTCTCCGCATTGCCTGTTAAGATAGCCATGAGGTCGTTGCGCGGGCCGTAATGACCTGCGCGCGTATAGCGGAACCAGAGCAGGTGTCGCCCGGGGCAAGTCCTTCGAGTGGATTTTTCATCAAGAAAAATCCACATTGAATACTGTTTGCTAGCGGCACTGTTACTCTGGTTCTGCATGTAAAGGCGGGCGCGGATTGCTCTATTGGCTGCTCTATCAGAAGCTCTTTCCATACTTCAGGGTCTTCCGGATCTTCCGGTATCTGACCTTTCGCACGGTCTTTGCCAGTCTGACAGCGCTGCTCATCGGCATGTTGATCGGCCCCTACGTCATTGACAAGCTGCGCGAGTTCCAGATCGGCCAGTATGTGCGCGACGACGGCCCCGAGACACACCTCAAGAAGGGTGGCACGCCCACCATGGGCGGCGTGCTCATCTCGATCTCGATCCTTGTCCCCACGCTGCTCTGGGCCGATCTGTCCAACCCCTACGTCTGGGTGGTCATGCTCTCCACGCTTGCCTTCGGCGGCATCGGCTTTGCCGACGACTACATCAAGGTCGTGCGCAAGCAGAGCAAGGGCCTCACCTTCTGGCAGAAGATCGGCCTGCAGTTCGCCGCAAGCGCCGCGGTCGCCGCCACTCTGGTGCGCCTGGACGTGCGCGGCAGCTACTCCACGCGCCTCATGGTCCCCTTCGCCAAGAACTTCCGCCCAGACCTGGTCTGGCAGTGGATGGGCCACATCCCGCACGCGCACTGGATCGCGTATCTCCCGTTCGTCATCTTCGTGATGCTGGTCATCACGCTCACCAGCAACGCGGTCAACCTCACCGACGGCCTCGACGGCTTGGCCATCGGATGCACCATCATCGCCGCCGGCGCCTTGGCCGTGCTCACCTACGTCTCCGGCCACGTTGTCTTCGCGGACTACCTCGAATTGCAGCGCATGCCCCTGGTCAGTGAGCTCACCGTCTTCTGCGGGGCCATGGTCGGCGCTTCCATCGGCTTCCTCTGGTACAACGCCCACCCCGCCGAGATCTTCATGGGCGACGTCGGCTCGCTCGCCCTGGGCGGCGCCATCGGCACCGTCGCCGTCATCATCAAGCAGGAGCTTCTGCTGCCCTTCATCGGCGGCGTCTTCATCCTTGAAGCCGCCAGCGTCATCCTGCAGGTCGGCAGCTACAAGCTGCGCGGCGGCAAGCGCATCTTCAAGATGGCCCCGCTCCACCACCACTTCGAGCTGCTCGGCTGGAGCGAGTCCAAGGTCATCGTCCGCTTCTGGATCATGGCCCTTGTCTTCGCCCTCTTCGCCCTGACTACACTAAAGTTGAGGTAATCACATTGCGCAACAGTGCAATTTTCGGCTGGATATTCTGGAATGTGATCGCTTGCGTGTTTTTGGGACTGCTGATTTTCGAGGATTCCAGAAGGGCTGCTACCCTGATCTTTCTGCTGCCGCTTCAACTCATCATCAATCTCGCTATTTACGCCGTATTGAAGCAATTCAAGGTTTCCGGAATGACCGTCATCTATGTGATCGGGTTGCTTGCGGGCTTAATCATCTTCGCTCGCGGTTATCAGTGGTGGATGTTGGTAATCCTGCTGGTAATCGTAGGACGCATAATTTGGTCGGTTCAAACGGATCGCACTCGATTGAGGCGAAAGGAAGAGTAGCAGATGGAACTAAAGAACAAACGCGTGTTGGTGGTTGGCCTGGGCAAGTCCGGGAAGTCGGCGGCGCTCTTTCTGCGCGCGCTCGGGGCGCAGGTCACAGTCTCGGACTCGCGCAGCGCGGAGGCGCTTGCCGGCGAGATCCCCGCGCTGCTCGATGCGGGCGTCATGGTCGAGACGGGCGGCCACGGCCTGCTCACCTTCCGCCGCCAGGACCTCATTGTCGTCTCGCCCGGCGTCCCCTTCGACACGCCGGAGTTGAAGCAGGTGCGCGCCTTCGGCCTGCCCATCATCGGCGAGCTGGAGCTGGCCAGCCGCTTCCTCCAGGGCCAGATCGTCGCCATCACCGGCTCCAACGGCAAGACGACCACAACCTCCCTGCTGGGCAAGATCTTCGCCGACGCGCGCGTTTCAACCCTGGTCGGCGGAAACATCGGCACGCCGGTCATCGACTTGATCGCACAGAGCACGCCGCAGACAACCAGCGTCCTCGAGGTCTCCAGCTTCCAGTTGGAGACGGTAGTAGAGTTCCGCCCGCACATCGCCGTTGTGCTGAACATTACGCAGGACCACCTCGACCGCCACGGCACCTTCGAGAACTACACCGCCATGAAGGCCCGCATCACAGCCCAGCAGACAGCGGAAGATTTCTTCGTCCTCAACGCCGAGGACAAGCCAACCCAGATGCTTGCCGCGCAGACCAAGGCCCAGGTCTTCTGGTTCAGCGGGCGCAGGCCAATCAAGCAGGGCGCGTTCGTGCATGGCGAGAGCATCATCTTCCTTCCGCGCGAGGGCGCGAAGCCGGAGCCGGTGATGCCGTTGGCGGAGATTCCGCTCAAGGGCGCGCACAATGTGGAGAACGTTCTCGCGGCGGTCTGTGCGGCCCGGCTGGGCGGGGTCTCTGCCGAGTCGATTCGCGCCTCGGTCGCCGGCTTCAAGGCCGTCGAGCACCGCCTGGAGTTTGTGGCCACCGTGCGCGGCGTCGCGTTCTACAACGACTCCAAGGCTACCAACGTGGACGCGACCAAGAAGGCCCTGGAGGCCTTCCCCGGCGGCGTTCACCTCATCCTCGGCGGCAAGGACAAGAACTCCGACTACACCGAGCTTGCCGATCTGCTGCGCGCCCGCGTCAAAACTGTTTACACAATTGGTTCGGCGGCGGAGAAGATCGAGCGCCATCTGGCGGGAGTCGTCAAGATAGTCTCAGCGGGTACGCTGGATGCAGCCGTGCGCCAGGCCGCGCAGAGTGCTGTGCCCGGCGATGTGGTGTTGCTTGCACCGGCCTGTTCGAGCTTCGACCAGTTCACCAGTTATGAGCATCGCGGTCGCGTCTTCAAGGAGCTGGTGAAGGGACTGGTGGGCGCTTCGGTTTAATCTGAGAGCAGGGAAGCGGGCGGAATGGCAAAGCGCGTAGGCGTCGACAAATGGCTGTTCGGCACCGTGCTGCTGCTGGTGCTCTTCGGGCTGGTGATGGTCTTCTCCGCCTCGGCCGTGATGTCGCAGGCCGAATCGGGATCACCCTATAAGTACGTCGCCAAGCAGGGAATGTACGCGCTCTTCGGAATGCTTGCGCTCTTCGCTCTGATGCGCGTGGACTACCGCCGCTATAACAGCTATCCCTTTGTCGGCTGCGCGGTCGCGCTCACCACCATGCTTCTGGTGGCCGTCTTCGCCATGCCCGCGCTCAACCACACCCACCGCTGGTTTCGTCTTGGCAGCTTCTTCACCTTCCAGCCATCGGAGCTGGCAAAGCCCGTGCTTGTGCTCTTTCTCGCGTACTTCCTGCAGACACGCATCCACACCATGGACGACTGGAAGGGAACCATCCTGCGCGCTGTGCTGCCCCCCGTGGTCTTCATCGGTCTCATCCTGAAGGAGCCGGACCTGGGCACTGCGCTGGTCTGCGCTGCGGTCACCATGGCCATGCTCTATCTCGCCGGAATGCAGGTGAAGTGGATCGGCGTGGGCCTGCTGGCCTCATCGCCCGTGCTCTACTACATGCTCTGGATGGTGCCCTTCCGCCGCGCGCGCATGGAAATCTTCTTCCATCCCGAGATGGACCCGCTGGGCAAGGGCTTCCACATCACGCAGTCGCTGATCGCGGTGGGCACCGGCGGAATGACTGGGCTGGGACTGATGGAGGGCCGGCAGAAGCTCTACTTCCTGCCCGAGGCCTGGACCGACTTCATCTTCGCCAACATCTCCGAAGAGCTGGGCCTGCTGGGCGCTCTGGCGCTGGTCGCGCTTTTCTGCTACTTCGGCTATCGCGGGCTGCGCGCCGCATTTTTATCCACGGACCCTTTTGCGCGCTTTCTGGCCTTTGGACTCACCAGTGCGGTGCTGATCCAGGCCTTCTTCAACATTAGCGTCGCCATTGCGCTGGTGCCCACCAAGGGAATCACACTGCCGTTTATCTCCTTCGGCGGCACATCGCTCTTCTTCACCCTGGCCGGAATGGGTGTGCTGTTAAACATTACGCGTGAGATCGATTGAAGAGTCAGGTTCAAGGTTCGAGGTTCGAGGTTCGAGAGGTATGAACACGCTGCGGATTTTGATCGCAGGCGGAGGCACTGGCGGCCATGTGATTCCCGCGCTGGCCATTGCGCGAGAGCTGCGCGACGCGCACGCCGCCGAGGTGCGCTTCGTGGGCACGGCGCGCGGGCTGGAGACGCGCTTGGTCCCAGAGGCGGGTTTCCGGCTCGATCTGGTGCGCTCCGGCCAGTTGAAGAATGTAAGTCTGGCCACGCGCCTGCGCACCGCCATCGACCTGCCGCTGGGTGTGATGGAGTGCGTTCGCCTGCTGCGCGAGTTTCGCCCGAAGGCGGTCGTTGGCGTCGGTGGATACGCGAGCGGCCCGGGAATGATGGCTGCGATTCTGTTGCGCCTGCCCACGCTGGCCTTTGAGCCCAACGCGGTCCCCGGCCTGGCAAACCGGCTGGTCGGGCGGTGGGTGAGCGCGGCTGCGGTGAACTTCGCGCAGACCGAGCGCTACTTCCGCAATGCGCGCGTCACCGGCATTCCCGTGCGGGCTGATTTTTTTACGATTGCGCCGAAATCCGCCGGTGAGCCTCCGCGGCTTCTGGTCTTCGGCGGCAGCCAGGGCGCGCGTGTCCTGAACCAGGCAATGCCGAAGATCGCGCAACGGCTGCTCGATCAGATTGCAAATCTGGAGATTGTGCATCAGGCGGGCGCGCGGGCCGCGCAGTCGACCGCCGAGGCCTACGCACGCGCCGGTTTGTCTGGCCAGCAGCGCGTCCGCGTGCAGCCGTATCTGGACCAGATGCCGGGTGAGTTTGCGGCAGCGGATTTGATCGTTTGCCGCAGCGGCGCCAGCACCATGGCGGAGCTTGGCGCGGCGGGGAAGCCTTCGCTGCTTGTCCCCTTTGCCCTGGCAGCGGACGACCACCAGCGCCGCAACGCGGAGGTCTTCCTCCAGGCTGGCGCGGCCCGCATGTTGACCGAGGCGGAGTTGGCCGATCCCGAGCGCCTGCTGAATGAACTGTCAGCTTTGCTCGCAGATCCGCAGAAGCTGCGAGCGATGGGCGAGCGCGCACGCACACTGGCCCGACCCGACGCCGCGCAAGAGATCGCGTCGATGATTGTGGGTCTCTCGCGCAAGAGTTGATAGCGTGAGTTTTCGATCGTCAGAAAAATCAATGGGCTGAGGATTGTTTGCCTCAGCCCTTCGACATTTCAGTTCGATCAGTTCTTCTGCTTACCGGCGTCCACCGCCACCGCCACCGCCGCCGCGTCCACCGCCACCGCCGCCGCGTCCACCGCCGCCGCTGGCGCCACCGCCGGAGTAGGAGCGAGCGCCTCCGCCGTAGCTACCGCGCGCGCTTCCACCATAGCTTCCGCCGCCGGAGTAACCGCGAGCAACTGGAGCGTTTACGTAGCCGCGTGCTCCGCTGCTATAGGAGGATGCGCCGCGACTGCCGACGGTGCGACCGTTGATGCCAGCGCCGCGACTGTCCGCGCCGTTGCCGATGCCACCGCGATTGGAGACTCCACCGCGGGAGAAGCTCTGTCCACCGCCTGCACGTCCGTTGAAGCCGCCGTATGCCTGGTTATAGGAGTGTCCGTAGTTGCCGCCCATGTTGTTGTAGGCGCGGTTCCCGTAGAAGCGTCCGCCACCCCAGTAGCCGCCATGGAAGCCTCTGCCGAAGTAGCCGAAGCCGTAGTTGATGCCACCGTAGTAGCCAATGCCGAGGCCCCAGTAGCCGGGATACCACATGTAGTCGCCAAATCCGAAGCCCCAATAGCCGGGCGTCCACAGCGCGTCAACGTAGGGTGGCTCGACCCAGGCGCCATCCACCCAGTAGTATCCGCCGGACCCCCAGGCCCAGTAGCCGGGAGTCCACATGTACCCATCGCCCGGAGCCTCAGGCTGGGCGTAGTCCGGGATCGCCGGAGGAGCAGCAGGCGCTGTGACAGGCCCCTGCCCCTGTGTAGCCTGGTCAGTTTCCTGTGCATAGGCTGCTACAGTGGTCATCGCAAGCGCTCCGGCGATTGCCGCCGCCAGTACCGCACCCTGCAAAACTCGCATGATCTTCATACTGAGCCTTGTCCTGCCCATCCTTCGCTTGCCCGGTCGAGCTTTCAAACGGCGGGTTGCGCGGATTGCAGCGACTTGAGTCCATCCGATCCGCTCCGTCAGCCTGCTCGGAACTGCTCGTCTGAACCCCTGTTGAATTAGACACAAGATACGCCAATTGGTTGCGCTGTGCGAGAGCGGATTATCCATGGAACGGAAGCGCAAGGCGACCCCAGCTTGATAAAGTAAAGGGATGAATGATGATGCGGAGTTGAAGGCGTCCCTGTTGCCCGCCGGATTCCAATGGGGAGCGGTGCGCGCGGGAATCAAGGCCAGCGGCAATCTGGACCTGGCGATGGCGATTGCGCGCGGCGCGAGCGCGGCGGTTGGCGCGGCCATGTTCACTACCAACCGCGTGGTTGCGGCCCCGGTAACGGTGGGCCGGCGGCATCTTGCGGCCACCGGAGGACGCGTTGCGGCGGTGCTGGTCAACTCCGGCAACGCCAACTGCGCCACCGGAGAGCCGGGCATCGAGGGCTGCATCGCCACCTGCGTCGCCGCCGCCGAGAGCTTCGGCTGCATCTTCGACGAGGTCTTTCCCTCTTCCACCGGAATCATCGGCGTGCCTTTTCCGGCGGAGAAAGTTGTCGCCACAATGCCCGAGTTGAAGGCCTCGCTGGGCAGCACCGAGCAGCATGCCGAGTCCTTTGTGCGCGCCATGATGACGACCGACACACGGGTCAAGACGGCCCACGCGGAGGTCTCGGCCGACCCCGCGCAGGACGCCGGCAACGCCGCCAAGGTGCGCATCTGGGGTGCGGCCAAGGGCGCGGGAATGATCCATCCGCAACTGGGCGCGCCCGCCGCACCACCGCACGCCACCATGCTGGTCTATCTCTTCACCGATGTTGCGGCCTGCGCGGAGCATCTGCAGGCAGCGCTTGCCGCCGCCGTCGAACCCAGCTTCAACTCCATCTCCATCGACGGCGACACCTCAACCAACGACACCGTGCTGCTCCTCGCCAGCGGCGCCAGCGGAGTGAGCCTCAGCCGCGAACTGTCTCCCGCCTTCGACGCGGCCCTGGGCGAGGTATGCCGCTCGCTTGCGCGCCAGATCGTCGCCGATGGCGAGGGCGTCAGCCACGCTGTCACCCTCGACGTGCGCGGCGCGGCGACTGCGGCGGATGCCAAGCTAGTCGCCAAGGCCATCGCGCACAGCCCGCTCTGCAAGACGGCCTGGTCCAGCGCCGACCCCAACTGGGGCCGTCTGCTGGCTGCCGCCGGCTACAGCGGAGCCACATTCGATCCCGCGCGCGTGCGCATCTGGATCGCTGGCCAGCCGGTCTTCGAGTACGGTGTCCGCGCTGCCAGCTTCGACGAGGCTGCCGCCCATCAGGCAATGATGCAGCCCGAGTACACCATCACCCTCGACCTCGGCGCAGGCTCGGGCGAATGCCTCTTTCTCACCTGCGACCTCACCGCGGAGTACGTCCGCATCAACGCCGACTACTCAACGTAATTGCGCGGCACGGTGCGCGCGCCCGCGAACAGTAGCACCGTTGCTGCCAGCATCGACACCAGCGTCAGTCCCAGTCCGGTACTCAGCGTCGAGTGGTCGCTCACCATTCCGATCAGCCGCGGCGACAGCGTGTCGCCCAGCGCGTGGATCAGGAACAGCTCCACGGCGATGGCCGTTGCGCGAACCGTGGCCGGAACAGCGTTCACAATCGCCGCGTTCAGCGGCCCTGTCCCCAGGAAGATGGAGAACATCGCCAGCGCCAGCGCGGGCAGCATCGTCGCGCGCGGCCCGAAGAAGCAGACCACGCCAAACGGCACCGTAATCAGCGCCGACCACGCCGATACCAGGTACAGCGCGCGATGGTTTGTGCGCAGCCAGCGTTGCGCCAGCCATCCGCCCACCGCCGTTCCGCCCAGTCCCGCGCCCGCCGTAATTCCGCCCAGCGTAAGCCCGACGGTCGAGTGCGAAAATCCCGCGCGCTCCAGAAAGCTCGGCATCCACGCCGAAATGCCGCCCATCGAAAACGTCGTCATCGCCATGCCCAGCGTCGCGTAGAGATACGGCGCGTTGCGCGCCAGCGAGATTGCCTGCGCCCTGTGCTCGCTCCCCGTAGGCTTCGCGTCCGATGCGCCGCGCGCCGGCTCGTGCAGAAAGATCAGAATCAGCGCCGCGATCAGCAGCCCCGGAACGGCGGAGACGTAGAACGGCATCCGCCAGCCCCAGCGCCCGCCCACCATCTCGCCGATCAGGTAGCCGATCGCCGCGCCCACCGGGATCGCGGTGTAGAAGATCGTCAGGATGCGGTTGCGGTCTTCTTCCGGATAGAAGTCGGCCAGCAGCGCGGGGGCGTAGATGCCCAGGCTGGCCTCGCCGATTCCCAGCACGGCGTGGCGCAGCAGCAGCGAATCGAACGCATGGACCGTTCCGGTCAGCACGTTCACCGCCGAGATCATCAGCGCGCAGAGCACGATCAGCGGCTTGCGCGGCAGCCGGTCGCCCAGCCATCCGGTCAGCGGCGCGGCCAGCATATAGGTGACGAAGAACCAGAAGGTGATCGAGCCCAGCGCCGCGTCCGAGACGTGAAACTCGCGCTTCACCTGCTCCTGTACGCCGGGCAGGATGTAGCGGTCGATGTAGTTGACGAAGTTCAGCGCGGTCAGCAGCGCCAGCGCCGTGGCCGCTCCGGCCACCGACGGCAGGCGGCGCGCAGTGTGCGTCAGATTGGGCGGCGGCTCTTGCATCTCTGCCGAGAATAGCAGGCGGCAACTCAAACCACTCAGCTGGCTTCGCTTACTTCACCTTCGGTCTGGGGTAGCTGGCTTCGATGATCGTCGAAATGCCACCGCGTGGGCGGAAGTCGCCGGTGACTTTGGCCCAGACCGGGTTGCACGCCTTCACCACGTCGTCCAGCACACGGTTCACCACGTTCTCCTGGAAGATGCCCAGGTTGCGGTAGGTGAACAGATACTCCTTCAGGCTCTTCAACTCCAGGCACAGCTTGCGCGGCATGTAGCGGATGGTGAGGTGGCCGAAGTCGGGCAGGCCGGTCTTGGGGCAGACGGAGGTGAACTCGGGGTCGTCAACCACGATCTCGTAGCCGCGAAAATGGTTGGCCCAGGTGTCGATGGCGGGGAACTTCGCGTCCAGCCCGGCCGCGGCGTGCGTGTCGGTGTAGCCGGTCTTCTGCGTGCTCATGGAGAGATTGTAGTGGTTCCGAGGACGCAGCGGAAACCGTCAAGTCGTTCCTCTGGGCACTTGCATGAATTGTTAATCAGATAGTATCTACCCCCCCTCCCCCCCATTTTCGCGCTACTCTAAAGTATTCAGATTCATATAGATATACTATTTTCCATGCAAAGCGTTCATTTAAAACACGTTATAGATCAAGCATAAGAAAACAATCAGTTTATCTGCGTGTAAAAAGAAAAAGAGAGAAGCCAGCGCACACGGCTAGCTTCTCTCATCTTCTCTACTGGTTCTATTTTACCAGATGGAGCAAAACTGCTATGCCAACTATTTTTCGGAGATAAGTGATTGATGGGGTGTGTGTTAGTTTGATTTTTCGGGGTCGAGGGGCTTGACACGGCGAATTTGCGGGGAAATTCGAGGGAAAAAACTTCGAGAGCGGGAAGAGTTGGAGGTAGACCCACCCTTC
>PKWU01000022.1 GCA_003132145.1 Granulicella sp.
GTGGTTTAGCCTGACGGATACGGTCCAACAATGGATTACGGTAGGCGCTCATCGAATCGGCTAGAAAGGCCATACCCACTCCGCGCAAATCGTCTCGCTCTCTGCTCATGTTCTCCCTTTCTTCGCTCGCGTCAATGCTACTGTGACCGCACCTGTGGATAGTTAGTCCCTAATTACGGAACCAAGTTCGTTATGCGGTCATGACCGATTTTCATTTTGGACTGAAATCCGGACACGGTGGGCTCCCGCGCCTGGGCGTCTCGGCTGCATTGGGGGTGGGGGTCTCTTTGGCCCGATCCGAGCGCCGCTAAGGGCTCAAGACGCATCGCCCCCAAAAGCTCTATGACGTACGAGTGACGTACGGACGCACACCGCCGCTTGCCAGCAACGCGTATCTTGCCTGTTTTGAAGGGGTTTTGGTGGGCACAGCAGGATTCGAACCTACGACTTCCACCGTGTGAAGGTGGCACTCTACCGCTGAGTTATGCGCCCGGCACCACGCTGGAGACCATCCGCCGTCCAGCAACACCGTACCCCTCAAGCATACACGCGGACAGCCCGCCACACTAGTCCCGGAAGCCGCGTCACAACCCCTTGGAAGTGCCTCCCCCGGCAACTCCCAACCCTGCCCACTCCTGCGCCCGACAAGTACAATCAATCAAGCCAGATGTCCCTACGCCCACAGAACCCGAATCGGCCTGTCACACCGTCGTCCACTCGCCCCGGCACGCACACCGACGGCGCCTCGGACGGCCTCCCGGACGGCCTCCCGGACGACGAAACCGGCGAAGAGGAAATCCCAGCCGATTTCGCCGAAACAGCGCAACCTCACGAAGAAGATGGGGTTATGGAAGATATGGCAACGCTGGCCGTCAATCCAGGTGTAGGTGTACTCGAAGGCGTCCGGCCACCGTCCGTGGCACAAGGCTCGGCCCACTTCGCCGAGCTCGAAGACTCCGCCATCATGCTGGAGCTTCGCGCCGGCAACATGTCTGGCTTCGACTTCCTCATTCAGAAGTACCGCAAGCCCATCATCAACTTCATGTATCGCATGGTGCATAACCGGGCCATCGCCGAAGAGCTTGCCCAGGAGGTCTTTCTCCGCGTCTATCGTTCCCGCGAGACCTACCGCGCCGAGGCCCGCTTCAGCACCTGGCTCTACCGCATCGCCACCAACCTCGGCGTCAACCACGCGCGCGACACACGCCACGAGCGCGCCGCCTCCACCGTCTACCTCGACCAGGCGGACCCCGTCACCGGAACTACGCCCGATGTTGCCGATACCACCCCCGGCGCCGAAGACAGCCTGCTCAGCCGCGAGCGCATGAACGCCATCCGCCAGCACGTCATGGCCCTGCCAGAACACCAGCGCATGGCCGTCCTCATGCACAAGTACGAGGGCATGGACTATAGGCAGATCGGCGACATTCTCAAGCTCAGCGAGTCCGCCACCAAATCGTTGCTCTTCCGCGCCTACCAGACCCTGCGCGAGAAGTTGAAGGAGTTTATTTAGACGGAAACTTTGTTCAGGGCTGCTCGTCCGTAGTGTTTAGAAGCCCGAACGATTTGAATTGCAAGTCCGGCTCGGCAACCACCTCCGGACTTCACACAGCAAGACGCGCAGCGCAGACATACGACGCGTCGTCGAAGGAAAGGAAGAACCACGATGAACTGCAAACTTTGCCAAAACGCTCTGCCCAATCTGCTACTGAAGCCCGCCGCGCCCGCCAACGCCGCCGCGCGCGCCCACATCGCCGCCTGCGACCTCTGCGCGAAGGATCTCGCCTCGCTTGAGGCCACCCTCGCCCTGCTCGACACATGGCAGGCCCCAGCACTCTCGCCCTACTTCGACCAGAAGCTGGCCGTCCACCTGCGCGAGCAGTTGTCCGCGCCCCCCGCCGGCTGGTTCGAGAGGCTCCGTACGCGCCTGCTCTTCAATACCGGCCGCCACCTGCGCCCCGCGCTTGCCGGGGCAATGGCCCTTGTGCTGATCGTCGGAGGAGGCAGCTTCGGCATCGCCAACTTCCAGCACTCCCGCCCGGTGCAGGTCTCCGCCGCCGTCAACGACCTCCAGCTCCTGCAGAAGAACGAGCAGGCGCTGCAACAGATCGACCAGCTCCTCGATGACAACGCGCCCGCCGCGGACAGCGACGCCGCGCCTCCGCAGAGCTAGGCCGATTCTCAGGGTACTGGTTTGTTGCGTTGCAGCTCCCGCGTCCCGGCGGTTTGAATCAGGTTCGAGAAAGTGGTTTGTAAGTTGAGACTAAAAGACGGAGGTTCAAAAAATATTTCGCGAACTCCCCCTGCACGGTAGACTTCAGATACAGCAAGGGGACCAGGCGAGTCCGAGTGTGATGGAAGAGTTGTCCATCCGGAAGACCTTCGCCCGTTGAGCATTGCCCATTGCTTGTTGCTCTCCGGCTCATTGTCGCGGTTCTGTCAGGCGCGCCGTCCACATCATGAAATCGCATCTTCCATCCCGGTTCTGTCTTGGCGCGGCATTCGCTCTGCTCATTGCCGCCGCGCCGGCGTTTGCCCGCGCCCTGCGTTCTGCGCCGTCCCCGCCTCCCCCCAGGGCTCAGCGCTCCGACCCGCCCCGAGCCGCCGCCCAGCAAGTGGCTCCCGCTGCCCGTCCCGAACCCAATATTATCGCCAGGCCCGCCCAGAACCAGGAGCACATGCAGCAGTGGATGGACCACCACAGCAATCTCTCGCTCCCCGAACAGCAGCGCGCCTTGCAGAACGATCCCGGATTTCGCGAGCTTCCCCGGCAGCTCCAGCAGTACGAGCTCAACGAACTGGCCCGGCTCTACAACATGAACCCGCAGCAGCGCAGCCGGACGCTCGAACGCAACGAGGCCCTGGAGCGCCTCTCGCTGCCCCAGCGTCAGCAATACCGCGATTCCGTGCAGCAGTTGAACGCGATTCCCATGCCTCGCCGGCGAGTCATCGTTCGCGCCATTCTCGACCTCCGCGAGATGCCTCCCGATCAGCGCCAGCAGGCCATCAACTCCCCAGCCTTCCGCGCCCAGTTCTCCGATCCCGAGCGCTCCATGCTCTCCACCATCCTCACGGTCGAGCCCTACACCCCCCACGCCCCCAACCCCGCCCCCTGAACCTCAACCCTTACGCCTGGACCCTTACCCTTGAATGCTGGCGCTGGTCTTCCCCTGCTTCACCGGCGGAGTCACCATCGAGCTGGTGTCCTTCAGCGCCGCAATGTCCCGGTCGTACCGCCCCGCAATCGAGTTCCCCCGGATCGCCGCCATCTCCTCCAGCATCTTCATGCCGTCCCTCAGGTAGCTCATCCGGCTGCGCTCGTCGTGTCCCCAGGTCACCGGCACCTCGCGGATCGTGTATCCCAGCTTGCGTGCGATGAACAGGACCTCCGGGTCGAACCCCCACCGCTCGATCCGCTGCAGCCGAAAAATAATCTGCGCCGCCTCGCGCCGGAACGCCTTGAACCCGCACTGTGTGTCCTTGAAAGGCAGTCCCATCACGGTGCGCGTCACCCCGTTGAAGCATCGCCCAAAGAATCTGCGATAGAGCGGCTGATGAATCGTCTGCCGTGTGCGGTCCATCCAGCGCGATCCGATCGCCACGTCCGCGCCATCCGCAATCGCCTTCAGCAACCGTTCGGCCTCTTCCATCGGGGCCGACAGGTCCGCGTCGGTAAACATCACCACCTTGCCCGCAGCCTGTAGCAGCCCATTGCGCACACTGTAGCCCTTGCCCCGGTTGCCTTCGTTCTGGATTAGATGCAGCCGCGGGTACCGCTCCATCCAGGCGTGTACGATCTCCACCGTCCGGTCGGTCGAGCCGTCGTCGACCACTAGCACCTCGGCGTCCCACCCCTGCCCATCGACGCACGCCATCACCCGCCCGAGCGTCTGCTCGATGCGCGCGCTCTCGTTGTACGCCGGAATCACAATGCTCAACTGCGGAGTTGCCATTCATTCCCCAAGTTCGTCGTTCCTGCCCGCGTCGATTCAAATTGCCATCGAGCGGGAACCGCGGCAGACACTTCTCGTCCGTATGCAACCGTTGTACGATCCAACTACCAGCTTAGCCGCATAAATCGCTCTCTGCGACCCACTTTTTTCTCCCGCAATCCGCCATCCGCCAACCTCGCCGTCGCCGCATCGGAATCTTCTCCGCCATCGCAGCCGGCAGTTCTCATCCATCGCCCACAAAAGTCCTCATCCATCGCAAGGGCGAAAAATAGTCTAAACTGCAAATTATGCCGGAAGAGATCCCCACCCCGCCGCCTCAGCCGCCCACCGCCGACACGCCACCGCCTACTCCGCCCGTCGCTGCAGCTACTCCGCCCACCGCCGCGCCGCCCTACGCCTACGCTCCGCCTTATGGAGCGCCCTACGCCCAGGCCGCGCCCTACGCGCCGCCCTCGCCCTATCCCGTCTACTCCCAGCCGCCGCGCCGACGCCACTCCGCCTGGTTCTGGGTCTCCATCCTCGGAGGCTCGCTTGCCGCCGTCGCCCTGCTCTTCACCCTGATGGTCTGGTCCATCGTCAAGAGTGTCAGCGGCGACTCCTCCAGCTCCATCGACGGCCTCGGCGGCGGCTCCAATATCGGCGTCATCGACATCACGGGCGTCATCCTCGACGCCGACAAGATCGACACCCAGTTGCGCAAGTTCGGCGACGACTCCTCCATCAAGGCCATCATCCTGCACATCAACTCCCCCGGCGGAGGCGCCGCCGCCAGCCAGGAGATCTACAACGAGGTCGTCCGCGTTCGTCACGAGAAGAACAAGCCCATCGTCGCCTCGGTCGAGTCCGTCGGCGCTTCTGGTGCCTACTACATCGCCAGCGGTTGCGACAAGATCTACGCCAACAACGCATCCGTCGTCGGCTCCATCGGAGTCATCATGGAGTGGACAAACTACGGCGACCTGCTCAAATGGGCCAAGCTCAAGAGCGTCGTCATCCACGCCGGAACCCTCAAGGACGCCGGCGACCCTACGCGCGAGATGACTCCCGAGGAGCAGGCCTACTTCCAGTCCGTCGTCGACAACATGTACGGCCAGTTCGTCCACGACGTCGCCACCGGCCGCCACACCACCGACGACAAGATTCGCCCACTCGCCACCGGCCAGGTCTGGACCGGCCAGCAGTCCCTCCCCCTGGGCCTCATCGACAAGGTCGGCGGATTCCGCGTCGCCCTCATGGACACGGCCAGCTCCGTCGGCATCAAGGGAGAGCCCACCATCGCACGCCCCGCCAGCGACAAAAGAGGCCTCCTCGCCGCGCTCTCCGACGACTCGGACAGCCTCTTCCCCAACCCCTCCAAGCTCCTCGACCAGGCCCCCGGCTTCTACTTCATGTGGAAGTAGACCCCGCAGCTATTTTGTCTGTCACTCAGCCACTTCTTTGTCTCTCATTCCGCACCCCTCATTGTTTGTCATTCCGCAGCGCAGATTGTTTGTCATTCCGTAGCGCCGCGGAGGAATCTGCTTTTGTTCGTCATCCCGGCTGGGTGCCCCGCGTCTCAATTCTGAGACGTGGGTTCAGGCACCGTGCCTTCCTCGGCTACCCTCCGTTCACCGAGCGGGAAGCCGGGAGTAGAATTCGCCTATCGAATTTTTGGCTCCTGAGGCGCTGCCCAATGCCAAACTCATCGACGTCCCGGTTCCCTCCGCTGGTGTGGCTCCTCCTTCTGGCGGGCCTGGCCTACGCCGGGTACTGGCGCTACGACCATACCCACATCAGCTCCAGCCTCAGGGACTCGCTCACCGCCGCGGTCAATCCCGCCAACACCGAGAGCGACGTTCTGGCGGACCTCAACAACGCTCAGTCCCAGATCCACACCACGCGCGACGCCGAGGTGGAATCCATCCTGCAGCGCGCCGTGCAACTGGCTCAAAGCGCTGTAGCAGCCAGCCAACGGTCCAACGCGCATGGCAAGCAGAACTCAGCGGAGCTGAAAAAGTACCTCGCCCTCGAAAGACAGTACAAACGCCGCAACATGGCGGTCCCGCAGAGCCTCAAAGACTATATCCAGACCGCAACCCAGGAACAGAAGGAAGCGCAACAAAAGGCCGCCGCACCCGACGCAACCGAGCAACTGGACCAGAAGGTCGCCCAGGACGACTCCGCCGAGGCGCTGCAGTTGTTCCAACAGCTCCGTGCCGCCCTCGGCCTTCCCCCCTTGCCCGCCAAATAACCCCCGCCGTCATACCCCCCCCACTCCGCCGTCATTCTGGCGCAGCCACCATGAGTCGTCATTCTGGCGCAGCCAGAATCTCCGTATTTGCTTTTGCCTTTGCCGTTGTCTGTTCTCTGTTTGTCATTCCGCAGCGCAGCGGAGGAATCTGCTTCCCGCTCACGCCACCACCAAAATGTCATCCTAAGCGGAGCGCGAAGCGCGCAGTCGAAGGACCCCAATACCGCTCGCACCACCTCAACCCTCCACCCCGTTCTCCCACAAACTCCGTCCTTGCCTCTTTGTTTGTCATTCCGCAGCGCAGCGGAGGAATCTGCTTCTGCCCTCGCCGTTGCATGTTCTCCGCCCTTGCTTCCAGGTACGCCAAGGCTTCAGCCTTGGCCCTCTCTCAGACCGCAGATAGAACGGGGCTTTAGCCCCTGGGGTATGCCTTCCTTCTGAGACCCCTCAAAATCTCCAGCAAAACCTCATGTCAAGCCCATCGACGCCAAAAAATAACACTAAACTACGCCTCATCAATCACTTCCATCCAAAAAATAGTTGGCATAGTAGTTTCCCTCCAGCGCGTATAATTAAATCAGTAAGCAAAACCAAAGAGTCCCGGCCAATCAGCCGGGCCTTCGCATTTAACCCTCAACCGTCTCCACCAAGTCCAGACTTAGTCAAGACTCAATCCAGACCAAGTCCAGACTTAACATGCCATTTTTGAAGACTTTAGACTTTTTTCGCACACAAAGCGAGAGCCCGAAGCACCGACGTAACCGCAGCCAACCGGGTCTTCGCCTTTACTACGTCTCACGCGCTTAGCGCGAGCTTAACTTACATTTTTTGAATACTTTACGCTATTTGCCCCCGGGGGGGGTACCTCAACAGCAGCTCATAAAAACCGCAACAGACCGACAACTGTTCTACTGTGGAGAGATGGGCAGCGTCTCAGGCATCATCGGCGGCATCGCCGCGGCCAGCACATCCAAGGTCTCTTCTTTCAACTCCGGCAACTTCTCTTCCAGCGCGATCTGCAGCACCTCGTCCATCTGCTCCACGAAGTGCAGCTTCATCTCGGTCTTCAGCAGCTCCGGCATGTCGGCCATGTCCTTGCGGTTGTCCTCGGGCACGATCACCTCGAAGATTCCCGCGCGGTGCGCCGCCAGCAACTTCTCCTTCAGTCCGCCGATCGCCAGCACCTTGCCGCGCAGCGTGATCTCGCCGGTCATCGCGATGTCGCTGCGCACCTTGATCTTGGTCAGCGCACTGGCCAGGCCCGTCGCCAGCGTGATGCCCGCCGACGGTCCGTCCTTGGGAATCGCGCCCTCGGGCACGTGGACGTGAATGTCGACGTGGCGATAGAACTCCTTGCTCAGCCCCAGGTATTGCGAGCGCGAGCGGATGTAGCTGAGCGCGGCCTGCGCCGACTCCTGCATCACCTCGCCGAGCTGCCCGGTGGTTGTCAGCTTGCCCTTGCCGTCGAGAATCTGCACCTCGGTCTGCAGGATCGTCCCGCCAACCTCGGTCCACGCGAGGCCGGTGACCAGGCCGATCTCGCTCTTCTCATGCACCTGAGAGTCGCGGAACTTGGCCACGCCCAGCAACTCGCCCAGGTTCTCGCCGGTCAACAGCTCGCGATGCTTCGCACCGCTCTCCACCACCTTGCGCGCCACCTTGCGGCACACATTGCCGATCTCGCGCTCCAGATTGCGCACTCCGGCCTCGCGCGTGTAGCCGCGAATGATCGCCCGCAGCGCATCGTCCTCGAAGACGATCTGCTCCTCGGTCAGTCCCGTGCCAACGCGCTGCTTGCGCACCAGGTACTGCTTGGCGATCTCCATCTTCTCCAGCTCCGTGTAGCCATGCAGCCGCAGAATCTCCATGCGGTCCTGCAAGGCGCTGGGAATCGTGTGCAGCACGTTCGCCGTCGTCACGAACAGCACGTTCGACAGGTCGTACTCCACATCCAGATAGTGGTCCTGGAACGAGCCATTCTGCTCCGGGTCCAGGACCTCCAGCAGCGCGCTCGCCGGATCGCCGCGGAAGTCCGAAGCCATCTTGTCGATCTCATCCAGCATGAAGACCGGGTTCTTCGTCCCCGCCTTCTTCATCGACTGGATGATCTGCCCCGGAAGCGCGCCGATGTACGTCCGCCGATGCCCGCGAATCTCCGCCTCGTCGCGCACGCCGCCCAGGCTCATGCGCACAAACTTCCTGCCCGTTGCCCTGGCAATCGACATTCCCAGGCTCGTCTTGCCTACGCCGGGAGGCCCAACGAAGCACAGAATCGATCCCTTGGGATTCTTCACCAACTGGCGCACCGCCAGGAACTCCAGAATCCGTTCTTTGATCTTCTCCAGCCCATAGTGGTCCGTATTCAGGATCGTCTCCGCGTGTGCAATCGAGCGAATCTCCTTCGAGCGCTTCTTCCACGGCACCGCCAGCAGCCAGTCCAGATAGTTCCGCGACACCGTGGACTCAGCCGACATCGGCGGCATCGCCTCCAGCTTGCGCAGCTCCTGGAGCGACTTTTCGATCACATCCTTCGGCATTCCCGCCGTCTCGATCTTCTTCTTCAGCTCGTCGAACTCCGACTTCTCGCCCCGGCCAAGCTCCTTCTGGATCGCCTTGATCTTCTCGTTCAGGTAGTACTCTTTCTGCGCCTTCTCCATCTGCCGCTTCACCCGCGACTGGATGGTGCGGTCCATGTTCAGCTTCTCGATGGCCACATCCAGCACATCACCCACGCGCGCCAGCCGCGTCTCCGGGTCGAAGACATCCAGCAACTGCTGTTTCTCGTCGATCGACAACTGCAGGTTCGCCGCAATCGTGTCCGCCAGCTTGGCCGGCTCGTCCATGCGCACGCCCGCTGCCATTGTCTCGTGGTTCAGCGACTGCTGCAGCTTCACATACTGCTCAAACAGCGTGTGAACGCGCTGCATCATCTGCTCCACCTGCGGCGTCATTTCCAGATGCGTCTTGCCCGTGCGCACGGTGGCAACGAAATATCCGTCCTCGTCCGACACCTCCACCGCCCGCGCCCGCTCCACGCCCTCCACCAGCACCTTGATGTTGCCGTCCGGCATGCGCACGCTCTGGACGATGTTTCCAATCGTGCCGGTCTCATAGATGTCGTTCACGTTCGGCTCATCCACCGAGGCATCGTGCTGGGTGGCCAGAAAGATCTTCCGGTCGCCGCTCAACGCCTCCTCCAGCGCGCGCACGCTCGACGCCCGTCCCACCACGAACGGAGTCATCATGTGGGGGAAGATCACCATGTCCCGGATCGGCATCATCGGCAGCCGCCGGACTTCACCGTTCAAAACGGTCTTGGATTGGTTTGCCATGGTTCTCTCCGTAAAACGTGCCATCCGCTGCCGCAGGATGCAGCCCGCGGATATCGCTTCCCAGTGATTGTAATGCCTATGTGCCGGTTCTTCCTCACACCCTTTGGTAACTCGGCAACAATCTGCGCGCGCCCACCGTATAGCTGTACCCACATCGCAACACTGCCATTCTGAGCGAAGCACCACAGAAACCGTCATTTTGCCATGAGCGCGGCCGAAGGGCAGAATCTCTGAATGATGTCATTGCCGGTTCTTGCCGGTCACTCTGAGTAAAGCCGCTCACTCACTCAGCGCGAACTATGCAATGAATGTGCATTCGCGCAAGCGTAGACCACCGCTGCCTTATCCAGCCTTTTCCAACAGCGTCAGCAGCGTCAGCGAGTGCTTCTTCACCATCTCTGCCGTAATCGTCAGGTCGCCGGCCTTCTTGTTGCCGGGCACATAGTACATCAGGTCCAGCATCAGCTCTTCGAGGATCATGCGCAGTCCGCGCGCTCCCACCTTGCGTTGCAACGCCTCGCGCGCAATCTCCTTCACTGCGTCATCGGAGAAGGACACCTTCACGCCCTCATAGTCGAACAGCTTTGCATACTGTTTCAGGATCGCGTTCTTCGGCTTGGTCAGAATCTCGATCAGTGCCGACTCATCCAGTTCGTCCAGAATACCCAGCACCGGCAGACGGCCCACAAACTCCGGAATCAGCCCATACTTCAGCAGGTCCTGCGGCTCCGCTTGGCGCAGCAACTCGCAGTCCCGCTGCGCCCGGATCGGCGTCACATCGCCTTCCTTCGCATCCGGGTCCGCAATCGCGCGAAAGCCCAGCGTCTTCTTCCCAACTCTCCGCCCGATCACCTTCTCCAACCCCACAAATGCCCCGCCGCAGATGAACAGGATGTTGGTCGTGTCCACCGCCGTAAACTCCTGGTGCGGATGCTTTCGGCCGCCCTGCGGCGGAACATTCGCCACCGTCCCTTCCAGAATCTTCAACAGCGCCTGTTGCACGCCCTCGCCCGAGACATCGCGCGTAATTGAAGGGTTCTCGTCCTTGCGCCCGATCTTGTCGATCTCATCGATATAGATAATTCCGCTTTGCGCGCGCGTCAAATCGCCTTCGGCCGCCTGCAGCAGCTTCAGAATGATGTTTTCGACGTCCTCGCCCACATACCCGGCTTCGGTCAGAGTGGTTGCGTCCACAATTGCGAACGGCACATCCAGCATCTTGGCCAGCGTCTGCGCCAGCAGCGTCTTGCCCGAACCCGTTGGGCCGACCAACAGAATATTCGACTTCGTCAGCTCCACATCGCCGCCGCGCACATCGCTGCCGCGCGTCTTGTTCATCTGGATGCGCTTGTAGTGGTTGTAGACCGCCACCGCCAGCTTCTTCTTGGTCTGCTCCTGCCCGATCACGTACTCGTCCAGAAACGCCTTTACCTCTTGCGGCTTGGGAAGCTGTGCCGGCGCAGCGCCCGGCAGAGCCTCGCCCCGGTCGTCCTCCAGGATCGAGTTGCACACCCCCACGCACTCATCGCAGATGTAGGCCCGAGGATAGTCTGATGGCGACGAGATGAGCTTCGCCACCGCGTCCTGCGACTTGTGGCAAAACGAGCAGCGAAGCGATTCGTCTGAACCGCGGGACGTTTTCATGGTTGCGGCAACTCCTAGGGAACTACTGAAAGTCTACACCTGAACCACGCTCCGCCCCACTACACGGAAGTCACCGAGATACCCCTTTCTGGGCACATACTTCAGTACCAGGCAGTTTTCCTATTTACTAGGCCGTATCGACATATA
>PKWU01000016.1 GCA_003132145.1 Granulicella sp.
CTTATTTATGCGCGAGCCCTAACCCCATCCGCGAAGGCCGAATCGCTGGCCGCGGACGCAGCCGTAAAACTGCCCGCGTTCGAGGTCGCCACCATCAAGCCCATCAACCCAAACGCCAACAATATTGTTGGGTTTTATTCCTATCCCGGTGGCAGGGTGAAGGTGGGATACGCCACGGTGCAGATGTTGATGTATTATGCTTTCAACATTCAGGAGTTTCAGATTTCCGGCGGCCCGGATTGGGTCACCAAGGATCGCTACAACATTGAGGCTCTACCGCCCGACTCCTCTCCATCGCGCCTGCAAAAGGCAACTCCGTTTATTGCGAACCCCAGCGACGAGCAACAAAAGATGATACTGAGTCTTCTGGTCGACAGATTCGGCCTGAAGTTCCATCGCGAGATCAAAGAAGGCCCGGTCTTCCTCCTGGTTAGGGGAAGCGAAAAGCTCCAGATGCAACCCCCGAAAGATCCAGATGCCGACCCCAGGGCAATCCTCGCCATCAAGCAGGGAGGCATTGTCGACGGGGAGACCTTCGGAACCAATACTTCGATGCCATACGTGGCTAAACGGTTGAGCGACTACCTGGAACGTCCCGTGCTGGATCAGACCGGACTGCAAGGCTCATACGACTTCTATGTCGAGCCCTACGATCCAACAAACACCGACATCACCACAGCGGCCATCGAGTCCCTGAAGCGGATTGGCCTCAAACTCAAGGCAGGCAAAGGCCCCGTCGAGACCATCGTCATCGACAGCGTGGCCCGACCGACAGAAAATTAGTTGTAGCTGACTCGCCGGTCGCCGCGCGTAATCCGTCCGATGATGTGGTACCGCTCGTTGGCCCGGTTCAGCACTGCCTTGGCCTTCTTCACCTGCTCGGCCGGGACGACCACGATCATCCCAATCCCCATGTTGAAGGTCCGCATCATCTCGTCCTCGGCGACGTTGCCCAGCTCCCGCAGGTGCTCGAAGATTGGCGGTACGGTCCAGCTTGCCAGATCGACGGTGGCAGCCGTCCCGCGCGGCAGGATGCGCGGCAGGTTCTCCGTAATTCCTCCGCCCGTGATATGCGCCATTCCGCGCACGATCCCCGCTCCGGTCAGCTTTTTCAGAATCGCCAGATAGCTGCGATGCGTGCGCATCAACGCCGCGCCCGTCTTGTCCTTCAGCTCGTTGACGTAGTGGTCGGGCGCATATCCCGCAACCTCGAAGAGCAGCTTGCGCGCCAGCGAGTAGCCATTCGTGTGCAGCCCGTTCGAGGGTAGCCCGATCAGCACGTCGCCCGCCTCAATCTTGTCGCCGGTGATGATGTCCGGCCGGTTGACGCAACCGACGATCGTACCCGCCAGATCGTATTCTCCGTCGGCGTAAAAGCCGGGCATCTGCGCCGTCTCGCCGCCGATCAGCGCGCAGCCATTGGCTTTGCACGCCTCGGAGAGGCCGCGCACCACGGTCTCCACCATCTCGCTGTCCTGCTCGCGCAGCATGCCCGTCGCCAGGTAGTCGAGGAAGAAGAGCGGCGTCGCGCCCTGCACTGCAATGTCGTTGACGCAGTGGTTCACCAGGTCCGCGCCCACCGTGTGATGAATCCCCAGTTCAAACGCAACTTTCAGCTTGGTGCCCACGCCGTCTGCGCTCGAGACAAGCACGGGCTGAGGAAATTTTTCCAGGTCCAGCGCAAACAGCCCGCCAAAGCCGCCGATCTCCGAGAGCACATGCTTGTTGAATGTCTTGCGCGCCAGCATCTTGATCCGTTGCTTGGCGCGGTCGCCCGAGGTGATATCAACCCCGGCATCGGAGTAGGTGGCACGGGCCTTCGCAGCGGGCTTCGCATCTGCGTGCTCTGCGTGGAGCACGGTATCGTGCGCGGCCTGGGCCGGTTGGTCTGCAAGGGGCTGGTCTGCGATGGGCGGGGCGGACGGATTGGAAGACACTTCAGTCACTCGGGTTCTCTTTGTTTTTGCTGCAAACCAACCTGCGCCCAACCAGCCTGCTCTGCTCCAGCTTGCGATGAAGCAATTCGTGCAAACGGATTGCGACGCTGCCGACTGTAGACGCGCACTTCGTCATGCGCGGCGGCGAAACTCCAGTCTATCAGCCGCGCATGAGGATAAATGCGGCAGATAAGTTCCGCCGCAAGGCAATCGCATGAATCGAAAAAATCTTTCTGCGAATTTCCCTCGAATCCCCAGCAAATTCGCATGTCAAGCCCCTGCAGCTCCGAAAAATCATCTAACTCTATCAAAACAATCCAGATAAAAGTTTTCACAAGTTGGCATAGTAGTTTCCCTCCAAAGCGTATAATTAAAGCAGTAGAGATGAGAGAAGCCCGGCGTCAGCGCCGGGCTTCTTTTGTTTGCCTCTGCGCGGAAAGAGCCGTTATCTTTTCCAGTAAGTATTTTTTTTGTAATATTTAGCAGTAACTCCTTTAGAATGTTATATGGACAGCCACTAACCCCATGCAAGCTACAGATTTAAAAAGAGTTCCGTCCAAATATACCCTGGGGGGGAGGGGGGGAGGGGGTGCTAAATAATTAACTGTTCATGCGACTGCCCTGAGTTCCGCCGGGAGGCGAATTCTGGTCAGATGCCGAGGACGTGGGCGTGATCGGCGGCGGCGGATGGGGCGCTCTCCTATACTGGATCGATGCGATCTGACAGCAGAATCAATCCGCTTGCGCACTCGCTCGACCTCGCGCGTCGGGCAGAGGAGTTCTTCCCCGGTGGCGTCAACTCGCCGGTGCGGGCCTTCCGCGCGGTGGGCGGCGATCCGCCGTTTGTGGCGCGAGCAGAGGGCGCGTATCTCTTCGACGCCGATGGCAACCGCTATGTGGACCTCTTCGGCTCCTGGGGCCCCATGGTCCTGGGCCACGCATTCCCTCCGGTGGTCGAGGCGATCCGCGAGGCCGCCGGACGCAGCGCGAGCTTTGGCACCTCCCACGCCGGCGAGGCCAACCTGGCCGAACTGGTGCGCCGTTGCTTCCCCTCGGTGGAAAAGATGCGCTTCGTCAACTCTGGCACCGAGGCCTGCATGTCGGCGATCCGGCTGGCGCGCGGCTTCACCGGGCGCAACTTCATCATCAAGTTCGAGGGCTGCTACCACGGCCACGCGGACGCGTTGCTGGTCAAAGCCGGCTCCGGCGTGGCGACGCTCGGGATTCCTGGCTCCGCAGGCGTTCCGGCGGAGACGGCGCAGCACACGCTCGCTCTGCCGTACAACAATCTCGCAGCGGTTGAGGCAGCATTCGCCGCCCATCCGGACGAGATCGCCTGCATCCTGGTTGAGCCTGTGGTGGGCAACGCCGGGACAATTCCGCCCGCCCCCGGCTATCTCGAAGGGCTGCGGAAGATCGCAACGAAGCACGGAGCGCTGCTCATTCTCGACGAAGTGATGACCGGCTTCCGCCTCTCGCTGGGTGGCGCGCAGCAGCTCTACGGCGTCACTCCCGACCTCACAACGCTGGGCAAGATCCTCGGCGGAGGCCTGCCCTGCGCAGCCTTTGGCGGACGCGCCGCCGTGATGGACCAGCTCGCGCCGCTCGGCCCCGTCTACCAGGCTGGAACGCTCAGCGGAAATCCGCTGGCAATGGCCGCCGGGATTGCCACGATCAAGCACCTCATCGAGCACGAGGGCGAGGTCTATCCGCAGCTCGAACGCGTGACGCAAAGCATTGCGGAGGGAGTCGCAAAGCTGGCACAGCAGGTCGGCGTTCCGTTGACCACCAGCCGCGTGGGATCGATGTTCACCTGGTTCTTCACCGGCGGGCCGGTGACGGACTTCGCCTCGGCCAGCGCCTCCGACACCGCAGCCTTTGCCCGCTTCCACCGGCGAATGCTGGCCTCCGGCGTCTGGCTGCCGCCCAGCCAGTTCGAGGCCGCCTTCGTCAGCACAGCCCACGGCCACTCCGAGGTCGAGCTGGTACTCGAAGCCGCGCGTGGAGCGCTCTCGGAGTAACACTCATGCTCTGCGGATTGCGCACTCCACGCCCAGTGAGCGACACGTCGTCGAGAGCCTTGCATGGCGCTTTCTACGAGTCGGATTCGCGAGAGTCAGCCTCTGTGTCTGGCGCAAGCCCCCGGTTGCATCAACCCTTCCTATGAGAGTTGAAGGCGGGCGAAGACGGGAAGCTTGACCGCTGCCACCACGACTCCGAAGACAATGGCTGCTGCAAATTCACACGCGATGACCGGCAGGGGCACGGGCGCCATGGCAATTCCGCGCACGGCCAGCGTCGTGATGATCAGCACGTCCGCCACGGACGACGATACCAGCCACACCGTTGGGCGCAGTCCCCACAGGTGGTGGCGCGATCGTATGGCATAGACCGTGGCCTGGCTGCCAAATACCAGAGAGACGACAACCAGCGTTCTCAGCGCTTCGATCCCGTAGTGCATCTCAAACTTCCCCGTAGCGAGCACTGCCGTGCTGAAGGCCAGAAAGCACACTCCGAGGCTGCTGCTGGCGAGCGTAATCCGTCCGATCTTCCATGAGTTTGGCGCGGCAGAGGGCCGCACTCTGTCCGTGGTTAACGACATGACGAGGAAGTCGCCGGTCACCATCACAATCACCATCTGCATCGGGGTCAGCACGGCATGTCCAGTCATCAGCAGGCCAACCGCCAGCAGCAGCACCTGCACAATCTTCTTCAGCACGGAGTTCAGCGTGTAGGTAAGAATGCGCTGAAACGTGGCCCTGCCCTCTTTTACGGCGGCGACGATGCCGCCCAGCCCAGCCTCGGTCAGAACGACTCCCGCCGCAGACTTGGCAACATCGGTGGCCGTCGAAACGGCAATGCCGATCTGCGCCTGACGCAGCGCGGGCGCGTCGTTTGCTCCGTCGCCGCACATGCCTACCGCGTGCCCGGTCTTCTGGAACTGCTTGACCAGGTCGAATTTTCCTTCGGGAAGAATGCCGGCGAAGACCGCGAAGTCTTCCGGCTTGACGCCTTCGGGAATGGGGCCGGGCGGGCAGACCGGGCCGGTCAATCCCACGGCGTGGGCGACGATGGCCGCGGTCGCCGGCGCATCGCCCGTCACCATCACGGTGCGCACGCCCAGCGTCTTCAACTCAGAGATCAGCGAGGCCGAGTCCGTGCGCGGCGGGTCGCTGAGCGCGATCAGGCCCACCAGTTGCATGGACGCCGCCGGACCTGCGGCCACCGCCAGAACGCGGAAGCCTTGTTTTTCCAGTTCATCCGCGATTCCTGCCCCAGTGGGCGAAGCCGCCGTAAGTCCGCTGACTGCGGTATAAGCACCCTTGATAATGGACTCTACGTTCCCCTTGGCATCGGTTGCTGTTGCTTCGGATGTCTTCTTCGCTGGGTCGAATGGCACAAACTTGGTGCGCTTTGGCAGGTCGGATACAGGCTTATGCGAGGCTGCGTCGCGAATCGCGGCGTCGACGGAGTCCTGTCCTCCATCGGAACTCGCCAGCGCGGCCATCCCCAGCAGATGCGCCTCGTCGAAGCCGGGCATCGGGCGGACGCTGGTGACCGAGAGCTGATTGCAGGTCAGCGTTCCCGTCTTGTCCGAGCACAAGACGTCGATCGAGGCCGCTTCATCCACCGCCGAGAGCCGCGTCGGCAGCACGCCCTGCCTGGCCAGCGCGCGTGCGCCCAGCGCCGACGCCAGCGTGAAGGTCGCGGGCAGCGCCACCGGGATCGCTGCCAGCACCGAGGTCAGCAGCAGCGGAAGAATCTCGCTCCACGGCATCGAGTGCGCATAGGCGTATACGCCGATCAGAACAATGACCCCGCCGTTGAAGATCGCCAGATTGCGAACGATTCGCAGCACGGCCCCCTGCTGCGAACTCACGCCATGCGCGCTGCGCACAAGCTCCGCCGTTCGCCCGAATTTGGTGTGCATGCCGGTGGCCGTCACCTGGGCCGTCGCTTCCCCACGCCGCACCAGCGCTCCCGCATAGGTGTCCGCGCCCGCGCCCGCCTCGATGGGCAACGATTCGCCGGTCAGCATGGATTGATCCAGCTGCACCGATCCATCCATCAGGTGAACGTCGGCCGCAACCACGCCGCCCAGCGACAGCTTCACCACATCGCCGCGCACCAACTCCGCGGCCGGGACGGTCTTCCACGCGCCATCCCGGCGCACGGACGCATTCAGCGCCAGGCGCGACTTCAACGCAGCCAGCGTCGCCTGCGCGCGGCCCTCCTGAAAGTAGGCCAGCGCGGCATTGAAGACCAGCAGGCCGCCAATCACCGCGGCTTCAAAGTATTTGTGCAGCACCACCTCAAGCACAATGGAGGCTTCCAGCAGCCAGGGCACCGGCGCCCAGAACTTCGCTAATGCATCGCGCAACGGATGGGCGGACGTATCCGGCATCGCGTTGGGCCCGTCCTGTTCAAGACGGCTGCGCGCCTCATCTCCCGTCAGTCCGCCGGATGGAGCACTCCCGCCGGGCACGGAACCCTGAGGCGGATTGGTCGATGAATCTGCCGGCTTTGCCGATGGATTGGAAATCACGGATCCGGCGTTCTTCTCTTCGGTCATGGATACCCACCGGGTTGCAGACGCTTGCGGTGCAATGGTCTCTGCGTGGGCCCACGATCATCTCCAAGCGAGACCGCGGAATGCACGGAATCTTATCTTCAACCGCCATGAGGAGGCAGGTCTGTGTTCTTTTGGATAGCTTGCAGCGCGCAAAGGTTGCAGCCTTAGTCGACGAAGTGGCTTCGCTGGCTGTCGTACTCCTCGTCTGGTTCGAGTTCCGCCTCCGGCTCCTCCACCGGCTTGGGAGGTGAGGCCGGATGCGGGTGATCTTTCTTCTTTGCATGGGAAGCAGCGGTAGTCGACTGGTTGGCTTCCTTCGCGGAATCGAAGTGCGTGTCCGGCTGAAAGAGAACGCGCAGGGTGCGGCGCAGAAGTTTCAGGTCTTCGCGCACCACCTCGGGGCCCTGCTTTGCCTTGGCCAGGATGAAGGAGCCCTGCAGCACGGCCTGGATGAAGTTGCCCACGCTCTCCGCACTCCACGCCGCCCGTGGCGCGTAGAGCCGCTTGGCGGCCTCCACGTCGCGCGTCAGCTCTGCGGTGTGGGCCGATAACGCACGCTCGCAGGCCGCGCGAATCTTCGGGTGGGTCGCGTACGTCTCCTGAACCAGGGTGCCGAGCAGGCAGGTGTAGTCAGGCAGTTCCCCGGTGAGGATAGCAACTTGAAAGTCCACGTAGCCCAGCAGGCGATCCAGCGGGTCCTCGGCCTGGTGGTACCCCGCCGCCGCGAAGAGGCTGGCTGTCTTCGCCTCCCAGTAGGCGACCGCAGACAGCGCCAGATCGTCCTTGCTCTTGAAGTGATGGAAGAAGCTGCCCTTGGTTACTCCCGCGCGGTGGCAGATGTCGTCGACGGTTGTAGCGGCGTAGCCCTTGGCGCGGACCAGATGGAGCGCCGCATCCAGAAGCCTGGTCCTGGACGGGGGCTTTTCCTGTGGGTTGGATTGCTTTCGGTCAACCATAACGCTCCTCGCACTCACGCATACTGATTAGTACGGTACCAACTAGTCGGTACGGAGTCAAGAGAGCTATCGCTTCAGGCACTGGTACAGGCACATGCACAGGAATGCAGCAGCCCGGTAAATCCACAACTGAGGAGCAATACCATCACACCACCCATCTAGGCGGAGACGGCAGCGATGCTGTGGCTGTGAGCCATGGGCGGGGCCGAGAGCAGCGAGTACTTTTTGGGGCCGCGCTTGCGCGCCACCAGGATGCGGATGCGTTCCAGCAGTTCGGCGGGCGTGCACGCGCCCTTGGGCAGAAAGACGTCTGCGCGGCCGGCGCGGTCGTACGCGGTGACGGTTCCGGAGACGATCAGCGCGGGCAGTTGCGGGTGCATGTCTTTGGCGCGGCGCACCAGCTCGTTGCCGTCCATCTGTGGCATCACCAGGTCCGAGAGCAACAGATCGAGCGATCCGGGCAGGGAGTTGGCGATTACTTCCAGCGCCTGGTGCGGGTCGGTGAGGGCGATCACGCGATAGCCGCGCGTCTCCAGCAGGAAGGTCCGGACGGAGAGGACCTGTTCGTTGTCGTCGACGCAGAGAATGGTTTTCTTGGGGCGCATGACTTCTCTCTTCTGCTTGGCGGCACCGTTGACCGGCTTCAGAACCGGGTCGAGCGGTACAGCCTGGCGAATTGTGCCGTCGGGCGAGTCTGTTGGTTGGCAGACACGCCGACGGGCTGTGTTAGGTGGCCCGCGGTCCGGGCCGGGGAACTCGGCTGCGGCGGCTTTGGGGGCTGTTTCGCGCGAAGCCAGCAGGAGGGACAACACTTGAAGCCACGCCCTTGGGGGGCGAAACTCTCCTGTCTGCTCCGTGAGGAGACAGCTTCCCGGCCGCCGTACGAGCTTATGCAGGCGCGACAGACCGCGGGTGCGAGAGAGAGCCGAGGCTGGTTCGCGGGTTGCCTCGCGGAACTCCGGAGAGCAGGCGCCCGGGCTGCCGTGGATCGAGTGGGCCGGAGTGTCGCCAGACGATGGGTCTGAAGATCCGAGGCCAGCTCGACAGGGTAGTTCAGCCAGGAACTGTGTGCCGGAGAGCCGCGACCGCGAGGCCGTTGGCTTCTCTCAACTCAAATTGTCATCAAGTACAACTGGGAACCATTGCTTGCACCGAATCTTGCCGGGGGATCGAAATCTCCTGGCCAGTCGAAAGTTGTGCAGTTGCCGAGGTTGATTCCGTTCCTCAAGCATCCCCACAGTACGGAGGGTTATCCATCTTGGCAACTGCGAACAAAAGACGAAAATAGGGGGACTTTTTCCCTTGCGCATTCACCGATTTTTCAAAGAGTGCGCCCCTGCTGGGGATTTCCATGGCTGGCCTGTTGAAATTAAGTGCAACGCGGCAGGAAAACGCGTCCGCTTGCAATGGGAATGGTGCGGCCGACCACGCGCACATCCGAAACTCGGTCATCACCGATCGCCGCAGAGAGTCGTCCTATGCTCTGGCGAACAAGCTCGGTCGCGCAACGTACAGCGATGGCATTTGACACGACGACTTCTCGAACGTATCTTTCAAGTAGGCCGCATTGGAGCAAACTGCTTCAAGCCAGCTCTACTGGATGCGGTGCTGGCACAAGCTGCAAGAAGACAAGATTAGCCATGACGATGACGCCCAACGCGAACCTCACCTGCTGCCGCCTCTGTTGCTGCGACTGTGCAGAGTGGGTGTGCGGATAGGCGAATCGTAGTAAGCGAACATTCGATTCGAGCAACGCAGAACCCACCCAGAGCCAACGAGCCGGGCGGGTTTTTTATTGCGCGCAAGTTCATCCAATCCGGCCAGACCAACATCCAATCACACGGGCCAGGGAAAGACAATCGAACTTACGAGGTAAAATTTCATGTCACTCCGCATCAATGACGTAGCTCCCGACTTCACCGCCGAAACAACGCAGGGAACCATCCACTTTCATGAATGGATTGGCGACCACTGGGCGGTGCTGTTCTCGCATCCCAAGGACTTCACGCCGGTCTGCACCACGGAGTTGGGCGCGGTCGCCAGGCTTGAATCGCAGTTTGCCCAGCGTGGCGCCAAGGTCATCGGCCTCAGCGTGGACCCGGTCGGCAACCACGAAAAATGGTCGGCGGACATCGAGGACGTGGGCGGTGCGAAGGTCAACTTCCCACTGATCGGAGACCCCGAGCTGAAGGTCGCCAAGCTCTACGACATGCTGGCCGCCGACGATGGCAACACATCCGAAGGCCGCACCCCCGCCAACAACGCGCCCGTCCGCACCGTCTTCGTCATCGGCCCGGACAAGCGCATCAAGCTGACGATGGCCTATCCCATGACCACCGGCCGCAACTTCGACGAGATCATCCGCGTGCTCGACTCGATCCAACTCACGGCCAAGCACAAGGTCGCTACGCCAGCCAACTGGAAGCAGGGAGGCGACGTCATCATCACCGGCGCCGTCAGCAACGAGGACGCCGGCAAGATCTTCCCCGGCTATAAGACGGTGAAGCCGTATCTGCGCACAACCGCGCAACCAAAGTAGGCGTCTGCGATCCTTGCAGAACGTCCGCAACAATTTCACCGCCGCGCACGTTAGCCCTCCAGCGTGTGCGGCGAACAAGAAGCACCGATGGCGAAGTGGCTAACGCGCTGGTCTGCAAAATCAGTATTCGCGGGTTCAATTCCCGCTCGGTGCTCCAACAAAATAAACAACTTATTTAGTTTTTCCGCTGCGAAAACTACACCACGATAACCATTATATGAATAAACTGTCCTCTGAAGGGCTTCCGAGGACAGTCGTGAAGATCAAGAGAAATCGGTATCAACAGGGCAGCATACGCAAGGTGCGCAGGGCCAAGGGCTTCGCGTGGGAATATCGCTACTACGTCGACTCAGGCGGCCAGCGGATGCTCAAGACGCAGACCTTCAATGGCAAACTCTACGCATCCGAAGCTGATGTTCGCAGGGCCGTGGGAGCTTCGGTTCCCCGGCTCAACGATGCGACTCCATTTACGCCTCCAGTCGCGGTAACGTTCGGCGCTCTGCTCGATCGCTATATCGCTGAAGACATGCCATCGCGCAAATCCACGCGCGATACGTATATGTCCATCATCAAGAATCATCTTCGGCCGCGGTGGGACAAGATGCTTCTGCCAAATATCAAGCCGGCGTTGATCCATACCTGGTTCCAATCGCTGAAGCTTCCGGCTGTATCCAAGGGGCACGTCCGTTCCCTCATGCGCCTGCTCTTCGATCGTGCCGTCTTATGGGAGTACCTCCCACTGGAGCGGAGGAACCCTCTCGAGCTTGTAAAAATCAAGAATGTTACTAAGCGGTCGAAAGAGCCGGTTGTGATCACCCATGACCAGTTTCGAGCCGTCATGCCGCAACTGCCGGCCCACGTCAACATGGTTTTTGTTGTAGCTGCCTGCCTCGGGCTGCGCGTAAGCGAAGCACTCGGCCTGAAATGGAGTGACATCGATTGGAAGAATCTGACAATCATGATCTAGAGGAGCGCCTATCGAGGCGCTATTGAAGAGACGAAGACTCTGTCATCTACTGCCAAGCTTCCTCTCGATCCGGCGCTGGCAATCCTATTTGAAAGATGGCGGTTGGAGTCCGGCGCCGAGTTCGAATGGGTATTCGCCAATCCTGCTACCGGCATGCCTTATTACTCTCCCAGCCTGCAACAGCGTTGGGTGAGACCGGCTGGCGAATCAATCGGCATCAAGGGACTTGGGTTCCATTCTCTTCGCCATTCGTACCGGTCATGGCTCGATTCGGTTGGAACAACTCCCGGCGTTACGAAGGACCTGATGCGGCACAGCGGCATTGGCCAAACATTCAAATATGGTAGGGCAATGAGCGAGGAGAAACGGATTGCGAATACGAGGGTTGTGAACGCTCTGCTTCTTGGAACAAAAGACGAGGCGACGGGCTAGGCCGTCGCCTGTCGTTCAACAAGTTCTTAGAGGTGAGGCTTGGTTAAGCTGTACGCAGCTGTTCTTTGGCACCAGCTCCAGCTGCTTCCGCCCCAGCTCGACGATGGCTTCAAGGATACCGTCACGGAAGATCTCTCCGTTTAAGCCCGCCTTGTCTCGTTGTTTACCCGCGCCGGCGTCCCCAAAGCCGATCTGGTAGAGGTTCTGGAACTGAGCATGGCAGGGAGGAGTACCGATCATGAACTCCTTCAGGGTTACATGGGAGACGATCAGACGGGAGTGAGCACAGGGCAATCGCATTTCAAAAG
>PKWU01000084.1:0-29540 GCA_003132145.1 Granulicella sp.
CCGATCATCGAGAAGATTCGAACCTAAAGTGTAATCAGTCCTCCACCATAAAGCCTGAATCGGCACTTTATTCCCCCGTCACACATTACTGCAAGGCCAGCCCCTCAAAGGGCTGGCCCTTCCTATTTAGGACCCGAGGTAAATTCATGGCAGCACTCGCCACAATTTTCGACTATTTGCACGAATTCGCTCCGGACCTCGGGAAGCAAATTACTGAAGCGTATCAACCCCTCCACAAACCCGGTGACCCACTGTCACCGCTTCTCTCAAAACTTCGTCGAAAAGCTCTGCCTGCCCAGCCGCTCTCCATCATGGGCACCGTCAAGTTTTGGAAGAAGGGCGGCCGTGCCGCGAAGATGGTTGCTAAATGTGGGACAGGCAAAACCCTTATGTCGATTGCAGCGTGCTTCGTGCATGCTGCCAGCAAACGGTTCTGCGCAGATACGCGGTGGCTTAACAAGCCAGTCGCGCTTGCGTACTCAGGCTATGCATAATTCAGGTGATACGAATGACATTATGGTTCGAGTCAAGCAGCATAAGAGCGCAGACGATCCAAAATCCTTCACAGCGCGATACAGCATCGACAAGCTCGTCTACTTTGAGAGATTCCAGTACATCAACGATGCGATTGCCCGCGAGAAGGAAATTAAGGGCTGGTTGCGCGCAAAGAAAATCGCATTGATCGTTCAGCGCAACCCGACATGGCGGGATTTGAGCGAGGACTGGGGCAAGCCAATGGAGCCATTTGATGAGAAGAAGATGAAGCCGCCCGTCACTTTTTGACGAACATCGACTGTTTCGGCGCTCCGAGTAAAATGCGGGGATTCTTCCCCTTCGCAAGCTCAGGGTCAGAATGACAAGCGTTAGTGATTGATCAAACGTGATCCTAGCTGGACGACTCCTGCGCCTTCAATGCATTGGCGGCCTTGGTGGCGGCGGCGGAGCGGTTGCGCTGGCCGCGCAGCTTCATGAAGCTGCGCGCCTCGGTGTACAGACGTCCCAGATCGCGGTGCACGAAAGCCTTCCACACAACGCGCAACGCCGCCTTGGGCCGGAAGAAGTACTCGTCGTAGAACTTGTGCACCATCTCCAGAACGTACTCGGCGGGCAGGCCGGGATACTCGATGTGGGCCATCTGGTGGCCCTCGTCGTCGCTCATCGAGAGGTTGGTGATGTAGCCCTTCTCCTTGGCGAAGTCGTACAGCTCGGTGCCCGGGAAGGCGTGCGCCATGGAGACCTGGATTGTCTCGCAATCAAGCTGTTTGGCGAACTCGATGGTGTTGCGAATCGACTCCGCGGTCTCGCCGGGAAGTCCCAGGATAAAGTCGCCATGAACCACCAGGCCCAGCTTGTGGCAGTCGCGCGTGAAGTCCAGCGCGCGCTCAACGGTGGCGCCCTTCTTGATGTTCTTCAGGATCTGCGCGTCGCCCGACTCATAGCCCACGATCAGCAACCGGCAGCCTGCCTCCTTCATCGCCTTCAGCGTCTCGTAGTCGGTTGTCACGCGCGATGTGCACGACCACGTCAGCCCCAGCGGCTTCAGCTTCTGGCACAGCTCCACGGTGCGCGCCTTCTGGATGTTGAACGTGTCGTCGTCGAAGAAGAACTCCTTCACATGCGGGAAGAGCTTTTTGGCGTTGGCCATCTCGGCCGCCACATCATCTGTAGACCGCTTGCGCCACGCGTGTCCACTCAGCGTCTGCGGCCACAGGCAGAAAGTACACTGCGCCGGACAGCCGCGCGTGCTGTAGAGCGCAACGAACGGGTGCAGCAGGAACGGCACCATGTACTTCGTTACATCCAGGTCGCGCGCGTAGATCTCCGTCGCCCAGGGCATCTCGTCGAGCTGCTCGGGCGTCACCTGCGGGCGGTCGGGATTGTGCTGTATCACCCCGTTGGCGTCCTTATAACTGACGCTGAGAATCTCACTCAGCGGCTTGCCGTTGGCATACTCCACGATGGAGAAGTCGAACTCGCGTCGGCACACAAAGTCGATCGCCGGGCACTCGTTCAGCGCGCGATCGGTCGAGGTGGTCACCGGCGGCCCGACAAACGCAATCTTGATCCTGGGGTAGGTCTGCTTGATGACCGTAGCCATCTTCTGGTCGCCCTCCCAGCCCATCGTGCTGGTGAACAGGACCAGGAACTCGTAGTCCTTCAGGATGCCGACCACGTCCTGCCAGTTGAGGTGGTGCGGCGGCGCATCGACCAGACGCGACCCCTCCAGCATGCCCGCCGGATAGGTCAGCCACACCGGGTACCAGTAGGACTCGATCTCGCGCGTTGCGGGCCAGCGGCTGCTTGCGCCGCCATCGAACTTCTCAAAGGAGGGCGGGTTCAGGAAGAGCGTCTTCAGCGGAGTCGTCATTCCTCCAATTTTACCATTCCTGGCCGCTAATCGCGCGGCGTTCGAGGCAAATTCGGGCAGGGGCAGCGCCGCACACTGGACACTGTCTGCGCCAGTTCGCGTGGCGAACTTTACCGTCCCCATCCGCATCTAACGGCAAAGAGGAACATTACAATGCCCCAGAGCATCCACGACCATGCAGCCGAGTACCACAATCTAGCCGCACATGCCCACGCCGCAGCCGCGGCCTCGCATAGCCAGGGCAGTCCCACCGCCCACGAGCTTTCGCGCCAGGCGCATGAGTACTCCGCCCGCGCCCTCGAGGAATCGCGCAAGGCAACCGAAGCGCACAGCGAATCCCCTGCCCCGCCTGCCTCCACGGAAAAGTAGCCGCGGGCGGCAACCAACGCTTTCATCGACGCAGGCTGGAGACGTCGAAGTCCTACTCCTTGTAGGCCTTCACCGCCGCGCACGCTCGCGACTCGAACCCTGCGCCCCGCATCTGCTATCGTTTCCGCACCATGAAAATCACTCGCCGCGCCGCAAGAAACCCGCGTCTTCAACGTGCATTGCTTGTAGCCGTTACGCCAAATACCTTCCACGGTGCCTTCAATGCCACTAACTGCAAAACATTATCGACGGATTTGGAACCCATACTTCTTCAGAAATCATGATAAATTCCGATTCGACATTCACTGGAATATCTCTTTGGATTCTCGCTATACCTACATATAAAACAGCAAACGCAACTATCAGTTCTGGAGGGCAGGAAATAGGTCACTTTAAATCTCGACTGTATCAACTGATCATGCCAGAGTAGCAGGCAGGAATATCTCAGGAATTCTCCTGGCGGTGCATGGTTACGCTATGACTGTCCTTGTCGATTCTTAGGGTCATCAACTCGCGTTTGAACATGTGCAGCCTTCATCCTGGATTGAAAGGCATATATGTACCAGCGCAGGTAATGCGGCAGCCACGCCCATAGCTTGAACTTGGATTTGCCCTGGGTGCGATCCTGCCACACAGTAGGAGTCTCAGCAATGCGATATCCGGCCAAAAAAGCCTTGACCGTGATTTCAAGATTCAATTCAAAACCGTGCTGACTTTCAAGGGAGAATTGATTCAACATTCCTGCATCGTAGATCTTAAAAGCGTTCGTAGCGTCGTGTGTGGGAATGCCGCGCAGCCAGCATAGACTGACGCCAGCCATGCGCGACAGCCCTTGCTTAAGCACCGGACCATTCACGATCCGGCCGCCCTTCATGTAGCGGCTGCCGACGACCACATGATAGCCCTGGCGATACAACTCCAACATCCGCCCGACCTGGGACAAATCATCGGAGAGATCGGCCATGACCACCAACAACGGTCCGCGCTCGACCCGGCGGAAGCCGGTCAGGAGCGCACCCACCACACCATGCCGAATCGAGTTCTTTACCAGACTTAGGCGCTGTTCGCCCCGCGCAATGACGGCTTGCGCAGCCGGAACGGTATTATCTTCGTCAAAGTCGTAGATGACCAAGGCACGAAATGGACATTGCAGGTGAGACAATATCTCCTTCCACAACGCTTCAAACCCGGTGCCTTCATTGTAGACGGGAATGATAATTGTCAACTCGTCTTCCAGAACTTTCACTGCATCGCGGGTCAAGAGATATTCCTCCTTACTTGCGCAGAAATGCGATGTTAGATCTGCCCCAGCGCGATCTGTTCCTTGATCCAGGGAATGACCTCGTCCAGGATGTCGCTCAAAGAGGTCTCAGCGCGGAAGTGTAGCAGCCGATCTGCCTTGTCGACCGCAGGCGAACGCTCTTGCACATCGTACTCGTAGGCCGGATCGTGGACGCAACGGAAGGGCTTGGCGTCTTGATGCACCTTTTCCCAGATTGCTTTGGCCAATTCCAGAACAGTTGTACGTACGCCGGTGGATAGATTGAAGTCCTGGTTAAGCGCGCTGGGATACTCGATGCAAATCCGGATTCCGCGCGCCAGATCTCCACCATAGGTGTAGTGACGTACCTGGTTGCCTTCTCCAAGGATATGAAGCGGATCCTGCCCCTTGAGCACCTTCTGCACCAGGTCGGGGACGACGTGAGACATGGCCAGCTTCACATTTCCGCTAAATATGTCAACATCGCGCAAGGCGCGTTTTTCACCGATTCCGACGCAGTTAAAGGGGCGCGCGATGGTATACGGCAGGTGGTACTGCTCCCACGCACCCTTGACGAAGTACTCAGTCGCCAGCTTCTGGAAGCCGTAGGTGGACCTGGGAGGAGGGCATTTCTGCTCGGCACCCTCAGGAGTTGGATACTCGGAGGTGGATTCGTAGACCATGCTGGAGGACAGCACGGTAATCTTCTGGAGCTTGCTTTTCTTATGCGCATCAATAGCCGCATCAAACGCGGCCGCCGTGATGCGTTCGTTTTCCGCCATCAGATCATAGGCAAATTCATGAAAGTAGGAGATCCCACCGATCATGGCCGCCGCTGCAACAAAGTGATCGCAATCTGCGAGCAGATCCATTAACAGTGAAACGTCCTTGGCATCACCTTCGACGAAGCGGTAGCCAGGATGCTGATCGTACGATTTCTCGCTGTGGCCGTACTTGCTAAAATTGTCTAACCCAACAACCTGGTGGCCGTTGTCCAGCAGTTCCTGAATCAAATAGCCGCAGATAAACCCGGCCGAACCGGTAACTAGAATCTTCAATTACTCTCCTTTGCCACATTGGCATGGTCTTGGCTTTGGCGCCAAAATCCCCAAATGTCAACGACCTTCTTGCCGACTGGGAAATGCAAATCCCGATAGGCAGAGTGTGGAGCGCCAAGGATAATCACATCGGCCTGCTCCACGGCTTGATCGAGGGAGACAAACCTAGGATCGGAGATGAAAGGATCGGTGCATAGTACAGTCCGAGCTTCCACCTGGAGCAACTTCTTCAGCTTATACGAAAGACTGCTGCGGTTATCGTCGGAATCTGCCTTGAATGCCATCCCCAGAATAGCCACTGTACTCTTGGACAAACCCGCAGCTCGAAGTTGCGTCACAATGAAGTTCGGCAAGCCCTCGTTGATGAGCATAGCCGCGTGGCCCAGGAAAAAGTTGTTGCTGGAAAACGCCGATAGTTGAAGAGTATCTTTCAATAGGCATGGGCCAGCGGCGAACCCTGCGCGGGCAAAGCTGCGCATTCGCGGATACTCTTGGGTCACCGCATCGTATATGCGGTAGAAGTCCAGGCCATAACTCTCAGCCAACATATAGAACTGATTGGAGGTGGCAAAATTGAGATATCGCCGCTATTGGTGAAGAGCTTGGCCAGTTCCGCTTCCAGCGGCTCCAATTCAATCAGCGTGGGAGCAATGCGGCCAAACACCTCGCGCGCTTTAGCCATAGCAACAGAGTCAAAGGCAGAGATAATTTGAGGAAGGCTGGTAAGCTCCTCGATAGCTTTTCCTTCAGCGATGCGCTCGGGGCAAAAGGCGATGTGAATCTGGCGCTTCCGCTCGTCAATACGGTCCTTAATCAGGCGAGTGATTCCAGGATAAAGCGTGCTCCTGAGTACCAGGAGTGAGCCTTCGGGCATGTACTCGATCAAATCATCCAGGCTGCGATATAAGGCTGTCACCGTGGGATTGAGGTGCTCATCGACAGGCGTACCAATCACTGAAATCACCACCTCAGCAATCCGAAGGCATTCCGGATCTGTCGTGGCGCGCAAGGATTTTCCAATGAGTTGGGGCAAAAGGGTCTCGGCCCCCGCCTCTCGAAACGGCATTTTTCCCTGGTTTATGGCGGCGACCTTCGGCCCGTCCACGTCAAGCAGGACTACCTGCATGCCGTGATCGGCTAGCACCATGCCGAATGGTAGTCCTACGTGACCGCATCCACCGACCACCACGATATTCCGGGTCACTTTCATCACCGCTCCTCTGCTGCATTATTACACGCATGACGAATCAACCAGCGCGAGAAAGGCCCCAAAGCGGCATGGCCTGAACAGAAGCATCCTCGTGAGCCTGCACAACTAGATGTTTAGTCCCGGCATTTGATGGTGCAAATTTTTCCATAGAGTGGAAGGAGGCATTATGGGACAGGTTTTACCCCGGGACACCACAACGACAGAGGCGATCCGTCGAGCGATACAGCATAGTCAAGAGAGCCTGAGGGCGCTGGCTCGTCATGGAATCAACCCAGGACGGCGACTAAATGGCGGAATCGTTGCTCGAACCCTGCGCCCCTCATCTGCTATCGTTTCCGCGCCATGAAAATCACTCGCCGCGCCGCTCGCCGCTGCCACGCCCAGCGCAGGACGGCTGCCCCACAGCTTCCCTCCGCCCAGCGTCATCACGCTGCAACTCACGCTGGCGTGAAACTTCGCCATTCGGACGAACTGCATCTCAATCCTGAGCTTTGTGTGAGAATTCACTCAATGCTCAAGATTGACAAAGATTGTTATTCGAGTGAGCATCAAAGGCTAGAGGTATTCCGTATGAACGTCTCTCTGACGCCCGAGCTCGAAGAGTTTGTCGGCAACAAGGTCGGCTCCGGCCGCTACAACTCGGCCAGTGAGGTCGTGCGCGAGGCCCTCCGTCTGTTGGAAGAGCACGATCAGGCGCGCAGTGCGCAGATCGCTGCCTTCAACAAAGAGCTGGGGCACCGGCTGGCGTCGCTTGACCGCGGAGAAAAGGCTGACGCGGCAGCGGTGCGAGCGCGGATTGCTGGCAGGTCGCGGGCGCGGAGAAAGATCGGCGCATGAACCGGTATGTGCTGAGTGTTGCCGCCGAGCTCGATCTCGACGAGATATGGGAGTACATCGGCAGGTGGCCCACACTAAGTTTTGGAATTTTTATTTATCGATCAGACTTGGGTGCCCCATCCTTCGCTTTTTTCTAGCGAAGGTGGGTTACCACGAACTGGTGGGGCCCAAGTCCCAATTCTAAGTCCTGCGCCACTCCAGGCAACACCATCCCCGCCGCCTGCGTCCGTATAGAGAGAGGTTGTCGTCCACCTCTGGATTCGAGCGCACCCCGCGATGCTGCATAACCCCGTCCAGGAACACGTCGATCTCATCGCCAAGCACGAGCTGGAGTTCCTCGCCCGGCGCACGCGCACGGAGCGCATCGGCGACACGGTCGCCTCCTTCGCCGGCAGCCTGGTCTTCGTCGCGCTCCACGTCATCGGCGTAGCCTCGTGGATCGCGGTCAACACGCTCTCCATCCCCAACATCCGCCACTTAGATCCAGCCCCGTATTCGCTGCTTGGAACCTTCCTGGCCTTCGAAGCGATCCTCCTCGCCAGCTTCATCCTGATGCGCCAGACCCGCATGAACCGCCGTGCCGACGAGCGCGACCACCTCATGCTCCAGATCCTCCTGCTCGCCGAAAAGGAGATCACCGCCGTCCTGGGCATGGACCGCCAGATCGCCGGAAGCGTCGGCCTGCCAAAGGTCGCCAAGGACAAAGAGATCGAGCAACTCAGCCAGAGCACCTCCATCGACGAGATGGCGCAGAGCATCCAGGAGAGTCTTCCCTCCGAGTAATCGCTGGTTTACTTGATCAGCATCGAAACAATCGCCGCCGACATCAGGTTCGCCATCGTTCCCGCCAGCATGGCGCGGAATCCCAGCCGCGCCAGATCGTTGCGCCGGTTGGGAACCAGCGCTCCGATGCCGCCGATCTGCATCCCGATGGAGCCGAGGTTGGCAAACCCGCACAGCGCGAACGTAGCAATCGAAAATGTCCGCGGCGAGAGCGCACCAGCTCCAGTCTTCATCAATCCAAGCTGCGTGTAAGCCACAAACTCATTCAGCACCGCGCGCGTTCCCAGCAGGTTGCCGATCGCCGGCGCCTCGCGCCACGGAATTCCGATGAGCCACGCAACCGGCGCGCCGAAGAAGCCGAGGACGGCGTTGAGGCTCGTTGGAAAGCCGATTGCGTGGACGCCGATGTAGTGGACGCCGATCATGTTGTGGACGCCCAACATCGTCGCGTTCAGCAGGCCGACCAACGCCAGAAAGCTGATCAGCATAATCGCCACATTGAACGCCAGCGCGCCGCCGTCGATGGTTCCCCGCGCAATCGAACCGATGAAGTTCTCGTTGGCGTGCTCCTCCGACGGCGGCATGTGGACCGTGCCCGCAGTCGCCGGGACCTCGGTCTCAGGCACCAGCATCTTCGCCACCAGTATCGTTCCCGGCGCGGTCATAATCACAGCCGACAGCAGGTCTTTGGCATTAATGCCAAACGATATGTACGCGGCCATGATGCCGCCGGAGACGTGCGCCATACCGGAGGTCATAATCGTCATCAGCTCGGAGTTGGTGGCGCCGGAGAGGAACGGGCGAATGGTCAGCGGCGCCTCGGTCTGGCCCATGAAGATGCTGGCGGCGACATCGGTGCTCTCCGCGCCGCTGGTGCCCATGGTGCGCTGCATGATCCACGCCACCACCTTGACGACCCGCTGCATCACTCCGATGTGGTAGAGCACGGCGAAGAACGCGCTGACAAAGATAATCGTCGGCAGCACGGCGAAGGCGAAGACGTGGAGCACGCTGTGGGGATCGCCCAACGGCCCGAAGACCATGATGGAGCCGTCGGCCGCATGGCCCAGCATTGATGTAACAGCGTTGCTGGCCACTTGGAGCATGCGCTGGCCAAAGGCCCACTTGATGACCAGGAAGGCGAAGACGATCTGTAGGCCGAGTCCCCAGGCGACGGTGCGCCACTTGATGGCGCGGCGATTGGTGGAGAGCGCGTAGGCCAGTCCGAGAAACGCGATGAGTCCGAGAAGTCCTGTGAATCGTGCCACGATGCGCTCCCTTGGGCGGTTTTGGCTCGTCTGCTACGGCCAGGTGAAGTGTGGGTTGAGTGTAACGAATCTGAGATCGAGCTGGAAATCTTTATGTAATCTCAGGGCTCAGAGTAAAAACGCAAAGTGTCTCCGCACAATTCGGCGATTTCGTGTCCGCTCGGTGAAAGTGCGTCTTCGCATTTCCATCCTGACTTAGGCGCACTAATGACCTTCGCGGACGGGATATCGATCAACGTATAGGAGTAGGAATCTCCACAATCTCCGCAATCGAAGCCTCCAAGCATTGCCACAAAAAAATTACTGCTTGTTTTCGTAAGTAACACTCGTCGGCCATCGACCGAGATCTGGGGAAGCCAGAAATCAGCACCGCTTGCTCCCGATATTTTTTGTATTCTCCCGTCGCGGTTCCATAGGTACAGATGTGTTGGTGGAAATGGCTGTTTGCTCATAATGGAAAGCAAGAGCCGGTCACTAGTAACGAATGCAAGAGGCTTCTGGAACTTGCCGATTTGAGGTGGAGATGGCCAATTCGCGTTCTGCGAGGACACCCCTAACTCGGAATCCAAATCCAGGACTGCATGAGCCACATCACCATTGTTCGAAACTGCTAACTTCTGGTCTCGAACCGCTCGTTCGTCGAAGCTGAGGTGCCGCGGCTGTCCGAGAGTTTCTCCAATTTTCGCCGTGTATACCTCGGCCTCGTTGCCAGACTGCGCAAGGACTGCTATTCGCTGGCGATCTGGCGTCAATCGCAATTGCGCTCTTTCTGGCAGTTTGGTCGTTGTGAAGGTCTTTAAATCTAACGAATAGACAGATAGCTCGTTACCTGTTTTGAATAGAACATTGTTCGATGGTTGTGCATTGAATATCCGTTGAAGAACTTGATCTGGTCCACCATTCAGAGATAGCGTCCCTAATTGCGTACTTTTATGGTCAATCAAAAGGGCTGTGTACTGTGCAGTTCCATTTAAAAAGGATGTGCAGGGCGGCTTATAGGTGATCAGAAGCAATTCGTCCCCAACATATGTGATCCCAAATAGAGGCATTCTCGTTTCTATAGATCGAGACTCTGCACACTTTGAAATGGTCGCGGAAGGAACTCCTAAAGGTCGAAGATCAAGTATAGTTTGCTGAGATCGCACACTATTTGAACAAAGCAGAACAGCCAGCAATAGGCTTGCTAGGAGTATCGAGCGTGGTGAAGTGTAGGGAGATTTCATGAACAGGCTCACGTTCTTCATTGTGCCGCTTCCTTGGTGATGATCTCGCGGATGAGGGGGATGGGGGTGGGTGGGGCGGTGGAGATTTCGAGCGTCTCACGGAGCATGGCTTCGGGCTCGTCGAGGAGGGCGGGGTTTTCGGTGAAGAGCGTGGCGAGCGGCTGGCCGATGGCGATGCGGTCGCCGAGCTTGGCGTGCATCTCGATGCCCGCGTGAGCGCTCACCGGCGCGCCGGGCCGCGTGCGCCCCGCTCCCAGCCGCTGAACCGCCCAGCCCATCTGCTTGCAATCCATCCCGGAGAGGAAGCCCGCGCGGTCCGCAACAAGCGTGCGCGTAGCAGTCGGCCTGTGGAACGCCGCAGGATCAGCAAACGCAGCCTGTGCGCCAGCGAAGTCGTCCGACTGCATCTCCACCATCCGCAGGAAATGCTTATAAGCCGACCCATCGGCCAGCAGCCGCGCCGAAAGTATCGCGCCAGTCTCAGGCGTAGCAGCCTTCCCCCCAAGATGCAGCATCCATCCACTCAGCGCGTGGGTCAGCGCAAGCAGGTCCGCCGAAAGCCGCAGCTTCTCCTCCGGCAGCTTGAACTCGCACTCCGGCGAGAAGTGCTGGAAGAGTTCGACGCACTCCTCGACCTCGACCCAGTTGCCACTGAAGCGTCCCAGCGGCTGGTCCATCGAAGTGAGCAGGGCGACGGTGCGCGTTCCGGCCCGCTCGCCGGTCTCCACCATCAGCCGCGCCAGCAACTGCGCGTCGGCGTACTTCGACATGAACGCCCCGCTGCCCGTCTTCACGTCCAGCACCAGCGCGTTCAGCCCCGCCGCCAGCTTCTTGCTCATGATGCTGGCCGTGATGAGGTAGGGCGACTCGACCGTTCCGGTGTGGTCGCGCAGCGCATACAGGATGCGGTCGGCGGGGACCAGCGTCGGCGTCTGCCCTGCCATGACAAATCCAGCTTGGCGCAGGATCGCAAGGAACTCCGGCAGCGGAAGCTGCGTACGAAATCCAGGAATCGTCTCCAGCTTGTCCAGCGTGCCGCCAGTGTGGCCCAGCGAGCGCCCACTGATCATCGGGTCGCACAGCGTATAGCCATGGCCTTCCGCCACAGGCGCGCCGGCCGCCGCGACGATCGGCGCAATCAGCAGCGACGCCTTGTCCCCCACGCCGCCGGTGGAGTGCTTGTCCACCGCAAAAGAGTGCAGCGACGAGGTGTCCAGCGTTTCGCCGGAGAAGCGCATCGCCTGGGTCAGCGCGGCCAGCTCCTGCGGCGTCAGTCCGCGCAGGAAGATCGCCATCAGCAGCGCGGCGGTCTGGCTTTCCGTGGGGGCGTCTGTGGGGGCATTTGCTGAGTGGGCGGATGGTCCGGCCGCGGACTCTCGCTCCACCAGCGCGCGAATAAATCCCTGAATCTCTCGGTCGGAGAGCGCAAGCCCGTCGCGCTTGTGCTGGATCACGTCGATGGGGTGAATGGCCACGAATTCGATTGTATGCGGCGAAGCGCTACTCCGTGGCGAGCCGGAAGGCGGCGGGCAGCAGCTCGGCCAGCGTGGTCGAGACTGTCTCGCCATCGGCGTTGGGATAGAAGACGGCGGTCTCCGGCGTACTGAACTCCAGGATCGTCTGCCGGCACGCCCCGCATGGCATCGAGGCCGCGCCATTCAGGTTGGCGATGGCGACGGCGCGGATGCGAATCTGCGGCCCATATAGCGTAACCGCCGCAGCGATGGCCGCCTGCTCGGCGCAGCAGGTCAACCGGTACGACGCATTCTCCACGTTCGTCCCTGCGACCATGGCCCCGTCCTGTCTCACGTCTGGGTGAAGCAAAATCGCCGCGCCAACGCGGAAGTGGCTGTAGGGCGAGTAGGAGTTGCGTGCGGCCTCGGCGGCGCGCTGCTGCAGGACTGCGACTTCGGCTTCGGTAAGCTGCATAGATCAATGAGGGTAAAGGGTGTGGGCGGCAAAGGCAAGCGGGCAGCAGCATGTGGCCCTGCCGGCTTTCGGCGTGGGGCTCAAGGTTGTGGGGCACAGGCCCGATAAGGGAGATGTGGAAGACTTAACCAAAGAGTTTCTCGCGGAGAGCCAGGAAGGCCTGGAGCGGATGGAGCTTTGCCTCACCGAGCTGGAGAAGCGTCCGGACGATGACGAGCTGGTGGCCGAGATCTTCCGCGCGGTGCATACCATCAAGGGAACGACGGGCTTTCTTGGGCTTGGCCGTGTGGAAAGGCTGGCTCACGCGGGCGAGAGCCTGCTGGGAGTGCTGCGCGATCACAAGCTGGCAGTCAGCACGGAGCTGATCAGTGGGCTGCTGGAGCTGCTGGATGGGCTGCGCGCGATTCTCCAGACAATTGAGACGACGGGGACGGAGGGTGAGCGGACCTCGGACAACGACAGCGCGTTGATTGCGCGTCTGCTGGAGCTGAGGGATAGTAGGTCGGCGGCAAAAGCAGCGCCCGCATCTCAGGATCGAGCCCCCTTCGACAAGCTCAGGGCAGACCCTTCGACAGGCCCAGGGCAGGTTGCAGTGCGCCCACCTCAGTCGTCAGTCCAGGATGCGGTGCAGACGGCCCTGCCGGCGGTTGCCGGTAGTGTGCCCGTGGCGGCCGCTTCATCGGCGCAGGACAAGACGCTGCGCATCGACGTGGATGTGCTGAACCGCATGATGAACCTGGTGGGAGAGCTGGTGTTGACGCGCAACCAGATCCTTCGCTCGACGCCGGGCGCGAAGAACTTTCCCGAGCTTGCGCGCAGGCTGGACAGCGTGACGGCGGATCTGCGCGAGAATGTGATGCAGGCCCGCATGCAGCCGGTGGGCTATCTGTTCCGCAAGTTTCCCCGCTTGGTGCGCGATCTTGCGGCAACCTGCGGGCGGCAGGTCCGGATTGAGTTTGAGGGGCAGGAGACGGGACTGGACAAGAGCCTGCTGGAGGCGGTCCGAGACCCGTTGACCCATGCCGTGCGCAACGCCGTGGACCACGGCGTCGAGCCGCCCCAGGAGCGCATCAAGGCGGGCAAGCCGGTCGAGGGCGTGGTGCGTATGCGCGCCTACCACCAGGGCGGGTCGGTGGTGCTCGAGGTCATCGACGACGGGGCCGGAATCTCCACCGAGCGCGTGCTGGCCAAGGCCATGGAGCGCGGGTTGGTGACGCCGGAGCAGGCTGGTTCCATGACCCAGCGCGAGGCGCTGCAGTTGATCTTTGTCTCGGGCTTTTCCACCGCAAAGCAGGTGACGAGTGTCTCCGGGCGCGGCATGGGAATGGATGTGGTGCGCACGAATGTGGAGAAGGTGGGCGGAAGCGTCGAGCTGGAATCGCAACCTGGGTCGGGAACGACGGTGCGGATGCGCGTCCCGCTGACCCTGGCCATCATTCCCGCGCTGGTGCTCGAGAGCGGTGGACAGAGCTTTGCCCTGCCGCAGAACTCGCTGGTTGAGCTGGTGTATGTGCCGCACCGCGAGGCGGAGCAGAGCGTGGAACGGATGGGAACCACGGATCTTTACCGGCTGCGCGAGGGCTTGCTTCCGCTGGTGTGGCTGGACCGCCTGCTCAGCCTGGAGCAGGGCGCGCACGACGAGGCGCATGATTTTTATATTGCGGTGGTGGAGTCGGAGGGCTGCCGCTTCGGGCTGGTGGTGGACGATCTGAAGGCGCCGGAAGAGATTGTGGTGAAGCCGCTATCGTCGCAGCTACACGAGATTGGCGTCTTCTCCGGCGCGACGGTGCTGGGCAACGGGACGCTGGCGCTGATTCTGGACGTGGCGGCGATAGGAGCACGCGCCGGGGTGCGTCCGGCGACGGAAGAGATACACGTTGTGGGCGCGGAGCAGGCGCAGGCTCAGACGGCGCAGCGCGAGTTGGCGCAGATCGAGATGCAGAGCGCAATGGTGATCTATGAGACAGGGAGCCGCGCGAGCGCGGAGGACAAAGAGGGCGGCCGCATGGCGATGCCCTTGAGCGCGGTGGAACGCATTGAGACCGTGCCTCTGCGCGAGATCGAGTATGCCGGTGGTAGAGCGGTGCTGCAGTACCGCGGAGAGCTGATCCCGCTGGAGGACGATGGCAATGTGTTGCACGCCTTGGCCGAGGCCGAGGCAACCCCATCCGCCGCAGATGCAGCGAAGGATGGCCAAACGGCGACCGTGCTGATCTGCCTGCGTCCTGAGGCGCACGGAGTGAGGCGAGTGGGGATGGTTGTGCGCCGCGTGCTGGATGTGTCCGCGGGCAGGCTGCTGGCCGCGGATGCGGCGGCGAGCGACGAGCAGTTGGCCATGGTGAAGGACCGCGTGACCATGGTGCATCGCGGGTTTGCGCAGATGGCCGGCGGCCCTCAGACGGCCATCCTGAAGGAGGTCGCATGAGAGACGCCGCTGAACCGAGGACAGATGCGGGCGACACATTGTCGATCTGCTCGCTGCGCGTCGGCGCCGCGTTGTTTGGCATCGACACCAGCCAGATTCGCGAGGTGCTGGGCACGGCATCCCCCCAACGCGTGCCGCTTGCCCCGGAGTACATCGCCGGTGTGCTGCCCTATCGCGGTGAGGTGCTGACGACGGTGTGCTTCCGCGCGCTGCTTGGGTTGGAGAGATGTTCCAGGGCGAACTGCGTGCTGGTCTTCGACGACGAGGAGAACGAGGAACGCTTTGGCCTGATGGTGGATGGCGTCGGCGGCGTGATTGCCGTGCATCGCGACGCGCTGGAGGCAAACCCAAGCGGACTGGACGCGCGCAGCCAGGAGCTCTTCGACGGAGCGTACAAATTGCCCTCCGGCCTGATGGTGCGTCTGGACCCGCAGCGGCTGAGGCCATCGCGCCTGGCCGCGAGCGGGCTGTTCGGCAATGAGAGCGGGCTGTTCGGCGGTGTCAGCGGGTCGCATGGCAGAGTGAAGCAGGAGAGGCAGGGGGAACAGGGATGAAGGCATTGATTGTGGACGATTCTAGGTTCATTCGCCAGTATTTGCGTCAACTGCTGGAAGGCATGGGCCTGAGCTGCGAGGAGGCGATCAATGGGGTCGAGGCGCTCCAGATGCTGCGCGGCACGTCTCTGTTCGACTTCATGCTGCTGGATGTCAACATGCCGAAGATGAGCGGCCTGGAGTGCGTGAAGGCGCTCCGCGAAGCCGGCTTGCAGCCTCCCATGAAGGTGATGATGGTGACCACAGAGGCCGACAACTCGTACATCTGCCAGGCGCTGGAGTATGGCGCGGACGAGTTCCTGATGAAGCCCTTCACGCCGGAGAGCCTGCGCGAGAAGTTGGCGATGATTGGCCTGGCAGCCTGAAGAAATTGTGATTGCTGCACTGTGAAAGGGACGTTGCAATGCAAATGGGAACGGCGAGACCGATACGAGTGCTGGCGGCAGATGACTCCGCGGTGATGCGCGGCGTGCTACGAACGCTCTTTCGGAAGCAGGAACAGACTCACTCGAGCGATCTGCCGCCAATGGAGCTGTGCGGCGTGGTCGAGGACGGCGTGGAGTGCCTGGCGGCGGTGATCCGGCTGCGCCCCGACGTGGTGGTGCTGGACCTGGAGATGCCGCGCATGCACGGCCTGGATGCGCTGGAGAGACTGCGCCTGGAAGAGCCCGGTCTTCCGGTCATCATGTGCAGCGCGTATACGCAGCGTGGCGCGCGCTCCACCCTGGACGCGCTCGCCATGGGCGCGGCGGACTATGTGATGAAGCCCAGCGAGCAGAGCGACCCGTCAACCGCGATGCAGACGCTGGCAAGCCAGTTGCTGCCCAAGATCGCCGCGCTTGCGGGAGCTGGCTTCGAGGTGCTCTCCGGCGTTCGAGGAAAGACCACGCGCCAGGTGATCGCGGAGTCGAAGCTCTCTCCCGCTCTGGCGGTTGCGAGGCCGTCAACCTCTGGCGCGGCACTGGTGGAGATTGTGGTGATCGGCGTCTCCACCGGAGGCCCCTCGGCGCTGGAGGTTGTGCTGCCCAGGCTGGCAGAGGACTTCCCTGTCCCGATCATGATCGTGCAGCACATGCCGAAGCTCTTTACCGGCGAGCTGGCGGAGCGGCTGGACCGTATCTGCGCGCTGCGTGTCCGCGAGGCCCACCATGGAGCGGAGGTGACACCGGGAACCATCTGGCTGGCGCCGGGCGACGCCCACATGGAGGTCGCCGAGGCGGTCAATGGCTCCTCGCCCGCCGCCAAAGGCACTCTCCGCAGGGCCGTCGTCGAGCTTCATCAGCAGCCTTCGCTGAATCACTGCAAGCCTTCGGCGGATTACCTCTTCAGCTCGGCGGCCAGGCTCTATGGCGCCGGTACGCTGGCCCTGGTGATGACCGGGATGGGCTCCGATGGGTTGACCGGCGCGCGTCGCGTGCATGAGGCGGGAGGCGTCGTGCTCACCCAGGATGCAGCCACCTCCGCCGTGTGGGGAATGCCGGGACGCGTCTTTGAGGCCGGTCTCGCGCGCGAACCGTTGCCGCTGAACGCGCTGGCCGCGGAGTTGACCCGGCAGGTGAATGCGGGGCGAAGAGGCCGCGCCGGTCGCGACCCCGCCGCAACCACAACCATCTCCCTGCAGCACAACGGAATCGCCGCCTCCGCGCCGTGGCATGAGGTAATCCATGGGTTGTTCTGATTCCGATTACGCGTACCTTCGCCAGTTGGTGCTCGCCGAGTCGGCCAACCTGATCGACCCTTCGCGCAACGCCCTCTTCGAGACGCGCCTTACGCCCATCGCGCGCATGGCCGGCGCATCCACCCTGGAGGACTTCGTGAGCCTGCTGCGCGTCGACCGCACGCCGCAGTTGCACCGCGCCGTCGCCGAGGCCATGACCATCAACGAGACCAGCTTCTTTCGCGATGGCAAGCCCTTCGATGTGCTGCGGGACACCATTCTGCCCAATCTGATCGAGCACAACGCAGCCCAACGAAGGCTGCGCATATGGAGCGCGGCATCGTCCACAGGGCAGGAGGCGTACAGCCTGGCAATGTTGCTCTGCGAGCACTTTTCGGAGTTGACGGGATGGGATGTAAAGATTGTCGGCACCGACATCTCCCGCCAGGTCATCGAGTACGCCCAGCGCGGCCGCTATCGCCGCATGGAGGTCAATCGCGGCCTGCCCGTGCGCATGCTGGTCAAGTACCTGGTGCGCGACGGAGACGAGTGGGAGGTGACGCCCGATCTGCGGGCCATGTGCAGCTTCCAGTATGCCAACCTCTGCGCTCCCCTGCCCAAGCTGCCCGTCTTCGACCTGGTGATGCTGCGCAATGTCCTGCTCTACTTCCCACAGCAGGACCGAAGCTGCGTCTTCAGCGACGTCTATCGCCAGATGGTGCCGGATGGCTATCTCATGCTCGGCGCCGCGGAGCAGGCGGAGGACTCCACCAACCTCTTCCAGGCGGAGTTTGCCAAGGACTGCTACTTCTACCGCCCCACGCCCGCGTCCTAGGGCCGCTCGCAGGCCACGTGCACCATCCCGACCGCGGCGCACAAATAACAACCGTCGTTATCCCGACCGGAGCAACGGACAGTCTTATCGTCCGTTGCGCAGTGGAGGGACCCCCGCATTTCTCCTTTGCTTTTGCCCTTGCCGTTGCCTGTCCTTCGTCGTTGTTTGCTTTAAGCTGTCATTCTGAGCGCAGCGAAGAATCCCCGCATTGCCCTTGCCGTTGCCTGTTCTTCGCCGTTGTCTGTTTTACGCTGTCATCCTGAGCGGAGCCTCTCGCAGCTTCATCGCGAGAGGCGGAGTCGAAGGACCCCGATACCGCTCACGCCCTCTCAACCCTCCACCCCTTTCTCCCACAAATCTCCGCCCTTGCCCCCTTCGTTTGTCATTCCGCAGTGCCCTCTGTTTGTCATTCCGTAGCGCAGCGGAGGAATCTGCTTCCGCCCTTGCCGTTGCCTGTTCTTCGCCTTTGCCCTTGTCCTCACGGAGGGAGCAGGGGGCTTCAGCCCCCTGAATAACCCTCGCAGAATCAATGGGCTTTAGCCCCGGGCTTTTTCTTCGCTCCCCCACCCTAAAAACCCCGGCAAATCCCCTTGTCAAGGCCCTCGAAGCCCAAAATCCCCCATAACCAACACCAACCAAACAACTTAAATCTTTAAAATCGTTGGCATACTAGTTTCCCTCCACGGCGTATAATTAAATCAGTAAGCTAAACCAAACAGACCCGGCCAACCGCCGGGCCTTCGCTTTTTAACTGTTCCCTGTTCCCTGTCTTCAAGTTATTGATTCCAGAGATCGACAAATCTAAATCCTCTGGAATAAAGATTTTACAAATTTGATCCATGCCAGGTCTAGATTTAACTATCGTCTTTTGAAGATTTTATGACTTTTAGGGGGGGTATACACCCCCTGACGCAACACCGAGGAGGAACCTCAGCACCGACTCAACCGCAACCAGCCGGGCCTTCGCATTTCCCTGTTCCCTGTTCTCCGCCACGAAGTCCAGACCAAGTCCAGACCTGTTCCAGACCAAGTCCAGACTTAACATGCTTTTTTTGAATACTTTGATACTTTTTTGCATACAAAGGGAGATCCCGCATGACCGACGCAACCGAAATCAACCGGGTCTTCGCCTTAAATACGTCTCACGCGCTTAGCGCGTGCTTAAACTGCATCTTTTGAATACTTTACGCTATTAGCACGGGGGGTACACACAGCAACGGATCCAGTCCGGACGCAGAACCGCGCCGACAGACCAAATATCGCATCTGAGACATGGGTTCCGCGCCGCTCTCAGGCCATCGGGCAATTCATCGAGGCTTCTACCGCGAAGCTCCTTCAGCAAGCGTCTCCAGCACCAGCGAGAGCGCATCTTCCCACCATGGCAGCATGATCCCAAAGGTCTCCGCCAGTCGTTGGCAGTTCAATCGTGAGTTGGCTGGACGCTTTGCGGGACGAGGATAGTCGCTGGTCTTGATCGGTATCAGTTTGGGAACCGTAAATCCATAGGTCGCAGCCGATTGGGTCAACAACGCTCTGGCAAATCCGCACCAGGAGGTCTCGCCCGAGCTGGTCAGGTTGTAGATGCCGCTGCGTCCATCCAGCCCACCGCCGGCGGGCGCAAGCAACTGCGCCAGAATACCGGCGGTCGCCTCAGCAATGCACTCGCTGGAGGTTGGCGAGCCGATCTGGTCGTCCACAATCCGCAGCTCCGTCTGTTCCCGGGCCATGCGCAACATGGTCAACAGGAAGTTGTTTCCCCGCGCGCCATACACCCAACTGGTGCGCAGGATCAGAAACTCGCCGCCCACAGCCTGGATGGCATCGTCGCCCGCCAGTTTCGTCCTGCCATAGACGTTGACCGGATTGGGCGCATCGCTCTCGAGATAGGCCCCCTGCCCGGTGCCGTCGAAGACGTAGTCCGTCGAGTAGTGCACCAGCAGGCTGCCCAGCCGTTTGGCCTCCTCCGCGAGCACCCCCGGCGCCGCGCCGTTGATCGCCATCGCCAGTTCAGGGTCGCTTTCGGCCTTATCGACCGCCGTGTATGCGGCAGCATTGATGACGACCGCGGGCTGGGCCGCTCGCACTGCTGCGCGAATCGAGTCGGGCCTGGAGAAATCGATCTCCGGATATTCAACCGCAGTCACCTGTCCCAGACAGGCCAGCTTGTGGCGCAGCTCCCAGCCCACCTGTCCGATGCGGCCAAAGATCAGAATCTTGGTGTTTTGCATTCGTATCCTTCAGAAATACTTATTTTTCAATCACTTCCGCTTCACGAAAGGATTTCCCAGCAACATCTTTTGAGGAGAGAATCGGCTCACCCATCAGCGGCCATTCAATGCCCAGATCCGGATCGTTCCACAGAATAGTGCGTTCAAACTCCGGCGCATAATAATCGGTCGCCTTGTATAGAAAGTCCGCGGAATCCGACAATACGACAAATCCGTGGGCCATTCCCGGAGGCATCCAGAACATGCGCTTGTTCTCCGCCGACAACTCAACCCCAACCCACTTCCCAAAGGTGGAAGAACCGCGGCGAATGTCGACGGCAACGTCAAAGACCGTACCGCGCACCACGCGAACCAGCTTGCCTTGCGGTTGATGGAGTTGGTAATGCAATCCGCGTAGCACGTTGCGCTGTGAGCGGGAGTGGTTGTCCTGCACGAAATGCGCGTCGATACCGATCTCGCGCATCGCTCTCTCGTTGAAGCTCTCCAGGAAAAAACCCCGCTCGTCGCCGAAGACAACCGGTTCGACGATCAGCGCTCCTGCAATCTGCGTAGATTGAATTTTCATGCTCTATATCCCAGATTCTCGAAGAACCTCGCGGAGGTACTCGCCATAGTCGTTCCTCAGACTCGCAGCCAGAGACTCCAACTCTCCCGCATCGATAAAACCTGCGCGGTAGGCAATCTCTTCCGGACAGGCCACCTTCAGTCCCTGCCGTTTCTCAATCGTCTGCACGAACGCACTGGCTTCCAGCAGCGAGTCGTGCGTACCCGTGTCCAGCCAGGCAATCCCGCGGCCCATGACCTCAACCGACAACTCTCTCTTCTCCATATAGATCCGGTTGACGTCCGTGATCTCCAGTTCACCGCGTGGTGAAGGCTGCAAATTGGCCGCTGTATCCAAAACCTGATTGTCATAGAAGTAGAGCCCTGTGACGGCAAGTCGCGACTTGGGCTGCTTGGGTTTTTCTTCAAGGCTCACGGCACGGCCGGAGGCGTCCAACTGGACGACACCGTAGCGCTCAGGATCTTTGACTGGATAGGCGAAGATCGTCGCTCCCGAAGGCTGCGCCGAGGCAGATTTCAGCATCGTGCCCAGTTGATGGCCAAAGAAGATGTTGTCGCCCAGCACCAGCGCACAATCATCCTGCCCCACAAAGGAACGGCCCAGAATAAAGGCCTGCGCCAGTCCTTCAGGTTTGGGTTGGACGACATACTCGAAGTTCATTCCCCACGCGGACCCGTCTCCCAGCAACTGCTGAAAGCGCGGCGTGTCCTGTGGCGTAGAGATCACCAGGACTTCGCGGATGCCCGCCAGCATCAGCACGCTCAGCGGGTAATAGATCATCGGCTTGTCGTAGATCGGCAGAAGCTGCTTCGACACCGCTTGCGTGATCGGGTACAGGCGCGTTCCCGACCCTCCCGCCAGAATCATTCCTTTGCGTGTACTCATCGGTTTGCAGCACCTTCAGGGCTGGAAGGAGTGTACTGCAAGTCGATCCATTCCCGGTACGAGCCGCTGGTCACATGCTCCACCCATTCAGGATTGTCGAGATACCACTGAATCGTCTTGCGCAGGCCGCCAGCAAACGTCTCCCGTGGTTGCCAGCCAAGTTCGCGCTCAATCTTAGCTATATCCATGGCATAGCGGCGGTCGTGCCCCGGACGGTCTTTGACGAACGTAATCAGGCTCGCGTAGGGCTTCCCGGCCGGCTTCAGCTCGTCCAACGTGGCGCAGATCTGCCGCACCACCTCAAGATTCGACATCTCCTGCCTTCCCCCGATGTTGTACGTCTGCCCCGCAACGCCCCGCTCCAGCACCGCGCGAATGCCATCGCAGTGGTCGGTCACATAGAGCCAGTCGCGCACATTCTGGCCATCGCCATACACAGGCAGCGGCAGCCCCTTGAGGGCATTCTGCACCACCAGCGGAATCAGCTTCTCGGGAAACTGGCGCGGCCCGTAGTTGTTAGAGCAGTTCGTCGTCAACACAGGCAGACCATAGGTGTGGTGGTAGGCACGTACCAGATGGTCCGACGCAGCCTTGGATGCCGAGTAGGGGCTGTTCGGCGCGTAGGGCGTCTCCTCGGTGAAGGCCGGAGCCGTTGGCGTAAGGCTGCCGTAGACCTCGTCGGTGGAGACGTGCAGAAAACGAAACTCCTTCCGCTGCTCTGTGGGCAACTCCATCCAGTATCCGCGTACAGCCTCCAGCAGCTGAAACGTCCCCTCGATGTTGGTGCGAATAAATTCGCCAGGCCCAAGAATGGAGCGATCCACGTGGCTTTCTGCGGCAAAATGCACGATCGCCCCAGGGTGTTGTTCATCGAGCAGGCGGCGGACCAAAGCGCCATCCGCAATGTCGCCGCAAACGAAGCGGTAGCGGCTGTCCTGCTGCACCGAAGCCAGGTTCTCCAGATTCCCGGCATACGTCAGTTTGTCCAACACCGTCACAGGCGTCTGCTGCTCGACCAGCCACTGCAACACAAAATTGGAGCCGATGAAGCCTGCTCCACCGGTCACCAAAACAGGTGAATTCAACGGCATTGATTCATACCTTCCGTGATAAATACTACCAGCAATCAGAAGCGGCGAGTCTATTGGTAACATTCGCCGATAGGTCAGGGACGCCATCTTCGTGCCTGTTGCAGTTGTGGTCTTACGAAACCAGTCAGCAGGCCGTACAATTTGGGTGGATATGCGCAAAAAAAATATTGAGCACTTTTTCCCCCTAATTATGAAACTTCCGCGATGTGACCGTTGATTCCAGCATCTTTAGTGATTGGAAGTCCGAATGGATGTTTTGGAAGGGGCATAAGGATGAATCGACGTTTGGCCGCTTCGCCTGTCTATCGCTGGGCAACTCTGTTGGCGGGACTCCTCGTGATGACCGCCAACCCGGTTGCCGCCCAGCTTCCGGCAGCGTCACAGGATGCGAGCCTGGGAAGCCCACCTCCCGTGAGCGCAACGAATGCCTGCGAGTCTGACGCGGCGGGTTCCCCATACATCCCGGTCGACAGTTGGATATATCCGGCCGTGCTGCGTCTTTACTCCCTCGGCTACGTGGATTCCGTCTACCTGGGAATGCGACCGTGGACGCGCTCCAGCCTGAACAACATGCTCAACGAGGTGAGCAGCCACATCGAAGATAATGATTCAGGGGCCTTCGCAGACGAAGCGGAAAAAATCTACGGGGCGCTGAGCCGCGAGTTGCGCTATGACGCTCAGAACCAGTGTCTGGCCCCTGCAGATAGATTGCGGGTGGAGTCGGTCTACTCCTTGGCGCGCGGCATCAGCGGCACGCCTCTGCGCGACAGCTATCATCTCGGCTCGACCATCATCAATGACTACGGCCGTCCGTACCAAAACGGCTTCAATAACTACTCCGGAGTCAGCGGCTACGCTTCCGCGGGCCGGTTTCTGATCCATGTGCGTGGCGAGTTTCACGAAGCTCCCTCGGCCACCGGCTACTCGAACGCACTGGCCCAGACGCTGGCGAATCAAGATGTAGGCGCCTTTCCGGTCACCAACAATCCAGCCACGGGCAGCCCGTATATCCAGACCACAATCCCCCAGGGCCCTATTGCCGCAATCAACGATGGGCGCTTTATCGAGGCTTACGCCTCCTACCGCCTGCTCAACCACGAGATCTCCTTCGGCAAGCAGGACGACTGGCTGGGCCCCGGCCTCGGCGGCGGCATGGCTTATTCCAACAACGCCGAAAATATCTACTCCTTCCGCATCAACCGAACTGAACCGCTGTATATTCCGCTGCTCTCCTATCTCGCCGGCCCGTTTCGCTATGAGTTTCTGGTTGGGTCGCTCAAAGGCCACACCTATCCCAACGACCCCTGGGTACACATTGAGAAGATTAGCTTACGGCCCACCGAGAACCTCGAGTTCGGCTTCGAGCGCACGGTCATTTGGGGCGGTAAAGGCCACGAGCCCATCAACCTGCACAGCTTCCTGCGGAGCTTCTTCAGCCTCACCGCTGGCACTTCGACGAATAAGCTCACAAGCGCGGACCCTGGCGCACGCTTTGGCGCCTTCGACTTCAGCTACCGGCTTCCCTTCGTGCGCAACTGGCTCACGCTCTACTCGGACTCAGAGGTACATGACGATGTCTCGCCCATCGACGCTCCCCGTCGCGCCGCGTGGCGGCCTGGCCTGTATCTCTCCCATGTGCCAGGCATCCCCAGGCTGGATCTGCGCGCTGAAGCCGCCTCCACAGACCCGCCCATCAGAACCAGCCAGTTGGGTCACTTCATGTACTACGAATCCGTCCAGCAACAGGGATACACCAACCAGGGCCAGCTCTTCGGCGACTGGATCGGTCGAGAGGACAAGGGCGGCCAAGGCTGGATTACCTATCACATGAGCGGCAACGAGTGGCTCCAGGTGGGCATACGAAATCAAAAAGCCGCCAAGGACTTTATCCCCGGCGGCACAACCTTGGACGACATCAATTTCCAGGTAGTCAAACGCATCGGCAAGGACTTCGAGATCAACGGCAACTTCGCCTACGAGCGATGGAAGGCACCCATATATCTTCCCGGCCTGCAGACCGTCACCACAACCACCATCCAGCTCACCTGGTTTCCAGAGCGCAAGGTCAGCTTCTAGAATGCAAGCTGGCTTTCGAGGATCCCGGCGGAATGAAAATCCAGTACGGGCTCGACCATAGAACTGTCACTCAATGCTGAACGCCATCGCCGCGTACAACCTTGAATGCCGTCGCACAAATGATATAGAGATCGAATTTGAAAGATCGGCGCTGCAGATATTCATAGTCAAACTGAACCTTGACAGGTATCGGCAATTCATCTCGTCCGTTTATCTGTGCCCAGCCAGTCAGTCCAGGCACCAGCATGTGAATACCCCGTTCGGTCCTGAGCGCCACTAAATCGTCCTGATTGAAAAGTGCCGGCCGCGGGCCTACGAGGCTTAGGTCGCCGGCAAGAATGCTGAACAATTGCGGGAGTTCGTCGAGGCTGGTCCGACGGAGGAACTCACCAACGGGGGTCAGATAGATGGCGGGATCGGAAAGCAGGTGCGTCGCCACTTGAGGGGTTTTCGTCAGCATCGTGCGAAACTTCGGCATCGGAAAAATGCAATTTCCACGACCTACTCGGTCGGACCAGTACAGAACAGACCCCTTGGATGTGAGCTTGACGGCCATGGCAATCAAAACCATCGGGACCGCAAACACGATCACCAGCATACTGCAAGAGATGATGTCAAGCAATCGTTTCATCATACATTTACCGGTACTGTCCCAGATAGATATGGTGTTCCATTGAAAGACTACAATGATCGTATCTTCTCAACTAGAATATTAGGTAAGTCCAACCCGCAAGCAGCAATATTTTCTTCTAAATGCTGGAGGCGGGTTGTGCCAAAAATAGCAGTACCAACTTTGTCATTATATAGCACAAATGCAAGCGCAACTTGAGCTGTCGTCCATACGTCGAAAGCTCCTAAAGATGCGTATTCCCGCGCATGAAAAAAATCTCCTCGATAGTTTTTAAGTGCCCGCAACAAGTACCACATATCAGCCTTGCTTTTTGGCCAGAAAAAGTTTGGGGTGTACAGATGATTTGCTATAGCCGAACCCGCAACAATGAACTTGCCCGATTGAGACAATTTTGTAATAAGTGGTTCGCGGTATGCTCTGAGCACATTATAGTCAAGCATCACAACATCGAATATTGGTATATCCGCAATAGATTTCAACACTTCCGCGTCAAAGCTATTAACACCAAGCCAGCGTACCCACCCCCGATCACGTAACTCCGTCAGTGTATCTATAAGTTGGCTGCTTAGCTCGTTCTTGCGTGGTCCATGCAAGTAAAGCAACGGAATTAAGTCTAAACCTAGTCGCCGCCTGCTAGCCTCTACGCTCTTCAATATCGCTTGCCGCCCCAAATCGTGATGCAGTTTATTATTAGATCCAATATGAGTGCCAACCTTCGTGGAAATCAAGAGTTTTTCAGTTTCGACGCCCTTAATCGCCTTAGCTAATCGCGGCTCGGCATTTCCACGTGAATAGCTTGGGCCGGTGTCGAATACGGTTATCCCCAGCTCAATCGCACGTCGAACAATCGCTATGGCTTCTTTTTCATCAAACCAAGGCTGCCCCCATGCACTGGCACAACCCAGTCCGACCTCGGATATCCTGATGCTACTGCTGCCATATGTTCGATACTTGATACGAGATGTTCTGATCATAAATCCGCCAGAATAACCATGCTTCGAATATTATTCTCACAATCGGGACTTGCATAGGCAACGATGCGCAATGCAAGCCTTACGGTTAGCAGAGGTATGTGGATATGCTCCGCTATCTCCCAACATGTTATCACGTGATTCAATGTGAAGATACTCACCTGTTGAATGGCGCGCCCGACCCCTTGCTAATAACGCACTCTAGTCGACCGAACCGGCACTCGTTTGTCTGCTGTAATCTAACGGTCTGGCACATCGATGAGATTTTCCAGTGGACCGATTGTACTGTTAATTAGGTCGCGTTGCCGATCCCACACCCAGCCCCATTTGCCAAAATACCGGGCGGCCGACTGAATGCCGCAGAACAGTAGCCATACGCTTTTATAGGACCCCTTTTCATGTCTATGGATAATCGACGTGCGCGGATAATAAGCTGTGTCGTAATGTTCATGAATGCGTCGTGTAAGATCAAGATCTTCAAAGTACATAAAAAAACGCTCGTCAAAAGGCCCCGCTTCTAGCAAAGCCTTCCTCCTGAGCAACATAAAACATCCGGATAGATATGGTACCGACAGCACTTTGCTTAGGTCCATGTCACGAAGTTCAAAATTAGACATACGTCTACGAAATAAATGTTGTAAAAACCCAGGAAATAGCCGCCTGGCTAAAATATCGAATGGTGTAGGAAGTCTTTTGCAAAGATTTTGTGGAGAACCGTTTGGATATACCACCCGAGGCATCACGAGGCCCACGGATTCATTTAGCTCAAGAAAATCGACCAATTCCTCCAGAACTTTGTGCCCGAACTGAACATCGGGATTCAAGACCAGATGATACTTGGAGGTTGAAAACTTCTTGAAAGCAATATTATGTGCAGCACCAAACCCAAGATTCTTTCCAGTATAAAGATACTCCGTCCCCAAGGCACGACAGAGGGAACCAAGTTCCTCGGTGGGCGAGTTGTCAACAATCACTATTTTAGTGCGTAGCGAGCTATCCAGAAAGCTATGGATCGCCTGTTCTAACTCCACGGCATTTGTTTTGAATGCGACGATCGATGCTGTTACATCATACTGGTAAAGCAGTTCACTCATAATCCGAATCTCAGCTGCATGTCATCGAAAGCGCCCGGGTCTCTGATAAGCCACGTCGAACTGACTTTGCCAGCCTGGGAAGAGTGCCCGGGCACATTCTGTATTGCGGCATCTTGTTGCATTCAATAATAATTGTACTCAACCTACACGGCCTGTTCCACTTCATCTTTCCATCGACAGAATAGGCTCGGTGTGATCTCGTACTACCGGCAGGTCCCGGCGATCTTGCCACTCCTCAGACTTTTCAATACGATCTGCCACTTCTCTTCCGGCGTCCTCAGTATCATCCGTGCCTTACGTGCCATACTGCCTCCTTGGGAGGAGGCCTCAACCTTATCAAAATCCCGTATTCAGTTCTAGCGGGGTGCTCTACACCTTCAGCCCACGAGAATCGCAGTATGCACCGCATCCATTCTGTACTAGGCTTCGCATCTAACGTGTCAATTGATCCGAGTTGCCGGCGCAAGGCTCGCCGAGAGAACTCTCTCAACCTGCCCGGAGGCAATCTGAACTTTGGCCGGTTCGGCACGGTCCTGTTGGACCAACATGGCGGTCTTCAGTATCTTGGATCCGGGATTGTAGTCCGGAATCAGTTCCTTGAGCAGCAGTAAGAGGCTCGTAACATCTTGTTCTTCAATAATTTGCTGCAAACGATGCATGACTTCTTTGATTTGCATTGCATCGAGAGTGTGATGGCCAACATAGCTTCTGATCTTGCTGTGGGAGGTCGGAACTAGACACTCATGCTGCAAGTTCAACTCTTCAAACAGCTTTTCCCCTGGGCGAACACCCGTAAACTGAATCTTGATGTCCCGGTCAGGTTGAAGCCCGGAGAGCAGAATGAGATTCCTGGCTAGGTCCACGATCTTGACAGGTTCTCCCATATCGAGAACAAAGACCTCTCCGCCCGTTCCGATCGAGAACGCCTGCAAGACAAGCTGGGCCGCTTCTGGGATGGTCATAAAATAGCGGCGCATCTCCGGGTGGGTGACGGTCACCGGTCCGCCTGCGGCAATCTGGTCCTTGAAGATTGGGACCACGCTTCCATTACTCCCCAGCACATTGCCGAAGCGCACCGCCACAAATTTAGTGCCGTATTCCTTCTGAAATGCTCCAATCACCAACTCCGCGACGCGTTTTGTAGCGCCCATCATGCTGGTCGGACGGACCGCTTTATCGGTGGAGATCATCACAAAATCTTCCACCCCGTATTTTGCCGCAGCGCGGGCGACCTGCCAGGTGCCTAAGATGTTGTTTTCGACGGCAGCAAAGACGTGCCTCTCCATCATGGGAACATGCTTGTAAGCGGCAGCGTGATAGAGGATTGTAGGCTGATGATGAAGCATGACCCGCTGCAAGGTGTCAGGCCGGGTAATGTTCCCAATCTCTGAGTGAAACACAAGATCAGGGAAGTTTCTGCTCATCTCCCTGCCAAGGTGGAAGAGCGGAGTCTCCGCTTCATCGAAGCCGATGAGAGCAAGCGGACGGAACCGCGCGATCTGCCGGCAGAGCTCCGATCCAATCGAACCAGCGGCGCCAGTCACCAAGACGACTTTTCCCTCGATGCGCTCGCGAATGCTGCTCTGGTCGAGATGGACCGGCCTTCTGCCGAGTATGTCTTCGACAGCGACATCCCGAATCTGTTTGCCCAAATCCGTACCCTGAATAAGGTCCCCCAAGCCCGGCACCATCTTGTACTCCGCTCCAGCATCGAGGGCCAGCTTCAAAATGCGCACCATCTGCGGCCCAGTAGCGGAGGGGACTGCAATCAGCACTCTCTTGACGGCATGCGTTCGCACGGCGGCCACGAGGGCTTCTCCGGTTCCGAGCACCGGCTTCCCCTGCAGAATCAGGTAGGCCTTCAACGGATCGTCATCAATGAAGCCTACAACCTCGCACATCAGAGACTGGTTTTGGCGAAGCTCCCACAGCAGTGCCTGCCCTGCTGTGCCGGCACCATAGATCAGCGTCCTCGTCTGCACCCCTTCCGCACCATTCGCCCTGCGCGAGGCATAAACCACGCGAACAGTCAGCCTTGCCCCCAGAGTCAACAAGCAGCAGAGCAGCCAATCGAGAATATACACAGAGCGCGGCATTCCCCATGGTCCAAGCAGAACGAACAGGACCACTCCGCCCAGAACAGATCCCGCCGAGTTTGCGACCACAACCCGCACGGCATCGTAGGTGGATGTATACCGCCAATTCCCCCGATTCAGCTTGCC
>PKWU01000084.1:29548-30778 GCA_003132145.1 Granulicella sp.
GCAAACGCCGCCAAGTCCAAAAGATAAACAAGAACACGATGCCGGATTAGCTTCGCGCTATAGCGTCGCGCGGGAAGCGGTATAGGGGACATTCATTTCTCCTGTGTTTGTATTCTATACCTACTGCCGTTTCCTATCACTATGAAACTGTGGTTAATGCAAGCATTAACACGCTGCGAGGCAGAAGTTTCCGGGAGTCTTGGCTGACTGGAGTTCAGCGGCTCCAGTTCCTCGCCGCCAACTTCCACTGCATGGCTTATTTGATGCTGTCCACGGTGAGAACGGCACGGCAGTTGTACTGAATTCGCACCGCAACCCCTGCCATTCCAGCAAATACGCCGGACCGGATGCGTGCCCGCTGCCTCACCTTCAGAAGTGGGTGGTGCTGGGCGTTACGCTGAGCAAGACCGGATCGAAGCGCATCGATCCCGAACGTCAGCGGCGATGCCTGTTCGTCCCAGTGCCGCCCACAACTGCTACAACGCCCTGTACTTCCAGCACTCGAACACGCTGCGCCCGCTGGATGCAAATATAGATGTAGCCGGGAAACAGTGGAAGATCCAGGGTGACCCTAGGAACTTGTTGAAAAAGGCACGCGTTTCCGCAACCGTCATGCAGGCTGATTCGTCTAACATCCATGCGTGGAGATGAGCGGGTACAGGATGGGATGTTCAGTTATGTTTCGTTGGAGCAGCGGGTTCCGGTGGATCATCCGTTGCGTGCGGTTCGCAAGCTGACGGATGCGGTGTTGGCTTCGTTGAGCGCGGAGTTCGATGCGCTGTATGCGGCGTCGGGCCGTCCTTCGATTGCGCCGGAGTACATTCTGCGGGCCTTGTTGTTGCAAGTGTTTTATTCGGTGCGCGCGGAGCGGCTGCTGGTCGAGCAGATCGACTATAACCTGCTGTTTCGTTGGTTCGTGGGCCTGGGCATGGACGATTCGATGTGGAACCACGCGGTGTTTTCCAAGAACCGCGACCGGCTCTTGAACAGCGAAGTCGCGCAGCGCTTCTTCGCGGAGGTGAACCTGCGGGCGAAGAAGTTTATGAGTGACGAACATTTCACCGTAGACGGCACGCTGATTCAGGCCTGGGCTTCGCAGAAGAGTTTTCGCGCCAAGGACGGCTCCGGCGACGGCGATGGCGCGGACTTTCGCGGCCAGAAGCGCAGCAATAAAACCCATGAATCGACCACTGATGCCGATGCTCGGTTGTACAAGAAGAGCTACGGCAA
>PKWU01000049.1 GCA_003132145.1 Granulicella sp.
CCAGCCGCACCAGCTCCTGCCGCGGCCTCTCCACATAGGTCGCCCTCACATGGGTCATCGGCTCCAGCGCCCCCCCGAACCGCCGCCGGCTCTTCAGCGCATGGCGCGCCACGCCCTTCACCCGTCCCTGATCCCGCGTAAACAGGCTCACCACCAGGTCGGCCTCGTGGAACGGCCACGTCCGCAGCACAATCGCCTCACCCACATGCTCGATCATCGCGCCGCCTCATCCACCCTCATCCATCGTCATCCTGAGCGGAGCTGCTCGCGCACTTTGCGAGCAGCGCAGTCGAAGGACCCCTGTATTTTCTTTTGCTTCTGCTCGTATTCTCTCATCCCCGCCCCACAAGAAAAACGCGCAGCCCCAAGTTCGGACCGCGCGTCTGCACTCACTTACCACTTACCACTGTCTTTGCCTTACCGCCCGAAGTGCGCCGCATTCTTCGCCGCAAACTCCGCCCACTTTTCCGGCAGGTCGTCGCCAGCGTAGATCGCCGAAACCGGACACACCGGCACGCACGCTCCGCAATCGATGCACTCCACCGGGTCGATGAACAACTGGTCCGCCTCGCCGTATCCAGCCTCATCCTTCTTGGGGTGAATACAGTCCACCGGACAAGCATCCACGCACGCCGTATCTTTGGTCCCGATACATGGTTCCGCAATCACATAGGCCATGGTTCCAATCTCCCTTGCTGTTCAAAAATTCTCGTACTCAAAGTTCAGCGCCTGACCAAAAGCCGGCTCCGCATCTTCTACGGTCACAATACTACTACCAGCTCACCAACCATTCGCTTTAAGATAAAAGATTCCTCTGCCGGTCCCGTCGATTCATAGAATTGTCGATCTGCTCTCCTTGTTGATGGAAGAGAGAAATTGTCATCCATCGCACTGGGTGCCCCATCCATTCCGCAGTGGGTGCCCCATCCATTCCGCGTTCGTTGCGGAATGGGTGGGAGACAACTCCATTGTCTTCGATTGAGTTCAATCGCGGTAGAATCGTTCCATGCCCCTACCCCCACAGCCTCCGCGCCCTCTCAGCCACGTCCTGCGTGCGCTCATCGAGGTCGCCTTCATCGTCTTCCTCTTCTACTCCAACCTCCTGATGGGAGAGTTCAACCGTTCCAGCGGCCACGGCAAAACCCTCGCCATCGCCCTCGCTGACATCTTCACCATCACCAACTTCTCCATCGCCATCCTCGCCGCCACCATCGCCTACCTCGTCTTCGAGACCCTGCGCAAAAATCTCTAGTAGCATTCTCTCCCCGGATGGCGTGCAAAGAAAGTCGTCATCCTGAGCGCACCATCACATAAGTTGTCATTCTGAGCGCAGCGAAGAATCCCCGCATTTCGTCGTTGCTTGTTTTTCGCCGTTGTTTGTTTTTGCTGTCATCCTGACCCTCGAACGAAGTGAAGGGGAAGGATCCCGACGAATCCGATCCTATCCATACCGCCAGAACCTTTCTCCCACAAAACTTCAGCCTTTTCCTTCTCCCCGAGCCGCCGCCCGCTTCGCCGCAAACTCCGCCGGAGTGGGAATCGCCCCCATCTCCCGCCCCGCGAACATCTCCTGAAATAAATGCTGCATCTCTGCCTTCACCAGACCATTGGTCGCAAACACCTCGCGCGAGTCCAGCGTGAACCTCCCGCCATCGAAGTGCGTCACCGTCCCGCCCGCCGCCTCCACCAGCAGAACCCCCGCGCTCGTGTCCCACGGGTTCAGATTGAACTCCCAAAATCCATCCAGCCGTCCGCAGGCCACATATGCCAGGTCCAGCCCCGCCGACCCCGCCCGCCTCACCCCATGCGACCGCAGCGTGATCTCCTGATAGAAGTGCATATTCGGCGAGCTGTGCCGCTTATGGCTCGGAAATCCCGTCGCCGTCAGCGACTCGGCCAGCGTCCCTGTCTTCGACACATGGATCGCCTTCCCATTCAGGAACGCCCCCTTGCCCCGCTCCGCCGAGAACATCTCGTCCCTCAGCGGATCGTAGACCACCCCCGCCACAATCTCTCCATCTTTGTCATTGGAAGTACTGCCCGCGTCCTTGGCCAGCCCCGCCGCCCGCCGCTCCAACCCCAGAATCACGCAGAACGCCGGAAACCCATGCGCAAAGTTCGTCGTCCCGTCCAGCGGATCGACGTACCACCGAAACTCGCTGTCGAGCTGGTCCCTCGTCCCCTCTTCGCCGTAGATCCCGTGCCCAGGAAACGCCGCCGTCAGCTTCTCGCGGATCAGCTTCTCGCTCGCGCGGTCGGCCTCCGTCACCAGGTCCACATCGCCCTTGTACTCGGTCGCCACGCCCTTCTCGTAGAACCCCCGCAGCAACGCGCCCGCCTGCCGTGCAATCCCCTCCGCCACATGCGCAAACTCAAACCGCTTCATCGTCTCTCCTCAACTCAATCGCTCATTACCAGCCTATCAGCCCGACGATTTTCGTTTGTCATTCCGCACGGATTGTCATCCCACACATTTTCGTTTGTCATTCCGCAGCGCAGCGGAGGAATCTGCTTTTGCTCTTATCCCCCACGTCAATTCGCCGACGGCCGCTCCACATGGTCGATCACAATCACATCCGCCGGAGCCTTCACCGGAACCAGCTTCAGCCCAAGCTGCTCCTGAATCGCGGTGAAGAGGCCCGGCAGCGCATTCGGATCGGCGGTGCTCGATTCGTCCCTCGACCACTTCAGTTGAAAGTCGTATCGCCCCTGCAATCCGGTCTGGTCCACAAGCGGCCGGTCCACGTCGAGCAGCAGATACAGCGCCAGGTCTGCCATGGATGTGTTCGCGAACTGACACGTCCGTACATTCCCGCCTTCGCCGTCTTCGCGGGGCATGCCGTTCGGATCGCCCGTACTCCTGGCAATCTTCACCCCGCCCTTCGCCACCGTTAGCGCGAACACCGGCATCTCCCGTTGCTCATGGTGCAGCTTCAAGCCGAACCGTTGCGCCAGCAGCTTCCGCACCATGCTTTGGAACTGCCGTAGATTTGGCTTACCCTCCACATCGGACACGCCATCCACGTCGAAGTGCTCCGTCCGCGCCCAATCCGGCAAGTCCACAATCTGGCTCTTCTGCATTCCGTAGGCCATCATCAGCATGATCTCCACCGGCTGGTTCTCGATCACCTCGTGCCGCCCGCGCACGTCGAAGGCATCGTTCCGGGCATTCGGATCGCTCGGCTTGATCGTCACCACCTCATACGCCGGGTCGGCATTCGCCGCCATCATCTTCACCGGCTCAGTTCCCGCCGCCCCTTGCGCCGTCTGCCCCGCCAGCGGCGCGCTCCCCACTCCCAACAGCATCGCCCCCGCCACAACCACCCAACCCGCCCCACCAACCCACAGCTTCCTTCCCATCTTCACTCTACAAATCATTGGCCCATACCTCTTCAACTCACTACGCATCCTACGCCCACTCAGTTCCACAAATTAACTCCGCCGGGTCGGTTGCCTTCTTGTTTGTCATTCCGCAGCTTATTTGTTTGTCATTCCGCAGCGCAGCGGAGGAATCTGCTTTTGTTCTTGCCGTCATTCTGGCCCACCTCAGCGTCGTCATTCTGGCGCAGCCAGAATCTCAGTATTGGCCTTTGCCGTTGCCTGTTCGATTGTTTGTCATTCCGTAGCGCAGCGGAGGAATCTGCTTTTGCCTGCCCCCACGCCTCAATTCGCCGAAGGCCGCTCCACATGGTCGATCATGATCACATCCGCCATCGCCTTCACCGCCTCCAACTTCAACCCAATCTGCTCCTGAATCGCCGTGAACAACCCCGGCGCCGCATTCGGATCGTTCGACGGCGCAGGAATCCTCGCCCCAATCGCCGTGAACTGCGTCTCATCCGGCGTCCACTTCAGCAGAAAATCCCACCGGCCCTCCAGCCCCGTCTGGTCCACCACTGGCCGGTCCAGCACGTACTGCATCGCCTTGGCATACTCCCCCATCGTCGTGTTCGTCTCCTTCATGTATGCCGATGTCGAGAAGTTGTCATTCGGCGGCCCATTCGGATTGCCCAGGCTCTTGGTCAGCTTCGACCCTCCCTTGGCGACTGTTAGCGCGTACACCGATAGCTCCCGCTGTTCGTTGTGTGCCTTCAGCCCGAACCGGTCCGCCAGCACCTTCCGAATCATCGACCGGAACTGCGTCAGGTTCGGCCTGCCCGGCGCATCCGGCACGCCATCGACAAAGTAATGGTCGGTGCTGAACCACGCCGGCCCGCCCACGATCTGCTTCACATGGATCCCCCACGCAAACGAGATCATGTCATTCACCGTCTCGTTGGCTGCACGGACATGTCTCCCTCTGGTTTGAAAGCCCCGGTTCCCATCGTTCGGATCGCTCGGCTTGATCGTCACCACCTCATACGTCGGATCGGCATCCAGCGCCATCGGTTTGTCCGGCTCGGGAATCGCCCACGCCGAGTCTCCAGTCACCCGCGTCAGATTCAGCGCATAGGAGTTCAATCCCTGCGTCCACATCCCTGCCATCGACGCGCCGTCAGCGCTCAGCTTTCCCTGGTAGCTGGCTTCGATCGCAGGGATCGTGAACTTCGCGTTCGCGCCAGCCAGCGTAATCGTAGGAATCGCCGTTGCCTGATTGCTGGAATCGATGCTGTAGAGCGCGCCCTTCCAGCCGCTCTTGTTCGCCGCACCGTCTCCTTTGGAGATCTTCACCACGATGCGCATCGCCTGCCCCACCTGCATCGTCCCCTGCCACGTCCCCGCAATATCCTGCGCCGTCTGCGCCACCAGTGGAACACTTCCCAGCCCCAACATCATCGCCGCAACAACCAACCAACCCGCCCCGCCAATCCACAACCTTCTTCCCAATTCCACTATGCGCATCATTGGCCCATCCCTCTGCAAACCACTACGCATTATATGTCGAATCAGTTCAAATACTCACTTCGCATCGGCAAAGTATCCCGTGCGATAGCGCAGATTGTACTTCGCGTCCGACGCCGCGTCGGTCAGCTTCACTTTGATCCGCCGAAACCCGCCGCTGCCCTGCTCCGGCGCGTAGTACCCCAACAAATACTGCGTCCGCAGGTCGTCCGAGATGTGGCTGAACGCCGGCTCCAGGTCCTTCGGGTCGATGACCGTGTAGTACTTCCCGCCCGTGTCCTCGGCGAGTTGGATCAGCGCGTGTTCACCGCCCGTGTTGCGTCCCGCATCCGCGGCAATCGGCACAATGATGATCGAGTAGACAATCGCCCCCGCGCGCTGTGCCTCTTCGACCGCCTCCTCGTAGCGCACGCCGTGTTCGACCGAGTCGCCGCCGTCGCTGATCACCACCAGCACGCGTCGCCGCCCAGCCGCCGCCGAGGTCGTTGCAAGCCGCTGGCTGGCCAGAAAGACCGCGTTGTAGAGCGCCGTCTCGTCGCCGCGCCGGATCTCGCCCAGTCCCTCCTCGATGCGCTTGGCCTGATTGGTAAACGGCACCACCTCGCGCACGTTGTCGGCAAACTCCATCAGGCCGATCTCGTCCTGCGGCCGCAGGATCGCGCGTACGAAGTGCTTCGCCGCCTCACGCTCCAGACGCTCGCTGGTTACTACCGTCTCGCTCGCGTCAATCGCCAGCACAATCGACAGCGGACTGGTCGCCTCGCGCTCGAAGATTGCAACCGTCTGGGCCGCGCCGTCCTCGAAGAGCTGAAAGTCCTTCTTCTCGAAGCCGCCCACCGGCGCGCCGTGCGCGTCCACCACGTTCACCGCCACGTTCACCAGCCGCGCCTTCACGCGCAACGTCCCCACATCGCCCCCTCGATTCACCGGCTGCGTCGACGAACTCTGCGGCACAGATCCAGCCCCAGTCAGCGGCCCCGCCACCGGCTCCGGCAATCCCGCATTGGGATGCGCCACCCGCCGCCGCACCACTGGGACCGCCGTCGTCGATGAACCCGTAGTCTGCGAACCAGCCGTCGCCGAACCACTGGTCTGCGAGCCGGACGATTGCGCACCACTCTGCGACGAGCCAGTCTGCGAACTTCCGCTCTGCGGTGAAGAACCGCTCTGCTGCGAACTCGTCGTCTGCTTCGGCGTGGGCGACAATGGAGTCGGCTCCGCCTGCGTCTCCTGCGCGCGAAGCTGTGAGCGAAAAGGCGCAAGACCAAGCGCCAAGCCCAGCGCCGTCGCAACGATTGCCTCACCAACCCTCATCGCTCACCCTCGCTTTTGTGCAGCGTCCACCCGATCTCTCCTCGAAGAGTTAGACGCACGAGCGCGCAAGACGCCGAAGCTGAACCCGCGAACCCGCATCCGCTCAGAATACCTTCTATGCGATTCCGAAGCCACACACAGAATGAGGCGGCCACGAGACTCGCGACCGCCTCTTCAATGTTGCGCGAAGATCAGTTGGTCGCGCCGATCAGTTCTTCGCGCACCACCTCGTCCTCCACCGCCTCGCCCTTCGACTTCGGCAGCGCAATCGCCAGCACGTCTTCGATCCGGCTCGCATAGTGGATCGTCACGCCCTTGATCTGTTCAGGAGACAGGTCCTCATCCACCTGCTGCTTGCAGTCCGTCGGCAGGATCACGTCGCGCACGCCAGCCCGCTTGGCCGCAAGGAACTTCTCCTTGATCCCGCCCACCGGCAACACGTTGCCGCTCAGTGTGATCTCGCCCGTCATCGCCAGCAGAGGATGCACCCGCGTGTCCGTCAGCAGGCTCACCAGCGCCGTCGCCATGGTTACGCCCGCGCTCGGCCCATCCTTCGGAATCGCGCCCGCCGGCACATGGATGTGCAGGTCCACCTCCTTCAGCAGGTCCTCGTCGAGTCCCAGCGCCAAAGCGTTCGACCGCACCCACGTCAGCGCTGCCTGCATACTCTCCTTCATCACATCGCCAATCTGTCCTGTGATGGTGAACGTCCCTTTGCCCTTCATGCGGTTGGCCTCGATGAACAACACATCGCCGCCCGCCGGAGTCCACGCCAAACCCACCGCAACTCCGGCCCGCTTCGTCCGCTCGGCAATCTCCGTATCCACGCGCACCTTGATCCCGCCCAGAAACTCCAGAATCACCTCGTTGGTAATCACCAGCTTCTCCGGCTTGCCCTCGGCGATGCGTCGCGCCAGCTTGCGGCAGATCGTTCCAATCTGCTGCTCCAGCTTGCGCACGCCCGCCTCGCGCGTGTAGTGCCGCGCAATCTGCGCAATGCTCTCCTGCGAAAATTCGATCAGCTCCGCGTCGATCCCGTTCTCCTTGATCTGTCGCGGGATCAGGTACGTCGTCGCAATCGCCACCTTCTCTTCCTCGGTGTATCCCGTCAGCTCGATAATCTCCATCCGGTCCAGCAGCGGCGCCGGCACCGAGTCGAGCTGGTTCGCCGTGCAGATGAACAGCACCTTCGACAGGTCGAACGGCTGGTCCAGATAGTTGTCGCGAAATGTATTGTTCTGCTCCGGGTCCAGCACTTCCAGCAGCGCGCTCGCCGGATCGCCGCGGAAGTCGTGCCCCAGCTTGTCCACCTCGTCCAGCATGAAAACCGGGTCGTTGGTTTCGATCCGCTTCAGGTTCTGGATCACCTGCCCCGGCAGCGCGCCGATGTACGTCCGCCGGTGTCCGCGCAGCTCCGCCTCGTCGTGCATCCCGCCCAGCGAGATGCGCGCGAACTTCCGTCCCAGCGCCCGCGCCACGCTCCGCCCCAGCGACGTCTTGCCTACGCCCGGAGGCCCCACAAAGCACAGAATCGGCCCCTTCATGTCCGGCTTCAACCGCCGCACGCTCAGGTAGTCCAGAATCCGGTCCTTCACCTTCTTCAGCCCGTAGTGGTCCGCGTCCAGAATCTCCTTGGCCTTCAGAATGTCCACCTCGCCCGCCGAAGACTTCGACCACGGAAGCACTGCCAGCCACTCGATGTAATTCCGCGTCAGCGAGTAGTCGACCGCCATCGCATTCATCCGGCTCAACCGCCCAAGCTCCTTCAGCGCGTCCTTCTTGGTCTCCTCCGGCATCCCCGCCGCTTCAATCTTCTCCTTCAGCTCCGCAATGTCTTTCTGCGTCTCGTCCAGGTCGCCCAGCTCCTTCTGGATCGCCTTCAACTGTTCGCGCAGATAGTAGTCCCGCTGCGACGACTGCACCGAATCCTGCACCTCGGTCTGGATCTTGTTGCGCAACTGCTGCACCTCGATCTCCTTCGCCAGGTGCTTGTTGATCCGCTCCAGCCGCGCCGAGACATCCGGCGTTTCCAGCAGCTCCTGCTTGTCCGTCGTGGTCAGGAACGGCAGCGAAGACGCGATAAAGTCCGCCAGCCGCCCCGGTTCCTCAATGTTGATCGCAATCGTCTGCAAGTCGTCCGAAAGCGTCGGCGACGAACTCACAATCTGCTGGAACTGGCTCACCACATTGCGCTGCAGCGCCTCCGTCTCCGGCGACGCCACAGGCTCAATCTCTTCCACCGTCTCGCACTCCGCGGTCATAAACGGGCTGTTCTGGGCAAACTCGCCCAGCCGCACCCGCTCGTTGCCCTCGGTAAAAACAAACAGGCTCTGGTTCGGCATCTTCACCACTTTATGCACCGTCGCGCGCGTGCCAATGTGGTGCAGGTCCGCAGCCTCCGGCGCGTCCTGCCGGGCGTCCCGCTGCGCCACCACCAGAATCGTCTTCTCCTCGCCCAGCGACTGGATCAACAGGATCGAGCTCTCCCGCCCCACCGTCAACGGCAGCACCGCATGGGGAAACAGCACTGTGTCCCGCACCGGAAGCACCGGAATCGCACGGCCCGCGATCGCAACCGCCGCCGAATCATCGTCAACCCTTGCTGCTCTTGGCTTGATCACGCTTACAAATTCACTTGGCATGGAATATCCTTGAGTGTTCTTATATCAGATTTCCTTCATTGGATGCATCCATAACCCCCAAAGTCGCACCCCAATCCTCGCCCACACGCTCTCCATCAACCCTCACCCTGTAAGATGCTCACTTCCACCTCTGCGTCATCGGCGCAACCGGCCCTCCCCTTCAACCAGGGCACCCGCCGCTCATCGTGGATTAGCTATTCCTCATGAGCGACTTACGCCGCAACGTACCGCCCAAGCTCCTTCACCATCTCGCAATGCCGTCCCAATCCAGCCAGTGCAGCATCCATCTGGTTGGAAGACTCAAACCGCAGATCGACGAAGAAGACGTACTCCCATGGCATTCCCGGAACCGGCCGCGACTCGATCTTGGTCAGGTTCACCCCCGCCCGCGCAAACTCCTCCAGAGCCACCACCAGAGTCCCTGGCTGGTGCAGCACGATGAACGCAAGGCTCGCCTTGTTCGCCCCCTCCGCCGCCTTCCATCCACTCTCCCGCACTAAAAAATGAAACCGCGTGTAGTTCTCCGCGTGGTCCTCGATCCCCGCAGCCAGCACCTCGCCGCCGTACTGCCGAGCCGCCAGCTCCGGCGCAATCCCCGCTGTGTCGCTGGCCCCCATCGCCATCACCTGCTTCACGCTTCCCGCCGTGTCATAGAAGTTCACCGCCTCGATCTCCGGATGCTCGGCAAACCATCGTCTGCACTGCGACAGCGCCACCGGGTGCGACATCGCCCGTTTCACATCCTCCAACTTCACCCCGGGCCGCGCAATCAGGTTGTGCCGCACTCTTAGCAGGCTCTCCCGCGCGATCCGCACCGGCTCGGCAAGCAGCAGGTCGTAATGCTCCGCCACAGACCCATGCAGGCTGTTCTCGATCGGCAGCACCGCCCCATCCACCTCGCCCGCAACCACCCGCTCAAAGACCTCCGCCGACAGGTTGCAGGCGACAATCTCCACCCCGCCGCCTTCCGCGCCGCCCACATCCGCCAGCATCGCCAGCGCAGCCATGTGGCTGTTCGATCCCAGCTCGCCCTGTATCGCAATCCTCACGCGCTACCCTCCAAAACCACCGTCTCTCGATCGCACTTGGCAACCTCTTCCCGGTAACTCGCAACTTATCACATGACGGCCCGCGGTTGGTCTTTCCACTCCCACGGCAGAAAACATCGCCGCGCAGTTCGCGGGAGAATAAAGTTCGCAGGAGAATAAATCAATGCTTTGGACGATCACTATCATTCTGCTCCTACTCTGGCTGGTTGGCTTCATCGGATTTCATGTCTTCGGCGCATGGATTCATCTCCTCCTCCTGCTCGCCGTCATCGTCCTCGTCTTCAACCTCATCGCAGGCCGTCGCGCACTCTAGAAACTTATACTTCCCAGGCTGGGACCAGGACTGAAACAAAATTTCAAACCCATCCACAGAAAACCACAGGAGCACCTCCATGAATCGTGATACTGCAGCAGGAAAGTTCGACCAGCTAAAAGGCAAGGCAAAGCAGTCTGTCGGCGAAGCTCTCGGCAACGACAAGCTTGCCAACTCAGGCGCCGTAGATCAGGTCAAAGGCGCAGCAAAAGAGGCCTGGGGAAACACAAAAGACGCCGTCCACGCGGTCGCCGGCGAAGCCCACGCATGTTGCTCCACAAAGCATAGCGAAGCCAAACAGAACGCCGCCGATCGAGCCCACGACGTTCGCGAAAAAATCACATCAACCGCGCAGAACGTCAAGAACGCAGTCAGCGACAAGGCCGAAGCCATCCAGCGTGAGCACAAGCACACGGCATAATTGAACGCCGTTATCCCGGCCGGAGCGACGGACGGGTTCATCGTCCGTCGCGTAGTGGACGCCCCCCCGCATTTGCTCTTGCATCCCTTCTCCAAAGAGGGTTCGCCCCGCGCGGACCCTCTTATTTGTGCAGCACGTCCGCCGCAAAGAACCCGAAGAACACCACCGAGATCACCCCATTCAGCGTAAAGAATGCCGCATTCATCCGACGCAGATCGCGTGGCGAAACAATGCTGTGCTCGTATATCAATAGCGCCGCTACCACTGCAACGCCCGCCCAGGCCAGCCCGCCCAGCGCGAACAGCCGCACCAGCCACACCAGCAGCCCCACCATTCCCACGTGCATCGCGCGCGCCAGCCAGAACGCACGCGTCAGCCCGTAGGCCTGCGGCACGCTCTTCAGCCCCGCCGCGCGATCAAACTCGAAGTCCTGGCACGCGTACAGCACGTCGAAGCCGCCAACCCACAGCAGCACCGCCGCCGTCAGCACCGTGATCCGCCAATCCAGCGCGCCGCGCACCGCAATCCACGCCGCCGACGGCGCAATCCCCAGCGCCAGCCCCAGCACCAGGTGCGACCACCGCGTCACGCGCTTCATAGTGCTATACGCCAGCAGAACCGCCAGAGTAGGCAATGCCAACTCCAGCGTCAGCCGGTTCAGCATCGCTGCGCCCAGCACGAATAACGCCGCCGACAGCACAACAAATCCCGCAACGAATCCCGCACTCAACTTCCCCGCCGGCAGAGCGCGCATCTTCGTCCGCGGATTCGCCGCATCCAGCCGCGCGTCCACCAGCCGGTTGAACGCCATCGCCGCCGACCGCGCAGACACCATGCACAGCACAATCCACCCCAGCACCGCGGGCCGCGGCCAGCCCCGCGCCGCCAGAACCGCCCCGGTCAGCGCAAACGGCAGCGCAAAGACCGAGTGCTCCCATTTGATCGTCTCCAGCGTCAGCCGCGCGCTCTTCCACAAATTTCCCATCGCTCTATCTTATCGAGTGAGACCGCTACGCCGTCCTGTACCGTAAGTCGTCAATCTGGAGAAGATCCCCTGAAGCCGTCATTCTGGCCTGAGCAAAGTCGAAGGCCAGAATCTCCGTATTTGTCTTTCGGTCCCGCTTCCACCTGTTGGAAAACGCCTCAAACACTCAGCAAAAATGCCCTACTTATACCGCTTGCGGATCTTGAACACCATGCTGTAGACGCCCGACTCATCGCGCGTCACCACAATCGACTCGTTGGGCGTCAGATCGTACTGCGCCTGCAACAGTTGCTGCGCGGTGTAGTTCACATTCGTCGCATAGGTCACCGACAGTTGCCGCGACACCTGCTGCTGCACCGTAATCCGCGCCGCCGAGTTCCCCAGCGTCCCCACAAACGCCGGATCGATCTTCACGCTGCCCCCGCCGAACAACTTGCCGACCCGGTTGCTCACCGTCTCGTTCAGCGCGCCCCCCAGCAGTGCGCTGTTGGTGGAGTTCGTCCCCGCATCCACCTCCTGCTCCTGGTAGAGCTGTGCCTCCTCCTGCGTCCTGCCCAGCGCCAGCAGAGCGAAGATGTCCGCCTCGCTCAGCGGCGGGTCGGAGCGGTACGCCGCCTTCAGGTTGCTCATCGTGCCTTGCAGCCCCACCGTAATGTCATAGCTCTCCACCCGCGCCGTGGCATTCACATCGATCATCGGGTCGATGCGCACCGGGTTGCTAAAGTAGATATTTCCGCGCTGCAACTCGTACTTCGTCCCGGCAAACGTCGCGCTCCCATCCGTAATCTGGATCCGTCCCAGAATCGCAGGTTCGGCCACCGTACCGCGCAGTGTCAAATCGACCGAACCCGCCAGCTTGGCATACGAGTTCTGGAAGTCCAGTTGCTGCGAGCTGGTCACATGCACGTCCAGTTGGATCTTGTTCGACGCGTCGTTCGGGTTCGGCGGCGAACTCACTCCTCCCGCCGCCGCGAACGACGCGAAGTCCACCTCCGGCCCCACGCCAAACCGCGTCACCAACACATTCCCGCTCAACAGCAAACTCTCCGGGCCGCCCTGCAACCGCAGGCTCGTGTTCCCCGTCGCGCTCAACCCTGCCAGCCGCACGCGCACCACATCGCCCGTAGCCGTCAGATCGGCATAGATCCCGTCTCGGTAGGTCAGGAAGCCACCGATCTTCAACTGCCCGCCGCCCGTCATCGCGGTCAGGTTCTCCACCTCCAGCCGGTCCTCGTTGAACACCAGCGTCCCGTTCAGCGAACTCAGCCCATTGGGAATCCCTTCCATCGCCGCGTTTACCTGGTCGAACTTCACTCGGCCGGTCAGCGATGGCTTTCCCGTCCGCCCGCCCGCCGCCACCGTAAACTCAACCTTCCCGCTCGATAGAATGTCCGGGTCGAACGTATGCGCAATCGCGAGGCTCACGCTTCCGCTCGCCCTCACATCCATCCGCCCGCCTGCGGGGTCGGTCGAGCCGAACGCCTGCACCGTCCCGCTCGCCTGTATGTTTGTGTCTTCGCCAACAATATGCACCCGCTCCAGCGTCGCCATTCCATTCTTCAGACTCACGCGCAATGGTTCCGCGGCCTTCAACTCCACCCCTTGCAGCTTCACATCGAAGTCACTCAACTCAGCCGCGCCGCTCAGTTTCACAGGCGTCTTCAGCGGCCCGCTCACCGTCACCACCCCTGCAATCGACGACTGCGCCTTGATCTTCCCCGGCGGCAACAACGCCAGCGCAGTCCCCACGTCGAACCCCGAAAACGCCAGTTTCGCCTGCGTCTCGTAATCCCTCGTCAGCCGCGTCTCCCCCGCCCCATCGACTTTCGCCCCCACCAGCGTCGACTGCACCGCATAGAATAGCTCGCTTCCCTCGCTATGCGCCTGGGCCGCAATCTCGCCCAGCGGCTTGCCGTCGAGCGTAACCCGAGTCAGCTTCGCCGTCGCCTTCAACCCCGGCTGCTCCATCGTCCCATTCGCGTCCGCCACCAGCGTCAGCGTTCCATCTGCGTCAGGGCTTGCCTTGGCAAAAGTCCGGAACTTCGACAGCACCAGCCCGTCACCCTCAACGTGCCCATGCAGCCGCTCCGACCGCAGATCGTATCCGCCTTCGCCCGCGATCCGCGCTCCATGCATCATCAACACAGCATTTCTTGCGTCAATCTCCTGCCCACGCACCGCAAGCTCCGCCACCGCGGAGTCGTACGGCTCTCCATACGCCACGCCGCGCAGCAGCGTAATCTTCCCCGTCCCATCCATATCGCCCACGGTTCCCCGCACTGTCGCGTTCGCCGCCAGCTTCCCTGTCACCTCAATCTTCTTCTGTTCGCCGGCCATTTGCAGCACGTCCGCGGCCTCCGCGTTGGCCAGCCGCACCGTCGCATCGACGCTCGTCCCCTCGTCCCACACGTAATCCAGCGCGTCCTTGCGACTCGCCGTACCCTTGCGCAAGATCATCTTGCGCGGCCGCAAGCTCCCCGCCACATTCAGCACCGCGCCCCCACGCGTGATCGTCGAGTTGGCAATCGCCAGCCCCCCGTCGTACGAGTACTCCGCATCCCCCACCACCGAATCCACCACCGTGTCCGTCCCCAACCCCAGTGCCGAACCCAGCTTCACCTCGATCTGCGAGCCCTGCACGTGCCCCTTCACATCCAGGTCGTCCGCCCGCCCCATCGCTGTCCCGTGAAACGTCATCCCCCCATGCAGCGTCAGCGGAATCGCCGCCGTCCCCTTCCTGCCGTTCTCCTCAAAGCCCAGCGTATGCAGCAACTGATCGAACTCGCCCAGATCGCGAATCGTCGTATCCACCTTCAGGTTCGTCAGCGGATCGCCATCCTCAACCCCCAGAACCCCCGTTGCCTCGGTCGTTGAACCCAGCGTCTGCAACGACGTGTGCCGGATGTTGACGGTCTCATGCTTGCCCTCGTAGCGCGCATCCGCCACGCCACTCACGGGAACATTGTTCAGCGCTCCCGTGCGCGCCACCCCGGTCGGCTGAAAGACAAGCTGTCCGTCGACCGTCACCGTCTCACCAACGTTCACCGGCTGTCCGACCCACTCCACCTTCACCGGCCCGGTCACCGCCGTATCGAAGCCCAGGTCGCCGTAGTCCCCGGTCTCCGTAACCTCCATAATCGTGCGCAGCGGAAGCCGCGTCACCGTCGAGGTCAGGGTCGCGCGCGCCGCACCACCCAGCCAGTCGGCAAATCGCAGCTCGCCCGCGGCGCTCCCGCCTCCCGGCAGAAACCCTTCCATCTCCGTCAGCAGCAACTCACTCGGCGTAATGTGGACTCGCGCTGAACCGTCCACATCGTGCAGGATCACGTACTCGTTCACGAATCCCGCCTTGTGCAGCTTCGCGTTGCCCACCAACAAGTAGCCCGACTTGCACTCCGGATCGACCGCTGCCTGAGCCGCTCCCATCTTTCCTGAATTTCCGGCCCGCCGTCCCAGCCAGAACCGCGGCTTTGCCTGCGGGCCCACTGGCCTCACCGCACAGCTGTGCCCGTTCATCGCAAGATCGACCGAGCCCCCCGTGAACCCCTCCACATCCGTCAGAACCGTCACCTGCTTCAGCTCCAGCGTCCCATTCACCGCGCCCTGCCACTGCGGCTCGGCAAAGTGCGTCAGCGTCCCCGTCGCGTGCAGCACAGACGTCGCGCCCGAATCGAACTCCAGCCCTTTCAGCTCCACCGCATCGCGTCCCAGCTCCGCATCCAGGTGCAGTCTCGACTCCGCCTCGGGCTGTGCCTCCGCCTTGGTCCGCAGCTCGCTCAGTTCCAGCGCAATCCCGTAGCGGTCAGTCGCCCGCAGATAACGCACCTCCGCGTCCAGATCGCGCGCCGCCACATCGAACGGAATCGCGCGGTCGTTCACCAGCGCCACCCCATCCACCAGCGAGACATCCTTCGCGCGCAGGTCCAGCAGTGTGTCCGCCACCGGCTCCTTGCTCACCTTGGGATGTTTCGGCGTAGGTACGTTCGTCTTGCCATCCTTGTCCACCATCAGGTGCAGTTGCGGCCTCTCCACCAGCAGCAGCTTCAGCCCCACATGCGACCGCAACCCCGCTCCGGTCGCGTGCGAGAAGAAGCTTGAAATCCCCACCCGCACCTCGACCTTCTCCGCCGAAAGGTACGGCGCCTCGCCCGGGCCCTCCGTCCCATGGATCACCAGCCCGTCCACCTCGATCTTCAGCCGCCACAGGCTGAACCGGACGCCGCGCAGCTCCACCCGTCCGCCGGTCGCGTCCTCCAGCACCGACACAATCTCCCGCCCCACGAGCCGCTGAAAGTACGCCGTCGCCGTAACCCAGGTAATCCCGCCCACCAGCAGAATCGCCAACGCCAGAGCGCCTCCGAAGCCCCACGAACCCGCCCGCGTCACATGCCACGCAAAGCTCCGCCGCCGCTTCACCGGCAACATCTTCTCCCCGCCCGCCTGCTCGCCGGCCGGATTCGGCTTCTCGCCATTGGCCTGCTTCTCGTCCGCGCTCATGGCAACTCCTCTCCCGGCTTCACAATCTTCACGCTGCCCTCCGCGCGCAGCGATGTCAGCCAGTCGTCCAGCAGCTTGTCCACCTGCCGCTGCAACAGGATCTCCTGAATGCGGTCCGCAATCGCCGCCTCCACCGGTGGCGCCACCTTCTCCTTCTCGTACGCCGGAACCAGCGTCTCCTTGTAGTACGCATCCATCTCCGCCTGCGAGATGCGGATCCCCATGCGGAAGCGCGCCTCGATAAACCGCAGCACCTCCATGCGCTGCCGCCAGCGCTCCTTCAGCTCCTCCACCGTAAAGCCCTGCGCCGCGACAAATTTTTCCCAGCCCGCATTCGTCTCGCAGCCATACGCCGCGCACTGGGGAATGTTCTTGCGCAGCACGCCCAGCTCCGCATCCACCTGCGCATCCGTGATCGGCGGCTGCGGCTGCAACCGCATCTGCTGCAAGATTAAATCGCGGTCGATCAGCCGCTCGATCAGCTCCTTCCGCGTCGCCGTAGTCTGCCCACCAAGCGGCTGAAACGCCGCCATGCGGGCCTCCTCGTCCAGATCGCTCTCCAGAATTAAATCCTCATTCACCACCGCAACCACGCGGTCCAGCGCAACCCGCTCCCCCGCGCTCGCCGCATTTGCATTAACTGACCCCTGTTCCCTGTTCCCTGTTCCCTGCTGCGCTGTTCCCTGTTCCCTGTTCCCTGTCCGCTGCCCTGCTGTTCCCCGCCCCACGCAAGCCACTCCACACAGCATCGCAATCGCCAACACAGACGCCAGCGCAGCTAGCCCTGGCCGGCCCGCTGCCACCATCGCTCTGCCCGATCTATCTCCCATAGCGCTCATACGTCAAAATGCCTGTCCAATGCTGAAAAAGAAATTGAAGTGGCTCGCCTGTCCCTCATACGGCAGGCTTCCGTTGAAGTCGTAGATCACCGGATAGACCGGCGGGTCGAGGTTGTAGCTGAAGTCCAGCCGGATCGGCCCTACCGGCGTCTTGTACCGCGCTCCCACTCCCACCGCATGGGAAAAATAGTTGAAGTTGCACGTCCCAAACGGATACGTCGTCGTGACCTGCGGAGGCCCCACATTCGCGCACGTCTCCTGGTTCGGCTGGTGAAAGTGCGCGATGCTGGGGAACATGTCCGACACATGAGCAAACACGTTCCCCATGTCGTGGAACAGCACGAAGCTCAGGCTGTCTCCCAGGTACGGCAGCGTGGCCGCCGGCAGCCTCAGCTCCGTGCTGTTCACAATCACCCCGTTGCCCCCCACCGGATAGCCCGTCTGCAAATCTCTCGGTCCCGCTCCGTTGATGGGAAATCCGCGGTCCGAGGTCGCCCCGCCCGCGTACAACCGCTCCGGCAAAGGCACTGCGTTGCAACTCGCATTGGTCTCCAGCAGCGCGCCCGCGCAGCTCGTACTGCCTACGTTTGGATTGGCGCCAAACGTCGTCTCAAATCCCAGCCGCGTGTTTCGCGCCAACACATACTTGTGTTTACCGAACGCGTAGTACGTCGAGTTGGTCAGGTCCGTCCGGTTGAAGTTCACCTCCGAGCCAAACTTCGACGTCGCAAAGAACTCCTGCACCGATGTGTACGACCCCTTGGTCGCATTCAGCGGCCCAGGGTCCCGCTTGTCGTGGAACCACGTAATCCCCGGCCCGCCCACGCGCACCGGCTGCGACAACTGCGGAATCAGGTTCGCCGAAACCTGCAACGTCGCAGGGTTCACCGCAACCCGGCGGAACTCGAAGTCGTAGATGACTGTGTCCGTCCGCTTCACCTTCTGCGTAATGCGAAAATCCGCCTGTAGCGTTGACGCCTGGAACGTCGTGATGTTCTGCACATTCGAGTAACCCCCCGACACGCTCTCCGACAGCTGCGGACTGCCACGGAAGTGAGGGTTCAGAAACGTCAGTATAGCCACCTCCTCCAGCAATCCATACGACGAATGCAGCGTCAGCGAGTTGTCCGTCCCGCGCAGATTGATCCGGCTCACATCCAGAGAGACGCGCGGGCTCACTCCCGTCTTGCCCTCCTGCGAGTAGGTCGCATTCGGCGAAAGCCCCAGCAGAATCGCCGACGCCGGATTGATCTTGCCATTCTCCGGCGTGCCCGTCTCCGCCTCTATCCCGAACCCGTACGTCACGTTCCACCGCCGCGCCTCGCTCAGTTGCAGCAACACGTTCTTGATTGGCGCGTCTCCATCCGGGTTCTGCACCGCCGTCGTCACCTCGTTGAACAACGCCAGTCCGTACAGCCTGCGCTGCGTCTCCAGCAACGCGCTCTCGTCCAGTGGATCGCTCGCATGGAACGTCGTCTCCCGCGCCACTACCGACGTCCGTGTGTGCCCAATCCCCGACTCCAGCACGCGGTCCACAAACACCTGCTCGCCCTCCGTTACATGCAACGCCACATCCGTCTTCTGCGCGTCCGCGCTCTCCACCTGCTGCTTCACCTCAACCTTGGCCTGCTCAAATCCGTGACTCAGGTAGTAGCCGTACATCGCGTCCCGGTCGCCCGACAGCGTAATCAGTGAGTAGGGCTGCCCCTCCTGCGCGTTCAGCAGCGCCCTCACCGCCTTCTCCCGGCCCGCATCCACTCCCGCCAGCGTCACCTTCCCAAACTTCTGCTGCGGTCCCTCCGAAATCGTCAACGCCACCGCAATCTCGCCTTCCTTCAGCTTCTTCCCGGACTTCGCCGTGTCGCTGTCCGTGATCGACGTCGAGATCGTCGCCTTATCGAATCCATTCGCCCGGTACAACGCCAGAATCGACTCCACGTCCGCCTTCATCAGCGCAGGAGAGTAGCGCCCCGTGCGCAGATACGCGTCCGCCTTCTGCACCCGCATCCGTTCCTTCAGCAGGTCCGTGTCGAAGTAGTGGTTGCCCGCAATCGTCACCGACCGGACCTTGTGCTTCACCCCCTTCACCACCGCGTACACCACGCTCTCCTGCGCCGTCTCCGCGTTTGCGCCGGTGCCCGGTCTCGTCGCAGCGCTCACGATCGTCGTCGTCTCCGCGCCCACAACCTTCACCGAAACCGTCGCATCGAAGTAGCCCTCCTGAAACAGATAGTCCTTGATGTTGTACGTCCCCTCGTTCAGCAGGTCGTTGTCGATCGTCCCCTCCTGGTAGATCGGAATCAACAACTTCATCCGCCGCTTCGACAACTTCGCGCCCTCTACCACCACCTTCACCAGCGGCCCCTGGTTCGCGATCAACTCGTAGTCCACCTGCTTGCGCGCCCTATCGTAACTCCCGGTCCGCAACGACGCCGTCGCCTCCAGCCGGTCCCGCTTCTCGTACTGCGCGCGCAGCCGCGTCAACGCATTGCTGGTCGTCTCGCGGGTCACCTTGCTGCCCAACTTCATCTTTCCCTTCTTGCGCACCTCCTCCACCGTCAACCCCGGATCGTTGCCGCCCACCGCAATCTGCCCCACCCGCGCCTGCGGCCCAACCTGCACGCTGAACTCCGCGTTCACCTGGCCGCCCACCTCATCCACCGTCGTCTTCACCGCAATCGACGGCTCGTAGCATCCATTGCTCTCCAGCGCCTGCCGCACTCCCTCGGTCGCCGCCGGAACCGCCGCCTCGGTAAAATCCGTCCCCGGCTGCAGCTTGGTCGCGTACTCCAGCAGCGACGCCAGCCGTTCGTCCTTCACTCCCACAATCGTCACCCGCCCCACGAAATACCGCGGCACGCCCACATAGATCAGCCGCATCCCCGCGCCCTCGCGCACACCCTCCACCCGAATGTCCCTGTACCTCCCGCTTGCGAACAAACGCCGCACGCTCGCCGTCACCAACGCCGGTTCCAGCGCCACGCCCGCCTTCTGCACCAGCAAGCCCGGCAGCGGGTCGCCAGCGCCAAACTTTACTCCCTCAAACTCCACCGCCCCAACCCGCAGCCCCTTCCACTCCGCCAGGCTCGCCGTCGCCGTTGAATTTACCGTTGTCGTCGCAGTCGCTGTTGTCGTCGCAGTTGCTGTTGTCGTTGAATTTGCCGTTGCAGTTGTTGTTGAATTTGCCGTCGCAGTTGAATTTGCTATTGGATTCGCGCTCTGCCCTGAACTGAACCCAGCCCATGCGAGAACAAGAACGCCGGTGAGCAAGCGCGCGCACCAGCCGCCCTCTTCCGCCTCCGCTCTTCTGCTTCCAGTCTCAACTCGAACGCGCAATAAAACTTCCCCTCTGTCTTCGCTCAGGCCGCCTCGGATTGTTTCCTCTCATTTGGATGCAAACCGCGCAGAAGCAAGCCCCCATGAAGAGTCCCCCGCAATTCCCTATACTACGAAGAACGATGCATTTAAACGAGTGCGCAACCGTGTCCTCACAACTCTCGCCCCAAGACAACTCGACTCCCGCGTCCTCCGCCGCCGACGCAATAGCATATACCGCTGACGCAATCGCGGATAACGACCGCTACTCCCGTCAGGTTCTCTTCCCCGGCATCGGCCCTCTTGGCCAGCAACGCCTTGCCGCCTCCCACGTTGCCATCGTAGGCTGCGGGGCCATGGGAGCGGCCTCTGCCTCGCTCCTCGCCCGCGCCGGAGTCGGCGCCCTTACCCTCATCGACCGCGACTTCGTCGAGCCCTCCAACCTCCAGCGACAGGTCCTCTTCGACGAATCCGACGCCCGCGACTCCCTCCCCAAGGCCGAGGCCGCACGCCGTCACATCGCCCTCTTCAACTCCCGCGTCACCGTCCACGCATGCATCAGTGACCTCACTCCAACCAACATCGCCGACCTCATCCCTTCATCCGTCCACATCGTCCTCGACGCCACCGACAACTTCGAGACCCGCTACCTCATCAACGACTTCGCCGTCCAGCGCGGCCTCCCCTGGATCTACGCCGCCGCCATCGGCGCCTACGCCGCCACCATGAACATCCTGCCAGCACATAGTCCGGGTGCCCCATCCATGGCGCAGTCTCACCGCGACATGGGTGGGATCGATACTCCCCCCACCGCCTGCCTCGCCTGCATCTTTCCCAAGCCCCCCACCGGCAACGTCGAGACATGCGACACCGCCGGAATCCTCTCCACCGCCGTCAACCTCGCCGCCTCCATCCAGGTCACCGAAGCCCTCAAGTTCCTCACCGGCCAGCCTCACCTCATGCGCCGCACCCTCCTCTCCTTCGACCTCTGGAATCCCATCGTCAACGCAAGCTCCGCTGGCAACAATTATTTAGACCACTCCGAAATCTCCACCAACACTCCACGCCCCGATTGCCAGGTCTGCGGCCAGCGCATCTTCACCCACCTCGCCGGCCAGGACCGCGCCCACATCACTCTCTGCGGCCGCGACTCCGTGCAGATCCACGAGCACCACCGCCCCGTCGACTTCAACGCCCTGCGCACCCGCCTCGCCGGCCACGCCGACATTCAGGACCTCCGCTCCAACGACCTCCTCCTCCGTTTCCGCCGCGGCCCTCACACCCTCACCGTCTTCGCCGACGGCCGCGCCATCGTGCAAGGCACCACCGACATCGCCGTCGCCCGCTCCCTCTACGCCCGCTTCATCGGCGCCTGAGCGTACACAGTCCCCGGCCGCCCCGCACAACCCTCCCCCACTCCCCCGGCATCCAACTCCCCAAGTAGTTATTCCCCGGCAGATGCGCTAGGCTGAATCAGGCGAGAGTCTGGGCGTTCCCCGAACCCCGGAGCCGACACCAATGAGCTGTCAAGGCCAGCTGATGACGCAAGCCTCACCCGCAAGACCCAATCCCGGCCTCTTCAAGCGCAACCCGCCCATCGCCGGCGAGGCTGAGGCCATCGCAGCCGCCAAACGCGGCGACGCCGAGGCATTCGCCAAGCTCTACAACCTGCACAAGCGCCGCGTCTACACCCTCTGCCTGCGCATGTTGGGCAACGTCTCCGCCGCCGAGGACATGACCCAGAACGCCTTCCTCCATCTCTTCCGCAAGATCAACAGCTTCCGCGGCGAATCCGCCTTCTCCACCTGGTTGCATCGCCTCACCGTCAACCTGGTCCTCATGCAACTGCGCAAAAAGGGCCTCAACCTCGTCTCGCTGGAAGAGACCATCAACCCCGAAGACGACAGCCCACGCCGCGACTTCGGCAGCCGCGACCCCGTCCTCACCGGATCGGTCGACCGCGTCACCCTGGAGCGCGCAGTCGCCGCCCTTCCTCCCGGATACCGCATGGTCTTCGTCCTGCACGATGTCGAGGGATACGAACACAACGAGATCGCCGGCCTGCTCGACTGCTCCACAGGAAACAGCAAATCCCAACTGCACAAGGCCCGGCTCAGGCTCCGCGAACTGCTCCGCAACCCCAGCAAGTTGCCCCAGTCCCCCCTGCCGCACGGGCCAGCGGAGTCCGCCAAATGACCCTCCCAGGCAACATCGACTTCGACAACCTCAAGCCCGAAGAGTTTGAACACATCCTCCCCGACCTCTTCGCCGCCGGCAGCGGCAAGATCAGCCAGGACCCGCGCCTCAAAAAGTTCCTCGCCGCCAACCCCGACTGCGCGGCCCTGGTCAGCGACCTCGAAATCATAGCCGAAACAGCCCGCAGCCTCTTCGAGCCCGTCGCCGAACCAAGCGACCGCGTCTGGCAGAACATTCAGGCCAAGCTCCAGGAAGACTCCGCCCTCGCCTCCATCGACGACGACTACATCGACCCAGGCATGCCACTCGACTAATCTCCCGCAACATGTTTTGAAAGGGCGCGGCTTCAGCCGCGCCGTCGCGTCCACAATGAAATGGGACTTTAGTCCCCGAGCGAATCTACCCGTACAACTTTCGATCAATCTCCTTGCAACCAATCCCCCTCCGGTGTAATCTGACATTCAGGATGAAACAACGCTCGCTCCAGTACGCCTACTTTACCTATCCTTGCCCTTGGTGGCAGGGAGCGGGTCTGTTGGGCTTGCGAGCATCTCTGGATCGATAAAAAAAGATCGCACTTCAGAGCATCCGCCACACCAGCCGAGCCGCGACCCCCACAAATGGTCGCGGCTTTGTTTTGCTCCACGCACTACTCAATAAAGGTCGTCATTCTGGCCTGAGCGAAGTCGAAGGCCAGAATCTCTGTATTTCGCTTTTGCTGTTGTCGTTGCTTTTGCTTTTGTCGTTGTCTTTTTCCAAGGAGCAGCAATGAACGCCCAACCCGCCGCCCAGTCCGCCGCCGAACCCCCACCCGCCGCGACCCCGCCCGCGCATCTCCGCCGCCTCGTCCTCACCGGCTTCATGGGCGCCGGCAAGACTACCGTAGGCCGTCTGCTCGCCGCCCAACTCAACTGGGAGTTCCTCGACCTCGATGCCTACATCGAGTTGCGCTCCGGCCTTTCCGTCCCCTCCATCTTCGCCATCCACGGCGAAGCCCATTTCCGCCAGCTTGAGTCCATGGCCCTGGCCTCCGCCCTCGGCCGCAGCCGCCTCGTCCTCGCCCTCGGCGGTGGAGCACCCGAGGTCCTCACCAACCGCCTCCTCCTCGAGCAGACCCCAGCCACCTCCACCATCTTCCTCGACGCGCCATTCCCCGCCCTCTTCGACCGCTGTATGATGCAGGCCCTCAACCCCGCGCCCGCCTCGGCGACAAGCGTCGCAACCCCCCTCGCGCCCAACCCAGCCGCCGCCAACTCAGCCGTGCCCGCCCGTCCCGAGCCGCTCCGCCCTCTGCTCGCCGATCCCGCCGCCGCCGAGGCCCGCTTCCTCGCCCGCCAGCCCATCTACCGCCGCCTCGCCCGCCTCACCCTCGACACCGCCGACCTCACCCCCGAAGAGACCGTCGCCGCCCTCCTCGCCCGCCTCATCTAGCTTCAGATCGTTCTAAGCCGTTATTCCGGCGAAGCTCCAAGAAGTCGTCATTCTGGCCTGAGCGAAGTCGAAGGCCAGAATCTCCGTATTTGCCCTTGCCGTTGCTCTTGCCGTTGCCTGTACTTTTTGTTTGTCATTCCGCAGTCTTTTTGTTTGTCATTCCGCAGCGCAGCGGAGGAATCTGTTTCTGCCCTTGCCGTTGCCTGTTCTTCGCCGTTGTTTGTTTTACGCTGTCATCCTGAGCGGAGTGGCTCACGGTCTCATCGTGAGCCACGCAGTCGAAGGACCCCGATGCATTCGCGGAAGCCACAACCGCCCGCTCCCTTCTCCCGCAAAACTCCAGCCCATGCTCTTGATGTTGTCTGTTCTATTCCCCTAAATTAGACGTAAACTTACTCCGCCCGTAACTCGCACCCTCCCCATGATGCACACTATATGCATCTCATCCGAAGGAGGAGACATCCTGCCAACCTCAACCCCCATCCCGCCCGAGCAGACCCGCGCTGCCGTCCGCGGCCACATCCTCTTCGCCGTCGGTGTGCTGCTCGCTCTCGCCCTCGCATGGCGTCTGCGCGATGTCCTCATCCTCATCTACGTCAGCGCGCTCTTCGCCGTAGTGTTCATGCCTGTCGTCAACAACATCATGAACTTCCAACTGCACGGCGCACGCCATGTCTCGCGTCCCGTCGCCATCGTGCTTCTGCTCAGCTGCGTCTTCCTCGCCTTCGCGCTCTTCTTCCTCGTCGCGCTTCCCCCCGTCATCCGCAACCTCCACCAGTTCGCCAACGACCTGCCCGCCCGCATCCCTCCCATTGTCGCCCGCCTCAAGCACCTCCCGCTCGCAGACAAGCTCGGCGTCGACACCATTGCCCAGCGCTCCGAAGACGCTCTCTCCGCCACAGCCGAGTACCTCTTCGCCTCATTCCCCATGTGGATGGGGCGCGTCTTCGATCTGCTCGCCGCCCTCGTCCTCTGCGTCTACTTCATGCTCGAGGGTGAGTACGCCTACCGCTGGCTCATGTCGCTCTTCTCCGTGGAATACCGCCTCCGCCTCGCCGTCACCCTGCAAAAAGCCGAACGGCGCGCCAGCAAGTGGCTCTTCGGCCAGACCCTTCTGATGCTCATCCTCGGCGTCGCCAGCACCCTCGTCTTCGGCCTGTTGCACGTCCGCTACTTCATCCTCCTCGGCGTCCTCATGGGCCTGATGAACTGCATCCCCATCGCCGGCGGCGTCATTACCATCCTGCTCGTCGGCCTGGTCGCGGCCCTCGATTCCTGGGCCAAGATGGCAGCCGTCTTTATCTTCTACATCGTCTACGTCAACATCGAGAACGCCTACCTCACCCCGCGCATCATGCGTCAGAGCGTCAACCTCATGGGCCTCACCGTCCTCATCGCCCTCATCGCCGGTACGGAACTGGCCGGCATCGTCGGCGCCCTCGTCGCCGTCCCCACCGCCGCCCTCATCGCCGTCCTGGCAGACGAGTACCTCGTCCAGAAAGACCTTTCATAACCGTTTCTATCAAACAGCAACCAGCAACCGTCTTTCGCTGTATTCTTTCCTCCATGTCCGAACTCTCCTTCGCCCAACCCGAACGCCGCAACTTCCTCGTCCCCGCGCTCATCGCCATCGCCGTCCTCGCCATCCTCATCGTCGGCATCTATCTCTACGTCCCGCACAGCACCGCCGACCTCACCATCACCCACCTCGCCGTCCTGCCCGAGCACACCGTCTTCAACTCCGACTCCAAGATCGTCGGCCAGAAGGCCCGCTTCGACGACGACCTCTACATCCTCGCCACCGTCCGCGTCGACAACCGCCTCCGCGTCCCACTCACCCTCGACGACATCACCGGAACCATCACCGCGCCCGACGGCTCCGAGTCCACCACCGCAGCCCTCCAGAAGCGCGACCTTCCCAACCTCTACGCTGTCTTCCCCGCGCTCGTGCCTCTCGCCTCCGCGCCGCTCCCGCGCGAGTCCATCATCCAGCCCGCGGGCCGCGCCGAAGGAATGGTCCTGCTCCACTACCCAATCCCCCAGGCCGAGTGGGACCAGCGCAAGTCCGCCTCCATCACCCTCAAGTTCTACAACCAGGACCCCATCACCGTCCCCCTCCCCAAACCCTGACCGCCTCTGCTTGTGATTTTGTTTTTGCTTTTGCTTTTGTTTTTACCAACAACCAACAACCAGCAACCAACAACCGTTCTTATGACTCGCCGCCGCTTCATCGCCGACACCTGGTCCCCATCAACAGGACACCCCACTCAAGCCGCCCTCACCGGCGAGCAGGCGCTGCATCTCGCCCGCGTCCTGCGCGCCCAGCCCGGCCAGATCTTCGACGTCGTAGCCAACGGCTTCCTCCACCGCGCCGAAGTCGCTGCGGTCTCTGACCATGAGGTACTCTTCACCCTGCACGAAGAGTTAGAGACAGACGCATCCCTCCCCATCCACCTTCTGCTCGCCATCTTCAAGTTCGATCGCTTCGAGTGGGCCATCGAAAAAGCCACCGAACTCGGCGTCGCGCGCATCACTCCCATCCTCGCCCGCCGCACCGAGAAGCACCTCGCCCTCGCCGCTCCCAAGCGCGCCGAACGCTGGCGTCGCATCGCGCTCGAAAGCGCCAAGCAGTCCCGCCGCACCGACATCCCCGAAATCCTCTCGCCCACCCCACTCCCCGCCGCCCTCACCCGCGAGTCCGCGCCCACGCGCATCCTCCTCAGCGAAACCGAGCAGTCCCTCACCCTCGCCGCCGCCCTCGCGTCTTCCAACCTGCAACCTGCAACTGGCCGGGTGCCCCATCCATCGCAGTCTTACCGCGATGGGTGGGATGTAGACACTCCACCAGCCGAGCACCCCACCGATCTCGCCCTCGCCATCGGTCCCGAAGGCGGCTGGACCCCAGAAGAAATGTCTCTCTTCACCCAGCACAACTGGACCCACGTCACCCTCGGCCCCCGAATCCTCCGCGCCGAAACCGCAGCTATCGCCGCCCTCGCCATCGCCGCCGCACATCTCGCATAATCACCTCTTTGTTTGTCATTCCGTAGAGCATTTTGTTTGTCATCCCGCAGCGCATTTTGTTTGTCATTCCGCAGCGCAGCGGAGGAATCTGCTTTTCGCCGTACCACCCCAAAAAGCAAGAGGACGACCGGGCATTTTGCCCAGCCGCCCTCAATCCTCGAACCTCTCACCTACGAAAATATCTCCTTCATCTTCTCGAACAACCCCCGATTGGTCGGCGTATTCTCCACCGCCAGCGTCTCGCTCAACTCCCGCAGCAGCTCCCTCTGCGCCTTGCTCAGCTTGGACGGCGTCGCCACCCTCACCTCCACTATCAGATCGCCCTTGCCGTGTGAGTTCAGGTGCGGCACGCCCTTGCCGCGCAGCTTGAACTCGCGCCCGCTCTGCGTTCCCTCGGGAATCTTGATCATCGCCATCCCCTCCAGCGTCTCGATCTGCAACTCCGTCCCCAGCGCCGCCTGCGGAAACGAGACCGGCAGTACGCAGTGCAGGTCGTCGCCCTCGCGCTCGAAGAACCTGTGCGCCTTCACGCTCAACACCACATACAGATCGCCCGCCGGCCCGCCGAACCGTCCCCCCTCGCCCTCGCCCTGGTAGCGGATGCGCGTGTCCTGCTCCACCCCTGCCGGGACCTTCACCAGAATCTCGTGTTTCTTCGCCTGCAATCCCTCGCCTCGGCACACCATGCACGGATCGCTGATCGTCGTCCCCGTCCCATTGCACCGCCCGCATGTCTTGGCCACGGAGAAGAACCCCTGCTGAAAGCGCACCTGTCCGCGACCGCCGCACCCCGTGCAGGTCGCCGGGGCCTTGCCCTTGGCGCTGCCCGTCCCACGGCAATCCTCGCACGCCTCCATCCGGCGGATCTCGATCTTCTTCTCCACTCCGAAAGCCGCCTCCTCGAACTCCACGGTCAGGTCGTAGCGCAGGTCGCGCCCGCGCTGCACCCGCGAAGCCCGCCGTCCGCCGTCGCCGCCCATGTTGAACATCTCGCCGAACAGGTCGCCAAAGATGTCTCCCAGATCACCCTGAAATCCCTGCGCCCCCGCAAATGGATTTCCACCCGCAGCCCCGCCGCCCTGAAACGCCGCATGGCCGTACCGATCGTACGCCGCGCGCTTCTCCGCATCGCTCAGCACCTGGTACGCCTCGCTGCATGCCTTGAACTTCTCCTCCGCCGCCGGATTGTTCGGGTTCCGGTCGGGATGGTACTGCATCGCCAGTCTCCGGTAGCTGGCCTTCAGCTCCTGGTCGCTCGCGTCCCGCGATACCTGCAACACCTCATAAAAATCAGCCTTGGTCACGTTTGCCGTCGCACTCATCTCTTTTTGTCATTCCCGCAGGGAATCTGCTTTTGTACTTGCCTTTGTCCTTACTGACCACTGACCACTACTCACTCACCACTGCCGTATTGCTCGCAATCCGCACCAGCGCAGGCCGCAGCAGCTTCTCGCGAATCTTGTAGCCGCGCCGGATCTCCTCCATCACCTGATGGTCGGGGAACTCCTTGGTCTCGATGCTTCCCAGCGCCTCATGGACTCGCGGGTCGAACTGCTTCCCCACCGTCTCCACCGCCTGCACATGCAGTCCCTTCAGCGCCTCCTCCATCTGCTTCAGGATCAGCTCCACACCCGCGCGCAACTGCTCCAGCGTGCCGTCCGCCTTCAGCGCCAACTGGAAGTTGTCCATCACCGCAAGAAATGGCTCAACCGCCCGCTGCACCGCGTAGTCCCGCGCGTCCGCGCGCTCCTTCACCTCGCGCCGCCGAGTGTTCTCAAACTCCGCCTGCAACCGCGCCAGCCGGTCCATCAACTGGTCGCGCTCTCCGCGCATCTGCTCCAGCTCGGTCTTCAGGGACGCCTCATCCATCGGCGCAACCTGCCCGGTCGGGGTCCCCGGCGAGCTTGCTCGCTGGGGTGGAGCAGCACCGGCCTCCGTCGTCTGCGGCGCGCCCGTCGCCGACCCGTCCCCACCCTCTGGCTGCAACTCTTTTTCCTTCAACTCCGCGCTCTTCACGTCGTGGTCCTTCATTCCTCTCACTCGCATCTCATCTTCCTCGATTCCCTGCGCCGTCGCCGCAACCGTCCCGTCCCCACTCCCCGTCAAACAGCTCTCTCTCCTATTGTTGCCGATTCCGGCCCATCGTGCGACCCTCCCCCACCCTGGAACGTCACTAAGCACTCACGCGAAGCGTCATAAATGGCATGAAGTAGTTACGCATAGCGTCGAGAACGGTACGAAGTACCTACGGCATCAGCCACGCCTCACGTAGAAAATCGAAGTTCCCGTCGCCCCGCGACACCACCCCCTGCAACCGCCGCGTATGCACCACCACATTGTCCGGAAACCACAGTGGTATCGCAGGCAACTCGTCGGCCAGAATCTGCTGGACCTCGACATACTCCGCCCGCCGCCGCGCCTCGACCTCCTCCGCCGGCCCGGTCTCCGCCGCCGCCTTTGCCAGCAACTCATCCACCCGCGCATTCACATAGTGTCCCCGGTTCGCTCCCTTCGGCGGGAAGCTCCCCGACGAATCCATATAGCGATAGATGTCCGGGTCCTCGTTCGACCCAATCCACTTCAGGATGTACATCTGGAACGCCCCATGCGTCACATCCGCGTAGAAAGTCCCAAACTCCGCCGAGCGAATCCTCAGCTCAATCCCCGCCGCGCGCAACTGCTGTTGCAGCACCGCCGCCAGCAGCCGCGTCGTCTCGTCCTGGCTGATCTTCAGCGACAGCCGCAGCCGCACTCCATCGCGACCCGCCGGAAGTCCCGCCGCCTGAAGCAATGCCGCCGCCCGCGCCGGGTCATGCGGATAATGCGCCAGCTCCGCGTCCGTCGCTGCCGCCCATTGCCCGGCTGGAAGCAGCGTATCCGCCAGACGCGCGTGTCCCCGCCACAGCGCCGCCACGATCGCCGACCGGTCCATCGCCAGAGCCACCGCCTGCCGCACCCGCTTGTCGCGCAACGCCGGGTCCGCAACGTTGAAGTTCAGGTACCACGCATTCGACCCCGGCCCGCTCGCCGTCTCCAGCCCCGGCGCATCTCTCAGCGCGTACACCATGTCCGGCGTCAACACATTGCTGGCCGCGTCCGCCGACCCCTTCTCCAGTTCCAGCGCGCCGGTAATCGTGTCCGGCACAACCTCGAACCTCACCCGCTCAATCTCCGACGCACCGGGTGCCCCAGAACTGGGTGCCCCATCTTTTCGCGTACTTTGCGAAAGGGTGGGATTCCCACTCTTCCCCTGCGACCAACAATCTTCGAACCGCTCCAGCACCACATCCTTGTCCTGCACCTGGCTCACAAACCGGAACGGCCCCGACCCCACCGGATGCATCCCGAAGTCGCCTCCCGCCCCTCGCGGCACCACGCCAAACAGTCCATCGCTCAGGTTGAAGAGCAGCCCCGCATCGGGCTGCTTCAGATGCACTACCACGGTCAGCCGGTCGCGCGCCTCCGCCCGGTCCACATGAAGAAACGCCCCGCTCTTCGCCGAGATCAACCCCGCCAGCTTCGGCTCGATCAGGCTCTCGATCGTCCAAACCACATCTTCGGCCTCCAGCGGCCTCCCATCCTGAAACCGCACCCCATCTCTCAGATGGAAGACCCACGTCAGCGCGTCGGGCTGCTCCCAACTCGTCGCCAGCCACGGCCTCAGGTTGTAGTTCTCGTCCTTCTTCACCAGCGCGTCGAAGATCAGCCCACCCACCCGCTCCGACTGCGCGTCCGTCCCCTGCCGCGGGTCGAGGTTGTTCGGACTGCTCTCCAGCACCACCACCACCGTCCCCCGCTCCCGCGCCGCCCCCCCGTGGCATCCGCTCATCGCCAACACCGAACCAAGCGCAATCAGCGATAGGAGTCGATCAACAGACCTATACATCTTCAAGGCTTGCCCCCAGAAGGAGGTATCTGGTTCAGTATCTTGTAAAAATCAGGGAGGTTTAATTCTTCTCCCGACAAAGTCACAATCCAAGAGGCGTCGGGAGTCAAACACCACAGATCAACAGGCTGTATTGGAGCATTCGTAATCGTCTCGAAACATGTGAAGGACACGCCACTCCGTCCGAGTGCCGTGAATTCATCGGCCTTTGATGGCGTCGAAGAATGAATCTGTTCAAAAGTCCGTCGAAATCTCGTTATGGTATCCGCCGGTCGCTCTTTGGATGGGGTCAGATTATCAACTGCGATCCGCGACCCAATCGGCTTACCAATATGAGGAGGTCGCCTCACATCCAATAATTGCAGCCCTTGCGGAGTGTCATATTGACTCCATAGGAATGGCAGAACCACCTTCATCCCTCGCTGCTCCGCCACATGATGGTGTCGCCGCCCCCACAGAATCGAGGACACGAACGGCTGGATTTCTGCGTAGGCGATGAGTAGAACCATTGCGATGATTGGTACGGACACGATTATCAGTAACGTCCGCGTTTCAATTTTTCGATGGAGAAACGCGCTCCAGCCTCGTTGATTCTGTTGTTGGATCATCCTCTACACCTCTCTACGCTCCCGAAGCTCACCTTCCCCAGCACCACCGCCCTTGCCGCTCCCGTCGCCGCCGGAACATTCCCCGCCCGTCGATTCCACGTCAGCCAAGCCAGCAGCGCGAACGCCACCCCCTCCTTCGCCTGCGCCGGAACCCCCAGCTCCTCCATCGCCCGCACCTTCGCGCCATGCTCAGCAAATCCCTCCCGCAACATCCCCATCAGCGTCCCATTCCTAGCCCCACCCCCCGCCACACAAATCTCCACCTTCCACGGAACTGGGTGTCCCATGTCTCGATTCTGAGACATGGGTTCAGAACCCACCGCCTCAAAATGTGGCACAACAAATCCCCTGTAAGCCGCAACAACCGACTCCGCTGTCAGAGCCGTAGCCGTCGCCACGCAATCCGCATCTGTCCCGCCCGCCTCCCGGCACATCCCAATCAGCCGCTCCGCAAACCCCGCCCCAAACTCCTCCCGCCCGCAAGACTTCGGCGCCGCCGCCGCGAAGTACCGCTCCCGCATCGCCCGCGCCACCACCCCCCGCAGCACCCGCCCACGCCGCGCCACCGCTCCGTTCCTGTCATAAGCCCGTCCAAAAATCCGCCCCACGCAATGGTCCACCACCATATTCCCCGGCCCGGTATCGAACGCCACCACGTCCTCCAGACCACCCCCCGCGGGAATCGCCGTCAAATTCGCAATCCCCCCCAAATTCAGTAGCACCCGATTCACCTTCGCCGACCGGAAGAGGCAATAATCCAGCATCGGAACCAGCGGCGCGCCCTCCCCGCCCGCCGCCAGGTCCGCTGGTCGGAAGTCGCTCACCACCGGGCACCTCATCCGCTCGGCCACCACCGCCGCCTCGCCTATCTGCCACGTCGAGCGAACCGGCGCGCCCAGAAACCGCACCGCCCCAGTCTCATGCTGCACCGTCTGCCCGTGGCATCCCACCAGCCCCACCCTCACGCCAAACTTTTCCGCTGCCTTTTCCACGCAACCCGCATAGATCTCCCCAAGCCGCCAGTTCAACCGGCTCATCTCCGCCGCCGTCTGCGCCTCACCCTCCATCACCCGCAGAACCGCCGCCCGCACCGCCTTCGGATAGTTCGTCTCCAACAGCCCAATCAGCCTCACCCGCGGCGAATCTCCCTCCCGCCCTCCCGGCGAAATCCGGCACAGAGCCACATCGACCCCATCCGCCGACGTCCCGCTCATCACCCCCGCCACCACCATCGCCTTCGCCATCACGATCCAGCCCCCAACTCCCGCTGCAGCTCCGCCAGCAGGTTCAGAGCCTCTCGCGGCGTCAACCCATCCAGGTCCACCTCCGCCAGCCGGTCCACAATCTTCTGCGACAGCGGAGTAAACATCGTCATCTGCAACGCCGGCGCCGCCATCTCTCCCACACCGCGCGCCAGCGCCGCACCCACCTGCTGCGTCTCCGCCCGCTCATGCAGCTTCAACACCTCCCGCGCCCGCGCAATCACCGCCCCCGGCAGCCCCGCCAGCCGCGCCACTTCGATCCCGTAGCTCTTGCTCGCCGCACCCACCTCCACCGTATGCAGAAACACGATCCCGCCCGCCGTCTCCTTCGCCGTCACCCGCAGGTTCTTCAGCCGCGCCAGCCGCTCCTCCAGCAGCGTCAGCTCGTGATAATGCGTCGCAAACAGCGTCCTCGCCCCAATCTTCTCATGCAGATGCTCCACCGTCGCCCATGCCAGCGAAAGTCCATCATAAGTAGCAGTTCCACGCCCCATCTCATCCAGCAGTACAAGACTCCTCGCCGTCGCCGTGTTCAGGATCGCAGCCGTCTCTGTCATCTCCACCATGAACGTCGACCGACCCCGCGCCACGTTGTCGCTGGCCCCGATCCGCGTATAGATCCGGTCCACCAGCCCCAGCCGCATCCTCTCCGCCGGCACAAAGCACCCCGACTGCGCCATCACCACAAGCAGCGCCGCCTGCCGCAGATACGTGCTCTTCCCCCCCATATTCGGTCCAGTAATCAGCGCAATCGACGCCCCTGCCACACTCGGCTCCGCCTCCGAATTGGGTGCCCCATCCTTCACAGTCTCATCGTGAAGGGTGGGTTGCCTTTCGCTCGCCGAGCTACCAAACCACCCCTCCAGCGAGATCGAATTCGGCACAAACCGTCCTCCGCCGGACTCCTCCATCCGCCGCTCCACCACCGGATGCCGCCCCGCCACAAACTCCAGCACGCCCGACTCCTCAACCTCCGGCCGCACCCATCCCCGCAGCGCCGCCAGATGTGCAAAACACGCCAGCAAGTCGATCTCCGCCACCCGCCGCGCCGTCTCCCGCATCCGCCCCGCCGCATCCAGCAACTGCCTCCGCAGCTCCGCGAAGATCCTCCGCTCGATCTCCCCCGACCGCTCCTGCGCAGTTAAAATCTTCGTCTCGTACTCTTTCAGCTCCGGCGTCGTAAACCGTTCCGCGTTCACCAGCGTCTGCTTCCGCTCGTAGTCATACGGAACAGATCTACTATTTGCCTTAGTCACTTCCAGGTAATACCCAAAGACAGAGTTGAACCTAACCTTGAGGCTCCCAATCCCCGTCCGCTGCCTCTCCCGCTCCTCGATCGCCGCCAACGCCTGCCGCCCCGAGCGCCCCAACTCGCGCAGCTCATCCAGCTCCGCGTCCACCCCTGCGCGAATCACCCCGCCCTCCGCAAAACTCACCGGAGGCTCCTCCACAATCGCCTTCACAATCCGTTCATGCAAGTCCTCCATCGCATCGAATCCTGTGGAAAACCCTGTGGATCGCACTGTGGATTTTCCTGTGGAAATCTCCGTGGAAGACTGGTCAACCTCAGAACTGGGTGCCTCATACATGGCGGTCTCATCGCCATGAGTGGGATTCCCCCCGAGTTCTTTCCATCGCTTCGCCTTGAACTTCCCCACCGCCTCCCTCAGCCCCGGCAGACAGCCCAGCGTCCCCGCCAGAGCCATCACCTCCCGAGGCCCAGCCGAATCCAGCGCAACCCGCCCCAGCAGCCGCTCCATGTCGAGCAGCCCGTTCATCGTCCGCCGCACCCCCTCGCGCCCCCGCAGGTCGCCCGCCGCCTCGCCCACCGCCTCCAGCCGCGCCTCAATCTCCCCCAGCTCCGCCGCCGGCCGCAGCAGTGTCGCCCGCAACAGCCGCTTTCCCATCGGAGTCGCACAGGCGTCCAGCGTATGAAACAGCGTCGTCTGCGCTGATTCGCCCGAAAACAGCGGCTCCACCAGTTCCAGATTCCGCACGCTCACCGCATCCAGCGTCAGACCTTCGTCGCGCGCATAAAACCGTATTGCATCAATATGTTCCAGCCCACCCTGCATGGTCTTCTGCAAATAATGAACGAGCGCTCCAGCCGCCACCGCCGCCGTCTCATGCCCGCCCAGCCCCATCCCCTCCAGCGAGAGCACTCCAAGCTGTTTCCGCAGCAGCGGCACGGCGTACTCCGCCGTAAACACCCAGTCCTCCAGCCCCGTCCTCGTCCGCACCCCCTCGAACGCCGTGGCCTCGCCGTCCTTCCCCAACGGCGTAGACTCGGGTGCCCCATCCTTCGCAACCGTATCGCGAAGGGTGGGAAGCAGACCGATCGAAGCCCGCCCCACTCCCAATCCCTCCGCCACCAGCAGTTCCGCCGGCCTCGCCTGTCCCAACTCGTCGGCCAGCTGCACCCAGGCCGTCGCCCCCGCAAACTCCGTCGCGCGAAACTCCCCCGTCGACAGGTCCAGCAGCGCCAGCCCAACGCGCGCCTGCGCTCCCGCACCACTCGCCGCCACGCTGGCCAGCCAGTTGCTCTGCTCCGCCCCCAGCCCAGCATCCACCGCCGTCCCCGGCGTCAGCACCCGGGTCACCTCGCGCCGCACAATCTTCTTGGTCAGCTTGGGATCTTCCATCTGGTCGCACAGCGCCACCCGGTAGCCCTTCCTCAGCAGCCTCTGGATGTACTGTTCGGCCGCGTGGTACGGCACGCCGCACATCGGCTGCTTCTTCTCGCGGTCGCGCGCCGTCAGGGTCAACTGTAGCTCGCGCGACGCCACAATCGCGTCCTCGTAGAACAGCTCATAGAAGTCCCCGATGCGGCACATCATCAGGCAGTCGGGGTGCGCCTCTTTGGCGGCAAAGTACTGCCGCATCACCGGGGTCTGCATCGCTGCACCGTCACTCATCTCTTTTGCCATAGCCGAAACGCCAGAATACCGCACTCACCCCCGCGCCCGTCGCTCGTCTTGCCCCCGCATCCAAACTTCGCCTCGCTCGGACGCCCCGCGCACACGCCATCCCACCTCTTGTGACTAGCGTCACATCATCCGTTCCCCCTTTGTCTGACTCTGGTAGGAGCGGTTCGTCGCGCAGGACCTCGTACCTCGTACCTCGAACCTCGCTTCTCGTCTCTCGCACCTCGCACCTCGTATACTGCAATCTGGCTCATGACCCTCCTCTGGCTACAAGTCGCGGCGGTTCTTTACGCGGCGGGCAGTGTCGCTGTGTTTCCCGCCGTGCTCTATAAGAACGAGCGCTGGCGAAGCATCTGCGTGCATCTGGCCGGCATGGGATTTTTCTTCCACTTCGTTTCCGTGGTCGAAATGCTCGTCATGGCCCATCGCTGGATGCCGGTGGGCATACGCGAAACCGAGTCGCTGCTGGCTCTTCTCCTGGCTGGCCTCTTCTTCCTCGCATGGTGGCTCTACGGCGCCATCTCCCTTGGAATCTTTGCCTTGCCGGTTACGTTTTTCCTGGTCTTTGTGCCCTCGCTGGGCCTCACGCGATACACCTTCCCGTCGCAGGGCGCGCGTTCCGATTGGCTCATTGCCCACATTGCCGCATTGCTGGCCGCCTCTGCCGCGCTCTGTTTCAGCCTGCTCGCGTCCATCCTCTACCTCGCGCAGGAGCGCCGCATCAAGCGAAAGATGAAGGCCGGCGAAGACTCCTGGTGGGCGCCGCTCGATTGGCTGCCTCCGCTGGACACCATCGATCGCATCGCCCACGCCACACTGCTCTTCGGCTTTCCCTGCATGACGATTGGCCTCGTCATCGGCGCTGTGCTGGTGCAGGAGACGCCCCTCGGTGCCGCATACTTTCTCGATCCGAAAGTGATTGCCTCCTTTGCCATGTGGTGCGTCTATGTCCTGCTCCTTTATCTCAGGCACCGCACTGGGTTGCGCGGGCGCAAGGCAGCCTATCTCTCCGGGGCCGTCCTGGTCGCAATGCTCGTCGTGTGGATTGCAAACCTCGTCAGCCACGTACACAGGTTCTCCACGCCATGAACCAATCGAACCAGCGCCAAACCTCCCCGCGCCTCGCCATCGTGTCCCCGGCCTCCGAATCCGAAGCCGCACCCGCGCGCGCGTCGGATCAGCGCGCGTCGGACCAGCGCGCCAACGAGGGTTCGCTGGTCCTGCTCGGCGTCAATCACACCACCGCGCCCATCGAGGTGCGCGAGCGTCTCGCCATTCCCCTGGCCCGCCTCGCCGACGCCACGCGCACCCTCGCCCATCAGCCAGGAATCCGCGAAGCTCTCATCCTCTCCACCTGCAACCGCGTCGAGTTCATCACCATTCAGGACCACCCCCGCGACAGCAATCCCCCAGACCTCCTCCGCTTCCTGCACGAGTACTTCGCCGTCTCCGCCGCCACCCTCGAGCCGCATCTCTACGAGTTCCGCGAGCGCGAGGCCGTACGCCATCTCTTCCGCGTCGCCAGTTCGCTCGATTCCATGGTCGTCGGCGAACCGCAGATCCTCGGCCAGGTCAAGGAGTCCTACTCCATCGCGCGCCAGGCCGGTGCCATCTCCTCCGCGCTCGAGCCGCTCCTCCAGCGCGCCTTCGCGGTCGCCAAGCGTGTCCGCACAGAGACCCAGATCGGCAGCTCATCGGTCTCCATCGCCTCGGTCGCCGTCGATCTCGCCCGCAAGATCTTCGGCAGTCTGCACGGCAAGACCGTCCTCATCGTCGGCGCGGGCAAGATGGCCGATCTGGCCGCGCGCCACCTCATCCAGCAGGGCGCAACTTCCATCCTCGTCTCCAACCGCACCCACGAGCGCGCCGCGCAACTCGCCGGCCAGATCGCCGACCAGATCTCCATGCAGCTCGCCAACGGGCCGATTGCCATCCATGGCGGCGGCCTCGCCTGCACCGCTGAGGTCATTCCCTTCGACCAGCTCCACGCCCAGGCCGCCCGCGCAGACATCGTCATCACCTCCACCGGCTCCGCGCAGCCTATCTTCGACCGCTCCCACGGCCAGCGTTTCCTGGAGCTCCGCCGCAACCGCCCCATGTTCTTCATCGACATCGCCGTCCCCCGCGACGTCGATCCCCTCATGAACCACGTCGAAGGCTGCTTCGTCTACGACATCGACGATCTGCAGCAGGTCGCCGCCGCCCACCTCGCCAATCGCAGCCGAGAGTCCGCCGCCGCCGAAAACATCGTCAGCCGCGAGGTCGAGCTCTACCAGCAGCGCCTGCAATCGCGCGACGCCGTCCCCGCCATCGTCGCCCTGCAGCACTCCGCCGAAGCCATCCGCCAATCCGAACTCGAGCGCACCAGTGCCCGCCTCGCCGCCACCGCCGAGCCCCTCACCCCCGCCCAGCAATCCGCCGTCGACGCCCTCACCCGCTCCCTCACCGCCAAGCTCCTCCACCCCCAGCTCACCGCCCTGCGCAAAAAAACCGAGTAGGCCCTACATTAGTTTGTATGGGACTCGCTGCAAAGTTCGCTTGCAACTTTGCACGGAATTGCGAACCTGCGAAGATCAGATGGGGAGTATGCAGCAGCCATGAAAAGACTATTGTTCAGCGAGAGAATGGGGCAACAACTACCACGTGTCAAGGAATCCCTTGATCGGACTATCCAAGCAGCTCTGTTCCAGATTGTTCAAAGTCGTATGGATGATAACTCATTTGGATTGAGCTTCCCAAGTCAATGCGAAGACGGCCATGGAAACGCGGGAGCCGATGATGAGGCTGTAAGGCTGAATATGGCCGGGTATAGGTTGATCGTCCCAGCCAGCGCAAGAACTCTTGATTCAGAAGAAATCACGGATACGCAAGTGTTCGATCTCATTGAGTACACGTACGAGCACGTTGCGAAGCCTCTGCCTGGGAATTTTCATTCTTTCTTCGGCCACTACCACACTGGCTACGATCAGGCCACAGGTCGCAAGGATTTCGCGGACGAGGTAAACCGCCTTTTCGAACGTAACGGAATAGCTTACGAACTAAGAGAAGGTCAGGTTGAGAGACTCGCCCCTTCAGTACTTCAGGAAGTTCTAGTTCATCCTGCTTTCAATACCCGTGACACCACACTTGACGAGATCTTAGGCACAGCCCGAGAGAAATTTCTCAACCGCGACCTAAAGGTGCGTCGAGAAGCACTGGAAAAACTATGGGATGCTTGGGAGCGGCTCAAGAGTCTTTCCGACACAAATGATAAAAAAAGAAGTGTTCAGATTTTGCTTGATCGAGCAGCAGCCGAGCCGAATTTTCGAGCGAGGTTAGAGGGCGAGGCGAAGCAGCTTACAGAAATAGGCAACAGCTTTTTCATCCGTCACACAGAGGTTACGAAGCCCCATATTGTGGAATCGCGCCAAGTTGATTATCTCTTTCATAGGTTGTTCGCCCTAATTCGACTCCTTCTTCAAGCCCAAGGGATTGATATGTAATCGACTGGTTTGCCGGGTGCCCCATCTTCGCCGCAGCTTTATCGCGGCTAAGGTGGGGGTTGGGGTATCGAGCGCAGGTCGACCGCTCTCTTCCGAACCCACCCATCAACCCAGGTTCTTCACCAGCTTCGGCGCGTCCCCATCCACCTCCACGCGAACCTCGCCGCCCAGCGCGCGCAGAAACCCGCTCACCGCATCAATCGCCGCCTGCGCCGCACCCGCCGGATGCACCAGCCGCACCGTCTTCGCGCCTTCAAACCCAGATCCACCGCGCACCGCGAAGCATCGCTCGCCGCGATAGGTACAAGAAGCCAGATCGGTAATGCTCTGCGCCTCGCTCGGAGTCAGCAGGATCGTCCGCGGCGGAGCCATGCGGTCGAGCAAACAAAAAATCTCCAGCTTCGACTCCAGCTCATCGGGAACAAAGTCCACCGCAAGGTCCGCCTCCCGCACCGCGTCCTCGATCGTCGCCGCAACCGCAAGCCGTCCGCGCGCCCCCGCGTTTACACCAGCAAGATCGGCGTACTCCTCCTGAGCCCGACGCAGGTTTGCCGGCATCACGTCCTCCAGCACCACGTCGAAGCCCGCCGCCGCCGAGGCCAGCGCGAAGCTCCGCCCCACGCGTCCCGCTCCGATCACCGCCACCGTGCGGATCGCACCGCCCCCGCCGCAATCCGCCGCTGGGTCCGCGCTCACTTCTTCGCCGGGTGCCCCATTCATCGCGGTCTTATCGCGATGAGTGGGATTTTGGGCACACCCCTTCACTTCTTACCTTGCACGGCCAGGATCACGCTCTCGTAGCTTGGCTCCGCGCCCTTGATATGCTCCGCCACGCGCTGCCGCTCCTCGTCCGTCAGCGACGGCAGCACCGTCAGAATCCGCCGCAGCGTCACCGAAATATCGTCCACATAATTCATCGTTCGTATTGCTTCGCCAGAGAGAGGCATCGTTGCTCCTGTCAATTGAATTTCGCTCCCATCAGTCTACCGCGCCCACCTAAAAATTCGTCATCCTGAGCGGAGCCCCTTTGTTTGTCATTCCGCAGCGCAGCGGAGAAATCTGCTTCTGCCCTTGTCTGTTTTTGCCTGTCATCCTGAGCGGAGCCTCTCGCAGTCTCATCGCGAGAGGCGCAGTCGAAGAGCCTGTCCTGAGCGAAGCCGAAGGAACCCCGACAAATCTTGCCTCATCACAACCCTCCGGCCCTTTCTCCCAAAAAACTCCCGCCTTTGCCGTTGTCTGTTCTACCCCTTCGCCTTCTCCGCCTCCACCCAGTCCCGGTCCGTCAACTCCATCAACTCCGCAAGCTCTGCCGCCATCTCCGACCGCAGCGCCCCCGTCTCATACCGCCAGCCCCAGTTCCCCATCCGGTTCGACGGCGTATTCATGCGCGCCTCGCTGCCCAGCCGCAGAACGTCCTGCAGCGGAAAGATGCACAACCGTGCCACCGACCGCGCCGCCGCCCTCATCATCGCACCCACAATCTCCTCGTCCTTCTCGATCGGCTGCAGGTAGCGATCTACGTGCGCGCGCTCCACCGCCGTCGCCCCGCTCTTCCACCATCCCAGCGTGGTGTCGTTGTCGTGCGTCCCCGTATATGCAACCGTATTCGGCACATATTGGTGCGGCAGATAGACCTGCGCTCCGCGGCCCGAGAACCCGAATTGAAGCACCCGCATCCCCGGCATCCCGAAGTGCTCCCTCAGCTCAACTACCTCCGGCGTAATCAGCCCCAGGTCCTCGGCGATAAACGGCAGCTCGCCGAACACCTTCTTCAGCCGGTCGAACAGCTCCATCCCCGGCGACTTCACCCACAGCCCATGGATCGCCGTCGGCTCCTCGGCCGCAATCGACCAGTACGCCTCGAAGCCGCGGAAGTGGTCCAGCCGCACCATGTCGTACAGCGCCAGCGACCGCCGTATCCGCGCCACCCACCAGTCGAACCCGCGCTCCTTCATCTCGCCCCACCGGTACAGCGGATTGCCCCACCGCTGCCCTGTCGCCGAGTAGTAGTCCGGCGGCACGCCAGACACCCGCACCATCCCGCCCTTCTCGTCCAGCTCGAAGAGCTCCGGATGCGTCCACACCTCCGCGCTGTTGTAGTTCACAAAGATCGCCACATCGCCCAGTATTTGCACCTTCCGCTCTGTGCAGTACGCCCGCAACGCGCGCCACTGCTCGTCGAAGAAGAACTGGACCGCCTGCTCCACAGCCAGCTCCCGCCCCTGCTCGGTCAGCATCACCGCCAGCGTATCGTGCTTGCGAAGAGCAAACTCCTCCGGCCACTCGTTCCAGCTCACATCCCCGAACCTGCGCCGCAGCACGTTGAAGCTCGCGTAGTCGGGCAGCCAGCTCATGTTCTCCTGGCAGAAACTCTGGAACCGCGTCCGCTCCGCATCCCCCGCGCGATCCAGAAAGTTCCCCGCCGCCTCTTCAATCAGCGGCTGCTTGCGTCCCGCCGCCGCCACCAGGTTCGCCGTCTGTAATGCAGGTGTCTCATCCAGCCGCGCCCACTCCTCCACGCGCTCCGCCGCAATCCATCCCTCCTCTGCCAGCCGTTCCAGGCTGATCAGCGCCGGGTTCCCCGCGAACGCCGACACCGCCGAGTAGGGCGAACTCCCGTATCCCGGAGGATTCAGCGGCAGCACCTGCCACACCCGTTGCTTGGCCGCCGCCAGAAAGTCCACAAACGCGTACGCCGCCGGCCCGAAGTCCCCCACTCCGCCACGCGATGGCAGGCTCGTCACATGCAGCAGCACGCCGCTCATCCGTTCCTGGTTCATCCCTCACCCTTCATCCGTTGCGTTGCGCAATCCCATAGCTCATAGCTCAAACCTCATGGCTTGACACCGCAACCAATGCCTTGCTCCTGGACGCATTCCACTCTACCCGTCTGATGCCGAAATCGCGTGCCCCACAAAAAAGGGCCTGCTCCCAACCCAGCGCCGAACCACGCGCCAAGCGGGAACAGGCTCCTCTCTTCTCATCTCTACTTACCCACCGGAACTCCTGCCGGGGCCGCTGCCTGCTTGGTAAGCCGCACTCCGCCGCCCTGCTCGTATCTCTCGGTCAGGGTCCCCATGAATACGCTGAAGATCTCATTCCGCTGCTGGCTCAGCAACTGCTCCCGCGTCGCATCGAAGTTCTTCGCCGTCTCGTCCGCCGTGGGTTCCTGCTTGTCGGTCACTCGCAGCACCACGCCGGTCTGTCCTGCGTTGATCGCGTCCGAGATCCCTCCCTTGGCCAGCTTGAACGCCACGGCTCCCGGCCCGTTCATTGCGCCCAGGTCTGTCACCTGTCCATCCTCGCCCACCAGCCCGCTTGTCTTGATCGGCAGCTTCAACTCCGCCGCCGCCTTCTTCAGGTCGTTCAGCTCCTTGGCCCGCGCGGCCAGCTTCACCGTCTCTGCCTGCAGCAGCTCCGGCGCCTTCTGGTCGCGATAGTCATCCAGCACATGCGACTTATACGCCGCAAACTCCGGAGCATGTGCCGCCTTCACATCCACCACCGAGAACACCGCATAGCCGTCGCCGGTCGAGATCGCCGCCGGCGCCGCGCCCTTGTCCGTCGTGAACGCCGTGCTCAGCATCAGCGTGCCGTCCGACACGCCGCCGATCACAGCGTTCTTCTCCAAATAATCGGTCGTCACCACCTTCAGTCCATGCGCCGCCGCCATCTTCTCCAACCCATTCTTCTTTGCCTCGGCCGCAAGTTCGGTCCCATACGACTGCAACGCCGCGCCCTGCTTGTCCTGCGCGATCGTCTTCACGATCGTATCCTTCACCGCGCTCAGCGGCTTCACTCCCGCCGCCTGTTTCTGCTCGGTCTGGATGATGTGGTACCCGAACGCCGACCGCACCAGTCCCGACGTCTGCCCAGGGTTCAGCGCCATCGCCGCCTTCGCGTACGCAGGGTCAAGGCTCGCCGTCGCCATCAGCACCAGCTCGCCGCCGTTGTCCTTGCTCCCCGGGTCCTCCGAGTACTTCTTCGCCAGCGCCGCAAAGTTCCCGCCCGCCTGCAACTGCTTCAGCACGTCCTGCGCCTTGGCCTTGGCCGCCGCATCGGTCGCCGCGTCCGCGCCCGCCTTCGCCGCAATCAGGATGTGCCGCGTCTTCACCTGCTCCTCGGTCTTGTACTGCGCCTGGTGCGAGTTGTAGTACGCCTGGACCTCGCCATCGCTCACCGCGGCCTTGCCGCCGGGCGTCTTCGACGCATCGAACGCCGCATACTCGATCTTGCGCGTCTCCGGCACAGCCTTGGCGTACTTCGCCGCGTTCTGCTTGAAGTACTCCTGCAACTCCGCGTCCGCCGGGTTGATCGTCTTCTTCAGGTCCTCCATCGACACCACCGCGTAGTCGAACTGCACCTTGGTCCCCTGCACCCGGTAGGCCTCGCGCACCGCCGCGTCCGAGACCGCCGCGCCGCCCGTCACCATCGCCTGCAGCCGTTGCAGTTCCATGTCGTCCTTCACCTGCGACTCGAAGTCCGGCCGCGATGTCCCGAACGCCGTCTGCACAAAGTCGATGTACCGGTCGTCGCCCACGTACTGCCCGTTGGGGAACAGGTACTGCGCAAACGTCCCCGTCCGCAGCTCCCTCACCAGGTCCGCGTCGCTCACCTCCAGGTGCATCGCGTCCGCCGCCTGCTTCAGCATCGCCCGCTGCACCAGGACCTGCCCCGCCCGCTGCATCATGTACGGCAGCAGGAAGTCCGGGTAGTGCTGCTGCTGCAACTGCCGAGCGGCCAGCTTCGACACCTCTTCCGTCTGCACCCCGGTGCTCTCTCCGAAGAGCCGCCCCCACGCCCCCGGCTCCCGCACCGTCGCATACACCGTCGCACTGCTCCCCCCGGAATTGTCCGACATCAACCCCGGAACCAGGTAGATCACCATGGAGATGCACGCGGCGCTAATAATCACGCCGAACATTATCTTGACTGCCTTAGTGTCTTTCTGTAGAAAACGAATCATGCTGGACCGGCGACCTTGACTTCGCGCTCGCCTCCGGCCCGCATCGCTCAACTGTGAATCCGTGCCCCTCTAAAGAGGCCCGGCTCCCAGTCGCAATCCAGTTCGCAGACAGCGCTTCTGCCCGTTGATTTTGCGCGTCCCGGCGCACGCAACTCCCGCGCGCCAAGCCGTTAGCAGGGCAAGCGACCAGTATAAATCACCCGCCCACCAGCGCGCGTGCCCACCGCATTGGGTGCCTGTAGATGGTCAAG
>PKWU01000017.1 GCA_003132145.1 Granulicella sp.
CGCTGAGCGCCTTGCGCGGGATGAGGGTCTTCTTCTCGCCGGATACGCCCGCGAGCGACTCGCCGAGTTTTTCGATGTGGGCCAACCTGTGACCATCGGTCGCGACCATGGCCATCGACTCGGCCTTCAGCACCAGTAGCGCGCCGTTCAGCGTGTAGCGGGACTCCTCGTTGGAGATGGCGAAGATCGTCTTCGAGATCATGTTCTCGAGCGAGGCCACGGAGAGCTTGAACGCGCCTGTGGTGGGGAACTCCGGGACCTGCGGGAAGTTGGCGCGCGCCATGCCGACCATCTTGGTGTTGGAGCGCCCGGCGCGGATCTGCACCCAGTGGTTGTCCATCAGCTTGATGGAGATGTCTCCCTCGGGCAGCAGCTTGATGTAGTCGTAGAGCTTGCGCGCGGGAATTGTGCAGGCGCCGGGCTTCTTGACCTTTGCGGCGCAACTGGTGCGCACGCCTTGGTCGAGGTCGGTGGCGGTAATCGTCAACGTATCGTCCGCCGCCTCGAAGAGAAAGTTGGAGAGGATGGGAATGGTCGTCTTGCGCTCGACGACGGACTGAGCGGCGGTCAGCTCGCGCAGCAACTCGGCGCGGGATACGGTGATTTCAAGGTTTCCAGCAGGGGCGGCTGTCGTCGTCATCTCGGGCTCCTGAGTTGTTGCGGCGGTTGCATCCTGAATTTCTTTGGGCAAGGCGGTCTCTCCGGGCATTCTATCGTTGCAATGGATGCTGGCCAAACTGTACACCGAATCCGGCGCGGTGTGTACTGCCCAGCCTCGGTCTTCTTGATTTTATTGATTGGCGGGCTTTGGATGCGACAGATTTCTTTGTGGAAAGCGCGGCACCTTGTGTGCGGAGAGTGCATTTCAAACTGGCAAATGCCTTTGTACTGCTTCTACTAAAAACAAGGATTAAGAAAGAAAGATGCTAGTAGCAGCAGCCGTTGTCGCTGGAAATGTGGATTACCGGACGATGTGTCGCAGAGTTGGTGGGTTGCGGTGTGGCATCGATTTAGAAAACCGCATACCGGTTCTCGAAGAAGAAGCAAGAGTGGCGGGCGCTCGCAGAGAGACGGCCCTGTTATCGCACTTCTTCACAGGAAGGTTTGCGGGCTGACCGCGGGCGCCCGTCCGGTTCGTGGGAAGATAGAACAAAATCTGCAATATCAGCAGGATAAGTGGGCCTAATTTTGAACAGAGAGACACGCCGCATAGAGGATAATGAGACATTCTCGCGGGAAGGAGGCAGGATGAAGATCGCAATCTTCGGAGCAAGCGGGGCCACCGGCAGACTGCTCACAGAGCGCTGCCTGGCTGCCGGATATGAGGTTGCGGCGCTGCTGCGGAGGCCTGCGAAATTTGCGCTGCGTGAGCAGATGCGTGTTGTGGAGGGCAGCGCGTTCAATGCCGAGGCGGTGCAGCGGACGGTCGAGGGGGCGGATGTGGTGCTGTCGGTGCTGGGGGCGCGGTTGCTGCGCAGGGAAGATGTGCTGGAGCGCGTCGTGCCGCTGATCGTGGAGGAGATGCAGCAGTCAGGCGTGCGGCGGATCATTGCGCTGGGATCGGCGGGGGCGAAGGACGATTTGTTGAAGAAGCAGCCAGCGTGGCGGCGGTGGTTTGTGCAGAAGATGGTGTACAACACGTTTCTGAAGTGGCCGGTAGCGTCGCAAGTGGCGCAATGGAAGACATTAGCGGCGAGTGGGCTGGACTTTACCATGGTGATGCCGCCGATGCTGACGGATGGGAAAGCGCGCGACAAGTTCCGCATCAATGGCGAGGCGCTCCCGCCGGACGGAAGGCAGATCGCGCGGGCCGATGTGGCCAACTTCATGGTGGCGCAGATTGAGAGCAGAGAGTGGGTGGGGAAGGGCGTGTATGTGGCGTATTAGAAGGCAAGATGTCGGTTGTCAATTGTCAGCAAAAAGAGCGGTGTGTGGCAGGAAACGCTTGAGGATTTGAGGCGATGGATGGAATGAAGGGTGAGTGGGCTGGCCTCAAGGACAACGCGCCTGCGTCGGGTGGGCATCCCCCTCGATGAGGGAGGGTCAATGCTGTATTCCTCAATCGTGATGATCAAGCTGCTGCATTCGACTTTGCTTCACTTAGAGGCTGCCGAGGACCTCGATCCGAACGACCCGACGGTGGTGGAGTTCAAGGCTTCGATCCGGCGGTCGATTGCGTAGTTAGAGGCAACGGACCTGAAGGCGGCGTAGGGTGGATCGGCCGACTCTTCCTGCGCGAATGTGCGGGTTCACTTGGCGACGGTTTCGGGAATCTCCAGCGTACCGATCTTCTGCGACGCCGAATCGACGATGCCGAGGCGAACGAAGATCTTCCCGGCAGGCAGATCGATCTGCATCGGAACTGGAAGCGACTGCCGCATGAACTGCGCGGCCTGTTCGGGTTTGATCCTCCATTTGGCGGACTGGCCGACGAAGTTCAACTCTTTTCCCTCGGCATCGTAGGCTTCGATTAAGAGGTTGATCGATGCCTGGCGCGTACCGTCCGGTCCGTCCAGCAAGGCGATCTGGTCTCCGGACAAAGTGAACAAGACATCGTATCGGACCAGCGGCTTGCCCTTGAGCGTGGGACTGAGCGACCCGATTGCAAGCGGGTCGCCAGGCTGCGGCGGCGTAGTCGAAGGGGTGACACGCACATCGAACAGCAACTGGGTTGCGGGAGCAGTTCCGTGGCCCATCGCGAGGTCGAGTGCGCTCGGCGGCGGCGGCGGCTCGGATTTGGAGGCCTTGTGATCGGAGGCCTGCGGCGCCTTCGTCAGATCGACCGAGGTGTAGCCGGGGCGGTACTGCAGGTTGAGGTTGGGTCGGTCTACCTTGACGTTGATGGTGTGGTGCGCGCCATCATACTTGGTAAGCGGAGGGATGTACGAGAGGGAGTAGTAGTCCGTCCCGGTTGCAATGGCCTGTTCGACGGCGCCGTCGAGGTCGTTGCGATTGAAGAAGGCGACGCCACCGGTGGCGTCGGCCAAGTCCTGAAGAGAGGCACGTTCGGAAGATAGGCTGTCCATGAAAGCACCGTTGGGATTCCAACTGGCGACCAGGCCGCGCGGGTCTACCGGGTAGAGGGCAACCTGCGCCTCGTTGAGCAGACCGTATGCCCTTTCCAGTTGCGCAGTGTAATCATTCAGGCAGTAGACCTGGCTGAAGTCCCCGTAGCTGGTAAGCCAGGGGATGCCGGGCGTGAACCATATCAGGTTCTTCCGACCCTTGATTCCTGCGAGGAATGCAGCCGCCTGATCCAGTGCCACCACCACCTGTTGACTCTGCTGGTTCAGCCGGACGCAGGCTTCCATCAAGCTTTCGGGAGGGCTCATCGAGGATCTGGGGGTCCATCTGGGCGAGAAGGCATTCATCGCGGCCACCAGGATGGCCGGGTCGGTAGTCACACCTTGAACGACGCGTAATCCGTTGCCCAATTCAAGAATAGCGACCTGCGTCCCAGGCGGCATCCTCTTGAGATATTTAATCGCCTGTTGCCTGGCGTACCCAGTGTATTCCGGGGCCATTATGAGACGCAGGCCGGTGGTCACGTTATCCAGCAGCAGGATATTGACGGCACTGGTGCTGGGCGAAGGCGGCTGCGCGTTGGTGTAAGTATTCGCCGGCAGATCGGCGGGCGTGGACTGCGCGGGCTTCTCGGCGCCGTACTCCTCGAAGTCGCGGAGGGTCTGCGGCTTGCCGTCCTCCTTGATGGTGAAGTCGGACCGCATCAGGCCATGCACCGGCCTGCGCTGGGCATCGGTCACGGTCACATCTTCGACGGTCAGCTTGGTTTCGACCTTGAGCGTGGGTATGGTCGTGCCGGGCGATGGCTGCTGCGCGACCGGCGCAGCAGCAGGCGCATGTTCCGAGGAAACAACATCGACCTGGGGCGCAGTCTGCGGCTCGGGAAGAATCGTAGCGGAGTTGGCCATCTCCCCCCGGTCGGCCAGCGGAAGCCCGTCGCTCGACGGCCGGATGAAGGCATTGAGCTTATCGATCTTGACCGACATCTTGACTTGTCCGGGGTGCGCGGTGGGCGGGCGCGGAAACTCCAGGATGTATCGCTCCCGCACCATCTGGATGAATTGCCGCATGGTCCTGGCGGCGCTGCTGTCACTGAGGTCCAGCATCATGCCTCCCGTCTGCTCACACGCGAGCTCCAGTTGGCCTTCGTCGGGCGTTCGGGACATGGAACTCCTTGGCCATGTGGGATCCAGACCGAAGATGGATATGCCCGCGGTCTTAGCCATGTCCGTCAGGTCGGCCAGACTGCGCTTGCTCTTCTTATCCTGTCCATTGGTCACCGCGAGGACGACACGCCGTCCCGAGTGGGCCGACAGCTTGGCGGTCGCATACGCCAGAAGGTCCCAAAGGGGAGTCTCGGGGTTGCAGGCAGCCTTCTTCCCGCGCGTTCGGGCCGTCCATATGCTCAACGCGGAGTCCACGGCACGTTTCAGCAGCCCGGACTCCACCGGCACATCCTGGACGAAATCCATGCTGGAGCAATCGATGGCATAGATGGACACGTGGTCGCCGGGGTGCAGGAAGGAGGGAGCAAGGTCGGCAATCGTCTGGTCGATCCTCTCGATCAAGTCAATCTGGAGCGACCGGATATCCAGAACGATGGAGAGATCGATGGGGTCATCTCCCTCGAGGCGGGCATAGGTGGGCTGGAACGAGGGTCCGCCATCGAAGCTGATGGAAAATCGATTGGGAGCGATCGGCGCAAGCAGCTTTTCGCGCGTGGGAGTGAGCACCAGCACCGGAATCTGCACCAGGTTGGTGTAAACATGCAGCGTCGGTATGGCGTCGGAGGTCGCGGGCGTATTCTGCGCGGACAGCAATGTGCCGCCCAGACACACGGCCATGCCCAGCCCGCACAGGCACAGCCATGGCGGCCGGAGCAGGAACGTGATCGAATTCAATCGCGATGATCCTGGATGCATATAACAATGAACCCTGAAAGGTCGATCAAAGTCAAGAAAACTTGGGTGTGGACCTTTGAGATCGTGTGATTGAACCGGTGTCGACTGCTCGCAATACTAATAGATTCCTGTTTCAACAGCCACAGGAATGGTCCTGCCGGACGGGCCCACTGCGCGTGGGGCGGTCACTTCGTGACTTTCTATCTTGTTGGGCAAGAAATGTCTCTGCGGGCCTCCCGTTGGTCGGCACGAAATCCTCCTGCGGCCATCGCGAGCGTCCAGCGTAAAATTAAGGGGTTGCCAAAATTTGTGTGTGGATGGGAGACTAGGCGTGGCAGAGACGATCTTCGATATGGTGGTGGTGGGTGGTGGCCCGGCCGGATACACCTGCGCGATCCGCGGCTCGCAGTATGGGTTGAAGGTGGCGCTGGTGGACGCCAACGACCGGCTGGGCGGGACGTGCCTGCTGTGGGGCTGCATTCCAACCAAGGCGCTGCTATTTACGGCGGAGCTTTGGGACCAGTTGAAGCATGCGGAGCGCTACGGCATCGAGGGCGTGGGCGAGGCGAAGCTGAACTGGAAGGGCGTGCTGGCGCGCAAGGACGACATCGTCACGCGGCACACCAAGGGCCTCGACTTCCTGATGAAGAAGAACAAGATTACGACGTTCAAGGGATTCGGCAAGCTGACCGGCGAACCCACCCTTTCCGATAAGGCCGGAAAGGATGGGGCACCCGAGCGCGTACATTCAGTCGAGGTGAAGCTGGCGGATGGCAAGACGGAGACGGTGAAGGCGAAGAAGGTGGTGCTGGCGACGGGGTCCGACGCGCGAATGCTGCCCGGCGTGAAGGCCGACGAGACGATCCTGACCAACTACGAGATCCTGAAGATTGCCGAGTTGCCGAAGTCGCTGGTGGTGATCGGTTCGGGTGCGGTGGGCGTGGAGTTCGCGTCGATCTTCAAGAGCTTTGGCGCGGAGGTGACGATCCTGGAGATGCTGCCGCGCATGGTTCCAGTGGAGGACGAGGAGATCAGCAAGGAGCTGCTGCGGCTGTTCAAGAAGCGCGGGTTCGATGTGAATTTGTCCATTAAGGACACGAAGATTGAGAAGAACAAGGAAGGCGCGCTGGTCTCTTGGACCGACGCGAACGGCAAGCCGCAGAGTAAGCAGGCGGAGAAGGTGCTGGTTGCGGTGGGCCGGGCACCTCGAACTGCCGATGTGGGGTTAGACAAGACGAAGATCGTGCCCGACCGCGGCTTCATCATGACCAATGAATGGATGGAGACGACCGAGCCGGGCGTGTATGCCATCGGCGATATTGTTGGCGGAATGCCGCAGTTGGCGCATGTGGGCAGCATGGCTGGCCTGGTAGTTGCGGCGCGGCTGGCGGGCAAGTTCGCCAAGCCGATCAACAAGGCGCGCATTCCTGGCTGCACCTACTGCGAGCCGCAGATCGCCAGCGTCGGGCTGACGGAGGCGAAGGCCAGGGAGCTGGGGCATACGGTGAAGGTGGGCAAGTTCCCGTTTGTGGGCAATTCCAAGGCGACGATCCTGGACGCGCACGACGGATTCGTGAAGGTGGTCGCGGACGCGAAGTACGGCGAGATCCTCGGCGTACATATCATCGGGCCATACGCGACGGAGATCATCGCCGAGTGCGTGACCGCGCTGGAACTCGAAGCTACAGTCGAAGAGATGATGTTCACCATCCATGCGCATCCCACGGTGGCCGAGGCGCTGCTGGACGCATTCAGCAGCGTGGAAGGCATGGCGGTGAATGTTTAACCCTTCAGCGTGGCCATGTCGATGACGAAGCGGTACTTCACGTCGCTCTTGACGACGCGCTGGTAGGCCTCGGCGAGCTTGTCGATCGAGGTTAGCTCGATGTCGGAGACGATGCCGTGGTCGGCGCAGTAGTCCAGCATCTCCTGCGTCTCCTTCATGCCGCCAATGTTGGAGCCGGCGAGCGCGACGCGGAACGAGGTGAGCGAGAAGGGCGCGACGGGAAGCGGCTTCTCCGCGAGGCCGACCAGGCAGAGCGTGCCATCCAGGCGCAGCAGGTCGAGGTAGGCGTTGAGGTCGTGCGGGGCGGAGACGCAGTCCAGAATGAAGTCGAAGCTGGCGGCGTGTTTGGCCATGGCGTCGGCGTCCTTGGAGATGACGACCTCGTCCGCGCCGAGACGCTTGGCGTCGGCGATTTTGCTCTCGCTGGTGGTGAACTGGACGACGTGCGCGCCGAAGGAGTGGGCAAACTTGAGCCCCATGTGACCGAGTCCGCCCAGGCCGACGATGCCGACCTTCTTGCCCGGCCCGGCGCCCCAGTGGCGCAGCGGCGAGTAGGTGGTGATGCCGGCGCAGAGCAGCGGTGCGACGCCCGCCAGCTTGTCCCCGAACTTGGGCGAGATGGTGTGCACATAGCGCATGTCGCAGACGATGTTGTTGGCGTAGCCGCCATGCACCACCACGCCGTCGTATCCCTTGGCGTTGTAGGTGCCGACGAAACTCTTCTCGCAGTACTGCTCCAGGCTGGCCTGGCAGTTTGGGCAGACGCGGCAGGAGTCGACCATCACGCCGATGCCGGCGAGGTCGCCCGGCTTGAAGCGGGTGACCTCCGCGCCGACCGCCGTCACGCGGCCGACGATCTCGTGGCCGGGCACCATCGGATACATCGCGTTGCCCCACTCGTTGCGCACCTGGTGGATGTCGGAGTGGCAGATGCCGCAGTAGTCGATTTCGATGACGACATCGCGCGGGCCGGGATCGCGGCGTTCAAAGCTGTAGGGAACCAGTGGCGACTTCGGATCGTGCACGGCATATCCATGCGATTTCATTGTGTTCTCCTGAACTGAGGATGGAATACAAGTATGACCTTAATTCACTAACCCACAGAGTTGAAAGGCAGGACAATGACCTCCTCCACCTCGGCGGGCTGCCATCAACGGTACTCGGCTTGTACCTCGATAACCGCAGCTCCCTTACCGAATCGCACAATCACTAGTGCATCGAGAACATAACGTTGATGGTGGTCTCGACCTCGACTGGCTCTCCCGCCCGTTGGTATGGCTTGTATGTCCATTGCCGCACCGCGGCCAGCGCGGCAATCGCCAGGTCCGAGTCCGGACTCGACACCACCGAAAGATCGTAGATATGGCCGTCGGCTCCGATCAGGGCATGCAATACCACCGTTCCGGTTACATGGTGCGCCTGGGCGGTCTCCGGATAAATCGGCTGCTGCTGCTTCAGCGCCATCCCCTGGATGACACCCGACGCCACGTGCTGAGGAGCGCCCATGCCAACCCGCTCCAGCCCATCGGTCGCGAGATCGGCGTCAGTCACGGTCTGGGTCTTGAGTGTCGTAATTTTTCCCCTGGCCGTCAGCAACTCGCCCGACCGCACCAACACATCAGTGGAAACCAACTTCTGTTGAAACGTGCCGATCGCGTTGCGAAGCACCAATTGGGTGCCGAAGTTGTACGTCACCCGGAGCACGTCCTTGCCCGGATCGAGGCAGTAAGTGGGAAACAGACCCATCGGGGCAGACTTCATCCCTTTGATCGGCCGCGCCAGCATCACGCACTCCAGCGGCACCTTGCCAAAGTTGATTTTGCTCATCTGCGGCTGCGCGCTCTCCACCTCGGAATCGGCCGGCATCGGATGCGTGACCTGGCGCAGCAGTAACTCCAGCATTGCCGGAGGATAGGTTCCGCCCGGCGTACTGAACGTCTGGCCGTCCGCGCGCATGATCGTCGCCGTGTAGGAGGGCATGGTATAGACCCGCTTGTCCTTGCCCGCGCTCGCCCACCACTCCTCCACAGTGCCCTGCTCGCTGGGCTTGCCCTTCTCATCGTAGAGCTGCACCGCCATCTTCAGATGCCACGGCTTCACATCCGCCGTTTCCAGCGCGCTGCCGGCATCCGCCGCATGCAGTCGCTCAGTAAGGCTGGCGGCGTCCTGCCCGCGCATTGTGGATTGAAATAGAAATGGAATAGTAAGCAGCAGCCAGCAAACACGTCTCAAGATCGACCTCTAAGTTTGAGTATCAGCGCGACTGCACAATTCTACTCGTCGTAGTGCAGCAGGCTGAAGACGTCGTACTCGGGGAATTTGGCGCGGCCCTTGAGGAAGTCGAGCTCGATGGCGAAGGCGAGGCCGGCGATCTCCCCGCCGAGTTGCTTCACGAGCTGGATGGTGGCCTGCATGGTGCCTCCGGTGGCGAGCAGGTCGTCGACCAGGACGACGCGCTGGCCGGGCTGGATGGCGTCGAGGTGGATCTCGAGCGCGTCGGTTCCGTACTCCAGGTCGTAGCTGACGCGGGCGGTGGGCGCGGGGAGCTTCTTCGGCTTGCGCACAGGGACGAAGCCGGCGTTGAGGCGGTAGGCCAGCGCGGGGCCGAAGATGAAGCCGCGCGCCTCGATGCCGAGGACCAGGTCGATCTTGCGACTGATGTAGTGCTGGGCCAGCGCGTCGATGAGTTGCGCGAAGCCGGACCTGTCCTTGAGCAGGGTGGTGATGTCGTAGAAGAGGATGCCGGGCTTGGGGAAGTCAGGCACGGTGCGCACAAGCTGCTTCAACGGCTCGCAATCGATTGGTTTTGTCTCACTCATTACCACGCTCCTTCAATCTGGAATGATTGCAGCTCGTCGCCTTCGCTCTCGGCCACGGGATGGCTTTCGATATTATCGACGCGGCTTCCGCGGGTGCCGCGGGCCAACGCCTGGACGAGGTCCTCCAACTGGTCGGGCGAGCCGGCGGCCATCACCTCGACGTCGCCGTCGTCGGTGTTGCGCACCCATCCGCGCAGGCCGATGCGCGCCGCCTCGTTCTGCACGAACCAGCGAAAGCCCACGCCCTGCACCCGGCCTTTGACTAGATATTGCTGGACCATAACTTTTTTCCCGCGGCCGCTCATTATGCCCGGCTGAGGTACGCGCCTTCGGCGGTGTCGACGCGGACCCGCTCGCCCTCGTTGATGAAGGGCGGGACCGAAACGACGAGGCCGGTCTCCATGGTGGCCGGCTTGGTGACCGACGACGCGGTGGCCGACTTGATGCCCGGCTCGGTCTTGACGACGGTCATCTCGACGAAGGTGGGCAGCTCAATGCCGACGGCCTTGCCGTCGTAAAAACTGACGCTGATCGACAGGTTGGGCGTCAGGTACTCGACGGCGTCGCCCAGGGTGTCGCGCTTCAGGACGGTCTGCTCGAAGGCGTCGTCCATGAAGTAGAAGTCGTCGCCGTCGTTGTAGAGGTACTCCATCTTGACCTCGTCGACCTTGACGCGGTCGATGGGGTCGGGCGAGCGGAAGCGCTCGACGAACATGGCTCCAGTGCGGACATTTTTGAGCTTGGCCTGGATGAAGGCGCGCAGGTTGCCGGGCGTGCGGTGCTCCACCGAGAAGACAAGGTGGAGCTGATCGTTGTGCTTGATCAACATGCCCGGGCGCATCTGCGTGGCGGGAATCGACATAAGGAAAACCCCTGATTCTGGTAATACTCGTGGACTTTGCTGTGGAGTACAGCCCTTTTCATTGTAGCTCAGGCAGCGCGTCTGCTGATCGGCGATGCGTCGCCTTCGCATGCTGCGGCAGGGCCTTATCTTCCGCAATCTCTACAGATTGGCGAGCAGCACGGCCAGCAGGGCGGTGCGCGGGACGAGGTGGTCGATGAGGATGGATTCGTGGGCTGCGTGCGCGCCTTCGCCGACGGCGCCGAGGCCGTCGAGGGTGGGTATGCCGAGGGCGGCGGTGAAGTTGCCGTCGGAGCCGCCGCCGCTTGCGGCCTCGTCGAGTTGGAAGCCAAGCTCGGTGGCCAGCTTGCGGGCCTGTTTGTAAAGCGCGACGGTTCCCGGCTTGCGCTCCATCGGGGGACGATTGAAGCCGCCGGTAATCTCCAGCGAACAGCCCGGATCGGAGCAGCGCAGAGAGCGAAAGAACCGGTCGACGCGGGCGGCGTCGCTCGAGCGGGCGATGCGCACGTCAACCTCCGCGAAGGCGTGCTGGGCGACGACGTTGGCGCGCGTTCCACCGGAGATGACGCCGGGATTGACGGTGAGGCTGCGGCCCGGATCGGTGAAGCCGGCGACGGTTTGCAGGAGGTGCGCGAGTTCGAGGATCGCCGAGTGGCCGCTGGCGAAGTCGACTCCGCTGTGCGATGCGACTCCGGTGACGTCGATGCGGTAGTCGCCGACGCCCTTGCGCGCGGTCTTGCAGGCGATGCCCTGCGCGGGTTCCAGCACGAGAACTGCCTGCGACGCCAGCGCGAGCCGCTCGGTGATGGGACGCGACACGGGGCTGCCGATCTCCTCGTCGCTGTTTAGAAGCAGCGTGATGGGGCGGCTGACGCCGAGCTGCGAGAGCGCGCGGATGACAGCCAGTGCCATCGCGACGCCAGCCTTCATGTCGAGGACGCCGGGGCCGTAAAACCGCCCATCGCGCTTGCGCCAGGGCATCGTCCGCAGCGTGCCGAGGGGCCAGACGGTGTCCAGGTGGCCGAGCAGCAGGATGGGCTTGCGCCCGCCGTGCGCCGACCCAAACCGCACCTCCAGAACATCGCCGAAGAGCTTCTGGCGGTGCAGCTTGACGCGGCCTCCGACGGTCTTGGCGAGGCTGGCTACCAGGCGCACAGCCTCGTCAACTGCGGGCTTGTTGTCGCTGGGCGACTCGACGAGGACCAGGTCGCGCAGAGTGGTTGCGATCCAATTCGCCTGAGACTGTACAGCTTCGAGGATGGCTGCCGGTTCTTTCATGGAATGTATGGATAGTACCGCAGAACGGCAGATTCCACGCGTAGAAGGAACCAGAAGAGTTGCGCCAAGTGTGGTAATTTTGCCACACTTCGAAGGTGGTTTCCCGGTTGTAATCTTGACGTTAAGGTTGTTGGGAGCCTACTTCTTTTGGCACAGATCGCTCACCCCGAGCAGACAATCCGGTCGGAGATCGAGTTTTGCGGCGTGGGGCTGCATAGCGGCGCGGATGTCTCGATGCGCCTTGTACCCGCGCCCGCCGGTTCGGGGATCGTCTTCCGGCGGACGGACCTGGACGGCTTCGAGATTCCCGCGACCGGGCGCAACGTCGCCAAGGTGAGTTACGCCACCAGCCTGATGCGCGGCTCGGTGCTGATCTCGACCACGGAGCACCTGCTCTCGGCGCTGATCGGGTTCGGCGTGGACAACGTCATCGTGGAGGTGGACAACCTGGAACTGCCCATCCTGGACGGCAGCGCACTGCCCTATGTTGAGGCGTTTCAGACCGTCGGTCTGAAGCAGCAGCGGCGGCGGCGCGAGGTCCTGCGCATCCTGAAGGAGGTCGAGGTGCGCGATGGCAGCAAGTTTATCGGCGTCTATCCCGGCACGGGCTACGGCATCGACTACAGCATCGACTTTCCCCAGCCCATCGGATCGGCGCGCTTTCAGTGCGATCTGGAGACGGGAGACTACGCGCGGCTGATCGCTCCCGCGCGGACCTTCGGCTTCAAGGAGGACGAGACGAAGCTGCGCGACATGGGGCTGATCCGCGGCGCGTCGCAGGAGTGCGTCATTATTCTGACCGCCCAGGGCGTGCAGAACGGGCCGCTGCGCTTCGCCGACGAGTTTGTGCGGCACAAGGTTCTGGACCTGATCGGCGACCTGGCGCTGGCGGGCCGGCGCATCCAGGGCCATGTGGTGGCCGAGCGCGCGGGCCATGCCATGCACACCGCGCTGGTGCAGCGGCTGATGCGCGACCGCTCGGCCTGGGAGCTGGCGCATGTCTACGATGAGGTTCCTGAGCCGGCAGAGGTGGGCGCTGGCGTACTGCCTGAGACTCTCGGCGTCCATGCGTAGCGCTTCTGTGCGGAGGAGAGCGTGAGACGGATCGCCGCCATTGCGCTGGGCTCGAACCTCGCCTCTCAATGGGGCGACCGCGAGGCCAACCTGCGCGAGGCCATTGCGCGCGTGGCGAAGCTGGGCGAGGTGCGCGCGGTCTCGTCGTTCCATGACACCGCGCCGGTGGGCTTCATCGAGCAGCCGAACTTCCTGAACGGAGCGATGCTGCTGGAGACGGAGCTGGAGCCAGTGGAGCTGATGCGCGCGCTGTTGGCGATTGAGCGCGCGATGGGGCGGGACCGGGCCGCTGTCACTGACGCGGCGCAATCCGGCGCGGCCCCGATCAAAGGCCCGCGCATCATCGACCTCGACCTGCTGCTGATGGACGATGTGGTTCTCGCGTGTGCCTGCGGCATGAAAGATCAGACCGAGCTGACGCTGCCGCATCCTGCGATGGCGCAGCGGCGATTTGTGCTGGAGCCGCTGTCCGAGATCGCGCCGAAGCTCATCGACCCGCGTACCGGCCGCACCATCACCGAACTTCTAGCGCAGCTCAGCAAGCTCTGAACCATGATTCGATAACCCCTCATCATTGCGGAGAGCTCTGTGCATTTTAATGTCCCACTGCTTGTGTGCGGCGTGGCATTCTGCTCTACTGGTGTGGATTTGTGGAGACACAAATGCAAGCCTTTGAAGAGTTTCTGGTTCGTTGGCGCGGCGCGGGGCTGCTGGATGAAGCGACCGAAGGGGCGATTCGGCAGTATGAGGAGGCGCAGGCCAAGCCATCTGGACGGCGCTGGCAGGTAATTCTGGCCCTGGTGATGGGTGGGATTCTGCTCGGCGCGGGCGTTCTGCTGTTTGTCGCGGCGCACTGGGACGAGGTCTCACCGGTCGTGCGCCTTGCGCTGGTGATTGCCATGCTGGCGCTCTTCCATGTCGCCGGCGTTGTCTCCCGCGAGCGCTTCAGCGGCTTCGCCACCACGATGCACGCGCTGGGAACGGTCTCCTGCGGCGCGGCAATCGCGCTGGTCGGCCAGATCTTCAATATGCAGGAGCACTGGCCGGCGGCGGTAATGCTTTGGGCGATCTGCGCGGCGGCGGGGTGGTGGCTGCTGGGCGATGAGTTCCAGCAGACGCTGGCGCTGCTGCTGGTGCCCGCGTGGCTGATCTGCGAGCTGGGCGACCGCGCGAGCGTCTATAACGGGGCGGATGTCTTTTTGTGCCGGATCATCGCGGTGCTCGGGGTGATGTATCTGACGGCCTTTCTGCACTCGCGACGGAGGGTGGTCTACGGGATTCTGTTTGCTGTGGGCTGCCTAACCCTCATCGTCTCGACGGTTGTGCTCTCGCAGGGATGGATATGGAATGGCTTCTATGGAAACGATTGGGGCTTTGTGCCGCTCTCGTTGCGCCTGTGGGGCTACGCGATCCTGCTACTCGTTTTGGGCTGCGGATGGCGGGCGAACCGCAAGAGCCTTTTGCCGGGGTGGTGGTGGCGGCGATGGCCTTCGCGGTTCCGTGGTTGAACGTGGTGAAGATTGATGACTCCGGCTGGAGACACACGGAGCCGCGAGTGGCGATGTACGCCGTAGTCGCCGCGGCGTGCGTCTTTCTCGCCTGGTGGGGAGTGCGCGAGGCTCGCCGCGCGATTGTGAACTTCGGCGTTGCGGCCTTCGCGCTGACGGTGATGTGGTTCTACTTCTCGGACATTATGGGCAAGCTGGACCGGTCGCTGGGATTGATTGTGCTGGGCGCGCTCTTCCTCGCCGGTGGCTGGGCGCTGGAGAAGACGCGACGACGGATGGTGGCAAGCATCGCGGAGGTGTCGGCATGAGATCGATGAGCCCAACGGGACGCGCGGTGCTGTTGCTGGCGGTGCAAGCTGTGCTGGTGTTGAGCATCGCGGGGAAGTATCTGTACGAACGGATGACGTGTCCGCGAGTGTGGGTGAAGGCGGCGCAGTACGACCCGAACGCGCCGCTGCGCGGACGGTATCTGGCGATGCAGCTTGTGATCGATGCATATGGGCTGCCGCGGGATGAGGCACATCAGCTAGGGGGCTTTGCGAGGCCGGGAGTGCCGGGCGAAGCAACCTCGTGGCGATGGAGGGTCATGCCACTCGCCCGGGATGGCAAGCTGGTGGTTGCTCCGGCAGGTTATAACGAGGGGCCGGTGTTGACCGAAAACCTGACCCTGTTTGCCAACCGACCATGCGACCGGGCGACTCTCTCTGAGAGCGTCGAATACTTCATCCCGGATACGGCCAAGAATCCTTTTCCGGCGAAGGAGGGCGAGGAACTATGGGTGGAGGTGACGGTGCCTCCAATGGGCCCGCCGCGGTCGATCCAGTTGGCGGTGTCGAAGGATGGAGTGTTTACGCCGCTGGATCTTCGCTAGTCGCTGCGGTGGCATTCGACCTTTGAACCATAGCGCAGCCGCAAAGGCACGGGCAAGCTGGGCGAGCTGACGGCCCTGTCGTCAGAGAAGCCACGAACGGGCATACTGGATGGATGGGTCAGCGGTTTGAGGTCGGCGCGGCATCGCAAGCGGGCGGACGGCGCGGCGCGCTGCACCTTCCTCACGGAGATGTGCAGACTCCGGTCTTCATGCCGGTCGGCACCGCAGCCACAGTGAAAGCGGTGCCTCAAGCCACGCTGGAGCAGATCGGCGCGGACGGCGCGGGCGCGGAGATGATTCTGGCCAACACCTATCATCTTTATCTGCGGCCTGGCCACGAACTCATCCGGCGCATGGGCGGGGTGCATCGCTTCATGAGTTGGAGCAGGCCGATGCTGACCGACTCCGGCGGCTTCCAGGTCTTCAGCCTGGCCAAGCTGCGCAAGATCACGCCCGACGGCGTCGAGTTTCGCTCCCATCTCGACGGCAGCAGCCACTTCTTCTCGCCGGAGCACTCGATGGAGGTGCAGATCGCGCTGGGCGCGGACGTGATGATGGCCTTCGACGAGTGCGTGGAGACGCCGGCTACATGGCAGCGCACGCGCGACTCCATGGGCCTGACGCACGCCTGGGCCGCGCGGTCGAAGGAGTACTTCGAGGCGCATAAGCATGAAGTCCCCTGGGCGCAGGAGTTCCCCGGACGTACGCAGTCCCTAGTCAGCCGCGCGCAGTGCCTTTTCGGAATCGTGCAGGGCGGCATGTATCCCGATCTGCGCCGCGAGTCGGCCGAGCGGCTGGTGGAGATGGACTTCGACGGATACGCCATCGGCGGACTGGCCGTGGGCGAGCCGCCCGAGGTCACGCGCGAGATGATCGCGCGCACGCTGGAGATTCTGCCGCGCGACCGTCCGCGCTACGTGATGGGCGTCGGTTATCCGGACCAGATCGCGGAGTACGCGCGCATGGGCGTGGACATGATGGACTGCGTGCTGCCCACGCGCGCCGCGCGCCACGGGTTGCTCTTCCGCGCCCCCGCGCCCGGCGAGCGGCAGCCGGTGGAAGATGCGATCGGTGACGAAGAGACAGGAATCGACCGGCCCGGCGAGAGCTGGCCCGCCGAGTCCACCGCCCTGCCTTCGGCCATCCGCATGAACATCAAGCGCGTGGAGTACGCCGAGGACCAGCGGCCCATCGACCCCGCCTGCGCGTGCCCGGTCTGCCAGCGCTACACGCGGGCGTATCTGCGGCACCTCTTCATGGCGCGCGAGCCGCTGGGCGCAACGCTGAACTCGATCCACAACCTGGCGTTCTATCTGGACACCATGCAGCGGGTGCGCAAGGAACTAGCGGGACTTTAGCTACGCCGTTCGCACTCAGCCAGCGCGGTTTCGATCAGCTTTGCGGTGCGGGCGATGGGCAGTCCCATCACGTTGAAGTAGTCTCCGTCGATGCGTGGAATCCAGCGGGTGGCGTAGCCCTGAATGCCGTAGGCGCCGGCCTTGTCGAGCGGCTCGGCGGTGGCGCAGTATGCGGCCAGCTCCGCCTCGGGAATCTCGGAAAATGTAACCTCGGTCGTTTCAACTCCGCTCATCACGCCTGCGCGGGTTACCGCAGCCACGCCGGTCAACACCTGGTGGGTGCGCCCAGAGAGTCTGCGCAACATACGCATCGCGTCGGCAGCATCGGCGGGCTTACCCAGAATCTCGTCGTCGAGCACAACGCTTGTGTCTGCGCCGAGAACGATCAGTGGGTCGTTCTTCGATCCCACCCATGACGATGAAGCCGTCATGGATGGGGCACCCGAGCTTTCAGAGTGTCGCGCGAAGACTGCCTGTGCCTTCTCTACCGCGAGACGCAGCATGTACGCGGTGGGTTCTTCCCCGTCGCGCAGCGACTCGTTCACATCGGCGGATTCCACGGTGAAGGAGAAGCCAGCCTGGGCCAGCAGTTCGCGCCGCCGCGGCGAGGCTGAAGCGAGAATCAGCATCTACGCAAGCCTCCCCTGCCGTGCGCGGTCTGATTGCAATGGATGAACTCGATCCGGCAATGGACTACCGCGCAGCCGGCGTCAGCTTGCGCCGTTCCGTCTCGAGGTAGGTATAGCGAATCCGGTTAATCACGGCGATGGTGGAGAAGACGGCCAGCACCCACAGGCAGGGGGCCATCACTCCCCAGCGGTTGCACAGCGCGCCCAGGATGACGCAGACGATGCGCTCCGGCCGCTCCATGAAGCCCACCTTGCAGCTTCCGATCAGCGCCTCGGCGCGGGCGCGGGTGTAGCTCACCATCACGCAGGCGGTCATCACAAACGCGACCAGCCCAACATAGAAGAGGCGGTTGCCGCGCGCGTAGTAGATCAGCAGGCCGAAGAAGATCGCCACATCCGAGTAGCGATCCATAACGGAGTCGAAGAACGCGCCGAAGATCGAGACCTGGTTGGTCTTGCGCGCCACACGTCCGTCGACCATGTCGAAGATGCCCGCGCCGATGATGATCAGCCCCGCATAGAAGAACATGCGGTCGGCGTTGTGCCCGCGCGCAAATCCAAAGAAGCACGCCGCAACAATGTTGATCACCAGTCCCAGAAAGGTCAGCACGTTCGGCGAGATCCTGGTCAGCGCCAGCCCGTTCACGATCTTCTGCAGCAGCCATCCGCTGCCCTTGCCAAATGCGCTCGTCCAGGTCATTGAGGTCTCGTCATTGAAGTCCTGCCATCAACTTGCCGCCATCGTCTTGCCGGTCCCGACTCACTTGGCTACGCCATTCGCGTCCGGAATATCCTTCTCCACCACATCGTGGATAGTGGTCAGCTTCAGCACTTCCAGCTCGCGCTTGCCGTTGGGCGTCACCACGGTGGCCACGTCGCCCACCTTCTTGCCCAGCAGCGCGCGCCCGATCGGCGAAGTGGTCGAGATCAGCCCCTGGCTCACGTCGGATTCTTCGCTGGTCACCAGCTTGTAGCTGAGCTCCTCGTTCTTGCTGGAGTCGAAGACCACGACGGTTGCGCCAAAGCCTACCTTGTCGTGCGGAATGTTCACCAGGTTGACCATAGACAGCTCGCCCATGCGCTTCTTCAACTGGCCCAGCCGCGCGTTCACAAACACCTGGCGCTGCTTGGCCATGTGGTACTCGGCGTTCTCGCTCAGGTCGCCCAGCGCGACCGCGCGCTTGATCTCCGCCGGCAGCTCCGTGGTCAGCTCGCGCTCCAGCACTTTAATCTCTTCCACCAGCCGCTTCATGATCTGTTCTGGCATTGGGGCCTTCCGGAATCTTTCTGCGCGCACACGTTCAGCCGACTGCACTGGCAGAGCGTTCTGAATCGAATCACCATTATACGTCCCCGGCCGCGCCAATCCATCCCGCGCCCGTTACTCCTGGGCCGTCCGGGCGGCCTGGTTGGCGCGCGCGTCCAGAAACGATTGCAGGATCAGCACCGCGGCCACCTGGTCGATGATCTGTTTGCGCTCGCGCCCCGCCGCGTGGCCTCCCGCGTCCAGATGCCGGTGCGCCTCGGTGGTGGTCAGCCGCTCGTCCCACAGATGCACGACGAGGCCGAACTGGGCGCGCAACTCTTCCGCAAACTCTTGCGCCTTGGCCGCCTGCGGGCTCTGGTCGCCCGACATGTACAGCGGATTGCCCACCACAGCCTCCACGACCCCGTGCTTGCGCAGCACGCGCGCGATGGACTTCATCTCCGCGTGGTGGCCCCCCTTCCCGCCAGTCCGGTGCAGGGTGAAGAGTGGCTGCGCGGTGAAGCCCAGCGGGTCCGACACCGCCACTCCGATCCGCCGGTCGCCCACATCGAACCCCACCACGCGCCGCACCAAGCCGCCGGCCTGAGAATCGACTGGGCCGGGTTCTGTAAGGGTCGCGTTGTGCTCCGCATCCATCTGCCGAGTGTAATCGTAACAACACTAAAGAAGCACTACAGCGACTCGAACTGGTCATACTCGGTCAAAATTACATGGCGACAAAATCATCGCCTGAACCTAGAATGGACGACTATGCTAGCCATTGATCCAGCATCTTTTCGAAAACACTTTGTCACATTTATCTTGATTGTCATCAATCTCTCTATCCCGGTATTCGTCCTATTGCAGCGAAATTCAGTGGAACTGACCGACAGGGCTTATATCTGGGTGGGCTGGATCTCCGTGGTGTTTCTGAATGTCGTATTCCTGACCGCAATGCACATGCGCACTCGCCGGACTGTGCAGATGGTCTCTCGACGCTCCATCCTCATTGCGTGCGTTCTGACGATTCTTTCAGGCCTCATCACGACCGTCTCGATCTCTGCGACCCCAAAAGACAACTATTTACAACTCGCGCTATCGCCCATGCCATTGAGCAAAATTCAGCCGGAGCGTAAGAGATTGATCGTTGAGCTGCTCAGACGTGATGCAGCAAATAGTGCGGAAAATAATCGGATCGCCAAAACCATAAAGCCGATCTCGCCACCTCTATATTCGATCAACTCATTCGCCAGCAAGGCGGCGATGGAATCGACCTCGTCCCAACTGAAGACTGATTACGAAATTGACTGTGCCTATTCGACCGCCAAGCATCAGGCGGCATTCGACTTCCACAACAAAATGTTGAAAGTCGATCCGGAATATCTTCGGGAATTCGAGACGAAAATGCACGACGACGACGTTCTCGAAGCCACGATAGAGACTGCGGAAGAGAAATGGGTCACAAGCGCGTTAAATCTATACGACTACGCAGTTGTTAATGCCAGCAATATCTCTGTAAACGACGGTGGTCATCTCGTTATAGCGGACAATGGCGTGCGGCAGAGTCTGCTGGATCAGATCAACGCCAGTACTGCGCTACAGCAGACAATGGTGGATGCTAGGGCGAAAGCTGTCAACAAACAACACTCGCTACAGGACGCGCTGGGAGTCAAGCACTCTGACTAAACGCTGTTCTATGCCGTCTCGATGGCCAGCCCGACGCGCAGCATGGTCTCCTCGTTGAAGTGGCGGCCCATGATCTGCACGCCGATGGGCAGGCCGCTCGCCGTCTCGCCGCAGGGAACGCTCATTGCGCAGATGCCCGCGAGGCTGGCCGCGACCGAGTAGATGTCTTCCAGGTACATCTGCAGTGGGTCGGCGGTCTTCTCGCCCAGCTTCCACGGCGGGGTCGGCGTGATGGGCGCGACGATGGCGTCCACCTCGGCGAATGCGGCCAGGAAGTCGCGCGTCAGCAACGTCCGCACCTGCTGCGCCTTGCGGTAGTACGCGTCGTAGTATCCCGCCGAGAGCACATAGGTGCCCAGCAGGATGCGGCGCTTCACCTCCGCGCCGAAGCCCTGGTCGCGCGTCTCGCGGTACATCTCGGAGAGCGTTTGCGTTCCCGCGCCGGCCCGGAAGCCGAAGCGCACGCCATCAAATCGCGAGAGGTTGGCCGAAGCCTCCGCCGTCGCGATCACGTAATAGGTGGGAATCGCATATTTGGTGTGCGGCAGCGCAATCGTCTTCACCTCGCAGCCCGCCTCGCGCAGCCCGTCCAGCGCTCGCTCGATGGCCGCGCGAATCTCCGCGTCCAGCCCCTCGCCGAAGTACTCCGCCGGAACACCGATGCGCAGACCCTTCACCGGTTTTGCCAGCGCGCCCACATAATCTCCAACCGGCCGGTCGGAGCTGGTCGCATCCTTTGCATCCTGTCCGGCGAGAACGCCCAGCATCGTGGCCGCGTCGCGCACGTTGGTTGCGAACGGCCCCACGCGATCCAGCGACGAAGCGAAGGCGATCAGCCCGTAGCGCGAGACGCGCCCATATGTCGGCAGCACGCCGACCACGCCACAGAAGGCCGCCGGTTGGCGAATCGATCCGCCGGTGTCGGAGCCCAGCGACGCCACCGCGAAGCCCGCCGCAACCGCCGCCGCCGATCCTCCGCTCGACCCGCCCGGCACGCGGTCCAGCGCGCGCGGATTGTGCACCGGCCCGTAGGCCGAGTTCTCGTTCGACGAGCCCATGGCAAACTCATCGCAGTTCAGTTTGCCCAGCAGCACCGCACCGGCCGCCTCCATCCGGGTCACCGCGGTGGCATCGTACGGCGGCATGTAGCCTTTGAGGATCAGAGAGCCAGCAGTCGCCGGCGAGCCCTTCATCGTGAGCACATCCTTGATTCCCACCGGAACGCCGGCCAGCGGCGGCAGCGCGTCGCCTTTCGCGGCCATCGCGTCAATCTTCGCCGCCTGCTCGAGCGCGCGGTCGCGGCTCAGCGCCAGAAAGCTGTTGATCCCCTTGCCGCTCGGCCCGTCCTCGGTCGCGATCCTCGCATAGTGCTCCTCGGCAATCGCTGTCGCCGTCGCCTTTCCGCTCGCAATCGCCGCTCGCACTTCTTGAATCGTCGCGCTTCCCAATCCCATCTCCTGTCGCCAACCAACAACCAGCAACCAACAACCTGCAACTAGCAACTATCTCTCAATCACCTTGGGAACCTTGAAGAAGCGACTATCGCTCTCCGGCGCCGAGGCCATTACCGCCGCGCGGTCGAGCGACGGACGCTTCGCATCCGCGCGCAGGCTCGCGCCGGTCGATTCCACCGCGGCTCCAAGCATCTCGCCGACCTGGGCCATCGCCGGAACGCCGGTGGTGTCCAGCTCATTCAATTGTGCGATGTGGCCGAGGATCGCGTTCAGGTCGCGCTGCATGCGCGGCACCTCCTCGGCGGTCAGGTCCAGGTTCGCCAGCTCGGCGACCCGCTGCACCTCGTCCATGGTTACGCCCGCAACGTCAGCCATTCATCCCATCCTTTGCTTGTCATTCCACAGCGTCCCTTGTCATTGCGCAACGCCCTTTGTTTGTCATTCCGCAGCGAAGCGGAGGAATCTGCTTTTGCTTCTGCTTCTACCGCTGCTCAATTTTTCTTTAATTCAAAGTGTATCGCGGCCACCGGCACGCCACTGATGCGCGCCATTTCGCGCTCCAGCACTCCGCCGAGCGAGGCCATCTGCCGCATCCACATCAAGTCGGCGACCTCGACCCGCACCACGCCCGCCGCGTAGCCAACCACCGCGCCGTGCTCCGCCATCGCGCGTCCGCAGGCCACCGTCCACGCCGCAGCCAGCCGGTCTTCCTCGCGCATGCCGCCCAGGCTCGACTTCAGGCTGCCGCGCAACAACTCCCTCATCGCCTCCATGCCGCCCTGCCTCGTCGCGCCGTCGCGCCCTGCTGTTATCTGCAATTCATGCTTACTTCTTATTCTTCACCGGAAAGCGGTAGACAACTCCGCCGGAGATGGCGAAGAACTCGCGCGTCCCCGTGCCGAACTCATCCAGAATCAGGTCCGGCGAGAGGCGGATCGCCCAGTCCTTCGACCGGTTCATGTCCACGCTCCCTCCCAGCGCAAAGATGGGAGCGGTGTGGTTGCAATACAGGCCCACGCCGGCTGGCACTGGGCCTCCTACTGCTGCGCAGGCGTTCTCGGCTGCTGTCCGCCCCTGATTTCCCGGCGGGGCTCCCGCGGTCCCTGCGTCGAAGACCCCATACGATGGCCCGGCGTAGGCATGCAGGTCGAGTGCCGCGTGCTGGTTCTGCATCCAGCGATACTGCGCGCCGAAGAGCACCATGTTCATGTACACCAGCGGACGGTGAATGCCGTAGATGCCAGCATTCGGCCCCACCGGCGACGTGCCCGCCTCGCCGCGATACTCCGCCGCCAGTCCCCACTTACGGGTCAGCCAGTAGGTCCCTTCCAGCTCGCCTCCGCCGAAGTCCATGCGCCGGGTCAGGTACTGGCCGGCCATGAAGTTCATGAAGTTCAGTCCGCCGTACACCTCATATTTATTGTCGTAGGTGACGGGCGCGGCAGGCCCCAGCTTGGTCTGCGCCTGCGCGCAGAGAGTCGTCAGCAGGCCAGCCAGCACCGCTGCCATCGCAATCTTCTTCGTCATCATCCTGAGCATTGATCTCCAATTCGGGACCCCCGGCGAGCGTTCTTGCTCGCTGGGGCGGAAATCGTGTGCGGCCCGATCGCGCGTTGTGCGCTTCGATCCCGACACTCGCGCGCGAGCGCAACCTCCCGACCCCCGTTTCAGAGACCGTCCAGAGATCTGCCTCGCAACACTTCCTTATCCAAGATATAACGTCCGGGCAGATCTAGTCTGGCAGAGACCATCTGGGTGGATTGAATCAGTGGTTGCTACGGCCCCTGTCGGAGGGAAAGCGAGGCGAAGCCCTCGGTGCCGGTTGCCACGGCGACATTGGTGCCCTCGCCCACGCCCGCAAGCTGCATCGGGACCACGCTCACCAGCCCGTTCGCGTCCGAGACTGCTGCCGTGACCGAGCTGGCCAGCACCGGCGACACCGGACATCTCCCGCGTGCCGGGCACGCCATCGCCGCCGCATTCACCGTCTGATGCACCGCGACGGGAGCGCTGGCCACCGGGTCGCCGCTTCCGTCCGACACCAGCAGCACCACCACGCGGCGTCATTCTGGCGTAGCCCCTACAAGTCGTCATTCTGGCGCAGCCAGAATCTCTGCAATTGGTTTATTGCCCCGCTGCATTTCAGAACAACGGATGCAATCCGTTCCGAATGACTTTACCAGCAAAATAAATAGAATGATTACCTTACCTATAACGGCAACAAAATAATCCGCTTACGATCCAATTCCCGCCAGGGAGGCGGGGGCGGGGTATAGTATATATTATATAATATATACTATTGAACGATTCCTGCGATTGCAATCGAAGAGACTGTCTTCTCATCCGGCGGACAGGGACTTGGGAGTAAGATTTCACGAGGCGGACGGTCGGTTCTCCCCTTGCCCAGCCCAACCCGCGCGAAGAGGCTTATGACGCTTGCAACTGCACCGCCCGACGGTCGATCTCCCCGCCGCAAGATCGGCATCACCTGCTACCCCACCTATGGCGGTTCGGGCGTGGTTGCCACCGAGCTTGGCATCGAGCTGGCCGCGCGCGGCCACCAGGTCCACTTCATCACCTCGTCGCTTCCCTTCCGCCTCAGCGGACGCGAGGCCAACATCTTCTTCCACGAGGTGGATGTCTACCACTACCCGCTCTTCGAGCATCCGCCCTACGACCTGGCGCTGGCCACGCGCATGGCCGAGGTCGCGGAGTTCTATTCGCTCGACCTGCTGCACGTCCACTACGCCATTCCGCACTCCATCTCCGCTATTCTGGCGCGCCAGATGATCGAGACGCAGCAGGAGGTCGCCCGCCGCCGCTATCTTCCGATCATCACCACGCTGCACGGGACGGACATTACGCTGGTCGGTCTCGACCGCTCCTACCTGCCGATCACGCAGTACGGCATCGAGCAGTCCGATGGCGTCACCGCCATCTCCAGCTACCTGCGCGAGCGCACCCGCGAGGCCTTCAACATCCAGGGCGAGATTGAGGTCATCCGCAACTTCGTCAACTGCGACGTATACGTCCGCGACCCGGCGAAGGTGGCCTCCATGCGTCCGCGCTTCACCGCGCCTGCCAGCGGAAAGACTCCAGCCGAAAAGCTGCTCGTGCACCTCTCGAACTTCCGCCCGGTCAAGCGCATTCTAGACGTTGTTGAGGTCTTCGCCCGCGTCGCCGCCGCCCTGCCCGCGCGCCTGATGCTGATCGGCGACGGGCCCGACCGCTCTGCCGCAGAGCACCTTGCCGTGCGCCTCGGCATCGCCGGCCGCGTCCACTTCCTGGGCAAACAGGACAACGTGAACGAGCTGCTGCCGCTGGCCGACCTGATGGTGATGCCCTCGGAGATGGAGTCCTTTGGGCTGGCCGCGCTGGAAGCCATGGCTTGCGGCGTTCCCACCATCGCCACGCGAGTTGGCGGCGTCGCGGAGCTGATCGACGATGGGGTCAACGGCCTGCTCTTTCCGGTTGGCGATACGGAGGCGATGGCCGCGGCCGCGATTGCCCTGCTGGGCGACGAGGCGCGACTGGCTGCCATGGCTGGCGCCTCCCGCAAGACCGCCAGCGACCGCTTCTGCTCCAGCCGCATCATCCCTCTCTACGAGGCGTACTATGAGCGCGTCATCGCACGCGGCCAGGCGGCGAAGCCGTGAGCAGGGGGGAAGAAGCTGTGAGCAATAGTGTTGAAGCAGCCGATCCCGTCCGGCTCGCTCTCACGGGCCGGCGCATCCTCGTCACCCGCGCTCCGCATCAGGCCTCGCAGCTCGCGGACCGGCTGAGCGCGCTGGGCGCCACTCCGATTCTCATTCCCACCATCGAGATCGCTCCGCCCGCCTCGTTTGCGGCGCTCGATGCCGCGCTCACGGCGCTCTCCAGCTTCGATCTGGTGGCCTTCACCAGCGCCAACGCGGTCGAGGCCTTCCAGCAGCGCGCGCTTCTCCTGGGACTCACGCCCTCGCCGCGCCGCATCGCGGTGGTTGGCCCGGCAACGGAATGGGCGGTCGCGGCAATTGGCCTGCACGCGGATATGGTTCCGCCCATATTTACCGCGGAATCGCTCGCCCAGACCATCGTCCAGACCCTGCTGCCCGAAGCGCCCGATGCGCGCATTCTGCTGCTGCTGGCCGAGCAGGCGCCTGCGACGCTGGCCTCCGTGCTGGAAGCCGCCGGAGCCCGCGTCACCGTCGCCGCGGCGTACAGCAACCGCATCCCCGAGGCCTCGCTGGCCGCTGTCGCGGCGCTTTTCGCGGAGCCTGCGAACTGTCCCGACGCCGTCACCTTTACCAGCGCCTCCACCGCCGGCAACCTCATCGCCTTGCTACAGGCCGCGGGCCTCACTCTGCCCTCCTCTGTGGTGCGCGCCTCCATCGGGCCGGTCACCTCGCGCGCTCTCGCCGACCTCGGCCTGCCGCCCCACCTGGAGGCGGCCGAACCCACCATTGCCGCGCTCGCCGAGGCCGTTGCCGCCCACTTTCATTCCGCTTCCTGACGAAAGTTGTATTGTTAGCATCTGTCTGAATGAGCACAAATCCAGAAGCGAGGATGATACGTTTTCAATATGACGAAAGCGCTCCTGACGACCGATCTGTACGGACTTCCCCTGGTTGCGCGCGGCAAGGTCCGCGACCTCTATGCCCTGGGCGACAAACTGCTGTTTGTTGCCTCGGACCGAATCTCTGCGTTCGACCATGTGCTTGGCTCGGGCATTCCGGACAAGGGAAAGATCCTCACGCAGATCTCTGCCTTCTGGTTTCAGTTCCTCAAGGACACGGTGGCGAACCATCTTCTAGCCATCGAGGGGCCGGCGATCGCCGCGCTGCTGGAGCCGTCTTCGGAACAGATCTTTGGCGAACGCCTCTCCGCCGAGCGGATGCTCTCGCAACCGGTGTTTCAGGAGCAGATCACGGGCCGCAGCATGGTGGTGCGCCGCGCGCGGATGTTCCCCGTGGAGTGCGTGGTGCGCGGCTACCTCTCTGGATCGGGATGGAAGGACTACCAGGCGACGGGAGCAGTCTGCGGGATTCCCCTGCCGGCGGGACTTCGCGAGTCGGAGCAGTTGCCGGAGCCGATCTTCACTCCGTCGACCAAGGACAACTCCGGCGGGCACGACCAGAACATCTCCTACGCGCAGGTGGAGGCGATGGTTGGCGCCCAGATGGCCCACGCGCTGCGCCGTCTGACACTCGCGATCTATTTGAAGGCGTCTGCATACGCGGCGGCGAAGGGGTTGATCCTGGCCGACACGAAGTTCGAGTTCGGCTGGATCGACGGCGTGGGCATAGTGCTGGCCGACGAAGTGCTGACTCCGGACTCCTCGCGCTACTGGCCGGCGGCCAGCTACGCTCCGGGCGGCGCGCAGCCCAGCTTCGACAAACAGTACGTGCGCGATTATCTTGAATCCATCCATTGGAACAAACAGGCCCCCGCGCCTGCGCTGCCCGAGGATATTGTCTTTCAGACTCGAGCGAAGTACATAGAGGCGTACCGGCTGCTGACAGGGCTGGACGACCTGGATGCAATGAGGGGCCGGGCCGGGCCGGTGGACCTCTCGAAGGTGCAACGATGAGCCTTGCTGACTTGAACTGGTTTGACTGGGTACTGATTGCGATCTTGATTGTCTCGATGGTGCGGGCATATGTCACCGGACTTGTGCGCGCGATCGCCGGACTGTTCGGGTTTGCCGTGGGGTTTGAAGTAGCGAGCTGGGGCTATGTCGACCTCGGGGCCCGGATCAGGGACCAGGCCTGGATTACGTCGGATTTCATGGCGCGTACGGTCGCCTTTCTGGTGATTATGGCGGTCGTGGTGGCGGTGTTCGAGGTTTTAGGCCGCGTACTGCAAAGGAAACTGCGGACGATCGGTCTGGGTACTTTCGACCGCATCCTTGGGGTGGGGTTTGGATTCGCCCGCGCCTGCCTGATCGGGATCGCTCTGCTGATCGCCACAACCATGTTCACTCCGCAGCCGGATGCCGTCTCCAAATCTGTCCTGAGACCCTATTTATTTACCGTTGTGCATGATGTATCCTTCCTCATACCTGATTCCATTCAACAGCGGATACTATAACGGCGCGGCCGGTTTCCATCTGAACCAGCTTCACCGGACCGGGAGAATCCGCCGCACTGGATCAATTGGCATGGAGTAATCTACAGTAGGGATTCAGTCTGGTGCGGCCAACAAGAGAGGTTAGAACTTTGAAGCGTGAATTGGACACCCTGATCACACAGATGCACAGCGCGGGCATTCCCTATGCGGATGCCATACGGCAGTTCAAGAAGCGCTACATTCTGGAAGTGCTGGCGCACCACAAGGGCAACCAGTGCAAGGCCGCGACCGAGTTGGGAATGCATCGCAACACGCTCAGCCGTACTCTGGCGGAACTGGATATGGACTCCGCGCAGATCCGCAAGGGAATGCGCCGGCCGGTGATGAGCGAGCGTCCGGCGATGGTCCAGCGTATGGCGATGGGCCAGAGGCCGAGAATGATGATAGCGGGGATCGGGCGGCAGGCCTGACAACAGAAACCAGGGAACAGATGAGGCCTGCGGCGGGTGGGCCGTGGAGCGGGTCTTCTGCTTCGCAGCCCCGGATTGCGGCGTGGCGCGTCTAAGATAGCAGTGCATGGCTTTCCCAGTTCATCTTCGCGCGACACGGAACGGACCATGGTTGGGCGCGTGGTTGCTCTGCTGCTTTGTGCTCACAAATTCCGCCAGCAAGACATGGGCGCAGACTCCTGCAACGCTGGGTCCGGCAGTTCAGGATCAGGCGCGGCAGGCATCGGCAGCTCCGGAGCAGGCGCAGCAAAGTCCGCCAGTTCAAAGTCAGGCGGAAGCGGGACAGACTAGGCCTGCACAACCAGCCGAAGGTGTGGGCGCGGAAACCCCGGTGGTGCCTACCGGCGGTTCGCAACCCGTGGAGACTGCGTCCAACAAGCGGCATCTGCGTGAGGCGGAGGATGCTTATCTGGCGGGCGCGAAGAAGCTCCAGCGGGACGACCTGATCGGCGCCGAGCGCGAGTTTACGCGCGCCCAGAAGCTGGATCCGGGGAACCGGGATTATGCCATCGCGATCGCGCTGGCGCGCCAGCACCAGTTGACGGAGCTGGTGCAACAGGCAGGCAAGGCGCGGCAGGATGGAAACCCGCAGAAGGCGGAGAAGCTACTCGCCCAGGCGCGCGCCATCGACCCAGAGAATCCCATTGTGATCGAGCACAGTGGGCCGGATTTGGCGAAGACTGCGAGCGCGACCGAAGCGCCGGACGCAGCCTTGCGCCAGATTGATTCGGACCAGCCCGCGGCAAAGCCCGGCGACAAAGTCGACGGAGCGTTGACAGGCCCGCTCACAGACCGCGCCCGCATGCTCTCCGCCGGTGATGCGAATGAGTCGTGGAAGATTCAGGCCCCGGCGCTGGAGGGCGCAATTCGCCTCACGCCGAGCGATGCGGTGATGAGCTTCCATCTGCACGGGGTCTCCCCGGACTTGCTCCGCGATGTAGCTTCGGCCTACGGCATTCGCGCGATTGTTGACAATTCCGTGGAGCAGAAAAATCTATCCTTCGATCTGGAGAATGTGAACTACCGGAAGGCCATGGAGGTGCTGACGGAGATGACCCATGTCATCGCAGTACCCGTGGATGAGACCAGCGTGCTGTTCGCCAAGAACCTCCCAGCGAACCGCCTGCTCATGGAGCGCCTGGTGGAGGAGACGATCTATCTGCCGGGGTCCACGCAGGAGCAGATCAACGATATGACGAACGTGGCGCGGAACATCTTCGAGGTGAGGCAGGCAACCGCTCAGGCGGCCTTCGGAAGCATCGTGGTGCGCGCTCCGCAGGAGGTCCTCGAGACGATGAACCGGGTGATCGAGGACCTGATCGATGCCCCCGGAGAGGTGATGGTCGAGGTGAAGATGTATGAGGTGGATACCACGCACACAACCAATGCCGGGGCGAACATTCCCACGGCGGCCGGGATCTACAACGTGGACCAGGCAGCCACCGCGCTGGTGAATGCGAACCAGTCGCTGGTGCAGCAGGCGATTGCGCAGGGCCTGATAAGCCCGACGGCCAGCACTTTTACAATTGCGGCGGAGCTGATCGCGTCGGGGCTGGTGCAGAGCAGCCTGCTCTCCAGTACCATCGGGGCCATTGGAGGTGGCACCACGCTGACCGGCATCACAGAAACAGGGAACATCGCGTTCAACTGGGGCTTGAATTCATCCGACACAAGGACGCTCGACGATGTGCAGATGAGGGTGGCAGACCACCAGGATGCAGTCTTCCGCGAAGGAACGCGCTACCCGATCGTGTCATCGACCTATAGTTCGGGGTTGTCGACGACCGCCTCCACGCTGAGCAATCAAACCATCAACGGAGTCAGCGTCGCCAGCCTGCTCTCGCAGTACACGGGCGGAAGCAGCGTGTCGATTCCGCAGGTGACCTATGAGGACCTCGGCATAACCCTGAAGGCGACACCGGCGATCCTGAAGTCGGGACGGATCAACCTGAAGCTGGACCTGAAGATCGAGTCGCTCTCGGGCAGCACAAGCGACGGCAACCCAATCCTGGACAGTCGGCAGATGGCCTCGGACATCACGGTTGGGGAGGGCGAGAGCGCGCTGATGGTCAGCAGTGTGAGCAAGACCGAGTCGGCTGCAATGAGCGGGATCCCTGGACTGAGCGAGTTGCCGGGCTTCCAGATGCCGGTTGCAGAGGATGTAGAGAAGGACACCAGCCAGCTGGTCATGGTGGTGACGCCACATGTAGTGCGGCGCCGCTCCGATCTGTTGGCCAGCCCGCGGATTGCGTTGCGAGTGCAGACGGCGAATTAAGCGCCGGACACGCAGGGCGTGCTCCTGCATCCGGCCGATTGCATACCGCGCGTTGACCCTGACTACACGGGCCGCTATACTTCAACTTGTGCGAGCGGGAGTAGCTCAGTGGTAGAGTGCTTCCTTGCCAAGGAAGATGTCGCCGGTTCGACCCCGGTCTCCCGCTCCA
>PKWU01000013.1:0-75074 GCA_003132145.1 Granulicella sp.
AGATCACAGGTGCCCCATCCATTCCGCGTTCTCTGCGGAATGGATGGGACTCTGCGCCGCTGTTTCAGGGCTGGACCGGCAACCTCAGCCTCAGCCAACCATTACACTCCGGCCAATACAGCCCGATCAATGCGCCCATTCGTAGCCTTCCTCCCCATGTTGCGAGAGGTCCAGTCCTTCCACCTCTTCGGCTTCGCTCACTCTCAGTCCAATCGTCTTGTCGACCAGCACCAGGATCACCAGCGTGCCCACAATCGCCAGTCCCCATGCAATCCCCACGCCCATCGCCTGGTTCAGGATCTGGTGCGTGTTGCCCTCCAGCACGCCGGTGGCCTTGCCCGCGCCGAAGATCGGGTTGATCGCGCTTCTGGCAAACACGCCGGTCAGCAGCGCGCCAATCGTTCCGCCCGCGCCATGCACGCCGAATGCGTCCAGCGAATCGTCATAGCCAAACCATATCTTCACCTTCACCACCATGAAGAAGCAGCACGCGCCCGCAACCAGCCCAATCGCAATCGCCGCCATCGGCGACACAAACCCCGACGCCGGAGTAATCGCCACCAGTCCCGCCACCGCGCCCGAGATCGCGCCCAACGCTGATGGCTTGCCATTGCGCCACCACTCCACCGCGCTCCATCCAATCGCCGCCGCCGCCGCGCCGAAGTGCGTCGCCACAAACGCCGAGGTCGCCAGCGTTCCCGCAGCCAGCGCCGATCCCGCGTTGAACCCGAACCAGCCCACCCACAGCAGGCACGCCCCGATAAAGCTCAGCACCACCGAGTGCGGCTGCATCGCTTCTTTTGGATACCCAATCCGTTCGCCAAGATAAAGCGCCGTGATCAGCGCCGACACACCCGACGTCACATGCACCACGGTCCCGCCCGCAAAGTCCATGCAAGGGAAGCGCCCGCCCGCCGCGTTCAGCAGCCCGCCCACGCCCCACACCATGTGCGCCATCGGGCTATAGACCACAATCGTCCACAGCACCATGAACACCAGCATCGCNNACCATGAACGTCTGCAGCGGAATGGTGGGCGCGTACGGGCTCGGCTCCAGGCCGACCCCGCGCAGAAACACGTTGTGCAGCCCGCCGATAAACGCGTTCCCGCTGCCAAACGCCAGCGAATAGGTCACCAGCGCCCACAGCACCGTCACCACCGCCATCATGGCGAAGCTCTGCATCATGGTGCCCAGCACGTTCTTCTTGCGGACTAATCCCCCGTAAAACAAAGCCAGTCCCGGCCCCGTCATCAGCAGCACCAGCGCCGCCGAGGTCAGCATCCACGCGTTGTCGCCCGAGGTCTGCGCCGTGGCGATGGCCGCCGTCTGCGCCGCCACCTGCTTCTCCAGCGCCGCGATGCGCGCCGACTCAGTGCTTGGCTGGGAACTCACCGGCGCGCCCGGTACATCCGGTGCCACCAGCATCATCGCCGGCATCGGCGCCTGTGCCTGTGCCTTTATTCCAACCATCGACGGACAGCCCGCCACCACCCCAACCAACACCGTCAGAGACACCTTCAGCCACATTGAACGCATCGGCCCATCACCTGTGTTTAAACTCGGTCCACACACAGACCCGTTCGCCTCCCGCTTCTGCAAAGAGACCTTCCGCCCCAGAGACCTCACGCAAAGCGTCCTTGCGCGACGTACGGCTCCGTGCATCCTGCGACACAATCTGTGTGATTTTTGCTGCCTTAAGCACTCTACACAATCAACCCGTAAACAAACCATAAAATCCCGCGTAACATTTACGCATCGGCCCTCACCCGCCCTGCCCGTAGGTCGCACCCGACCCGTGCTTGCGGAAGTAGTGCCGGTCCAGCAGCGCCTGGCTCACCCCATCCGCATCCGCCTTCAGGGTCAGCGTGCGGTAGGCCATGCGCGCGATGTACTCCAGAACCACGGCGTTGTGCGCCGCGTCGTGCGCATCCCTGCCCCACACAAACGGCGCGTGTCCAGCCACCAGGCACGCCGGTACGGCCAGCGGATCGATCGCCGGGCGGGCAGGTCCGTCGGGGCCCGCCGTTGTCGCCGCAAACCGCCGCACAATCGCCATCCCCGTCTCGTGGACGTATCTCCCGCCAATCGCCTCGTCGCTGAGCGGCGCGGTGCATGGGACTGGCCCGTAGAAATAATCTGCATGCGTGGTCCCCAGCGCGGGAATCGCCATCCCGGCCTGGGCAAAGCTGGTGGCAAACTCAGAGTGGGTATGCACCACCGCGCCAATCGTTGGAAACTCGCGGTACAGCAGCGTGTGCGTATCCAGGTCCGACGACGGCTTCAGCGATCCCTCGACCACCTTGCCGTCCAGGTCGGTCACCACCATCAGCTCCGGCCGCAGGTCGTCGTAGTCCACCCCCGAGGGCTTGATCACCACCAGCCCCTCGGCGCGGGCCACTCCCGACGCATTGCCAAACGTATAGAGGACAAGCCCTCGCTTCACCAACTCCAGGTTGGCGTCCAGCACCGCCGTGCGCAGTTCTTTAAGCAGCATGATTAACAGAATAGTACGGATGGGAGCTGTGAGCAGTGAATTGTAACGTCGTCATTCTGGCGCAGCACCCAAAGGCCGTCATTCTGGCGAAGCCAGAATCTCCGTATTTATCTTTTGCTCCCGCAAAGCCGCTTCAGGAGAACCGCGCCCTACCGCAACTGGTTCTCTTCGCTCGGGTTCAGCCGCACGATCCGGTCCACGGCATACGGAGCGCGATGGCTGGGCGTGTGGAAGTGGCGCACCTGAAGCTCGCCCAGCAACCCGATCCCCAGCATCTGGACCCCAGCCAGGATCAGCACTCCCGCAATCACGAAGATCGGCCCATGGGCCATCATCACGCTGTGCCCGGTCAGCAGCTTCAGCGCCAGCAGCCACGCCGCCAGTCCGCTGCCCGCGACCATCGCCACCGCCCCGATCGATCCGAAGAAGTGCAGCGGCCGCGTCATATAGCGCAGCAGGAACCGGATCGTCATCAGGTCGAAGAAGACGCCCACCGTGCGCGACAACCCATAGTGGCTCTCGCCGTGCTGCCGCCGCGGGTTGGTGATCGGCACCTCGCAGATGCTCGCCCCGTACCAGCTTGCCAGCGCCGGAATGAAGCGGTGCATCTCGCCGTACAGAGGGATATTGTGGATCACCTCGCGCCGGTACGCCTTGAATGTCGTCCCGAAGTCGTGGATTCCCACCCCCGAGATGCGCGCCATGATCCAGTTGGCGCAGTGCGACGGAATCCGCCGCAGCAGCAGGTTGTCCACGCGCTGCGTCCGCCATCCGCTCACCACGTCGTACCCTTCCTCCAGCTTGGCCAGAAAGTTGGGGATCTCCTCCGGCGCGTGCTGCAGGTCGCCGTCCATCGAGATCAGCATCTCGCCTTGCGCGTGGTCGAAGCCCGCCGCCAGCGCCGATGTCTGCCCGAAGTTCCGCCGCAGCTTGACCACCAGCACCCGGCTATCCACCGCCGCAATCTCCTCCAGCAGCCGGTAGGTCCGGTCGTTCGACCCATCGTCCACAAACACCATCTCGAACGAGCTGCCCACATGCTCCATCACCAGCTTTACCCGGTCGTAGAGCGTGGTCACGTTCTCTTCTTCGTTGTGGAACGGAACAACAATGGAGTATTTCGGCACAACAAGATGATACGCCCGCCGAGCTCCGCTCCCATCGAAGCCGTCATTCTGGCGCAGCCCTCGAGAGCCGTCATTCTGGCGCAGCCAGAATCTCCGTATTGCCGGGTGCCCCATCCATCGCAGTCCTATCGCGATGGGTGGGTTTACGGGTGCCCCATCCATTCCGCGTTCTGTGCGGAATGGGTGGGAGACGCCCGCGCCGGGGAACCAACCGTGGTACCCAATTCGCTTCTCCCGCCGATTTTGCTTCGACGAGCCAATCGCCGTGGCTTGAGAATAGAGCAGCAGAGCCATGCGCCGGGCCGCACCATCCCCCAGACGCAAGAGCGGTTTCACCGCGGGTCTTTACAGGAGCGAAGAACGTTTGCGTGGTTTTTCCTCAAGAAAAACCACTTTATTAATTCTCGCGCGATATCAGTTGCGGTGAAACCGCGCAAGGAGAGGGCATGAAGCGCATCTTCACCATTCTGATGATTGTCGTCGTATTCATCCTTGGCCTCATCTGGCTCACCCACCGGGCCAGAACGCGCGCCGGCAACAGCGGCAAGGCCGTGGTGCGCAGCCAGGCCGCCGCCATCTCCAGCCCCGGGACGCCCGCTACGCCTCCCGCCGGCCAGAAGTCCCAGCCCGCCGCCGCAAGCCCATCCGCCGCGCCCTCCGCAGACTCCGCGCTCACCCCGCCCTCCGCCGACTCCATCCCCCGCAATCCGCCCAGCGGCGCCGTCTTCGCCGGCAAGGGTAAGTTCCAGCTCTACCGCCAGGGAGACATCACCTGGCGTCTCGACACCGGCTCCGGCGCCGCCTGCATCCTGTTTGCCACCGACGCCCAGTGGCGCAATCCCCTGGTCTACAGCCACGGCTGCGGCCCCGCCTGACGCGCGCGCCCTTCACGGAAGCTGTCATCCTGAGCGGAGGCGCTCACAGTACCATCGTGAGCGCCGGAGTCGAAGAGCCTGTCCTGAGCGAAGCCGAAGGAACCCCGATGAAGCCCGAACCACCGCAACCGCCTGTCCCTTTCTTCCACCAAACTCCCTGCTCTTAGATCATTTCCCGTAATACTGTAGACCAAAGAGAGAATTGTCATTCTGAGCGCAGCGAAGAATCCCCGCATTTAGCTCGCTGCGCGACGGTCTACTCCATCGGCAAAAATCCTCTAACCACTCACTTCTGAATCGTTGTCTCCGCAGCAGTCAGTTTCTTTGTGATCGCTTCCGGCGTCGCCAACTGCGAGCTGTCCCATCCTCCGCCCAGCGCCTCGATCAGTTGCACCGACGCGGTCATCTCCTCGGTGTGCAGCGTGGCCAGCGCCTGCTGGTCGGTCAGCAGCGTCTCCTGCGCCGTCACCACGTCGATGTACGGATCGACCCCCGTCTCATAGCGCGCCGTCTCCAGATCGACGAACTTCTGCGCCGACTGCGCCGCCATCTGTTGCTGCACCATCTGCTGCGACAGAATCCGCTCCGCAGCCAGCGCGTCCTCCACCTGCTGGAACGCGGTCAGCACCGTCTGCCGGTAGCCTGCCACGTCGCTGTTGTAGATCGCCGTGTATTGGCGCACCGTAGCGCGTCGCAGCCCGCCGTCGTAGATCGTCTCCGACACCGAAGGCCCCACCGACCAGTAACGGCTCGGCCAGTCGAACAGGTGCTTCAGCGTCGAACTCTCCAGCCCCCCGCCCGCGCTCAGCGTCAGCGTCGGATAGTACGCCGCCTGCGCGACCCCGATCTCCGCATTGGCCTCGGCCATCGTCCGCTCCGACGCGGCAATGTCCGGCCGCCGTTCCAGCAACTGCGACGGCACGCCGATCGGCACCGCCGGAGGCGCCGCATCCAGCGCCTTCACCGGAATAGAGAATGACGAGGGGTCCGTTCCGATCAGCACCGCGATCGCGTGTTCATACTGCGCGCGCGCCACGCCCAGGTTGATCGAAGCCGCCTGCGCGTTCTGCAATGTGTTCTCCGCCTCCACCACCGAGATCTCGTCGCCCACGCCCGTGTCATACTGCGACCGCGTCAACTCCAGCGCCTTCTTGTCGTCCGCCACCGTCTGGTTCAGCACCGCCTGCAGCGCGTCCTGCCCGCGAATCTCGAAGAAATACTCCGCCAGGCTGGCCTGCTCGGTCAGCCGTTCGCCCTCCAGGTCCGCCGCGCTCACCTGCGCGTTGTACTGCTGCGCCTTGATCTGGTTGCGCACCCGTCCCCACAGGTCCGGCTCCCACGACGCGTCCAGCGGTAGAGTCGTCAGGTCGCTCTGCGTCCTGTTTGCGGTCGTGCCCACGTTCGCCGAGGCCTGCGACCGCGCGTACGATGGCCCCGTGCTCAGCGTCGGATAGAGCTGCGCGCGCGCCTCGCCCACCAGAGCACGTGCCTCCATGAAGTTTGCAAAGTACTGCTTGATCGTCTGGTTGTCGATCGCCAGCTTCTCTTCCAGCGCATTCAGCTCATTGTCGCCATAGATCTCCCACCACTTGCCCTTCAGCATCGCGTCCTCGGGCTGGGCCACCTTCCACTCACCCGCGCCGGCAGCCTGCGCCCCCGTTGTTCCGCTCGCAGCCGTGCTGGTTGCCGTCGCGCTGGTTTGCGTCGCGCTGGCCGCAGTCCCGCTGGCCGCCGTCCCGTTGCCCGGCTGTGCCGCGCCCGGCGACTCCTTGTACGTCGCTGGAGGGGCCTGCGCCATCGCCGGCGGTTTCTGGTACTTCGGCCCGACCATGCAACCCGTCAGAAGCACGGCCGCCAGTGCGGAGAAGATTGCTGCGCGAAGATCGATTCTGCTCATAGTTTTACATCCACGGTTCATCAAGTTTATTCCGAAGCGGGCGCAACCGCACCGCCCTCGGATGCGAAGTTGTCGCCCCGTCGTCCAGCAACCCACAGCCGCATCCGGTCAAATGTCAGGTACACCACCGGAGTGGTATACAGCGTCAGCATCTGGCTCACCACCAGCCCGCCCACAATCGTGATTCCCAGCGGCCGCCGCAGCTCCGATCCCATTCCTGTCCCAAAGGCCAGCGGAAGCGCGCCGAACAGCGCAGCCATGGTCGTCATCATGATCGGACGGAACCGCAGCATGCACGCCTGGAAGATCGCCTCCTCGGAGTTCATGCCCTCCTCGCGTTCCGCCTGCAGCGCGAAGTCGATCATCATGATNNCATCATGATCGCGTTCTTCTTCACAATCCCGATCAGCAATATGATGCCGATGATCGAGATCACATTCAGGTCCTGCTTGAAGATCATCAGCGCCAGCATCGCGCCCGCGCTCGCCGACGGCAGCGTCGATATGATGGTCAGCGGATGCACCAGGCTCTCGTACAAAATTCCAAGCACAATGTAGACCGCGGCCAGCGCGGTGAAGATCAGGATCAGCTCGCCGGACTGCGCCTGTTGGTACGCCTGCACCGTGCCCGCGAAGAAGCAGCGCACCGTCGAGGGAAGCCCCAGCCGCTGCTGCATCTGGTCGATGGCCAGCGTCGCGTCGCTCAGCGATACATTCGGCGCCAGGTTGAACGATACCGTCACCGACGGGGACAGCCCCGTGTGGTTCAGCGACAGCGGGGTCGTATTGGCCTGCACCTTGGCCATGCTGAACAGCGGCGTGTTCCCGCTCACCGTCGAGTTCCCCGCCGAAGGATGCAGGTACACGCTCTTCAGCCCATCCGGCGTCGCCCAGTACTGGGGCGCAACCTCCAGCACTACGTAGTACTGGTTCAGTTGCGTATAGATCAGCGACACCTCCGCCTGTCCGAACTCCGAGTACAGCGCCGAGTCCAGCGAACTCGCCGTCTGCCCCAGCCGCGCCGCCGTCACGCGGTCGTATGTAATGCGCTGGTCGAGGCCCCCGTTCTGCTGGTCGCTGCTCACGTCCTGGAATCCGGGCAAATGCGTGATCTCAGTCAGCAGCCGTGGCCCCCACACCTGCAAATCGTCTATGTTGTCCGCCTGGATGGTGTACTGGTACATCGCGTTCGAGCCGCGCCCGCCAATCCGGATGTCCTGCGACGCCTGCAGAAACGTCGATGCGCCCGTGATCTGGTTCAACGGTCGCCGCAGCCGGTTGATCACGCCGGCCGCATCGGTATTCCGCTGCTCCACCGGCTTCAGGATCACAAAGATGCTGCCCGAGTTGGTCGCGCCGCCGCCGCCCGTGAACCCGATCACGTTCTGCACCGCCGGATCTTTCTGGATCACGCTCTCCACCTGTTGCAGCGCCGCGTTCATCGCAGGGAACGAGGCGTCCTGAGGCCCACGCATCGAGCCCTGAAGCGAGCCCGTGTCCTGCTGCGGGAAGAAACCTCTGGGTAATTTAAACCCAATCACCACGTTCAGCGCGATGATCAGCGCCAGCGTCGTCAGCACCAGCGCGGGGTTCTCCAGCGCCCAGCGCAGGCTCCTCCGGTAGAGGCCCAGCACCCACTGAAAGACGCTCTCCGACGCCTTGTACATGCGGCCGTGCTTCATCTCCTTCTCGCTCTTCAGCAGGTAGGCGCACATCATCGGCGTGGTCGTCAGGCTGATCGCCATCGACACCACAATCGCCGTCGACAGCGTCACCGCGAACTCGCGGAACAGCCGCCCCACGATCCCGCCCATCAGCAGCAGCGGAATGAACACCGCGATCAGCGACATGCTGATCGTCATCACGGTGAACCCAATCTCGCGCGCCCCGCGCAGCGTCGCCGCGAACGGTTCCATCCCGTCCTCGATGTGGCGCGTGATGTTCTCCATCACCACAATCGCATCGTCCACCACAAACCCCGTCGAGATCGTCAGCGCCATCAACGACAGGTTGTCGATCGAATAGCCGAACAGGTACATCACCGCGAAGGTGCCGATCAGCGAGGTCGGCACCGCGACAGCCGGAATCAGCGTCGCCCGCGGGCTGCGCAAAAAGACGAACACAACAAGAATGACCAGCCCAATGGAGATCAGCAGCGTGCGTTCCACGTTGTTGACCGACGCGCGGATCGTCGTCGTCCGGTCCATCACCACCGTCGCCTTGATGCCCGACGGAATCGACGCCTCCAGCGATGGCAACTGCGCGTAGACGCGGTCCACCGTGTCGATGATGTTCGCGCCCGGCTGGCGGAAGACGATCAGCACCACGCTCCGTTTGCCGTTTAAATAGCCCGCCGCCCGCGTGTTCTGCACCGAGTCGATCACGTCGGCCACATCCGACAGCCGCACCGCCTGTCCGTTGTGATAGCCCACGATCAGCGGCTGGTAGTCCGCAGCGTGCGAGATCTGTCCGTTCACCACGATGTCCGCGCTCACGTCGCCATTCGTGATCTGGCCCCGCGCCAGGTTCGAGTTCTGCAATCGCAGCATCGACTGCAATGTCGCCATCGTCATGCCGTAGCTTGCCAGCTTGTTCGGGTCCACCTCCACCCGCACCGACGGCAGCGCCCCGCCCCCCGCGCTCACCTGCCCCACGCCCGAAATCTGCGACAGCTTCTGCTCCATCACCGTCGACGCTTCGTCGTACAGCTTGTCCGGCCCGTACACGTCGCTGGTCAGCCCGAGGATCATGATCGGCGAGTCCGCCGGGTTCACCTTGCGATAGGTCGGGTTGCCCGGCAGGTTCGCCGGAAGATACGTCCGCGCCGCGTTGATCGCCGCCTGCACGTCGCGCGCCGCCCCGTCGATGTTGCGGCTCAGGTCGAATTGAATGGTGATGTTGGTCGAGCCCAGCCCGCTCGACGACGTCATCTCCGTCACCCCGGAGATGTGCCCGAACTGCCGCTCCAGAGGCGTCGCCACGCTCGACGCCATGATCTCCGCACTCGCTCCCGGCAGCCCCGCACCCACGTTGATGGTGGGAAAATCCACCTGCGGCAGCGGCGACACAGGAAGCACCTGGAACGCAATCGCGCCCGCAATCGCCACCGCCACCGTAAGCAGCGTCGTGGCTACCGGCCGATGGATGAACGGCGCGGAGATGTTCACGGCTGCTCCGCCGGTTGCGCCCCATCGCCGCTCAGGGTTTGTCCGCTATTCCCTGTTCCCTGTCCGCTGTTACCTTTCTTGCGAGAGAAGCGCTGCCCCAAATTGTCGAAGAAGATATAGATCACCGGCGTGGTGTAGAGCGTCAGCACCTGGCTCACCAGCAGTCCGCCCACCATGGTGATGCCCAGCGGCCGCCGCAGCTCAGATCCCATGCCGCTTCCGAAGGCCAGCGGGACCCCGGCCAGCAGCGCCGCCATTGTGGTCATCATGATCGGCCGGAAGCGGAGCTGGCACGCCTCATAGATCGCCTCCGTCGAATTTTTTCCGTGCTTCCGCTGCAACTCCAGCGCGAAGTCCACCATCATAATGCCGTTCTTCTCCACGATCCCGATCAGCAGCACCAATCCAATAATCGCCACCACGCTCAGGTCCTGGCGGAAGATGATCAGCGCCAGAAACGCGCCCACCCCCGCCGAGAACAGCGTCGACAGGATCGTGAGGGGATGGATGAAGCTCTCGTACAGCACGCCCAGCACGATGTACACCGTCACCAGCGCGGCCAGGATCAGCAGCGGCTCATTCGACAGCGAATTGCGGAACGACGCCGCCGTTCCCTGAAAGTCCGCCTGCAGGCTGGCCGGCATATTCATCCCCGCCTGCAACTTGGTGATCTTCGTGATCGCGTCGCCCAGCGATGCGTTCGGGGCTAGGTTGAAGCTCACCGTAATCGACGGGAACTGTCCCTGGTGCGTAATCGACAGCGGCTCGGTCTCCGTCTCGAAGTGCGAGAACGCGCTCAGCGGGATCGCATTGCTCGGCACCGAGCTGGTACTCGACGAAGTCGTCGTCCCCGCCGTCAGCACCTGCGCGGGCGGCGTCAGCGTCCCCGCCGAGGGCGTATACTTCGTGGTCGCCGTCAGCGCATTCGACCCCGCCGACGTCGATCCATTCCCCGATGTGGTCGATGCTCCCGCACCGCTTGTACCCGACGCCGCGTTGGCCTGGATATACATGTGGTTCAGCTTGTCCGGGTCCAGTTGGAACTGCGGCTCCGCCTCCAGGATCACGTGGTACTGGTTCAACTGCGTGTACATGGTGTTGATCTGCCGCTGCCCAAACGCGTCGTACAGCATATTGTCGATCGTCGTCGGCGCAATCCCCAGCCGCGACGCCGTCACCCGGTCGATCTCCAGCGACACCGCAAGCCCGCCCATCTGCTGGTCGGTCGCCACGTCCTCCAGCTCCGGCAGGCCGTTCAGTTTCTTGACAAACCGGTTGGTCCAAAGGTTCAGCTCGTTCTGGTCCGGGTCCTCCAGCGTGTACTGGTACTGCGTCCGGCTCACGCGGTCGTCCACCGTGATGTTCTGCACCGGCTGCATGAACAGTTGGATCCCCTGCACCTTCTTGTCCAGCTCCGGCTCCAGCCTTCGGATCACATCCGCCGCGCTCAGGTCGCGCTGGTTCAGCGGCTTCAAATTAATAGACATTCGCCCGCTGTTGGTGGTTGTGTTCGTCCCGTCCGCGCCGATGAACGACGACAGGCTCTCCACCGCCGGGTCGGCCAGGATCACATTCGCCAGCTCCTGCTGCTTTGCCGCCATCGACTTTGACCCGATGGTCTGCGGCGCCTGCGAGATCCCCTGGATCACCCCCGTGTCCTGCACCGGGAAGAACCCCTTGGGAATGACCGTGTACAGCACCACCGTCAACAGAAGCGTGCCCAGCGCCACCAGCAGCGTCACCGTCTGGTAGCGCAGCACAAACTTCAGCGTCCTTGCGTAGAACCCGATCATCGCATTGAAGCCGCGCTCCGTAATCTGGTACACGCGCCCCTGCTGTTCGCCCCCATGGCGCTTCAGAATGCGCGCCGCCATCATCGGAGTCAGCGTCAAAGACACCACCGCCGACAGGATGATCGTCACCGCCAGCGTCACCGCGAACTCGCGGAACAGCCGCCCCACCACGTCGCCCATGAACAGCAGAGGGATCAGCACCGCGATCAGCGACACGGTCAGCGACATAATCGTGAACCCAATCTGTTCCGCGCCCTTCAGCGCCGCCTCCATCGGCGGATCGCCCGCCTCGATGTAGCGCGAGATGTTCTCCACCATCACGATGGCGTCGTCCACCACAAACCCCGTCGAAATCGTCAGCGCCATCAGCGACAGGTTGTCCAGGCTGTATCCCAGCATGTACATCACGCCGAACGTCCCCACCAGAGACAGCGGCACCGCAACGCTGGGAATGATCGTCGCGTACAGGCTCCTCAGGAACAGGAAGATCACCATGACGACCAGGGCCACCGTCAGCAGCAGCTCGAACTCCACGTCCTCCACCGACGCCTGGATCGCCGTCGTCAGGTCGGTCAGCGGAGTCACCGTCACGCCCTGGGGAAGGTTCGCCTCCAGTTGCGGCAGCAGCCGCTTGATGCTTTTCACCACCGTGATGGTGTTGCCGCCCGGCTGCCGCTGCACATTCAAAATAATCGCCGGCTGCTTGTTCATCCAAGCCGCCTGCGTGGTGTTCTCCACTCCATCCACAATGTTGGCCACGTCGGTCAGCATCACCGGCGCGCCATCGCGGAACGCAACCACAACCTTCCGGTAGTCTTGGCTGGTCACCAACTGGTCGTTGGAGTCGATCTGATAGTCCTGGTGCGGCCCGTCGAAGTTCCCCTTGGCCGCATTCACGCTTGCATTGCTCACCGCAGTGCGCAGGTTCTCCAGGTCGATGCCGTAAGACGACAGCGCCGCCGGGTTGGCCTGGATCCTCACCGCCGGCTTCTGGCCGCCGCTGATGCTCACCAGTCCCACGCCGCTCAACTGCGAGATCTTCGGCGCCAGCCGCGTATCCACCAGATCTTCAACCTGCGACAGCGGGATCGAGTCCGAAGTGATCGCCAGCGTCAAGACCGGTGCGTCCGCCGGGTTGGTCTTGCTGTAGATCGGAGGCGACGGCAGGTTCGCCGGCAAGAAGCTCTGCGCCGCATTGATCGCCGACTGCACCTCTTCTTCCGCAATGTCGATGTTCAGGCTCAGGTTGAACTGCAGCACCAGCACCGAATTGCCCGCCGAGCTGGTCGACGTCATCTGGCTCAGCCCCTGCAACTGGCCGCACTGCCGCTCCAGAGGCGCCGTCACCGTCGTCGCCATCACATCCGGGCTTGCTCCCGGATAGAACGTCAGGATCTGAATCGTCGGGTAGTCCACCTCCGGCAGCGCGGAGACCGGCAGTTGCGTGTAAGCAACGATGCCCACCAGCATGATGGCCGCCATCAGCAGCGAAGTCGCCACCGGGCGAAGAATAAAGGGGCGTGAAGGACTCAAGGGGCGCTACTCCCACTGGTGTTGGCCGCAATCGGCTTCGCGGAAATTGAGACCGCCGTGCCATCCTGCAACTTGTCGAAGCTGCTGGTCGCCAGAACGACCCCCGGCTGGATGCCCGTCACCTGCGCCGTGGTTGCATTGCTCACGCCCACCGTAATCGCCGTCAGGTGCGCCTTGTTCTGCGCGATCACATACACAAACGCAGCCTGCCCGTTGTGCTGCACCGCCGCCATCGGAATCAGGGTCGCGTTCTGCAACGTATTCACCAACAGCCGCGTGTTCACAAACTGGTTGGGGAACAGGGCCGAGTCCTTGTTGGCAAACTGCGCCCGCGCCTTCACCGTTCCCGTCGTGGTATCGATCTGGTTGTCCAGCGTCAACAGCGAGCCGGTTGCGATCTGCTTCGTCCCGCCGCGGTCGTACGCATCTACCTCCAGCTTCGCCCGCTTGCGCAACTGCGGCACAATCTTCCCCAGATCGTCCTCCGCCACGCTGAACACCGCCGTGATCGGCTCAATCTGCATCACAACCGCCAGCACCGTGCCCGCGTTGGCCTGTACCACGTTGCCTGGATCCACCAGACGCAGCCCCACGCGTCCCGCGATCGGCGACACGATGTGGCAGTACTGCACCTGGATCTGGTCGTACTGCACCGTGCCCTCGTCGTTATGCACCGTGCCCTGGTCCTGGGCCACCAGCTTCTCCTGGTCGTCCAGCGTCTGCTTGGGGATCGCGTTGCGCGCCCATGCCGCCTGGTAGCGTGCCAGGTCCATCTGCGCCTGCGCCAATATCCCCTTGTCGCGTTCCAGAATCCCCTGCGCCTGGGCCAGCGTCGCCGCGTACGGCCGCGCGTCGATCTCGATCAGCGGCGCGCCCTTCTGCACCATCTGTCCCTCGGTGTAGTGCACCGCCGTCACAATCCCGTCCACCTGGCTGCTGATCGACGAGGTATATACCGGCGTCACCGTCCCGATGGCGTCCACATACACGCCGATGCTCCCCTTCTGCGCCGTCACCGTGGTGATCGCCACCGCGCCACCCGCCGCGCCCTTCCGCGCCGCCGTCGCCGTCGCGGCGTCCTCGTGATGGCGCAGCACCAGTAAGAACCCCGCCGCGAAGATCAGCAGCAGCAGGATCCACACCGCGGCGCGGATCTTCTTTTGCCGGGGAGTTCGCGTGGGCGTGCTTTCAGGCAGTTGGTGTTCGAGACCGATATGAGGCTGTTGATTTGGATCAGATTCCAATTGGTTCTCCAGACAAGGCGCGCAGGGCGCACTCCACCTCTACGCAACTTTTGGCGCTCTCAAAGTTGACGCATGAGGCGCGCAAATGGTTGCAGCGTCTTCCGCCAACCCAAAACAGAAATTCCGCTTCTTGTCGATTGTATCGCAGCGCGCAACGCGCGCGCGGCGCATCCGCGGCGCGGCATCCGCATGGCAGCACAGCGCATGGCAGCATAGCGCGTTCCATCGCAGTGCGCGGTGCGGCGCTCTCGATGCTTCCGCTTCGACACTCGCGCGCCAAGTCCACGTCCCGCAAGACTCACCGCCAAACCCGTACCTGCACGCCTGCGCTCGCTCCGCGCTTTGGCCGGCTACTCTCCAGTCGCGGCCAGTGACTGGGCCGGAATCAGCGCCCAGTCAGGGTTGCTCCGTTGCGCAGATAGATCCGATAGGCGTGGTGTTGTTCCATCTCAAACTCGCGGGAGACGGCCATGGTGTAGTTCGCGTTCAGCCACGCGGCAAACTGCGGCCACTGCTTGATCTTGTCGAAGTTATTCGGCTCGTTGAACCACTCATTGCTCAGCACCACCACCGCCGGCGGGTTGCTGGAAAGCTGCTTCCATAACTGGGCGCGGGCGTCGTCCACAACCGGACTGGGAACCGGGGAGAAATAGAGCAGGTCGCCCATCGAAGTCGTGTTCTGGACCAGCTTCAGGTGGTAGAGAGCATTGAAGCATCCGTAGACCACGTCGAAGCACTGCACCTGCCGCTGCATCCGCTCCCCGCCCAGCCGCGTCAGGTCGCCTTCCAGCGATTCCGTGTACTGGTTCACCGGATGGATCAGCAACACCCGGTGCGCGTAGGTCGGCGCCATCACCAGCGCTCCCAGCGCCATGCCCGCAATCCCCACGCCTTTCCTCCATCCTTCTCTGCGCATCGCAAGCGTCAGCTCCAGCGCCATCCACAGCAGTAGGAACGCCACCAGCGCATACCGGTGATAGGCGTATCCCTTGCCCTGTGCGAAGTACGAGATTGCGCCGAACACCACACCCAGCAGCAGCGCCCATCGCTCCCAATTCCTCCACTGCCGCTCCGCCAGCGCAACCGCCAGCGCGAAGGGCAGCATCAGCAGGGCCACTCGGGGCAAGCTCAGCCGCCACATCTTCGCCAGGCTCAGTTGATGCAGGCTGGCATAATATGGCGTGATCGACCGGCTGATCGCGAAAAACGCTCCTGCCGCATGGTAGTGAAACAGAAATCCGAAGACGATCGCCCCCGCGATTCCGGCCCCGGCCAACCCGCTCCACACCCAGCAAGCCGCTGCCTCGCCGCGCTTTCGCAGGGTCCACCACGCCATCAGCAGAAGTACAAATCCCATGGGCGCCACGGTCGGCTTAATCGAGCTGGCCATGCCCAGACACAGCCCGAACAAAACCATCATCCAGGGCTTTTTTCGCCGCACCGCCGCAAACAGAAATGCATACCCGATCAAAACCAGCATGGTCATCGCTTCGTCGCGCTGCGCGGAGGTGGTCGGACCCTCGGAGGTATGCACCAGGGCAAACATCACCCCCGCAAACAGCCCGGCCAGCCAGTCGTAGGGCAGCGCAACCGCAATCATCGCTACGCAGATCGCGCCCAGCAGGCTGAAGTCATAGATGCGCCACGCAAGGTCGCCGCCGCCAAACAGGTGCATCGCCCCGCCTTCGATCAGGTAGACCCCAGGCATGTTCATGTCGCCGATCTGGCGGTAGGGTGCAAACCCCCTGCTCATCAGAAATTGAATGTAGTGCTGCACCTGCGCGTCCCACACCAGCGGCCAGCGGGTGGTGCTGGCAACCAGACACAGCGCCGCCGCTCCAAGCACGGCGGCCATCGTGTATCGCAGATAGTCCAGAGTAGACCGTGATCCAGCAATCGCCATTCCGTGCCTTCTCAGAGCTTCCGCCGCGCTTGCCAGAGCAGGAGGCGCTGCTCCCCAAAAATACTCGGCGAACTATAGACCGTTGCAGGAATCTCCCGAAGGTCGTTTTGGTGGAGCTGAGCGGGATCGAACCGCTGACCTCCTCGTTGCGAACGAGGCGCTCTCCCAGCTGAGCTACAGCCCCCACCCGGCGTGCGCAACGCCCGCCGCTCACGTCCCCCATCGGGACCCATGAGCCGCGCGCCGCGCCGTCGTTTCAACTCTACGAGTGTATCAGCCCTCGGCCCTCGCCACCAACCCACACCCCGCACAAAATCCGCGCCGTACAAGTTCCTCACCCACGCGTCATCGCCCGCGACACGTCCACCCAGCGCTCATGCAGCGCCTCACCCAGCGGTCCCCACGGGGCCTCGCCTGGCTGCAGCACCGGCAGCACCAGCGTCACCTTGGTTCCGCGCCCCGGCCGGCTCACCATCTCCACCTCGGCCGCCGGGCCGTACATCACGTCCATGCGCTCCCTCACGTTGCGCATCCCGATCCCGCTGCCTCTGCTCCCCACCCCTGCCTCGCGCTCCATATCCATCCCGATCCCGTCGTCCTCCACCTCGATCATCAGCCGCCCGTCGGTCAGCATCCGGCTCCTCAGCGTCACCGTCCCTCCGCCGATCCGGGGCTCCAGCCCGTGCTTGATCGAGTTCTCGATCAGCGGCTGCAGCATCATGCTGGGCACCAGCACATCCAGCGTCTCCTCGGCGATCTCCTTCACCACTTGCAGCTTCTCGCCGAAGCGCACCACCTCGATGTCCAGGTAATCGTCGGTGAACGCCAGCTCCTCGCTGAACGGCACAAACGCCTCGCGGTCCTTCAGCAGCGCGCGCAGGATGTTGGCCAGCTTCACGATCATCTCCCGCGCCAGCTCCGGCTTCGACCGCACCAGAGACGTGATCGAGTTCAGCGTGTTGAACAAAAAATGCGGATTGATCTGGCGTTGCAGCGCGTCCAGCCTTGCCTCCATCAGCAACCGGCTCTGCACCTCCAGCTTGCGTTCGGTCCGCACCGCGTTCCATATCTTCAGCGGAATCCCCACCACCACCGGAGCGCACGCGCAGATGGCCAGCTCCACCCACCAGTTGGGAGAGTGCAGCTCGAAGAACCGCGAAGGATAAACCCGCGACAACATGCTGGTGGCAAACTGCATCGTTGCAATCAGCCCCAGAAGCATGATCTGCCGGTCGAACCGCGGCTTCCTCAGGTTGCGCGTCACCCAGCGGTACAGGCTCAGGTCGATCATGGGAGAGAACGACCACACCTCCTCGCGCTCCGTAAAGTGCCCAAACGCGCCAAAGATCGCCGCCACCGCCAGGTTCACTGCCAGCGTCCAGTGCTCGCCGTGCCACACCGCCGGCAACGCCAGCGCCGCGCCGCCCACCATCGCCGCCGCCGGCCCCAGCAGCAGCCCCATCAGCACCGTCGCCTCGTACGACAGGTCCGCCGCCAGGAAGTTCGGCACCCGCACCCGGATCCACACTCCCAGCGTCAGCGGGATGCATATCATCGCCACCAGCGACAGCGTCTGCCGCCAGCTCCGCCGCGGCATCAGCAGCAGGTCCTTGAACGTGTTGGACCGCGCCAGCGACGCCGACACCGCCGCCGCCACGCCCAGTTCCACCAGCAGCGTGATCCAGATCAGGCTGTCCTTCACCTGCCCCACTGCCGCATGTCCCATCTCCTGCACCATCCTCCTACTCTAACTCCGCCGCAGCGCGCCCCGTATAATCGAACCATGCCCTTTGAATCCGTGCGCAAGCTCGCCGATGCCGACTTCCCCACTCGCTGGGGACACTTCCGCATCCTCGGCTTCGAGGGCCTGCTCGCCGCTCCCGACCCCGCCAACGCCCCAGCGCCCGCCCGCCGCGTCGAGACGGCCGTCGCCCTCATCATGGGCGACGTCACCACCCCCGAGCCACCCATCGTCCGCGTCCACTCGCAGTGCCTGACCGGAGACGTCTTCCACTCGCTGCGCTGCGATTGCCGCCAGCAGCTCGAACTCGCCCTAGCCGCCATCGCCGACGCGAGACGCGGAATCCTCGTCTACGAGAACAAGGAGGGCCGCGGCATCGGACTGATGGCCAAGCTGCAGGCCTACGAGCTGCAGGACCAGGGCCTGGACACCGTCGAAGCCAACCTCACGCTGGGCTTCAAGGCCGACTGCCGCGAGTATGAGCTTCCGGCCGCCATCCTCAAGCTGCTGGGCGTCGAATCCGTGCGCCTGATCACCAACAACCCGGAAAAAGTCGCCGCGCTGGAAGCCGCCGGCATCACGGTCGCCGAGCGCATCTCCGCCGAGGTCCCCCCCGAACCCACCTTCGAGCGCTACCTGCAAACCAAGCAGGAAAAGATGGGCCACCTGGTCAGCTAGCGCGATTGAAATCCAGGCTGCCGCTCCCGCCACAGCCGGTAGACGCACCACGCCGCCGCCGAGCAGTTGTCGACGATCGTGCCATCGAGAAGCATTGCCTCGAACTGCGCCACGCTGACCCGATGCACCACCAGGTCGCTCTCCTCGGCGTCGAGTTCGCGCTCGCCCTGGGTCAGTCCCTCGGCCAGGAAGATGTGCTGCTTCTGGTTCAGCACACCGTAGCCGATCTGCAAGGTTGCCAGCAGCGTCATGCGCTCGGCCCTCAGGCCGGTCTCCTCGCGCAGTTCGCCGCGCGCCATCTCTTCCGGCACGGCGTCGGCCAGCTCCCAGCCGCCCTGCGGAAGCTCCATGAACCGCCCGCCAACCGTGAAGCGAAACTGCTCCACCAGGGTGATAAAGTCGCCCTCGGGAGTCGTCTCCAGCGGAATAATGATGCACGCCGGGTCCTTGTCGACGACGCCATAGATGCCGCGCTGGCCGTTGGCGCGCTCGATCACGTCCTCGCGCACGCGCGTCCACCGGTTGCGGTAGACCTCGCGGCTGCTGATCATCTTGATGGGACTTCGCGAGGCATGCCCCTCGTTCCCTGCGGTCAAGATTTCTTCTCCGTGTTCCAGTAGACGGCGTACTTCTCGTCCGTGACGCGATAGAGCGGCTTCACCGCAGGCGCATCCTTGGCGGCCGGCTTGAAGGCCAGGTCCTTGGCCGAGACGACCTCGATCCAGTCGTCTGCGGGCGCGACTGGAGCTGCGGCGGGCGGGCCAAGGTCCGCGGGCTTCGGCGCCGTGTCGGCTCCGCCGATCTTCAGCGGCCCGTCCTTGGGTCCCGCGCCCAGCTCCGCGGCCAGCACCAGCGGCCCATAGAGCGCGGCGCGCAGCGTGGAGTCGCCGAGCAGCGGCTCGCTGCGCATCTGCATGGGCAGCGAGAGTTCGATCCTGTCGCCGTCGCGCCACTCGCGCGCGAGCGACAGATAGCTGCCGGGCTGCGCGAACGCCTCCAGCTCGCGGCCGTTGATGCGAACCGCTCCGCCCTCGGCGACCCAGCCGGGGATGCGAATGTGGATGGTCCGCCGCTGGGGCGCGGCGACTTTGATGTGAAGCGTGGTTCCCTGCTCGGCGGGAAACTGAGTCTCCTGCCGCAGTCCGAACTTCTGCTCCTTCCAGTCCAGTTCGGAGGCGATGAACTGGTTGACCCAAACGCTGCCGGAATCGTGAGAGGAGGTCGAGGCATCATGAAAAGTGCTTGCGGAATTGTGAGAGGAGGTCGAGGCATCATGGAAAGCGCCTGCGGCATCATGGAAATAAATCGTGTCGCTGAACTTGGCGAACTCCTCCGCGCCCGTTCCCGTGCAGCACCAGAACGATTGCTCCGGAGAGTTCAAATATCGCCAGTAGCCCGCCCCGAGGGGAAAGAAGTACTGCTTCAGCCCCTGCGCGTTCTGCGTTCCCATGCGGCAGTTCCACAGGCTGCGCTCGTAGGCGTCCATCCAGCGCGCGTCGCCGGTCCATGCAAACAGGTGGCGCTCCAGCTTCATCAGGTTGTAGGCCACGCAGCACTCGGCGTTGTGATACTCCAGGCTTCCCTTCAGGTTGCCGGGGTCGCTGCGCCAGAACTCGCCCACGCTGGTGTTGCCGATCGCGTAGCTACGCTCGGTCAGCACCTCATCCAGGAAGTACTGCGCGATCCCGCGATAACGAGCGTCGCCGGTAAGCTCGTACATCCGCGCCGCGCCGATGACCTTGGGCACATGGGTATTGGCGTGCAGCCCCTTCAGCTCGTCGCGATGCCCAGCCAGCGGATCCAGAAAACTCGGCTGCTCGAAGAGGTGCGCCGTATCGAGGTACTGCTGCTTGCCGGTCAACCCGTAGAGGTTCGCCAGCACCTCGTTCATGCCGCCGTACTCGGTGCGAAGCATGAGCTGGCGCTGCTCGTCGCCGATGCCTACGAAGTATTTGCGGACCCACTCGGCGATGCCTTCCGCGGTCTCGAGCGCCTGCTGGTTGCCGGTGTGAACGTACATGTCGACGAGTCCGGCCATGATCTTGTGCAGCGTGTAGAACGGCGCCCACACCCCTCCGCCCGACCACTGCCTGCTGCCTTTGGCCAGGGCCGCGAACTGGTCCTGGGGATACGCGCTCAGATAGCCATTGCCATTCGCCTTCTGGCAGCGCGCCAGTTCGGCCACCATCGTGTCGCCGCGCGCGCGCAGCGTGTCGTTGCCCGCGCTCGCGTAGGCCAGCGCAACGGCAGAGAGGAAGTGTCCGCCATTGAAGTGGCCGCGCAGCGCGCAGTCCGGCTTCTCCCAACCGCCGTAGGGCGTCGCGGTGGAGGCCAATCCCGAGGTCACGCGGAAGCTGTGCAGCAGCCGGTCCGTAGCCAGCGAGTCGAGATACCTCTGGTTGATCTCCGCCTGCGCCTTGAAGATTCCATCGAGCAGACGGACCTGCGTCATGGGAAATGGCACGAGTTTGTCCGGCTTGGCCGCAACAAAGTCGTCCTGCTTGCCGACCAGCGACGCCAGCGCGCCGCGGCCCAGCGTGAGACTGCCCGCCACCGCCGTCATGCCCGCCAGAACACTGCGCCGACTGGTCAGAAATCGTGCATTCATGGAAACCTCCACGCCGCGCAAGTCCCGTTGCTTGCAGGACAGAGCAGCGTCCGAAGTCTATCAACTGGGAGAGCGGGCGACAACCTCGGGAGCGTCGCGGACAAATTCGCGCGCGGCGCAATATCGCAACGAGGCTAGAACCGCGTTGCAACAAAAGAGCCTCCGCAAGGGAGGCCCTCCGGTTGCAATGCAGAGTGCGTTGAACCCGGCGCTTACTTGACCTTGATGAAGATGATGACGAAGGTGTACAGAGCGAGCGACTCGATGAAGGCGAGGCCGAGGATGAGGAAGAGAAAGATTCCAGGACGCGCGCCGGGGTTGCGGGCCAGCGCTTCGGTGGCCGAAGCGGTTGCCTTGCCCTGGCCGATGCCGCACAGGCCGCTGGCGAGCGCCATGCCCAGTCCGGCGGCAAGTGGGACCCACTGGGCCGAGGGGGAAGCGGGGCCTGCTGCCTGGGCAAACGCCGGCGATGCCAGCAGCAGCGTGGCGAGCGACATGAAGAGAAATTGCATTTTACGCATTGTGTATAGCTCCATTCTCCCAAAGTTCGCCGCCAGTGGGTGGTTGATGCTCACCATGCTGGCACCCTCACGCTGGACGGCGATGTTGCGCTCCGCGAAGCGGGAGAGAAACTCCGCGGAGAAACCTGAACCTGCAAGCTCCGGAGTTCAGTCCGGAGTCGAGCGAAACGCTAATGCTCATCGGCCACGGCGAGCGAGAGATAGCTCATCGCCAGCGCCATGAACAAGAAGGCCTGCACCACAGACACCATAACGTGCAGACCGAGAAAGATGAGCGGAATTCCAATCGGAACCAGCGAGAAGAAGGCCAGCGTCACCAGGTCGCCTGCGAACATGTTGGCGTAGAGACGGACGGTGAGCGACAACAGGCGGGCACAGTGGGAGACGATCTCCAGCGGCAGCATCAGCCACGCCATCCACCAGACGGGGCCGAGGAACTGCTTGATGTATCCGAAACCGTGCCTGCGGATTCCCTGGACGTGGTAGAAGACGAAGGTAAGCAGCGCGCAGCCCAGGGGAACAACCTTGTCCGCAGTGGGCGACATGAGGCCGGGGACCAGCCCCATGAGATTGCTGATCAGAATGAAGACGCCCAGCATGGTAAGAAAGCTGAGGAATGGCTCGTATCCGTGGCCAATGATCGCTTCAGCCTGATCGGTGACGAACTCGTGGGTCATCTCGGCGAAGTGCTGGGGCGGCGCGGGCCGTTCCACATCGAGCGTGAGGCGCACGGTCACGAAATATGCCAGCAGTCCCACGAAGATCAGCAGCTCCATCGCAAACGCATCGCTGATGGGCTGGCTGGGGTAGGCGGGATGGACATGCAGCGCGCCCAGCAAGGCGTTCACCGGCGCGGCAAAGTGGGCATTCAGGATTCGCGTGAAAAGTAACTGAGTAGGCATAAAGTCCGCAGATCGGAGGTGCTAAATCGAAGGTGCTAAATCGAAGTTCGGCGGGGCTGTCAGGCGGTCCAGCTCTTGATGAGGCGCAGACCTTCTATCGAAAGCGCAGCCACTCCCAGCGCAAGTCCGCCAATCAGAGCGTAAACCGATCCGTCCAGCAACTTAAGGCTACCATAAAGCAGCGCCAGGGCGAGCCCCAGGCGCAGAAAGAACCCGATCAGCACGGGGGCGAGCGGGCGGACGGTGACGGGCGTTGCTCCGCCGGAGTCCATCCGGGCCATCAGCGCAACCATCAGGCGCAGCCACTCGAAGAGGCCCGAACCGGAGATGAGCGCGCCCACCGCCAGCAGCACGGCGGACTGCCAGCCCAGCTTCCACCACAGCAACGGGACACCGATGACGACCGCGATCGCAATCATGCGCAGCGCGCTCCAGATGGAGCGCTTGAAGTCCGCGTCCGTGTATGTGTCGAAGCTCTTCATCGGTTGTTTTTAAGGTAGCGCGCGGCGATGGTGACGATCTGCAGAAAGCCGCCGGCGGCGCCGACCACAATGCCGACGATGGCGATCCAGCCCGTGTGGAAGTGATGGTCCAGCAAGCCGCCAAAGAACCAGCCGATAACGCATCCGAGGGGGATGGCAATGGCGAGCTGCACCATCTGCTCCGCCTTGACGTAGTCCCTGAGACCGCTGTACTTTTTCGGCGGGATGTTGGATTCATCGGCCATCGCTTCCTCATTACACCACGCGTTGCGGGCCGCGTCGATATACTGGTTTGTCAGAGTCATCAACGCGAAGGGCAAACCCGTGTACGAATCGCAGTTTGAAGAGAAGCTGTACAACGAGCGGCGCGAGAAGCTGCGGCAGATCGGCGAGCTGGGGCAGAAGGCTGGCCTGACGGCGGCTGCGGCGACCTATCCCAACAGCTACGCCGCAACGATCACGATTCCCGAGCTGCGCGCGGCGTACGATGCGATGACCGCAGAGCAGTTCGCGGCCGATCTGGAAGCGGGCAAGAAGATCGAGGTCGCCATCGCCGGACGCATCATGGCGATCCGCGTGCAGGGCAAGGCGGGCTTCGCGCAGTTGCAGCAGGCGGGCCAGCGAATGCAGCTCTACGTTCGCAAGGACGATGTGGGTGAAGACGCGTTTGCGCTGTACAAGCTGCTCGACCTGGGCGACCACATCGGAGCGCGCGGCTTCCTCTTCCGCACGCGGACGGGCGAGCTGACGGTTCATGTGGCTTCTATCAATGGCGCGCCGCCGCTGACCTTTCTGGCCAAGGCGATGCTGGCGCTGCCGGACAAGTTCCACGGGCTGGAAGACACGGAGCTGCGCTATCGCCAGCGGTACGTCGATCTCTTCGTCAATCCCGAGGTGAGGGAGGTCTTCGTCAAGCGGGCCGCCGTTCTGCGCGCCATGCGCAAGTTCTTCGACGCGCGCGGATACCTCGAAGTGGAGACGCCGATGATGCAGACCATCGCTGGCGGCGCGGCGGCAAAGCCATTCAAGACTCACCACAACGCGCTCGATCTTGATCTCTCGCTGCGGATTGCGCCGGAGCTTTACCTGAAGCGGCTGGTGGTGGGCGGAATGGACCGCGTCTACGAGATCAATCGCAACTTCCGCAACGAAGGCATCGACACAAGCCACAACCCAGAGTTCACCATGCTGGAGTTCTATCAGGCCTACAGCAACTACAAAGACCTGATGAAGCTCACAAAGGAACTCGTCTCGCAAGTTGCAATCGAAGTCAACGGAACAACGATCCTGCCCTCTGGTGAAGTAGATGCAGACGGCAAGTCGATTCCGCGCCTAGATCAATTCGGCAAGCCAATCGATCTCGCTCCCGAGAACTGGCAAGAACTAACGATGCGCGAGGCCATCATCAAGTGGTGGCCGTCGCATCTTCCCCCAGTATCGGAGAACATTTTCTATGATCTTACGAGCTTCAAACTCTTTCTAGAGGGAGCAGTAAAGATCCATCAGTCACTCAATCAAGAGGCTCGAATCGAAAATCTCGAATTCACAGAGATTAGCGAGGAAGAATCTTACTTGTCATCAGTCACTCCGTCAGAGCCCTTGAATCATCCTTTTGTACTGACAGGTCTTCTGGAAAGAATCATCTATTTCATTGATGAAGGCATGTCTTTAGGCAAGGCTATTTCTGATCTTTTCGAAGCCGTTGCCGAACGTCACCTCATCCAACCCACCATCATCTACGACTTTCCACTTGCTGTGTCACCTCTTTCCAAGATCAAGCCGGAGGAGCCGGAGTGGGTGGAGCGGTTTGAGTTCTACATTGGCGGCTTCGAGGTCGGCAATGCGTTTTCCGAGCTGAACGATGCGGACGACCAGCGGCGGCGCTTCGAGGCGCAGATCGAAGAGCGCAAACGCGGCGATGAAGAAGCCATGGCCGAAGTCGACGAGGACTACGTTCGCGCGCTGGGCTACGGGCTGCCGCCGACGACCGGCGAGGGCGTCGGGATCGACCGGCTGACCATGGTGCTGACCGGGTCGAAGTCGATCCGGGACGTGATCCTGTTCCCGCTGCTGCGGCCGGTGGGGAGCAAGACGGCGACGGAATAGTTCCTTGGCACGAGATTAACCCCTCCCCCCCATCGCGATGAGGCCGCGATGGATGGGGCACCTGCACCTTTGATCTTTCAAGAGGTTGTTCCATTTGATCCGGGTCGGTGATGCTGGTTGATTTCCGTTTGTTCGTTGTTTGTTCGATGTTTATCCCCCCCATCCCCCCTTTCGGTTGGAATTCGTCCAAGTGGAATGGAATCTAGCGGTTGCGATGGGTGCTGGACGCCAAAGTATTCATTGCAGAGACTTTACAGATAAAGTATTCTAAAAATTCGAGTTATGGGTGGAAATTACGGGTTTGGCGGGGTGGTCTCCGGTAAAGTATTCATTCTATGTAATTTGCTGGTAAAGTATTGATTCGGTTTTGGTTGTGGTGATGCGTTAAATGCGAAGACCCGGCTGATTGGCCGGGTCTGTTTGTTTACTACTGCTTTAATTATACGCCGTGGAGCATAACTACTATGCCAACTATTTTTCGGATTTAAGTTATTTAGTTGGTGTTAGTTAGGGGGATTTTTGGGCGTCGAGGGGCTTGACAAGGGTATTTGCTGGGAGTTCTTTAGGGAGAAACAGTCAACGGCTTAGAACAAACAACAGCAAAGACGAAATGCGGGGGTCCCTCCACTGCGCAACGGACGATAAGACCGTCCGTTGCTTCGGTCGGGATGACGGATTGATTGGGCTTGCTTCGGCCGGAATGACGGTCGTATGGGGAACGAGAAACCCCAGGTCTCAGAATCGAGTCCTGGGGTCATCCGGCAACAACAAGTGCGAAATACAGAGATTCTGGCTACGCCAGAATGACGAACAAAAACTGAATGACGAGCAAAGAACGGGCGGGAGCACTATGGCTCCCGCCCGTCTGGTGGGTGCTACTGGAAGTTGAGGGACTCGATGCCGAGGAACTCGGCGGATTCGCCCAGCTCTTCCTCGATGCGGAGAAGCTGGTTGTACTTGCAGATGCGGTCGGTGCGGCTGGCGGAGCCGGTCTTGATCTGGCCGGCCCCGGTGGCGACGGCGAAGTCCGCGATGAAGGGGTCTTCGGTCTCGCCGGAGCGGTGGCTGATGACCGAGGTGTAGCCGTAGCGGCGGCCCAGCTCGATGGCTTCGATGGTCTCCGAGACGGTGCCGATTTGGTTGAGCTTGATGAGGATGGAGTTGGCGACCTTCTGCTCGATGCCCTGCTGCAGGCGCTCGGTGTTGGTGACGAAGATATCGTCGCCGACGAGCTGGATGTGGCCAAGGCGCGCGGTAAGCCCAACCCAACCTTCCCAGTCGTCCTCGGCGAGGCCGTCTTCGAGGGAGACGATGGGATACTGCTTGACCCAGGACTCGTAGAAGTCGACCAACTGCTCGGCGGTCTTCTCGGATTTGTCGGACTTCTTGAAGATGTAGAGCTTGCGGTCCTTGTCGTAGAACTCGCTGGATGCTGGGTCGAGTGCGATGGCGACCTGCTCGCCTGGGGTGTAACCGGCCTTGGTGATGGCTTCGAGGATGAGCTCGACGGCCTCTTCGTTGGACTTGAGGGAGGGGGCGAAGCCGCCCTCGTCGCCGACGGCGGTGTTGTATCCCTTCTTTTTGAGCACTCCCTTGAGGGTGTGGAAGACCTCGACCCCCCAGCGCAGGGCGTCGGAGAAGGATTCGGCGCCGACGGGCATGACCATGAACTCCTGGAAGTCGACGTTGGAATCGGCGTGGGAGCCGCCGTTGAGGATGTTCATCATAGGAGTGGGGAGGATGCAGGCGTTGACTCCGCCGAGGTAGCGGTAGAGGGGGAGCTTGAGGGCGATGGCCGAGGCGCGGGCGCAGGCCATGGAGACGGCGAGGATGGCGTTGGCGCCGAGCTTGGATTTGTTCTCCGTGCCGTCGATGGCGATCATGGTGGAGTCGATCATGCGCTGGTTGGAGGCGTCGAGGCCGGCGAGTTCGGGGGCGAGGATGGATTCGACGTTCTGGACGGCGTTGAGCACGCCCTTGCCCATGTAGTGTTCCTTGTCGCCGTCGCGGAGTTCTACGGCCTCGTGCTCTCCGGTGCTGGCGCCGGAGGGGACGGCGGCGCGGCCCTTGGCCCCGCCGGAGAGGGTGACGTCGGCTTCGACGGTGGGATTTCCGCGGGAATCGAGGATCTCGCGGGCGGTGATGGATACGATCTCTGTCATATTGCTCCTATGGGAAGAAAAGCTGTGTTGAGCTGCATGAGTCGAACTTTGGGATGCGGAATCGACCCCGTTCGGTTGTGCGACGACGCGGTGCTGCAGGCGGTCGTTGAGTTTGGCGCGGGCGGCGACGGCAACGTCCCCTCCGCCGGCGGAATGAATGGTTGTGATGAGTTCGTCGGCGGAGTGCTTCACCATTTCGATTCTAGCAAAGTGAGGTTGCAGGGGAGAACGAGCGCGGGGCGATAGCACAAAAGTTGCAGCAATAACGCGGGTTTTCGCGCATGCAGAGGACGGATTTCCATTGCAATTGCTGTTCGGGCAGGCCTATATTCCGGCATAGATGAGGCTGTGCCTGCGGGCGGGACAAAGCTGCTCCCGATCGAAGCCACGGGACTCATCCAGAGATCCTCTTATGAAGAGGTCCGATAGAACCACTGGCTCCTGGAGTCCGTATGCGAATGATGCGTTGCCTGTTTCTCTCCCTGATGGTCTGTGCCTGCTTTAGCTCTTCAATCCCCGCCCGCGCCGAAACGCCCAAGGCCGGCGTGGGGGCGTGGAGAATCTCCTCCACGACGCCCGAACAGCGCCCGCTGATCATGATGTGCAGCGGGATTCTGGCGCTGGTGGGAGTGATGAGCGGGCGGGTCAATCCGTAGGGAGACGAGTCAAACCGCGATGGGAAGAGGTTGGAGGATGGACAGCCCGCCAATGGGCTGCCCATTTTTTGCGTGTGCGCGCGAGGCTTGTGGGCGAGAGAGAAAGGCCGCGTGAGGCGGCCTTGCAGGTGGGTGCGCGCTTGTTAGCTGGCTGGATTCCCTGCCTGCGATTTCGCCGCACAGCGGAGGCGGGAGACTCTACCCTGAGCATTGAGAGGTGCAGGCACAGTGCGCCTGGATGCGTTGCGCGCGTCCGGCGCATGGGCGCGCGGTCGCGCAGGCCTGTGGCGTTGGGATGAGGGGGAGAAAGCCATGAATCGAGTGGAGAGAGCCAGCCGGGCGAGAGAGATTGGGGCCGCGGGAACCGTATGCATGGCAGCGGCGTGGATTCTGTTTGCCGCGCCAGCGCCGGCGCAGGACGCAAACGGAATGGCGCAGAACGGGGCCGACCTGAATCGGACTGCGCAGAACGGGCCGGCGGCGAGCGGCGCGGCAGAGGAGGAGCGGACGGGCGTCGCGCGGCCCGACGCGGCGGCGATTACGGTGACGCCGTATAACGACTCCGAGGATGCGGCCAGCAGCGCGCCTGCCGTGGAGACGGTACTGCCGGCGAAGCCCTCGGCGGCGATTGCCGCGGCTGCACCCGCGGTAACTCCCGCGGCGGCTTTGAACCGCAGAGCGCCGGCGAAGCTTATGCCAACGGCTGACGGCGAAGGCATTGCGGCAAGCGGCAAAGATGCGGTGGCCTTCGATCCCGATGCCAACATCGTGACCGAGGAGACGGCAGGACGGGCGGAGCGGCTTCTGCAGAGCGGGACGGGCGATGCGGCGACGAAGGAGAAACCGGACGCGGGCATCGTGACGCGCGTGCCTTCGCGACCGGGCGAGGTGCCGGATGGGACGCTGGTGAAGGTGAAGCTGATGGAGGAGCTGTCCACGCTGACGACAAAGCCGGGGACGAGCTTTAGCGCCGAGGTGAGCGAGCCGGTGATGCGCGACGGCCAGGTGGTGGTTCCGGCGGGCGCGCTGCTGGAGGGGCGCGTGACGTTTGTGCGCGGAGGCAAACGAGTGGGCGCGGCGGCGGCGATCCATCTGGAGGCGCGCACGGTGACGCTGCCCGACGGATCGCGGTACATGCTGACGGCGCGGGTGATCGACACCAATAGCTGGGGCGATACCAAGGTCGATAGCGAAGGGACGATCCTGCGCAAGGACCACGCGAAGGCGACGGATGCCATGACAACGCTGTCGACCGTGGGAGGAATGGCCGCGGGCGCGGCGCTGGGCGGAGTGCCGGGCGCGGTGATCGGCGCGAGCCTGGGCGCGGGCGTGAGCACGGCGGTTTGGATGAGGCAGGACCGGCAGGCCGAGCTGCCCAAGGACCTGGGCATCGTCTTCAGCCTGACCGAGCCGATGCGTGTGACACCGATGAGCGCGCAGATGTCGCGGCCCGTGGTGGGCACCGTCGACGCGGAGTAGATGGCGAAGATAAGAATGCAGCGTGTGGGGAGAATGGTCCGGGCGGTTGTGCCGTGTTGCGGCTTCGTCGGGGTCCTTCGACTGCGCCTCCCGCGATCAAACCGCGAGAGGCTCCGCTCAGGATGACAGCGAAAAACAAAGTGTGTCAATGTCTATTCGTGTAGCTGGGCGAGGAGGCGTTTCCAGTTTGTGCGGTTGCGGCGGTAGGATTTTTTGAGGTCTTCGAGGATGCGCTCGAAGTCGTCGTGGCCGCTCAATTTGCGCCAGGCGGGGTTCTTGGAGAACCAGGGATAATTTTCGTTGCCGAGATAGATGGCGCGGCGGAGCCAGTGGAGGGCCTCGGACTCGTCTCCATCGACCGCAAAATATGTCGCCAGGCGATAGGCCATCTCGCCGTCGGCCTCGGCGGCGGCGAGGGTCTCTTCCAGGATGAAGCTGGCGGCCTTGGCGCGGTCGCCCAGTTGGACGTAGCACATGGCGATGGTGGGGAAGACGATGCGCAGGCTGCTCTCGTCGGCGACGACCTGCTCAAGGGTCTGGACGGCGCTCTTCAGATCGCCGAGGCGCATCTGCTGGTAGCCGAGGGAGATGCGCAGCAGGGGCTGGCGCGGCTCGAGGGTGAGGCCCTTTTCGATCTCCTCGCCGGCCAGTTCCAATTGATTTTGATACTGGTAGACGCGGGCGCGGTGGTTGTAGATGATGGCGGCATTGGCGGGGTTGAGGCGCAGCGAGGTGTTGAACTGGTCGAGCGCCTCCTCGTAGAGGCCGTCGATGCGCAGGGTCATGCCGGCGACGAGGTGGACGTTCCAGTCGTTGGCGGCGGACTGGAGGAGGTGCTCGATGCCATGGCGGGCGGACTCTTTTTCACCGCGCGAGAGAAGCATGTAGACGCGGTAGAGATTGGCCTCGACCGAGCCGGGGTCGAGCTGCAGGGCGCGGTCGAATGCGCGGCGGGCCTCGAGGACGTGCATCTGTCCACCCAGGCCGTGGCGCGCGTACTGCAGGTGGGTGATGCCCAGGCCGGACCAGGCGGGCGCGTAGTCGGCGTCCTGCTTGACGACGCTCTCAAACATCTCGCGGGCGCGGTTGAGGTCGTCCAGCGATCCGGTGCGCGAGATGAAGGAGGAGAGCACGGCGCGGGCCTGCAGATACTCCTCCGAGAGGCCCTGCGTGAGCGATGGCGAGGTGTCGCGCGCGGCGTCTGTGGTTGCGGCGGGATTTTCCAGATCGCCGAAGCCCTGCAGCGTGGAGAAGACTTCGTTGCAGATCTCGGTCTGCACGCTGATGAGGTCGAAGGAGGCGACGTTGATGGAGCCGCCCGCGCGGACGGACTGGGTGGGAATGTCGAGCAGTTGCCAGTTGAGGTCGAAGCCCGAGTCGGAGCGCAGGAAGTTGCCGGCGAGGACGAAGCGCACAAGCAATTTCTTGCCGATGGCGAGCGGGTCGAGCTGCTGCGCGGGGATCGCCATCAGCGAACTGGAGGGACGGACGACCAGCGAGGTCATGCGCGCCAGACGCGCGGCGATAGCGTCTGCCAGCGCGTAGCCGTAGAGCGGCGAGGGTTCTTTCTCCTGCGCGGCCGCAGTCGATGTGCCGAAGTTGACGAAGGGCAGCACGACAATCGAGTTGTGCTTGGATGTGGCCGTTGTGCCGGACTCGCGGAAGCGCTCGGCGAGCATGGAGAGGATGCCGGTGGCGCGCTTCTCCACTTCGGGCGTCTCCAGTTCCAGCTTGCCCTGCGCGGGGAGTTGCGAGATGGAGTCGCCGGGCATGCCGAGCGAGTCAAGCTGCAAAGTCTTCATGATGGTGCGCAGGCCCTCGCGCACATCGGCGGCGGAGGCGAAGCGGGCCGAGGGCTGCTTCTCCAGGCAGCGCAGGATGAGCGATTCGAGTTCGACGGGAAGATCGGGGACGATCTCGCGCAGCTTGGGTGGGTCGTTGAACTGAATGGCGCGGATGGTCTGGAAATCGGGCGCGTCGGCGCGGAGGAAGGGATGGCGACCGGCGACCAGCTCGTAGAGGATCACGCCGAGGGCGAAGACGTCGGACTGCACGCTGGAGCGGCCGGTGACGAACTGCTCCGGCGCCATGTATGCGATGGTGCCTCCGCGCGCGGTGTAGGTGGCCCCGGCGGGCGGAAGAGTGCGCGGGCCCGAGCTGGTTGGGTCGAAGTCGGTCTCGTCCGGATTGAGGCGGCGGGCCAGGCCGAAGTCGAGGATCTTGATGAGGCCGCCGTCGGTGAGCATGACGTTGGCTGGCTTCAGGTCGCGATGGAAGATGCCGAGCTGGTGCGCGGCGGAGAGGCCGTCGGCGATCTGGATTCCGGCGGAGAGCGCGAGCTGCAGGCTGGCCGGGCCCTCGGCGATCACCTTGTCGAGCGACTTGCCGGGGATGTACTGCATGACGATGTAGGCCTCGTCCTCTCCGCCAGTTTCGGAGGGGGCCTCGCCGACGTCGTAGATGGCGGCGACGTTGGGGTGGTCGATGGCCGAGGCCAGGCGGGCCTCGCGCAGTTGGGTGGCGCGGACCTGCTCCAGCGAGAGCGCACCGCGCTTGAGCAGCTTGAGGACGACGGGGCGCTGCAGGAGCGTATCGGTGGCCAGGTAGACGACGCCCGACCCTCCGGCGCCGATCTTGCGCAGTAACTCATAATGCCCGATTGTGCGGCGCTTCATGCTTTGATTATCGCAAGGTTGGAGCGGGACTGCGGGGCGATGTTATCAACAGAGCGCGGGGAATAGGATTGGAGTCATGCACACGGAGTACCGGCTGGGCGATATTCTGGCCAACGCGATCACGCATGGCGTTGGAGCGGCGTTCGCGGTGGCTGGAGCGGTGGTTCTGGTCGTGCGGGCGTCGCGCGGGGACGCGTGGCTGATTGTGAGTTGCAGCATCTACGCGGCGACGCTGGTGCTGGTGTATGTGTGCTCGACGCTCTACCACTCGCTGGTGCGGACGAGGGCGCGGCATGTCTTTCTGGTGCTGGACCACGCCGCGATCTACCTGCTGATTGCGGGGACGTATACGCCGTTCATGCTGGTGTCGATGCGCGGGCGGCTGGGTTGGACGCTGCTCGGTGTGGTCTGGACGCTGGCGGTCGCAGGCGTGATCTTCAAGAGCCTCGCCGTGGGACGGTTTCCGGCTGCGTCGGCGACGGTGTACATACTGATGGGCTGGTGCATTATCTTCGGGGTGCGCCCGCTGCTGGCCGCGATCACGTTGCCGGGGATGATGTGGCTGGGCGCGGGCGGGCTGGCCTATACGCTGGGGATTGTGTTCTTCGCCAACGACCGGCTGCACTACTTCCACGGGGTGTGGCATTTATTCGTGCTGGCGGGGAGCGTGGCGCACTACTTCGCGGTGCTGCTGTATGTGGTGCCGGGACGGCGGTGAGGGCGGGATAGAGAGAAATGTTATTTGCGGCGGAGGTGGGTGGAGAGGACGGAAGCCATAGCCCTCTTGAACTTCTCATGCGGCGACAGCGCTTTTGGCTTGTTTTTCATGGTAAAAAGGATACAACTTGCCCCGTAATGCTGGAGTTGCGTTAGTATTATCCCGATGACTACGTCAAACACCCTCTTCGCTGTGGTTGCTTCAAGCGCGCCGGATAAACTCGGTGCAAAACTCCAAGAAGTTTTCCCGGAGATGAATCTGAATATCGGGCCGGGACAATGGCTCATCGTTGCGCCTAGCACAATGACCACGACAGAAATATCGCAATCCTTGGGCGTGACGGACGGCAGTAACGGCAGTGCTCTCGTGATGAGTTCAGCGGGTTATTTCGGCAGGCTCAATGTATCGATTTGGGAATGGGTGAAAGCGAAGCTCGGAGGCGGAGCTAATGTCAGCCAGCCGACTTCCTAGGGAGAGCACTCAAGACAGTACTCCGCCAGCGGGCATTTCATCGACACCGCCTCCGCAGATGCAGATCTATCCAGGCACGGAATACAATTTCATGCTGCAAGCTGTGCTGGACATGCAAAAAACGATTGGAGCATTGACGAATGCGGTAGATACTCTCACAAAAGATGTGAGAGAAAACGCCATCGAACTCCGTAGGGTCTGTCAGGATATCCACACAACCAAAACGATAATGAAATTCAGCGCTTGGGCGATTCTCGTTTTGGGCGTATTACATGAAATATGGCATCCGTTGCTCGATTTTCTTGTGTCACATACCGCGAAATAGGGCCGAGCATAATTGGATTAGCCAACGTATTTATTGCCCTTAGATATATCTGATTCCATGTGAACAATCGCGCTAGGGGCGGTGTGTGGCGGCGGGGTCGGGATCGGCGTGGGTGAGGGTGGCGTCGGGTGATTTGTGGCGCTTGCCGAAGAAGAACATGATGGCGCCGAAGGCGAACATGATGCCGCCCCAGTCCAGATTGATGTCCATGCCCAGGGACTTCTGGTAGAGCGCGGCGTCGCCGTGCGTGCAGATGCCGAAGATGCCCATGATGCCGCCGATGAGCAGAAAGACGAGGCCGAGGGGGATGCGGATGTCGAGACCCATAAAGACTCCAGTTGTCAGTTGCAGGTTGCAGGTTGTCAGTTGCTGGTTGCAGGCCGTTTTCAACTGAAAACCTGCAACTAACAACCTGAAACTGTTCTTAGGCGAAGACGATGTTGAGAACGACGGCCAGGGCGAGTACGGCGACGGCCCAGACGGTTGGCCGCTGGTACCAGGCCTTGTCGACTTCGACGGGCTTGGGAGTGAGCGAGTAGACCAGGCCGACCAACTCCGGCTCCGGGCGCGGCGCGGACATGCGCGAGACGACAACGGTGACGACCACATTGATGGTGAAGGCGACGATGGCGGTCCAGAAGTTCTGCGCCATGTCGCTGGAGTAGCGGTGGACCACATGGATCCAGCCGCCGTGGATGCCGACCGCGTCGCCCATGGGAAGGGTGAGTCCGTGGTGGATGAGCGCGCCGGTGGTGCCTGCAAGCAGGCCGGTGAAGGCCCCGTGTCCCGTGGTGCGCTTGGAGAACATGCCCAGCAGGAACGTGCCGAACAGAGGCGCGTTGACGATGGCGAAGACCAGTTGCAGCGCGTCCATGATGTTGTTGAAGCTGGTGACGGCGTAGGCCGCGCCGATGGAGAGTACCACGCCGCCAACCGTGGACATGCGGCCCATCCAGAGGTAGTGCGCGTCACTGGCCTTCGGGTTGATGTAGGCCTGGTAGATGTCGTAGGTCCAGACGGTGTTGAAGGCGGTGACGTTGCCGGCCATGCCGGACATGAAGCTGGCCAGCAGGGCGGTGAGGCCGAGGCCGAGGACGCCGGTGGGGAAGAAGGTGAGCAGCATCACCGGCACCGTCTTGTCATAGTCGTAAACCGGTTGGCCGTTGGAGTCGACCACGTCCTTGCCGGTGATGGCGTCGGTCTTGACCGGAATGATGCCGTGAGGATGGGCCTCATCCAGCGGCAGTGGTTTGCCCTGCGAATTGAGGGTGGCGTAGGCGGCTGGATTGCCTGCGGTTGCCTTGCTGCCCACATTGAGCATCGAGACGGCTATCAGGCCAGGCAGGATCACCAGGAAGGGAAGGAACATCTTGGGCAGGGCGGCGATCAGCGGCACTTTGCGCGCGGAGTCTTCGGAGTCGGCGGCCATGGCGCGCTGGATGACCAGGAAGTTGGTACACCAGTAGCCGAAGGAGAGCACGAAGCCGAGGCCCATCACCAGGCCGAACCACTCGACGCCGAGCGAGTTGGTGTTGGCGTGGGCCATGCCCTGCCAGGAGTGGGTCATGTTGGCGGGCAGGGTGCGCTTGATTCCCTGCCATCCGCCGACGTTGCGCAGGCCGATCCAGACCAGGGGAAGCAGGCCGGCGACGATGAGGAAGAACTGCAGGACCTCGTTGTAGATGGCGCTGGTGAGCCCGCCGAGGAAGATGTAGCCGAGCACGATCAGCGCGGAGAGGATGATGGAGACGTGGAAGATGTAGGCGTCGGGCAGGATGTTGTGGAAGAGGCCCAGCTCCTGGATCAGCAGCGCCATGGCGTACATGGAGATGCCGGAGGAGAAGATGGTCATGAAGGCGAAGGAGAAGGCGTTGAGCGCGCGCGTCTTCTCGTCGAAGCGCATGCGCAGGAACTCCGGCACGGAGCGCGCCTTGGAGCCGTAGTAGAAGGGCATCATGAAGATGCCGACGAAGCACATGGCGGGGATGGCGCCGATCCAGTAGAAGTGGCTGGTGACGATGCCATACTTGGCGCCCGAGGCGCCCATCCCGATGACCTCCTGCGCGCCCAGGTTGGTGGAGATGAAGGCCAGTCCGCAGACCCAGGCGGGGATGGAACGGCCGGCCAGGAAGAAGTCGCTGGAGGTCTTCATGTAGCGCTTGAGGGCGAATCCGATGCCCAGCACGAAGGTGAAGTAGACCAGCATGATGAGCCAGTCGATGTAGGTAAGGTTCGTGACGTTCACTTTGGGCTATCCTTGGACGGCAAGTTCGCTGCGCGTGCTTGTGGGAGTTTAAAGATTCCCGGCAACTGTAAATGTTTTGCGCCGGGTGAGTCCAGCGCAGAATATGGGGCGGGGCCGAGGACAGGAGCGGTCACCGGCAATTCAGCGGTCAGAAAAGAGACCGAGGGGGAAACGCGAGCGGCTGTTCTGGCATCTATGGTTGTAGCGCGGAGGTCGAGTTGCGCGGGCCGGGCCGGAACCGGGCTGCCCGCACAGCACACCGCGTAGACTTCAGCGCAGGCGGGGCGGGTGCATTGGATGATCGAGAATGGACAGCAATCGACCCCGCAGAACGCCATTCCGGACAACGCTTCCGCGGTGCTGCTGATCGACGACAACGCGATCCAGGCAGCGACCCGCCAGGCAATCCTCAAGCGGGCCGGATACTTCGTCATCGCGGCGCTGAATACGGTGCGCGTACTGGAACAGCTCCGGCGCGACGAGTTTCCCGTCCCCATCGGCGCGGTCATCACCGACCACGTGATGCCGGGGATGAACGGGGCGGAGTTTGTGCGCGAGCTGCGCAAGACCCATCCCGCGCTGCCGGTGATGGTGATCAGCGGCATGGAGGACGCGGAGTATGAGTATGCGGGGATGAATGTGCGCTTCCTGGTGAAGCCTCTGCTGCCCGATCTGCTGCTCTCGAACCTGAGCGAACTGCTGCTGCAGGAGCATGAGGCCGTGGCGTAAGGCGTTCCGTTTCAGCGCGCAATTCTGAAAACTTTCTCAATGTGACGCATGTCACTGGCTAGGCTACTTTCCTGCGTCGTTATCTGAGACAATAACTGGGCGATGAGCCTTCACCCCATGCCGGAGTTCGGAAGCTACTGCCTGCTGCTAGGGCTCATTCTCACTGTCTATAACTTTGCCGTCGGAGGCTTTGCGCTGTGGGGCGGGTCCGTGGGCGGGCTGCGCATCACGGGCATCCCGGACGCGCGCTGGAACCGCCTGGGCGAAACGGCGCGGCGGGCCGGGATTGCCAGCTTTGTGGTGCTGTGCGCGGCGGCGTTTGCGCTGGTGTGGGCTGCGTTCACCAATGACTTTTCAGTGGAGTACATCCGCGCGCACAGCAACATTGCGACGCCACTGAAGTACAAGTTTGCCGCACTGTGGAGCGGGCAGGAGGGTTCGCTGCTGCTGTGGGCGTGGCTGCTGAGCGCCTACGGATTTGTTTTGCGCGTGCGGTACCGCGTGGATGTGCGGCTGACGGCGTTCGCGTCGGTGATTCTGGCGGCGATTCAGGTCTTCTTTCTGCTGCTGCTGACGATTGTTGCGACGCCGTTCTCCATCGCTCCGGGGTCTGTGGCGCTCGACGGCGCGGGTCTGAACCCGCTGCTGCAGTATCCCGAGATGGTGATCCATCCGCCGATGCTGTACCTGGGCTACGTCGGTTTCGCGGTTCCGTTTGCGTTTGCGCTGGGCGCGCTGATGATGCGCTATCCGGGCGAGAAGTGGATCCACATTACGCGGCGCTGGACCATGGTGACGTGGCTGTTTCTGACCTGCGGAATATTTCTGGGCGCGCACTGGGCCTACTCGGTGCTGGGCTGGGGCGGCTACTGGGGATGGGACCCGGTGGAGAACGCGTCGCTGATGCCGTGGCTGACGGGCACCGCGTTCCTGCACTCGGTGATGATGCAGGAAAAACGCGGCATGATGAAGAACTGGAACGTGTGGCTGATCTTCAGCACTTTCCTGCTGACCATTCTGGGGACGCTGCTGACGCGTTCGGGAATTATCAGCTCGGTTCACGCCTTCGCGGAGTCGCCCATCGGCGCGTGGTTCTACACATTCATCAGCATTGCGTTTCTGGTCTGCCTCATCACGTTTATTCTTCGCCGCGACCATCTGAAGTCGGAGAACAAGCTGGAGTCGCTGGTGAGCCGCGAGTCGAGCTTCCTGTTCAACAACATGATCCTGCTGGCGGCGTGCATCACGGTTCTGTGGGGAACGCTGTTTCCGCTGCTCTCGGAGGCTGTGACCGGCTCGAAGGTGACCATGGGCGCGCCGTACTACAACCGCGTGAACATTCCCATAGGACTCTTTCTACTCTTCCTCACCGGCATCGGCCCGCTGCTGGCGTGGCGCTCGACCACACTGCGTTCGATCCGGCGCAACTTCGTGCTGCCGTCGATTGCGATGGCGGCGACGGCCATCGGGCTGACGATCGCCGGGCTGCGTCCGTGGAACGATGGCGACGACATGCAATCGACCTTCTTCTCGCTGATCGCGTTTACGCTGGCGGCGGGCGTGATTACGGCGATTGTGGAGGAGTTCACGCGCGGGGCCTCAGTGGTGCGCGCGCAGACGGGCAAGAACCTGATCTCGTCGATGGTGCTGCTGGTTCGGCGCAACACACGGCGATATGGCGGGTACATCATCCACTTCGGCATTGTGGTGATGTTCATCGGCATTGCGGGCGGGGCTTTCAATCGGGCCGTTGAGCAAGAGATGAGCTACGGCGATGCGCTTGCGATTGGGCCGTACCGGCTGGTGTGCCAGAGTATCACGCAGGACTCCAAGCCGGAGTACGACACGGACTACGCGCGGCTCGATGTGTATAAGAATGGCAAGTACATCACGCAGCTTGCGCCGGAGAAGCGGACGTACTTCGCGGGGACGGACCATGAGCAGGCATCGACGATTGTGGCGTTGCACTCGACCGCCGAGGCCGACCTTTACACCGTCTTCGAGGGCAGAAATCCGGACAGCGGGCAGCCGATCATCAAGGTGTTTCTGAATCCGCTGATCGCGTGGATATGGATCGGCGTGGTGATTGTGGTGGTGGGAACCTTCATTGCGCTGGTGCCGAATCTTGTCCGTACACCGGCGCGATTGCGACAGGAAGATTCGGTTGGCGTGCCACCCGCTGCGGGGCTGGGCGCGGCGAGTGATGTGGCGAAGGTGCCCCATGCCTAGGCGCACACAATCCGGCAGCGATCTATTTCGAAGCGTGAGGTTCGCGGGCAGTCCGCTGTTCTGGGCGCGGACGGTGCAGATCGCCCTGCTGTGCGTGGTTACAGTGGCGATGCTGGGCGCGGGCGAGTCGCGCTTCAACCGGCTGGGCCACGAACTGATGTGCAGCTGCGGGTGCCAGCAGGTGTTGCTGGAGTGCAACCACGTTGGCTGCCCGGATTCGGCGAGGATGATCGGCGAGTTGCACGCGCAGATCGACAGCGGCGGCAACGACACCGCGGTGCTGAACTGGTTTGTGGCGAAGTACGGGGCGACGATTCTGGCCGCGCCCATCCGCGGCGGATTCGACAACGCGGCATGGATTGTTCCTGCCGTGATTTTTTTCCTGGCCACGCTGGGCACCTTCGGGATTGTGTGGATGTGGAAACGACGGACGCTGAAGCTGGCTGGCGCGGCAGCGGGACTCGAAGCCGGCGACCTTTCCGCGGCTGGCGAATCCAATCCACAGGACGCGGCGTTGCGCGAGCGCATCCGCAGAGAGACGGAGTACTGAATGAGCCTGATCGCCGCCATTGCCGCACTCACACTCGGCTGCTTCGCGTACATCTTCTGGCCGGAGCGGAACCCCTTTGTGCAGGCCGACAAGACGCACGTCGATTATCTGCGCGAGCGCAAGGAGGCGATCTACGAGAACCTGCGCGACCTCAACTTCGAGTTCCAGGCGGGCAAGTATCCCGAGGCCGACTACAACCAGCAGCGACGCGCGCTCGAAGACGAGGCGGCCCAGGCGATCGCCGAGATGGAGTCGCTAATGGCGCGCGGCATGAAGAGCACACGCGCCAGGGCGTAGAGGTTTGCGTACACCATATACTTCTTGCAGAGATCACAGCCATGAAGAAACCACTACCCACAAAGCGCGCTCCAGCCAAAGACGAGCCGGCTCCCTCGCCGAAGAGCGATGCCATCATGCGGGCCTATGAAGCGCTGAGGTCAATGCCAAAGGATTTCTATGCCGACGGTCGGGTCGATCCTCCGCCCGAAGAAGTCGAAGGTTGGTGAACCGTGAACGCTACCCAGCAGTTTTTTCTACAACTCGGCTGACGCTGGTAACGAATAATGAGCGCGAATTCAGCCGCATCCCCAATCTGACGATTGAGAACTGGACCCGATGACCTTGACCAATTCAATGAGAACGAATCGCACTTCGACCAGAACGCTGCGCGCTTTTTCGTCTGCTATTTTCCTGCTGCTCGGCTGCATGATGCTGTGCGCGGCGACGGCCTTCGCCGCGTCGCTGACCGGCGTGGTGACGGACCGCACCACGGGCAAGCCGTCGGCGGGCGATACCATCGCCGTCATCAATACCGCGCAGAGCATGAATGAGCTCGCCAAGACGACATCCGACGCGCAAGGCCGCTTCCATGTGAACGCGCCGGACGGCGGGCAGACGCTGCTGCACGTGACGCATCGCGGGGCGGAGTACTTCAAGAGCGTTACGCCGGGCGCGAGCAGCGTGGCGATCGACGTGTACGACTCGGCGGCGAAGATCGACGGCATCAGCGGCGAGGCCCTGGTGCTGAGCGTGGAGACGGACGCGAGCGGCAAGACGCTGCAGGCGGACGAGAACTTCGGGGTGATGAACTCCAGCGCTCCGCCGCGCACCGAGGTTGGAGGCAATACCTTCGACTTCTACCTGCCGAAGGGCGCGGCGATCGTTCAGGCCCAGGCCAACTCGCCCGGCGGCATGCCGACCAATACCGAGGTGAAGACGCTGGACGCGGCCAGCGGACACTATGCCTTCACGTTTCCGGTGCGCCCCGGCGAGACGCGCTTCCAGGTGATCTACAGCCTGCCCTACAACGGCAAGCAGGCGTTCTCGCTGAAGCTCTCCATGCCCACCGGCGACGTCGCGGTGATGCTGCCGAAGGCGATGCAGTTCCAGGGACCGAGTGAGTTTCAGGCAATCAATCTGGAAGCCAACGCGCAGAGCTACGACGCGCATCAGCATGCGTTTGCGCAGCCGGTGGAGTTCAGCATCGGTGGCACGGGCCAGTTGCCGCAGACGCAGGAAGACGCGCAGGGCGCGGCACAGGGTTCGGCACAAGGCATGGGCGGGCAATCCGGCAACGGCGGGCAGGTGGCAGCGAACGGCACGCGGCCGGGCGGCGGGCTGGGCGCGCCGGACGATCCGAACGGCACCAACGATCCGTGGGCGAGGTACAAGTGGTGGATCCTCAGCTTGCTCGGACTGGCCCTGGTGGTGGGCGCGGGCGTGATGCTGAAGGCCGGCGCGCCCAGTGCAGTAGCCGGCGCGGATTCGTCGCTTCCGTCTGCGGAAGGTTTCTCCCCGCTCACGGCTTCCGCCGCGACGGGTGCTGCCGCGGTTGCGGCGGTTGCAGCTGCGGGACCGGGCGTTCTGTTGCATGCGCTGAGGGACGAGCTGTTTGCGCTGGAGACCGATCGCCTCGCGGGCAAGCTGAGCGAGGCCCAGTACGCGGAGCACAAGGCGGCGTTCGACGTCGTGTTGCGGCGCGCGCTGGCTCGTAGCGAAGCCGCGCCTGCGGCGTCTACTGAGTGATGGGGCAAGCGCGGCTGCATGAGGCAGATGAGCGCGGCCAGAGGAGATTATGAACACCTTTAAATCGACGTTGATGCTGGTCCTGCTGATGGTGGTTCTGGTCCTGATCGGAGAACGTATCGGCGGAGAGAATGGAATGCTGATCGCGTTCGCCATCTCGGTCGCGATGAACTTTACGGCGTACTTCTTCAGCGACAAGATCGCGCTAAAGATGTATCGCGCGCAGCCGGTGACGCGCGAGCAGTTGCCGCGCGGCTACGAGGTGGTGGAACGGCTGGCCGCGAAGGATGGCCTGCCGATGCCGAAGATATACGTGATTCCGAGTGAATCGCCCAACGCGTTTGCGACGGGCCGGAACCCGCAGCACGCGTCGGTGGCGGTGACGCATGGAATCCTCGGGCTGCTAACGGATGAGGAGCTGGAGGGAGTGCTGGCGCACGAGCTGGGCCACGTGAAGAACCGCGACATTCTGACCAGCTCGATTGCCGCGACGCTGGCCGGTGCGATCACGCTGGTTGCGCGCATGGGCTACTGGGCGACGCTGTTTGGCGGCTACGGCGGGCGCGGCGGACGAAGCCGCGGCGGAGGGCTGGGCGCGCTGTTGATGTTGATTGTGGCGCCGATTGCGGCGAGCCTGATCCAGCTTGCCATCTCGCGCTCACGCGAGTACGAGGCCGACGCGACGGGCGCGCATACGACCGGCAATCCATATGCGCTGGCGCGGGCGTTGCAGAAGCTGGAGGACTACTCCAAGCGCATTCCTCTCGAGGCGTCGGCCTCAACCGCACACATGTTTATCATTGCACCCCTGATCGGCGGTGGCGTGGGGAGACTGTTCTCGACCCATCCGCCGACTAAAGAACGTATCCGCCGCCTGATCGGGCGGGACATGGTCTAGTTTCGATGACGGCAGAGGGTGGAACGCCGATGCGGGTAGAATTGTAGTGAGATGAAAACTGGAATTATCGGCCTGCCGCAGGTGGGCAAGATTTCGCTGTTCAAGATCCTGACCAAGGCGAAGACGGAGAGCTTTGGCCACTCGCGCGAGGCGCACATCGGGATCGCTCGAGTTCCCGACGCCCGCCTGGACAAGCTGGCCGCGCTGGCCGGAACGCGCAAGACGGTGTACGCGACGGTGGAGTACGCGGACCTGGCGGCGATTGGCGAGGACGCGCTCAAGGAGACTTCGTTCCTGACCAGCCTGCGCAATGTGGACGCGATCATCCATGTGCTGCGCGCCTTCGAGGATGACACGATCCCGCATGTGGGGCCGATCGACCCGCTGCGCGACATCGGCAACGTGGAGATCGAGCTGATCGTCAGCGACCTGAGCCAGATCGAGAAGCGGCTGGAGCGCGTGGCCAAGGACATGAAGAAGCAGAAGACCGCGGAGCTGGAGCGCGAGCACGCGCTGCTGCTGAGGTGCAAGGCGCAGACCGAGGCGGAGAAGCCGCTGCGCGAGATGGAGCTGACGGTGGAGGAGAAGAAGCTGGTGCGCGGGTTCGTGTTCCTCTCGCAGAAGCCGATTCTTTACGTCCTCAATATCTCGGAGAGCACGACGCTGGGCGCGGACGTGGAGGCAGCGGTGGCGAAGTACGGACTGGCGGAGGCGGCCTCGCGACCGAACTCCGGGGCGACGGCGATCTGCGGCAAGGTCGAAGCCGAGTTGGCCGAGATGGAGGATGAGGAAGCGGCGGAGTTTCTGGAGGGCTACGGACTGACGGAGAGCGGGCTGGTGCGTCTGATCCGCAAGAGCTACGAGCTGCTTGGGCTGGCAAGCTTCTTCACCATTGGCGAGCCGGAGACGCGCGCGTGGACGATTCCCGCGAACTGCCGCGCGCAGGAGGCGGCGGGGGCGATCCACTCGGATTTGGAGAAGTACTTCATCCGCGCCGAGACGATCCACTGGGACACATTGCTGGCTGCGGGCTCCGAGGCGGCGGCGCGGGCGCAGGGAACGCTGCGACTCGAAGGCAAAGACTATCCAGTGAAGGATGGCGATGTGCTGAACATTCGCCATAGCGGGTGACGCGGCGATGAACATTTCCGCAATGCCGACGACACGCTTCTGGCTTGCGCTTGCGCTTGGACTCTTTGCCGGACTGGCGGACTACCTGGGCGGATTTCTGCTGGTGCTGCGGTCTCCCTCGGCGCGTGCGCTGCGCTACTTTGTGGCGCTGGGCGCGGGATTTATGCTCTCCGCCGCGCTGCTGGAGATGCTGCCAGAGGCCTTCAAGGTGAATGCGCATTGGGCCGCGCCGCTGGTGCTGGCCGGATACTGCGTGGTTCACCTGCTGGAGCATACGCTGGTGCCGCACTTCCACTTTGGCGAGGAGACGCACGCGCACGAGTTCCTCTCGACGAAGAGCAGCTACTCGGTGGCGCTGGGGCTGGCCACGCATACGTTCTTCGACGGAGTGGCCATTGGGTCGGGGTTTGTGGTTTCGACGTGGCTGGGATGGGTGTTGTTTATCGCTATCTTCCTGCACAAGATTCCCGAGGGCTTTACCGTGGCCAGCGTGATGCTGGCCGGGGGACAAGGGCGGAGGGCGGCGCTGAACTCGGCGCTGCTGCTGGGCGCAACGACCGTGCTGGGTGTGCTGGCGATCAACCTGGAGCCGAGCTGGGTGAGGGCTGGGCTGCCGCTGTCTGCGGGCGTTACCATCTACGTGGCCGCAACCGACCTGGTGCCGGAGGTGAACCGCGAGCCGGGCGTGCGGATGGCGCTGGTCTTCTTTGGCGGTGTGGCGCTTTTCTTCCTGCTGCGATTGCTTGGGCCGGGATAGATTTTTCATCTGAGACAATGTGCGCGATCACACGCAAGCTCTATTGCAGGACTTGCAGGGTGACGACGGCGGAGTGCAGCAGGGCGGCTCCGGTGGGGCCGGTTGCGGTTCCGGTGACGGTGAGGGTGTAGGTGGTGGAGTTGGCGGACTCGGCGTCGGGGTTGATGCGATTGCCGCATCCGGTGGTCAGCGTTGCCAGCAGGATGCAGGACGCGGCTGCGAAGATCAGGACGATCAGCGAGCGACATGTACGCGAGAGGATTCTGCCGCCGCGCTTCTTGTGCGGAAGGCGGCGCGAAAGGCCGATCATCGGCAGCAGCAGAACTGCCAGCAGGCCCGTTCCCAGTGGTCCCCGATACATCGGACCGACTGGACGCGTCTTCATATCAAGCGCGGCGAGCGGGGTTTGAATCGTCACGGTGAAGCTGGTGACCGCGCCGCCGGGCGGGATGTAGGAGGGGTTGATCGAGGAGGTCGCGCCCAGCGGGACTCCCTGGACGGCGAGCGCGATGGGGCTGGCCATTGCCGCACCCAGCATCGCGACGGAGAAGTTGTAGGTGGCCGCACTGCCCGATGGAATGCTCTGCGTGGTCGAGCCCGTGGCCGTGAGGGTGAAGTCGGAGGCCGGGCCAACGGCGAGGTTTGCTGTAGCCGAGCTGCTGGGCTGGAAGTTTGCGTCGCCGGAGTAGGACGCGCTCAGGTTGTGCGCGCCGAGTGCGAGCGAGCTGGTGGTAAATGTCGCCGCGCCACCAGCCGAGAGCGGAACGACAGAGAGCGTGGTGCTGCCGTCGAGCAGTGTGGCGTTGCCCGTGGGAATGCCGCTGGTGGTGCTGGAGGCCTGCACGGTCAGCGTGACGGGAAGGCCCAGGCCGGGCGAGTTAGTGGAGGCGGAGAGCGAGGTCTGCGAGGGTGCCTGCGCGATGCTGAGGCTGACGGCGGACGTCGTGGAGACAGAATAGTTGCCCGCCGCGCTGCCGGTAAGCGTTGCTGCGATGGGATACGAGCCGACGGGTGATAAGGCAATGGCGCTGCTGGTGAAGGCCGCCGCAACATTTCCCGCGTCCTGCGCGAGCACGCCCGTGAGCGTGCCGTTGAGCGCGGGGATGGATTGGCCGTAGAGGATGGATGCGGGGTTGGGCGCAGCGGTGATGGCGAGCGGCGAGACGGTCAACGCCAGCGCGGAGGACTGCGCGGCGGGGTGTGTCGCATCGCCCGGGTAGGTGGCGGCGATGCTGTGCGCGCCAGCGGCCAGCGTGGAGGTGCTGATGGTTGCCGCGTCTGAATTGAGGTTAGCGGCGCCCAGCGTGGTCTGCGTTCCGCCGCTGGTATCCAGGAATGTAACGCTGCCGGTTGCAGTTGAGGATGCGGCCAGCGTTGCGGTGATTGAGCCGCTTCCGTAGGCAACGACCGACGGCCCGCTCAAGGAGAGCGTCTCCGAGGAGGAAGTCGTCCCAAGCCCCGCGATGGTGTGAATATCCGGCCCCGGCGCGGGGAGCGCGTCGAGCTGGCGGATGCGCTGGTTGGCGGTGTCGGCGAGCGTGAGCAGGCCGGCGGGCGAGATGGCGACCGACTGCGGCGAGTCGAGGTTCGCCGCAACCGCTGGCGCACCGTCACCGGCAAAGTTCTCGGTTCCCTGCCCCGCGACGGTGGTGATGGTGCCGGCGGCCGAGATGCGCCGAATGCGATGGTTTGCGCTGTCGGCAAAGTAGAGATTGTCGGCGGAGTCCATCGTGAGGCCGCGCGGCAGGGCGAGGCCAGCGGCGGTTGCGGGGCCGTTATCGCCGCCGAACGACTGCACATTGCCGCCAACGACTCCCGCGCCGGCGACCGTGGAGATGAGGCCGGTGGACGAGCTCACCTGGCGCAGGCGGCCGTTGTGCGTGTCGGCGATGTAGAGGTTGCCGGCGGAGTCGAGCGCGAGGCCGTTGGGCGAGTCGATGGAGGCGGATGTGGCTGGGCCGTTGTCTCCGGCGAAGGCCTCGATGCCGTTGCCCGCGACGGTTGCGATGACGCCGGTGGCGGACGCGATCCGGCGCACGCGGTGGTTGTTGGAGTCGGCCACATAGACGTTGCCTGCGACGTCGAGTGCGAGTGCGGTGGGTAGGTCGAGCGTGGCCGCTGTTGCCGGGCCGCCATCGCCGGAGAAGCCGGGCGCGCCTATGCCGGCGATGGTCGTGATGGTTCCGGTGGCGGAAGAGACCTCGCGGATGCGGTGGTTGTGACTGTCGGCGATAAAGAGATCGCCGGCGGAGTCGAGCGCAAGTCCGGCGGGCGAGTCGAGCTGGGCTGCAGTGGCGGGGCCGTTGTCGCCGGCAAAGCCCTCGACTCCGTTGCCCGCAACCGTGGTGACGATACCGGCGGACGAGAGCTTGCGCACGACGTGATTGCCCGTCTCGACAAAGAAGAGATTGCCAGCCGCGTCGAAGACGGTTGCGGAAGGAAGCATCAGCGGAAGAGTCGTGGCCTGGGTCTGCGCGCGCGCCCAAGTCGCCAAGCTGGTGGCAAAGAAGATCAGCAGCCCAAGCGACACACGGCGGCGCGCAATTCTGCCGCCAGTCTCACAAGAGAGCCGTGCGGATGCGCGCATTGGGTTGGTGCTGCTCTGCTTCCCCATTCGCTTCTTTGCCCTGGATTCTTCCGCGTTCGCGCGCGAGATTCTTGTACGTCTTTCCGCGCGATGTTCTGCTCCATCTTCACACAATTCTCTTCCCGGTCGCGCGCGATTCCGCTGCGCCTCTGAGGTTAGCACGATGCGCATTTCCAGCCCAGAGTCCGCGAGCGGCCTTTGCGGGCGGCGGATGCGCGATGATAGGCTGCTCAGGGAAGCGCGGCGGCCAACTGTGACGAGTTGAAATCCGCAAGAGCAGCCGCGACACAACCGAAACCCACGGAGGAGCAATGCCAAGGTACTGTCTTACGCTCGACCTGCAGGACGACCCCAAGAAGATCGCCGAGTACAAGCGTCTACACCGGAAGATATGGCCGGAGGTCCGCGACAGCATTCTCAACGCCGGCGTCACCGGCATGGAGATCTATCTGCGCGACACGCACCTGTTCATGATCATGGACGTCACCGGCGACTTCTCCTTCGACAAGAAGGCCGCCATGGACGCCGCCAACCCCAAGGTCATCGAGTGGGAGAACCTGGTGAGCAACTATCAAGCCGTCGTCCCCGGCTCCGACCCCGTCCGTCACTGGGAGCGGATGGAACAGATATTCGACCTCGCCAAGCAGTAAGGAACCGCAGGCCGCCGAGTGACGCACCATAACGAGGACCGATGATTCTGACCCCGTTCGACTGGCTGGTGATCGCCGCGTACTTCGCGCTGAACCTGGCCATCGGCTTCTTCTATATGCGGCGCGCGTCGGGCAACATCGGGGAGTTCTTTCTCTCCGGGCGCAACGTCTCGTGGTGGCTGGCCGGCACGTCGATGGTGGCCACCACCTTCGGCGCGGACACGCCGCTGGTGGTCACCGGCCTCATCTACGCGCAGGGGATCGCGGGCAACTGGCTGTGGTGGTCGTTCCTGCTGAGTGGGATGCTCACCGTCTTCTTCTTCGCGCCGCTGTGGCGACGCGCGCGCGTGCTCACCGACATGGAGTTCGCCGAGCTGCGCTACTCGGGCCCGCCCGCAATCTTCCTGCGCGGGTTCCGCGCCGTCTACCTCGCCTTCCCGGTGAACACCATCATCATGGGATGGGTGAACCTGGCGATGGCCAAGATTCTGGCGCTGACGCTGGGCCTGACGACGACGCGCCAGCAACTGACGGGAGTCTTCTGCTGCCTTGCACTGACGCTGGCGTATAACGCCATCTCCGGCATGTGGGCCGTGCTGTGGACCGACTTCCTGCAATTCATCCTGAAGATGAGCATGGTGATCCTGCTGGCGTACTTCGCCGTTCATGCCGTCGGCGGAATGGGGCCGCTGGCCGTGCATGTGCGGGCCTTCGACGCGACGCACGCCATCAATGGACATGCGCGCGACACGCTCGCCTTCATCCCATCGAGCGCGTCGCCGTTCTTCCTCAGCTTCCTTGTGCTGCTGAGCCTGAACTGGTGGGCGAGCTGGTATCCGGGGGCCGAGCCGGGCGGCGGCGGCTACATTGCGCAGCGGATCTTCTCCGCCAAGAACGAGAAACACTCCCTCGGCGCAACGCTGTGGTTCAACATTGCGCACTACGCGCTGCGGCCATGGCCGTGGATTCTGACCGCGCTGGTGGCGCTCGTTCTGCTGCCCAATCCGACCGCCGCGCAGGGAGGGATGGAGGGCGCGTACGTCTGGGTGATGGTGCATTACCTGCCGCCAAGCCTGCGCGGGCTGATGCTGGCGGGGTTCGCGGCGGCGTATATGTCCACCATCGGGACGCACCTCAACCTGGGCGCGTCGTACATGATCAACGACATATACAAACGGTTCTTCGTGGCCGGGCGCAGCGAACGCCACTACGTTGCGGCGTCGCGCGTGGCGACGATCCTGGTCGCGGTGCTCTCCGCATCGGCTGCCGGATTCATGCTCACCCACGGCGCGTCGATCGCCACGGCGTGGAAGTTCCTTCTCGCTCTCGGCGCGGGCGCGGGACTGGTCTTCATCCTGCGCTGGTACTGGTGGCGGATCAACGCGTGGAGCGAGATTGCGGCGATGACTGCGGCGGCGACCATCTCGCTGACGCTGGAGAGCGGCTGGGGAATGCCCGCCGTCCGCGCGCTGCACCGGATCGACCCGGCGCTGGCGCTGGTGCCGCTGAACCAGGACGACCCGCACGCCTTCGCATGGCTGATGCTGACGACGACCCTGCTGACCACGGCGATCTGGCTGGCGGTGACGCTGGCCACGCAGCCCGAGACCGAGGCGACGCTACAGGCCTTCTACGACCGCGTACGACCGGCGGCGCTGGGCTGGCGGCGCTTCGCGCAAGCGGGAATAACTACCTCCGATCCCGACTCACTCGCCGCCCAGCGCGACCCCACCCTCCGCTACAACTTCTTCCACTGGGTGCTGGGCTTCACGCTGGTCTACGCGATGCTGTTCGGCGTGGGCGACCTGCTCTTCGGGCGCATCGCTCCCGGCTGCGGGCTGCTGGCGCTCAGCGGAAGCTGCCTCGCCGTGCTCTTCTACAGCCTCAACCGCCGCGGCTGGTCCGTCTGGAGATAACCCAGCGGCTGGAAGGGATGGACGCTACCGAAGCCCAGGTCTCAGAGGCGTGACCTGGGGCACCCGCCCCGCTTTCGTGGTAATTTCAGACTTGGGCCACCCGCCGACTTCCAGGCCTCGTGCCGGGATCAATGCCACTCCCCATGACATCTACGCCGGCGAGATCGGAGCGTTAAGTGCGACTAACTCGAGTCTACAAAGTCGCGCTGATCGTGGCGATCACTCTCACATTGTCGGTCTCATCTGGAGCCCAAAAGCAGACTGGCATAATATTTGATGTTTCGTCAGTAAAACCAGCTCGCAACAATTACACACCGGGTTTTATTCGACGCTTGGATCCTGGGACCGTGTCGGTAGCGTCAATGACGGTATACGACATGATTCAGTTGTTCTACTATGTCAAACCTTACCAAATCTCCGGGGGCCCGGAATGGAGCAAGCGAGAGCGCTTTGATGTAGTGGGCAAGGATTCGACCGCGGGTACTATGGAACGGCCTAAGGAAGATGCTTTACCGGCAGGTTTTAAGGCACAGTACGAGCAGATGCGTCAACTGCTGAAAGACCGCTTTCTGCTAGAGCTGCATCACGAGGTTAGAGTACTTCCCACTCTTATGCTGTTAGCTGAGAAGAAGAAGAAGTTTTCGCAAGTGCCTTGCTCTTCTGAGTATAGGCTTCAGCATGGTGTTGTGAAGGGGGCAATCCATATAGCGTCTCTAACTGCCCTTCTGCAAGCCGAGTATGGCATGCCGGTTAGTGACGGCACTGGCCTTGATGGATGTTATTACATCGACGCACAATGGACGAACGATCTAAGCGATGAATCGCTGCCGTCAATTGAAACATCACTCCACGACTTAGGGTTTCAAATTAAAAAGGTGACAGGTAATGTCGATGTGCTGATCATCGACCACTTGGAAAGACCGCGCCCAGACTGAGTATCGACCGCCGTCTACGATATGCCGCTACAGCAGATCCATCCCTATGCAATATGCGGCGGCCGTCGCCGCATATTGCGCCGAAGTGCAGGGCGTTAGGGAGCCTTATCAATCGTTACTCTTTCAGCACCAGAAAGAATTCGCCGGGTGCCCCAGGTCTCGATTTTGAGACCTGGGATTATTATTGCCCCTATCTTCACGCGCCGGACTCAGGCGAGCATTTGCAGGCCGTGCTTCTGGACGATGGTGAGGAGCTTGACTGCCATGCCGCTGGGCTTTTTTACGCCGCTCTCCCACTTCTCCACCGTGGACTCGCTGGTGTTGAGGTAGCGGGCAAAGATGGGCTGGCTGACGCGCTGGCTCTCGCGAATCCGCTTGATCTGCGCAGGCCGAAAGCTCTGCGGAACTGCGAGACAGGACGCGTCGAAGTGCCGCATCGTCGCCTTGTCGAGTGCGCCCACCTTGAACATCGCCGAGGCAGAGGAGTGAATCGCCTCAAATGCGTCGCTCTTGAACTTACGCTTCGTCGTCATGGCATTCTCCCTGGATGCAAATCTCAAACCAATCTTTTTCCCGAAGCAGTCGATCGACCTGTTGGGCCGACAACTGCGTGTAGACCTTCGCAAGCTCGCGAAAGCCGGTCAGTTCGTCATCCGCGATATTCGCACGGTCTTTCTTGGCGAACAGATACTCATAGACCCAAAACTGCCGTCCCTTGGCAAGAACAATGGATCGGTACAGGTTCTTGCCCAGGCGCTTCTTGAAGACTCCACCGCCCAGATCGTCAGCCTGCCCCAACATCACCTGCCGAATGGCGGAGCAAAGCTCGTCATCCGCGATGTGCGCCTTCCTCGCCGCCTTGGAAAACCAGGCTGTCTTGAAGACCCGGTCTGACGTTCCAGTTTGATCCGTCATACTCATACAGTATCACCCAGTGCTACCTTTAATGCCAGACAATCTTTTTTGCAGAGACAATGAAGGACTTATGAGCCGGCGAGGTGGCCGATGCCGATGCCGATGACGTAGGTGACGGCGCCTTCGAGGGCGCCGACGGCGGTCATCTCCAGGCCGCTGGACCACCAGGAGCGGATGGTGATGAGGGACTTGGACGCGCCCACGGCGAAGTGCGCGATGAGCGAGATGATGGCGGCGACGACGATGGCCGGAATCCCGGACATGAAGAAGAAGGGTAACACCGGGATGAAGGCCCCGACGGCGGTGGAGAGCGCGCCGGAGGTGGCCGAGACCCAGGGCTTGCTGAGCCCCTCCTCGCTGATGTGCAGGCGTTCGCGGGCGAGCACTTCGACGAGCTGCTCCTTCTTCTCGGCGATGTGGCCGACGAAGTGGTCGGCGTCCTCGGCGGTGAGGCCGCGGACCTGGTAGGTGAGGGAGAGCAGCTCGCGCGCCTCGGACTCGTTGTACTCGACGGCCTCGCGCTCGCGCTCGTACTCGGCCTCGTAGATCTCGCGCTCGCTCTTGGCGGCGAGATACGCGCCCGATCCCATCGACAGCGCGCTTGCGATCATACCGGCGAGTCCGGCGATGAGGACGTAGTGCGCTCCGCTGGGGCTCGCTTCGGTGGCCCCGGCGACGCCGGAGACGATGCCGAAGATGGCCCCGAGGCCGTCGTTGACGCCGTAGATGGCGTCTCCGATCCAACTGGCGGACCGGGCCTTGCCCTTGTCGCGGGCGGCCATCAGATCGTCCAGCGCGCGCTTGGCCTGTGCCGGCTCCAGCTTGGTCTGCGGCATGTGGTGACGGATGAGGTTGCCCAGCGTGGTGTAGTGGTCGCGCTCGTCCTCCAGCACCTGTTTGAGGATGGCGATGGTGGGTTCGTCGCCGAGGTCCTGGATCTGCTTGCCGTAGTGCGCGATGTCGCGGCTCTCGTCGAGTTCCAGACGGCGCAGGGCGAGGTCGAAGCCGCCGATGCGGTTGGCCAGCGAGTCGGCTTCGCCAGCCTCGGAGCCGTCGTACTGCGGGACCTCCGCGCCCAGCTCCTTCAGTCGAGCGGCCCAGAGGTCGGCGTGGTGCTGCTCGGCCAGCGCCAGCGAGTATAACGAGCGGCACTGCTGCGGGTCGATCGTACGCATCGAGAGCGCGTTGTAGGTGTGATAGCCGCGCATCTCGGTCTGCCAGTTGCTGGTGAGCGCCTCGATGAGATGTTGCGTGTCCCTGGTGTCCATGCGTAACAGTGTGCCACGCAATGGGGGTTTGCGTCGCGTGGAGATTTTTATCTCTGCAATAACCAGGTGCTGATGTGGAATGTGATCCAGGCCATGGTGTAGGCGACAGCGCTCATGTAGGCGAACTGGAAGAGGGGCCAGCGCCAACTGTTGGTCTCGCGCTTGACGGTGGCCAGCGTGGAGGTGCATTGCATGGCCAGGGCGAAGAAGACAAGCAGGGAGAGCGCGCCGGCCAGGCCAATGGAGCCGCGCAGCGCGAGGCCGACCTTGGGCGTCTGGTAGAGCGTGCCGAGGGTGCTGACGACGGTCTCGCGCGCGGCAAAGGCGGTGAGCAGGGCGACTCCCACGTTGCGGTCGAGGCCCAATGGACGCAGCGCCGGCTCCATTGCGTTGCCGATGGAGCCGATGTAGCTCTGGCCAATGGGGCTGAGCTGGCCGTGATGCACGGGGAAGTTGGCCAGCACCCAGACGGCGAGGCTGGTCAAAAGAATGATGGTGCCGACCTGACGGACAAAGATGCGGGCGCGGTCGAGGAGATTGATTCCCAGCGAACGCCAGAGAGGGAGGCGGAACTCCGGCAGCTCGATGGCGAATGCGGCGTCGTCCTTGCGCAGCAGCGAGAAGTGCAACAGGCGCGAGGTGATAAGCGCGGCAACCATCCCGATGACGTAGAGGCCCATCATGGCGCAGGCGCGCAGGCCGAGGAACTGGCCGACGACGGGACGGTCCGGGATGAACGCGGCGATGATCATGGTGTAGAGCGGCAGGCGCGCCGAGCAGGTCATAAATGGGGCGACCAGGATGGTGGTGAGGCGGTCGCGGCGGCTGGAGATGGTGCGCGTGGCCATGATGGCGGGCACGGCGCAGGCGTAAGCCGACAGCAGCGGCAAAAACGAGCGGCCGCTGAGACCAAAGCGGTACATGGTGCGGTCGGCGATGACGGCGGCGCGCGCCATGTAGCCGGAGTCCTCCAACAGGGCGATGACCAGGAAGAGAAGCAGGATCAGCGGCAGGAAGGTGAGCACCGAGACGACGCCCGTCCACAGGCCGTCGATCACCAGCGAGTGCATTACGCCCGGGGGAATATACGCGCCGAACCAGACGCCGAGCGCGGTCAGCATCTTCTGGAAGAGATTGCTGGCGGGAGCGGCGACGCGGAAGACGGTCTGGAAGACACCCAGGGTGATGATGAAGAACAGGGCAGGGCCAAAGACGGGATGAAGGGCGACGCGGTCGATGCGGCGCGACCACTCGGAGGGCAACGGACGGCGGTAGAGGCCCTGGTTCTCAATCTCGGACATGCTGCGCGGACAGCCGATCTGGCGCTGCTCGACGCGGGGCTGCATTACGGGAAGCAGCGGGGACTTGGCGGAGGCGGTCTTGACGCCGACGAAGCGGCGAATGGCATCCATGCCGACGCCGGTGCCGGCGCTGACCATGGCGACAGGAGAGTTGAGGGTCTGGGCCAGCGAGAGGGGGTCGAGATAGCCATCGCGCGCGGCCAGAACATCGGTCATGTTGACGACCACCAGCGTGGGCAGTTTGTGCGCGATGACCTGGCGGGCCAGAGTCATCTGGCGATGGAGCTGGGTGGCATCGAGGATGAGGAGGACTGCCTCGGGACGTGTCTGACCTTCAATCTCTCCACGCAACGCACGCACAGCGATGCACTGGTCCTCGGATGAGCTGTCGGACTCGTCGCCCTCCAGGCTCCATACGCCGGGCAGGTCGAGGAGGCGGGTGCGGGTCCCCTTGATCTGGCCCTCGTGCTGCTCCACGGTGACGCCGGAGTAGTTGCCGACCTTCTGACGCAGGCCGGTGAGCCGGTTGAAGACCGTGGACTTGCCTACATTGGGAGGGCCAATAATCGCTACTGTGCGGAATGCTGGCAATCAGCCTTCCATCCTGACGGAGATCAGGGCCGCCGTCGCCTGACGCAGGGCGACATCGGCGTCGTCCACGCGGTAGACGGAGAGCGCGCCGCCGGAGACGCGCCGGACCAGCTCCACATGCGCTCCGGGACAGAAGCCCATGCAGCGCAGATAGCAGAGATGCGGATCGTCCCCCATCTTGGAGATGAGGGCGTGGGTGCCAACGGCGAGATCGGAGAGCGGAATCGTCTGCGGACTCATGGGTCTAGAACCATTGCAGCACATGTAAGTGCTGAGCTTCTAAGTGGATTATATATAGGACTAATCCAGTCGTCAATTGAAGGCCGAAGAGAGCGCGTCGAACGGTTGATGGTCGCGGCGAGTGGAACCAGGACAAAAGCCCATTGAATCAATTGGCCTTATGCGTGAGGTGGAAGCCCCATGCTCTCACGGAAGGGCAAAAAATGGGGGCTGCTCCACGGCGCGGCGAGCCGCATCTATCTCAATAACAAGTGCGGCTACATTGGGGGATTTGCAGGGCGAATGGGGCGGGCGGCCGTGCTATGGTGAGGGTGCGGTGCCCAGTTTATACAGTGACGAGCAGGAGTTCCCGGAGCCGGGGAAGCGGGGGTGGTGGCGCAGGCTGCGCGGGAGCAATGTGCTGCATGGACCGGCGTACCGCACGCGGCACCTTGCATCGCGGGCGACGTTCACGGTGCTGCTGGGGCTGTCCGCGGTGTTTGGGGTGATGTGCGGGCTGATGCTGGTGTACTCGATCGACCTGCCGCAGATGGACGAGTTGGCGCGATATCGACCGAGCACGACGACCGAACTGCTGGACATCCGTGGGCGGGAGATTGGGTCGTTCGCGCTGGAGCGGCGGGTGGTGGTGCCTTATACGGCGTTCCCGCCGGTGCTGCGGCAGGCGCTGCTCTCGATTGAGGACAAGACGTTCGAGCGGAACTGGGGAGTGAACCTGGTGCGGGCGGTGGGCGCGGCGTGGCGGGACCTGCACTCGCGCAGCCGGGCGCAGGGCTCGTCCACGCTGACCATGCAACTGGCGCGGAACCTGTTTTTGTCCAACGAGAAGACGTATGGGCGCAAGCTGCAGGAGATATTGCTGTCGGTGCAGATCGAGCGCGTGTTCACCAAGGACCAGATCTTTGCGCTGTATGCCAACCAGATCTATCTGGGGCACGGGACGTATGGGTTTGAGGCGGCGTCGGAGTATTACTTCAGCAAGCATGTGGGCGATCTGACGCTGCCGGAGGCGGCGCTGCTGGCGGCGCTGCCCAAGGGCGCGGAGTCCTACTCGCCGATCAACCACCCGGAGCGTGCGCTGAAGCGGCGCAACCTGGTGCTGAGCGAGATGCTGGCGGACAGGAAGATTACGCGCGAGCAGGAGGAGGCGGCCGAAGCGATGCCGCTGGGGTTGAAGATTGAGCCGCCGCCCAACTCGGTTGCGCCGTACTTTGTGGAGGAGGTGCGGCAGCAACTGGAGAAGGAGTATGGCGCGGAAGAGGTGCAGGGCGCGGGGTTGAAGGTGTATACGACGCTCGACCTGGATCTGCAACTGGTGGCCAACAAGGCGGTGCTGGACGGGACGGCGGCCTACGAGCGAAGGCATGGGTGGAAGGGGAACCTGCAGAATGTAGCGTCGGCGGGGACGGACCTGGAGACGTACCGGCATCCGGACTGGGCGGGCGATATCGAGCGGGGAGGATACTATCACGCGCTGGTGACGGAGGCGGGGCCGGAGCGGGTGATGGTGAAGATCGGCTCGACGCGCGCGGTAATGACGCAGGCGGACTGGGCGTGGACGCAGAAGAAGGGTGGGGACAGCTTTCTGAGGGTGGGGGATGTGGTGTACGTGCGGCTGGGCGATAGCTCGGCCGATGGGGTGCAGCACGCGCAATTGGAGCAGGACACGGGCGCGCAGGCTTCGCTGATGGCTGTGGACAACTCCAACGGCGAGGTGCTGGCGATGGTGGGCGGGCGGGACTTCGCGCTGTCGCAGTTCAACCGGGCGACGCAATCGGAGCGGGAGGTGGGTTCGTCGTTCAAGCCGTACGTCTATACGACGGCGGTGGAGGCTGGGGCCAAGCCGACGGACCTGATTGTAGACGGGCCGGTGAGCTTCTCCACTCCCAACGGGCCGTACACGCCGCACAACTACGAGGGCGACTACAAGGGGACGATCACGCTGCTGAATGCGTTCGCCGAGTCGAGGAACATTCCCGCGCTGAAGCTGGCCGACAAGGTGGGGATCCGCACGGTGATTGCGACGGCGCACCGCTTCGGAGTGACGAGCAATATTCCGGCGTTCCTGCCGGTGGCGATCGGCGCGGCGGACATCTCGCTGATCGAACAGGTGGGGGCGTACAGCGTCTTTCCCAACGACGGGATACGGATCGAGCCGCACACCATTCGCAGGGTGGTGCGGGTGGACGGGTTGCCGATGGAGGAGCCACCGCCCGAGGTCACGGAGGTGATCTCGGTGGAGACGGCGCGGACGATGATGCAGTTCCTGCAGGCGGTAACTCAGCATGGCACGGGCGCGGCAGCGGCAGCGCTGAAGCATCCTCTGGGCGGCAAGACGGGAACGACGAACGACTTTACGGATGCGTGGTTCATCGGGTTTTCGCCGTCGGTGACGTGCGGGACATGGATCGGGTTCGACGACCGGCAGACGCTGGGCGAGAAAGAGACGGGAGCCAAGGCGGCGCTGCCGATGTGGATGGATTTCATGCGGGCGGCGATTGCGGGCAAGCCAACGGAGGCGTTCCCGGAGGGGAACGCTCCGAAGAAGGAGCTGGAGCTGCCGCTGACGCCGCCGGTGGGCTCGCCGGTGGTGAAGGAGATTCCCAAGGCGCCATTGGAGCAGGACCCGGACGCGATCAAGCCGGATGAGAATGCGGCTCCGAAGGCCGCGCCGGGGGCGGCGGGAGACGCGCCGGCGGGGCCAGCGACTCAGTAGGATCAGGCAAGCAAGTTGCAGAGGGCGAAGTAGCGGCGGGCGCGGGCGATGTCGCGGGCGATCTGGGCGCGCAGGGTTTCAATGTCTGCGAAGCGCTGCTCGGGGCGCAGGCGGAGCAGGAAGGTGAGGCGCAGCGGGGTCTGCCGGGTGAGCGGGATGGGATGGAAGTCCAGCAGGTGGGACTCGACGGCGAAGGACGCGGCGCCGAAGGTGGGACGGACGCCGACGTTGGTGACGGCGTGGAAGGTTTCGGCGGCGGGGCCTGTGCCGACGGCGAGCGTGGTGACATAGACGCCGTGGGCGGGGAGAAGCTCCGGGTAGGGCGCGAGGTTGACGGTGGGAACGGCGTAGCGAGTGCCGAAGCCGCGGCCGGAGGCGGGGTGGCTGTCGACCGAGAAGGGGCGGCCGAGCAGGACGCGGGCCTGGCTGACGGCGCCGTCTGCGATGAGCGCGCGGATGCGGCTGGAGGAGACGGTCCCGCTGCGCAGGCTGAGCGGGGGATGGATGATGACGGAGAAGCCGAGCTCGCGGCCGAGGGCCTGCAGGCCGTAGGGGCCGGTGACGCCAGCCTCGGCCTGGTGGCCAAAGCGGAAGTTTGCGCCCTCGTGGACCTCGGTGACGTGGAGGGTGCCGGCCAGGACGCGGGTGGCGAAGTCGCGGGCGGAGCTGCGGCGCAGCTCGTCGGTGAAGGGGAGGACGAGGGTGGCGTCGATTCCGGTGGCCGCGAGCAGTTCGAGCTTGCGGGCCAGGGGCGTGAGGAAGAGATGCGGACGCTCCGGGTGAAGGACTCGGGCTGGGTGAGGCTCGAAGGTGATGGCAAGAGAGAGGCCGGAGAGCACGCGAGCGCGGCGGATGACCTCGGCGATGACTCCCTGGTGGCCGAGATGGACCCCGTCGTAGTTGCCGATGGTGGCGACAACGGGGGTTGTCGGAGTGGGGAGTTCGGCGAGTTGGCGGTAGATGATCATTTAGGACTTGGGGTCTTGCCACTGCCTAGCAGTTCATCTACGCGGGATGCTGGTGCACCAAAAGGTTTTGGATGTTTCGGGAGGTTATAGAAGACTGCATAGTCTTCGCGCGAGTGCGGGCCAGCCCAGACGTAGTGTTCTTCGTTGTATCGGCGACTGGCGGCCAGGGAGTAATTGGCCTTTCCCTCAACATGCACTATGAAAACGGAGAATGGATCGTATGTAGTTGCATACGGATGTCCTGCCCGTTCCGCGCCGGATTCTCCCATGACTTCAGACAAGCTCTGCTTGCCAATGATGATGGCTGTGTTGTCACCCGCTTGCTGAAATGCGGTTAGGTTCAGATTGTCGAGTTCGAGGACTTTGTATGGCTCTCCCACATATGAAAATCCGATGACAAAGAGCGGTGACGCGTCACTTGCTACAGGCTCACTGACGAAAAAGAGAAGTGTATGGGGTTGCGCGTCGGATATGTACTCTCCGCGAAAAAAGAAATGGGAGGGATCGAGCCGTAAACCGGACACTTTGTCCCAGAGGCCGCGTGATAACTTCTCATCTGCATCTTCGGGTATACGAGCTATCGGAACTTTTGGAACGAAGTGAAAGCTGCCTCCGACAGAATTGATCTCAATCGAACGGAAGTTGCCCGCGCTATGCAGTGCAGGCTCGAATGTGAGTGAGATGCTCTTTCCGATCTCAGGCGGAACGATCATCGCACGTTGCGCAACTGCTGTTGGCGGATGCAGAAAGAGGATAATCGCCAGACAAAATACTGAGATTCTGGCTTCGCCAGAATGACGACTGATTGGGAGGGCGAGATGCTTGGATCTCATGATTCGTTCTCCGGACTGATGTCGAAGGTGATTTGCAGGCCGTCGTGGGCGAGGCGGATGTGGGGCGGGAGCGCGGCGTTGGTGGAGTCGTGGTCGAGGCCGTGGGAGATGTGGGTGAAGAAGGCGCGGCGAGGCGCGAGCTGCTCGACGATGGAGATGGATTTGGCGAGGTGGGAGTGGGTGGGGTGAGGATCGGGGCGCAGGGCGTCGAGGATGAGGACGTCGAGGTTGGCCAGCAGGGGAACGCTCTCCGGGGGAAGGTCGCTGAGGTCGGTGAGGTAGGCGGCGGAGCCGAAGCGGTAGCCGGTGATGGTCTGGCGGCCATGGGTGACGGGGACGCGCAGGAATTGCGCGCCGAAGAGGTCGACCTCGGCGCCGGGGAAGGCCGAGGGGATGCGGTGCAGGTCGACGCGTGCGCTGGTGGGGTAGCGGTGGCCGGCGGCGAAGGTGTAGCTGAAGATGCGCTCGAGGGTCTGGGCGGTGGGATCGTCGGCGTAGAGGGGCAGGTCGATGTGCGAGTGAAAGCTCAGGGGGCGGAGGTCGTCCATGCCCAGGATGTGGTCGGCGTGGCCGTGGGTGTAGAGGACGGCGTCGAGGCGGCGGAGGCGCTCGCGCACCGCCTGGGCGTGGAAGTCTGGGCCGGTGTCGATGACGACGTTGTGGCCCTCCCAGGCGATAAGGACCGAGGGACGGGTGCGGTGGTTGTGCGGAGAAGGCACGGGCTCGCCGGGGCCGGGCGAGACTGCGGAGACGCAGACGGCACAGTCGCAGCCCAGCGTGGGGACGCCCATCGAGGTTCCGGTTCCGAGGAAGGTCAGCGTAGCTTGCATTGGTCTCTATCGGACGATGGTGGGGCGGCCGGACGCGCCGGGTGCGCCGGGGGGCGGGGGTTGGCGGTTGGCGGCGGAACGGGCGAGGGCCTGGGTGACCTCGAGGAAGCCCATGCGGACTTCGAAGAGAGCGTTATCCAATAGTTGAGACTCGGCTGGCGTGAGGTTGCCGCGGGTCTTTTCGGCAAGGATGGAGAGCATGTCGATGCTCTGGCGCGCTCCCAGGAGGTCAATTCGGGGCTGCTCGCCGGGCTTGGTTGCGCCGCCGAGCTGCAGGATCGCGGTCATGTATATGGAGTGGACGATCTGCTCGAAGCTCATGGCGGGGGGATGGTCCATGCCGGGGTTGGCGGCGCGGACGGCGGTGTCGAGGTGGTCGGCAGTCTGTTTGTAGGCGGCGTTGGCCTGCTCCATCTCGCTGGCGGTTGGAGGAGGGGGAAGCTCGGATTCGGCGGGGAAATCGGGGGCGGGCGGCGCGGGAGGCTCCGGCTCGACGGCGTGGGGGGACTTGAACTCCAGCGGAGGAGGGGGCGCGGACGGCGCGGCGGGAACTTCGCGGGCTTCACGCTCGGGTGAGGGGTCGGCGTCGGGGCGCAGTGTCCCGTCGGAGGTGAACTTGCGGCGGTCGGTGACGACGAAGGGCTTGTTCTGATCGGACATGGTTGACACTCTTTCGGTGGGTTCGGATTCTGTGATCTGCTGAATGCGTGGCTTATGAATTCATTCAATCGCAATGTAGAACAAACAACGACGAGATGCGGGGATTCTGTGCTGCGCTCAGAATGACAATAATCAAGGCTTGCTGCGCTCAGAATGACAATCGTTTTTTTCAGAAGCATTCAAGGGACTGCGTAGGGCAAGGCGATGGGGATTGCGGAGCCTCCGGGGTAGGTGAGGGTGCGGACCTCGGCGCTGGCCAGGGCCTCGCGGCGAATGATGCCGAGAGCAAGCTGAATGGGCGCGGGTTGGTCCGGGAGCTGGATGGATGCGACGCTGGTGAGCTCTGCGACGGGCTTGCCTTCAGCTTCGAGTACGGCGCCGGGGGTGGGCAGCGGGCCGGTGAGGACGAAGCCGGAGAAGGCGCGGTGGACGCCGCCGCGCGAGTGAATTCGCTCGACGATCTCCTGGCCGAGGTAGCAGCCCTTGGTGAAGTGCAGGGCGCGAGTTTGGCCGGTCTCCTGCGGGAGGTTGCGGTCGGTGATGTCTGTGCCGAAACGGGGCGTGCCTTCGAGGATGCGAAGGTGGTCGAGGGCAACGGGGGAGACTGCGATGGCTCCGGCGGCGAAGAGGTCCGCGGCGAGCGCGGCGATGGTTGCGGAGTCGGCCCAGAGTTCGAATCGGGGAACGAGCGGGCTGTGGGCGTGGATGAGATCGACGGCGGCGGCGCGCCAGGTGATGTGAGTCAGTTGGAGAGGCTCTGTGGGGTCGCAAGAGAGGCCGATGGCGGCGAGAAGGCGGCTTGCGTCCGGGCCCGCAACGAGCAGGCCGCGACGCTCGGCGGTGATGTCGGCAAGCTCGACGTCGTCCATGATGATGAAGCGATTGAGATGGTCGAGGAGCTTTTCGATCTGATCGCTGCCGGTCTCGATCAGGATGGAGTCGGATTCGACGAAGGCGGTGAGGTCGGCCTGGATCTGGCCTTGGGCGTTGAGCGCGAAGTTGTAGCAGCCGGCGCCGGGGGTGAGCTGCTGAATGTGGTTGGTGAGCATTCCGTTGAGCCAGCGCAGGCGGTCGGAGCCGGTGACGCGGACCCAGCCAGTGCTGTCGAGCGGGGAGACTGCGGCGGCGCGAAGCAAGGCGGCGAGAGGCGCGTTGGCGGATTGGAGTGGGGTGGTCATTTCGGAGGGTGCGCGGAACTGCGTACACTGTTGATTATAGCGACCGTGTACGAGGTTGCGTGGAGGTCTGGCGTGGGTTTGCTGCGGCGAGAGGCTGGGTTGACGGAGAGTTGCGATGGGCCGCGGATGCGCGGGCTGACGGCGTTGGTTGCGGTTGCGCTGTGCGTCGCGGCTATGCTGAGCGCCGCGTGCGTTGCGCAGACGCCAGCGGCACCAGAGACGAACACGCCGCCAACAGCGGCTGCGGCAAGTGCGGCGCCGGATGCAGCCAGCGAGCCCCAGGCCGCGCAGAGTGATGCGGCGCACGCTCCGCTGACCAAGGCGCAGGCCAGCGAGTTGTTCCGATCGGTGGACGAGATCCTGTCGTTCGCCAGCACGGACACGGGCCTGCCGATTGTGCACAGCGTGAAGCGCAAGCTGATTACGCGCGATGAGGTGAACAAGTACCTGCGCGAGAAGTTCGACGAGGACGCGGGAGCGAAACGCCTGGCGCGGGAAGAGATTGTGCTGAAGAAGTTTGGCCTGCTGGACCGCGACTTTCACCTGCGACCGTTCATGATCGGGCTGCTGACCGAGCAGGTGGCGGGCTTCTACGACGACAAGACGAAGACGGTGAACCTGCTGGACTGGATCGCTCCGGAGGAGCAGAAGCCGGTGCTGGCGCACGAGCTGACCCATGCGCTGCAGGACCAGCGGGTGGGGCTGACCAAGTGGTCGGAGGTGGGTTCGGAGGCGATTGCGAAGAACGCGCAGGAGGACAACAGCCACATCCAGACGGACGAGGCGGACACGGCGCGCGACGCGGTGACCGAAGGGCAGGCGATGGTGGTGTTCCTGGACTACTCGCTGCGGCCGACGGGCAAGACGCTGGCAAACTCGCCGGAGATGATGGCGCGGCTGAAGGACACGCTGTCGGACACCAGCGGATCGCCGATGATGGCGCGGGTCCCGCTGCTGCTGCAGCAGTCGCTGCTGTTTCCCTATAGCGAAGGGATGAGCTTCGAGGACGCCATCCTGGTGAAGGGCGGAAAGGAGGCCGCGTTCGGGGCGGTGCTGGCGAACCCGCCGAGTTCGACGTTCGAGATTCTTCACCCGGAGGCGTATATGGCGCACACGCCGGTTCCTGTGCTGCGGCTGCCGGACATCCATCCGCTGATCGACGCCCAGTACACGCCGTACGACGTGGGCGTGATGGGCGAGTTCGACGTGCAGGTGCTGACCCAGCTTTTTGGCGGGGATGCGATCGCATCGGCGCTGGCGCCGGAGTGGCGGGGCGGCATCTACTATGCGGCGCAGAGACGGACGGCGGTGACGGCGGAGGCGAAGGAATCGACCGCGTCGATTGCGCTGCTGTACGAGTCGAAGTGGAAGAACGAGGACTCGGCGCGGTCGTTTCTGCGCGTGTACGCCGGCGAACTGCCGCGCAAGTACTCGACGCTGGTGCAGCGGACCAAGGACGAGGCGGACGAGAACGAACAGGTCTACTCGACCAACGAGGGCGATGTGCTGCTGACGATCTCGGGCACGGGGGTCTTCGTCAGCGAAGGATTTCCTCTGGAACTGGCGCGCAAGCTACGCGAGAGCATTGTGAGCGTGCAATCGGATGGGCCGCTGGAGCTGGCGGGCGTGGGTGCGAAGGGCCGCCCTGCTCATTCTTCTGCTGAACATTCTTCTGCTGGACTGACTGATCCTGGGCTGTCGCTGGTGCGGGTGATGTCTTCGGCGGGAGTGATGAAGGCAGCGATGGGCCACGGAGAGTAGCGCGGCGGGACGATATACTTTTATTCGGCAGGAGTGAAGTTGCAGATGGAACCGGTGCGCGCGGAGCGGACGGAAGAGGAGCGAGAGAGTTGCAGACAGCGGAGATTGGCATCATCGGAGGCAGTGGACTGTACTCCATGCCTGGACTTACAGATGTGCGCGAGCAGCGCGTGGAGACGCCGTTCGGCGATCCGTCGGATGCATTCATCCTGGGCGAGCTGGAGGGACGCAGGGTGGCGTTTCTGGCGCGGCACGGACGCGGGCACAGGATTCTGCCGAGCGAGTTGAACTTTCGCGCGAACATTTATGCAATGAAGGCGCTGGGCGTGGAGCGGATTCTGTCGGTGTCGGCCGTGGGATCGCTCAAGGAAGAGCACAAACCGACGGATTTTGTGATTCCAGATCAGTTTATCGACCGGACGTTTGCGCGTGCGGGAACGTTTTTCGGCGAGGGGATCGTGGCGCATGTGGGGTTCGGCGATCCGGTGTGCGCCACGGTGTGTACGGCGATTGCGGAGGCCTGTGCGGAGGTTGGCGTCGCGGGCAAGCGGGGCGGAACATACGTGTGCATGGAGGGGCCGCAGTTTTCCACGCGCGCCGAATCGAACCTGTACCGGAGCTGGGGCGCGGACGTGATCGGGATGACCAACCTGCAGGAGGCAAAGTTGGCGCGCGAGGCGGAGATCTGCTATGCGACGATGGCGATGGTGACGGACTACGACTGTTGGCGCTTAGGCCACGACGACGTGACCATCGAACAGATCGTCGCGGTGCTACACCAGAACGCGGAGAATGCGGCGAAGGTGGTGAAGGCGGCGGTGGCGCGCATGCCGAAGCAGAGAGGATGCGCGTGCGCCAGCGCGCTGCAGTTTGCCATCCTGACCGACAAGAAAGCGATTCCGCAGGCGGCGCGGGAGCGGCTTGGATTGCTGCTGGGAAAGTATTTGTAACTGTTTTTGTTTCAAACATGGCTTTTGCTGAATAAATTGCTTCTTAATAAGTTACATATCCAATAAATTGCTTCAAAGTGAGTTACATATTTGTTTTGGAAAGCGGGAGCATGGCGATTCTGGTGGTTGGATCGGTGGCATTCGATAGTATTGCGACGCCGCATGACAAGGTGGACCATTGTCTGGGCGGCGCGGCGACGCACTTTTCGCTGGCAGCGAGTTATTTCACCGATGTGCGCGTGATTGCCGTGGTGGGCGAGGATTTTCTGCCCAGCCATGAGGCGGTGTTTAAGGCTCGCGGCATCGATATACAAGGTATCGAGCGGGCACCGGGATTGAGCTTTCACTGGACCGGCGCGTACGCGGGAACGATGAACGAGGCCGAGACGCTGGGGACGGACTTGAACGTCTTCGAGAAGTTCGAGCCGAAGATTCCCGAGGCTTATACCGACAGCGAGTACCTGTTTCTGGCCAACATCGATCCGGTGTTGCAGGCGAGGGTTCGAAGCCAGATGCCGCGGGTGCGCATGGTGTGCGGCGACACGATGAACTATTGGATCAGCGCCCACGCGGAGAATCTCGCGAAGGTGCTGCGCGATCTGGACGTGCTGCTGATCAACGACGGCGAGGCACGGATGCTGTCGGGAGAGCAGAATGCGGTGCGGGCGGCGGAGCGGGTGCTGGCAATGGGGCCGCGGTCGCTGGTGATGAAGCATGGGGAGTATGGCGCGACGGGGTTCTTTGGGGCGCGATCATTTGCAAGTGGCGCGGTGCCCAGGCCGTTCCGCGCGCCGGCGCTGCCTCTGGCCGAGGTGGTCGATCCGACCGGCGCGGGCGACTCGTTTGCCGGCGGGTTCTATGGGTACATTGCGTCGCAGCCGGAGCTGACGCCGGCGGTCTTTCGGCGGGCGATGTTCTATGGCGGCGTGATGGGGTCGTTTGCGTGCGAGCGATTTGGGACGGAGCGGTTGCAGGCGGTGACGCGCGCGGAGATCGAGGCGCGGTTTGAAATCTTCAGGGAGATCTCGCATCTTGACGCGTCGGTCTAAATCGGGGCGGGATGGATCGGAGCGGACGATACCAGCGCCGCGCGGATCGCGACTCTTCGGGCGTGGACGAGCGGGCGCATGGGTTGCTCCGCCTGTCTTCGATCCGGACGAGGTGCGCCCGGCGACGCGCGAAGAGATGTTTCCGATGGTGATGGGCGCGGTGCTGCTGGGCTTTATGGCTCTGATTGTGTGCTACACGCGCGGCTACCTGTTGCTGTACGGCGATGCGGTGGCGCACCTGGGAATTGCGCGGCGGATTCTGGACACGCGCAATCCGGGGCTGGTGCAACTGGGCGGCGTGTGGCTGCCGCTGCCGCACCTGCTGATGCTGCCGTTTGTGCAGAAGATGGAGTGGTGGCAGAACGGACTTGCCGGCGCGTGGCCTTCGCTGGCGTGTTATGTGCTGGGCGTGGCGGGATTCTATAGGCTGAGCCGGCGGATGCTGGTGCCACGCTGGGCGCTGGTGGCGACGGCGTTCTATGGGCTGAATCCAAATCTGCTGTATCTTTCGACGACGGCGATGACGGAGCCGCTGTTTCTGGCGCTGCTGATCTGGATGGTGCTGCTTACGGTGGAGTGCGTGGACGCAATTCGCGCGGATCAACAATCGCGCGTGGCGCGGCGGATGATCTTTCTTGGGCTGCTGATCTTTGCGGCGGTGTTTACGCGCTACGACGGATGGGTGCTGGGTGCGGCGGCGTGGTGCGTGGTGAGTTGGCATCTGTGGCGGGCGGGTGAGCTGCGACGGCGCGTGGGCGCGTCGTTCGCGGTGTTTACGCTGCTGGCGGTGGCGGGGCCGGTGCTGTGGCTCTGGTACAACCAGCATTTTTATCACGATCCGCTGGACTTTCTGCGCGGGCCCTACTCGGCACCGGCGATTGAGAAGAGGACCTCGCCGCCTGGCTCGAAGCACTATCGCGGATGGCACAGTTTGGGGTGGGCGCTGCTGTTTTATACGCGCACGGCGCAGGTGGTTGCGGCGGCGTGGGAGACTGGCTTTGCAGTAATGGCGGCAGCGGTGGCGGGGCTGTGGATTGCGCTGCGGCGAGGGACCGCGCGCGCGTCGCTGCTGCTGTGGGTCCCGCCGGCTTTCTATGTTTATTCGGTGGCGTACGGGTCGGTGCCGATCTTTATTCCGCAGCTCTATCCGCACTCTTATTACAACGCGCGCTATGGGATGGAGATGCTGCCGGCGCTGGGGCTGTTTGCTTCGGTCGCGATGGCGGCGATGGAGCGGCGGTTTGCGAAGGCGCGCGTTCGATCGAGTGATGCAGGTTCGATCAGTGCTGAAGCGGGGATTCCAGTGCGGCCAATTTATCTGGCGGCGCTGGCGCTGGCGCTGGCGAACCCGCTGGCGATGGTCTATGGGACGGAGCTGGTGCAGCGATGCGCGGAACTACTTGAGCATCATCCGAGCAATTTGCTAGCGAACTACGCGCCTCCACTGGTTCTGAAGGAGGCGCTGGTGAACTCGACGACGCGGGTGCCGTTCGAGCAGAACCTGGCTCTGGTGCTGGAGGACCTGCCGCCGGGCGCGGCGATTTTAATCGAGGAGTCGGACCACATTGGGGCGCTCGAGGACGCGGGTCTGGCTCTGCGGCAGACGATCAACGAGAGCGACTACGACAGTTGGCACGCGGCGTTAGAGGCCCCGGCGGAGCACGCTGCGTTCGTCGTTTCGTTCGAAGGCGATGCGGTGTGGAAGGCGGTGGAGGAGCATCCCGAGGGCTTGCAGGAGTTGACGATCCTGTGCGGGACGGGACAGCCTTGCGCGAGGGTTTATCAGTCGGAGCGATTTGGGACGGCGGGCGCGGCGGCGGGGAGGTAAGGTTCTTCGCGGCGCAAGGAAGGTCTGAACTTGAACCGGCATTCCCTCAGGGGCTAAAGCCCCCATAATTTTGCGGTGCTTACGGCGGGACTAAAGTCCCGCCCTTTCAAAACAGAAACTTATTCAGAGATTCCTTGGTGCTACCATCGCAGCGAAGAGATATTGCCTATGGTCGCGACATTACCGATTCACTTCAGCACGATTGAACAGATGGCGTTCTATCAGGGGACGACAACGCGGCTGTTGATGGCGTGCGCGATGGGCGGCCTGATCGGGGTGGAACGCGAGTGGCGGCACAAGGCGTCGGGACTGCGCACGAACCTGCTGCTGTGCATGGGATGCGCTCTGTTTACGGTGCTTTCGGGCGTGCTGGCCGGGCCGGGGATCACGGACAAGAGCCGGGTGGCGTCGAACATTGTGCAGGGGATCGGGTTCCTGGGCGCGGGGCTGATCCTGCATACGCGCAACCGGGTGCTGGGGCTGACCAGCGCGGCGACGGTTTTTGTGGTGGCGTCGATCGGGATGGCGTGCGGGGCGGGGCTGTATGTGGAGGCGGCGATCTCCACGGCGATTGTGCTGGTTGCGCTGCGGCTTGTTGGTGTGCTGGAAACGCGGACGGGATGGAAGCGCTTCCCGATGCTGTACGAGGTGCGCGGAAACGACGAGAAGACGATGTTCGCGCAGATCCTGGCGGTGCTGGACCGTGAGCATCTGCGGCTGAATGTTACGAAGAGGGACAGGCTGGGTGAGCTGGAGCGGGTGTCGTTTACCATCTCGGCGAGCAAGGTGAAACACAGACAACTGCTGGCCGAGCTGGCGGCGGGCGACGCGGCGGACAAGGTGGTTGCGTTCAGCGACGACGAGGAGGACTGAGATCAAGCAGAGTGGGCAGGCGACGATCCCGTTTGTGAAGGCGCATGCGTGCGGCAACGACTTCCTGATTCTGGAGGAGGCGGTTGCGCGGGGCGCTCATGCTGCGCTGGCGCGGAGGCTGTGCTCGCGCAACACCAGCATTGGCGCGGATGGGATCGAGTTTCTGGATCGCGAACCTGCCCGGCGGGCCGGCGGCGAATACTTCCTGCGACTGTTCAACGCGGATGGCAGCGAGGCGGAGCTCTCGGGCAATGGGACACGCTGCGTGGCGGCGTGGCTGGCGCGAAGCGAAGGATTGCGGGAGGTTGCGATCGGGACCAAGGGAGGAGTGCGGAGCTGCCGCGTGATCGAGGCGAACGATCCCGTTTACCGGATTGAGACCGGGATGGGCGTGCCGCGGGTTGAGGCGCGGACGATTGAGATTTCTGGCGTGGGCGCGGTGGCGGGGGCTGTGGTGAACGTGGGGAATCCTCACTTCGTTCTGTTTGCGGAGGACGGACGCGACGACGGCGACTTTGGCGCGCATGGGATGACGTGGCAGGAGCTGGGCGCGAAGATCAGCACCAGTCCGCTGTTTGCGCAGGGGACGAACGTGGAGTTTGTACGGGTGCGGTCGGCGGGCGAGATTGCGTTCCGGATCTACGAGCGCGGGTGCGGGCCAACGATGTCTTCGGGCACGGGGACGTGCGCGGCCTCTGCGGCCGCGATGGCGTTGCGCGGGACGAATCGCGAGCTGACCGCGCTGGCCGAGGGCGGACCGCAGCGCACGGTTTGGCCCGCGAACGATGCGGTGATGCGGCTGACCGGGCCGGCGGAGATTGTATGCCAGGGCGAGGCGTTTCAGGTGGATGCGGCGATTGCGAACCAGCCTGCGGCGGTGGGGATTTGAGCGCCGCGGCGCGCGCCAGGGTTCGGCCTGCCGCGCTGCGGGCCGGAGCAACTCTGGCTATGCTGTCGCCGGCCAGCACGCCGAAGCCGGAGCTGGTGCAGGCGGGGATGAATTGCCTGCATGGGCTTGGATATAAGACTGTGCTGATGCCGCACGCGCTGGCGCATGGCTCACTCTATTACGCGGGGACGGCGGACGAGCGGGTTGCGGACCTTCATGCGGCGTTCGCGGACGCGGAGATCGATGGGATTGTGTGTACGCGGGGAGGATGGGGTTCGGCCGAGCTGCTGCCGCATCTGGATGCGAAGCTGATTCGCGCCAACCCGAAGGTCTTTGTGGGATACAGCGACCACACCTCGCTGCATGTGTGGCTGGCGCGCGAGGCGGGGCTGGTGACGTTCTATGGGCCGATGGCGGCGGCGGACTTTGCGCGGGCGCAGGGATTTGATCACGCGAGTTGGACTCACGCGATGAGCGGCGATTCGGAGTGGTCGCTGACTGCAAGCGATGGGCTGCGTGTGTTGCGCGCGGGAGTTGCGGAAGGGACGTTGGCGGGTGGATGTCTTTCGATCCTCGCTGAGTCGCTGGGCACGCCGTACGCGATGCTGCCGGCGAGCGCGGAGGAGCCGCGAATTTTATATTTGGAGGACATTGGGACAAAGCCGTACCAGTGGGACCGGATGCTGCTGCATCTGCGCTACGCGGGACTGCTGGAGCATGTGAGCGGAATCGTCTTCGGCGACATGCGGCAGTGCGTCGCGGCGGAGGACGAGGCGCTGCTGGAGGCTGCGATCCTATATTCGCTGAGGGATTTCGCGGGACCGGTGGCGATCGGGCTGCGGTCGGGACATGTGGATGGGGCGAATCTTACGGTGCCGCTGGGAGTGCGCGTGCGGTTGGAGACGGGCGCGGCGGGGAACCCGCGGATGGACTTTCTGGAATCGGCGGTTGCGGTCTAGTCTTGTAAGAGACGATGACAAAGACGAATCAGGGTTCAAAGCACATACATCTGATTGGGATCTGCGGGACGGCGATGGCGTCGCTGGCGGGGATGCTGCAGGCGCGCGGGCACAGGATTACAGGCTCGGATGCGGCGGCCTATCCGCCGATGAGCGATGTGCTGGCTGGGCTGGGGATTCCGCTGATGCAGCCTTATGCGGAAAGTAACCTTACGCCACGTCCAGACCTGGTGATTGTGGGCAATGCAATCTCGCGGGGCAACGTCGAGCTGGAGTTTGTGCTGGATGCGCGGATTCCGTTTATGTCGATGGCTGCGGTGCTTCATGACGAGTTTTTGCTGGGGCGCGAGTCTCTGGTGGTGGCTGGCACGCATGGCAAGACGACGACGACCAGCATGTTGGCGTGGATCTATGAAGTGGCCTCGCGGACGCAACCGAAGTTTGCGCCGTCGTTTTTGATCGGCGGCGTAGCGGAGAACTTTGGCACCAGCTTCATGGTGCGGCCTGAGATCGACGGGGTACGGCAACCATTCCTCCTCGAAGGCGATGAGTACGACACGGCGTTCTTCGACAAGGGGCCAAAGTTTCTGCACTACTTTCCCGACGCGGCGATCCTGACCCATGTGGAGTTCGACCACGCGGACATCTACGTGGACCTGGCTGCGGTGAAGACAGCATTCAAGCGGCTGGTGAACCTGATTCCACGTCGCGGGCGGCTGGTGGCGTTCGACGGCAGCGAGAACGTCAGCGAGTGCGTGGCGCGGGCGTTCTGCGCGGTGGAGCGATACGGGTTTCAACCCGATTCGTACTGGCGGCTAACGGATTTGCGGCATGAGGGCACGGAGTCGCGCTGGACACTGGTGCGCGGCGGCACAGCGTTTGCCGAGCTGCGGCTGCCGATGGCGGGCGAGCACAATGCGCTGAATGCGACGGCTGCGGCGGCGCTGGCCGCGGGACAAGGCGTTCCCGCAGCGGCGATTGTAGAGGCGCTGGCGACGTTCCGCTCGGTGAAGCGGCGGCTCGAGGTAAGGGCCGAGGTCAACGGGGTGACGATTATCGAGGACTTCGCGCACCATCCGACGGCGATCCGCGAGACGCTGCGCGCGCTGAGGACAGCTTATCCTGGGCGCAGACTGTGGGCGGTGCTGGAGCCGCGGTCGAATACGCTGCGGCGGAATGTCTTTGAGCACGAGTTGGTGGAGAGCCTGGCGCTGGCGGACCGCAGCGTGTTGGCGGAGATTTTCAAGTCGGAGGCGATCCCGGCGGGCGTACGGCTGCATCCGGAGAATGTTGTGGCGGCGTTGCGCGCGCGGGGGCTGGAGTCGGCGGTCTATGCGGATGCGGACGCGATCGTTGCGGCGATTGCGCCGCAGCTGCGCAAGGGCGATGTGGTGGCGATCCTGTCGAACGGCGGGTTCGGCGGGATCTACGAGAAGCTGCCGAAGGCGATTGCAGGACAGAGTTAAGAGCGGCTTACCCAGAGTTCTATAGCGATACGAAAGACAAATACAGAGATTCTGGCTTCGCCAGAATGACGGCTCATCCATTGGAACTCTACGTCAACGGGGGACGGTGAGGGTGGATTCGATGGCGTGGGCGACGCCGTCGTCGCGGTTGGAGGGGGCGATGCGCCAATTGCGCGCGCGGGCGAGGGCTTTGAGGTCCTCCGGTGCGTTGTCCATGAGGACGGCGCGGCCTGCGGCCTGGAGCATGGAGATGTCGTTCCAGTTGTCGCCGATGGCGAGGATCTGTGCGGCGGCGATGTTGCGCGCGCGGGCGAGCGAGAGCAGAGCGGCGCCCTTGGAGCAGTTGGCGGGGAGGATGTCGATGATGGAGAGGTTGCGCGCGGGATACTCGGTGCGGTGCAGGCTGAGTTGGTGATCGGTCTCGTCTGAATTGGACGACCGGCGAACGACCTTGTGGCTCGGCTGTCCATGGATGTGGGTGGAGGCGGTGACGCCGGGGTACTCCAGCAGGCGGGCCTCGGCGCGGGCCATGCGCTGGAGTGTGCCGCAGAGCATGGCCTGAATGGGAGGGTCGGAGGGGTCGGCGAGGGCGCGCTCGATGGGGTGGATTTGGAGGAGGTAGGGCTCGTTGGCGGCCATCCAGCGGCTGATGCTGGCGGTGAGGTGGTCGAGACGCTCGACCACCAGTGCGCCGCGGGAGTCTTCTCCGTCGGGCTGGGTGCGGTCGAAGGTGAGGACGAGTGCGTTGCGGAAGTCCTGATCTCCCTCGCCGCGGATGTGAGCGCAGAGCCAGAGGGCAGTGGCGTGGGGAAGGTGGGTGCGGGCGAGGAGCTGGGAGGGGATGGGCAAGGCGGAGATTCCCTGTAGCGAAGCTGGCGCCCCGAGGGTGCGGGTGATGGTGCCGTTGGAGCTGATGAGGATGGAGTCGGGGTGCAGGCCGAGCGGGCGCAGAACGCGCATGGCGAAGCTGTGGCGGCGTCCGGTGGCGATGGCGAGTTGGATTCCGGCGGCCTCGGCGGCGCGGAGGGAACTGAGGTTGCGCGCGCTGACGTGGCCGTCGTCGCCGAGCAGGGTGCCGTCCATGTCTATCGCGATCAGGCGTGGGGCGATGAGGCGGATCGAGCTGTTTGTTTCTGCTGCCGGCAAGTGGCCCACGGATTTAAGTATAGAGGGTGGATTGATGACAGCGAGAATAGGCAACGGAAGAAGCAGATTCCTCCACTTCGCTGCGAAATGACAAATATAGGGCTGCGGAATGTCAAACAGTGGGGCTGCGCTCAGTGAGGACAGCGTTCTCTCAATCCAATCCGTGCGGTCCATCCATTAGAATCGGGAGTGGGGCGGGCGATCCTCCTGCTCTGGAGTGGACGCGATGGAACTACAGCAAAAACTCGATGCACTGCGCGGGGCGCTGGGGGCGCTGGATTCGCTGATGGTGGCGTACTCCGGCGGCACGGACTCGGCTTTTCTGGCTTATGTCGCGCACCGGGTGCTGGGCGAACGGATGCTGGCGGTGATTGCCGATTCGCCTTCGCTGCCGCGCGGAGAGCTTGCCGCTGCGCTCGAATTCGCCGCCGAGCACGGGATTCCGGTGCATATTCTGCAGACGCGCGAGCTGGACGATCCGAACTACGCGCGCAACGACGGCGACCGCTGCTTCCACTGCAAGGACGAGCTGTTCACCCAGATGGAGGCGGCGCGGGTGAAGCTGGGGTTCGCGCGGATTGCATATGGCAGGAACCTGGACGATGACGGCGATCTGCGGCCCGGGCAGAAGGCTGCCGCGATGCACCAGGCGCTGGCTCCGCTGGCCGAGGCCAGGCTGACCAAGCAGGAGATCCGCACACTGGCGCGCGAGGCTGGGCTGAAGGTGGCAGACAAGCCCGCCAGCGCATGCCTGTCGTCGCGCATCGAGTACGGGCGGCAGGTGACGGCGGAGAACCTGAGCCAGGTGGAGCGCGCCGAGGATGCGATGCACGCACTGGGGTTTCTGCATGTGCGGGTGCGCCATCACGGCGCGCTGGCGCGGGTGGAGATTGCGCGCGAGGATCTTGCGCGCGCGCTCAGCCTGGACGTTCTCGACCGCATTACGGAGGCGCTGCGGCCGCTGGGGTTTGTCTATGTCACGCTGGACACCGAGGGCTATCGGACGGGATCGATGAACGACGTTCTGCCGGTGTCGGCGATTGGGCCGGCGCGGTAGGGGCGCCAGACACACGCCACAGAGACACGATAGAGTTCCAAGAGAGAGAGTTTTTTATGCGCGTTGCGTACATTGACTGCTTTGCCGGAATCGCGGGCGATATGCTGCTGGGGGCGCTGGTGGATGCCGGAGTTCCGGCCGAGGTGCTGCTCGACGCGACCGCCGCGCTGGGGCTGGGTGCAAGCCTGCGGATCGAGCGGGTGGACCGCAGCGGGATTGCGTGCAGCAAGGTCCATGTACTGGTGGACGGCCATCTGGCGGACGCCCACGCGGAGCCAGAGCAGACGCACGAGCCTCTGATTCATGGACACGAAGGCCATGAGCATTCGCACGACGATTCGCACGCAGAGGGCGAGGCGCATTCGCACGATGCGCATGCGCATTCGCATGAGGCCCATGCACACGACGGCGAGGCGCACTCGCACGGCCACGAACATTCTCACGACCACGAACATTCCCAAGCGCACGGGCGCTCGCTGACGGCGATCCGTGGGCTGATCGATGCGACAGCGCTGGATGGGCCGGTGAAGCAGACGGCGGTCCGCGCCTTCGATCTGCTGGGCCACGCGGAGGCGAAGATCCACAATGTTCCGGTCGACGAGATCCACTTCCACGAGGTGGGCGCGGTGGACGCGATCGTGGACATCGTGGCGTCCAGCGCGGGAATCCATCATTTGAACGTCGCAGCGTGGCACTCGTCGGCGATCAACGTTGGGGGTGGGACGGTGGTATGCGCGCATGGGACGTTCCCGGTGCCGGCGCCGGCGACCGCCGAGCTGCTGCGCGGGCTGCCTACCTATTCAGCGCATGTGGAGCAGGAGCTGGTGACGCCGACCGGTGCGGCGCTGCTGCGCGCGATCGGGCCGGTCTTCGGGCCGCAGCCGGCGATGCGCGTGGAGCGGATCGGATATGGAGCGGGCACGCGGAACTCGAAGGACTTTCCCAATGTGCTGCGGATAAGCGTCGGCGAAAGGTGCGAACCCGAAGCAATCGCGGAGAAATCCCACGCCACGAACTGCGAGACGGTGACGGTGCTGGAAACGGCGCTGGACGACCTATCGCCGCAGGTGCTAGCGTATGTCGCCGAGACGGCGCTGGCGCGGGGCGCGCTGGACGCGATGCTGACGCCGGTGATCATGAAGAAGGGACGGCCGGGCACGCTGCTGACGGTGCTGTGCAATCCGGCGGACAGCGCGGCGCTGGAGCGGCTGATCCTGACCGAGACAAGCACGCTGGGCGTGCGCATCCGGCAGGAGCGGCGCTCGTGCCTGGAGCGCAGGCATGTTGCGGTGGCGACGGAGTACGGGGAGATTCGCATCAAGGTGGGATCGCTGCGCGGCGAGACGATGAACGCAGCGCCGGAGTTCGAGGACTGCCGCGCGGCGGC
>PKWU01000013.1:75079-75614 GCA_003132145.1 Granulicella sp.
CCGCGGTGGAACGCGGCACGCTGACGCCGGAGGCCGCGGCTGAGCGGCTGGCGACGCTGCCATTCGAGGATCTGGGACATGCGCGGGTGGACCATCACCGCAGCCTGCGCATGGGGCTGCCGGAGGTGGTGTTCGCGGCGGGCAAGACGGCGGAGCAGACGGTGGCGATCTTCGCAAGCCTGGTGGCCGACGGCGTGGATGTGCTGGCCACGCGCGTCGAGCCGGCCACGGCGCAGGCATTGCTGGCGGCGCATCCGGCGGCGAGCTATAACGCGGTGGCGCGCACCGTTGCGCTGCGGCAGTCGGCTGGCGCGAGCGAGCCGCAGGGACACGTTGCGGTGATCTGCGCGGGCACCAGCGATCTGCCGATTGCGGAGGAGGCAGCAGTGACCGCCGAGACCTTCGGAGCGCGCGTGACGCGGCTCTACGACGTTGGCGTGGCCGGGCTGCACCGTCTGCTGGCGGTGCGCGACGACCTGAAATCGGCCCAGGCAATTATTGTGTGCGCGGGGATGGAGGGCGCGCTGCCGTCGGT
>PKWU01000013.1:75681-84339 GCA_003132145.1 Granulicella sp.
GTGCTGATTGCGCGCGGCGCGGCGCACTCGCGGCGCTAGCCGTTACTTGAGGGGCTTGCCGAACTCTTCGGCGAAGACGGTGTGGCGCATGTTGAAGCGGCCGCCGTCGAACTTGTCCGGCCCCTTGAGGTGGCCGACGGCGAGCAGCGCGACCACCCAGTAGCTCAAGGGCAGGAGCAGCACCTCATGCACCTTCTGCTGCTCGAAGCCTTCCATGGGCGCGGTGTCGTAGCCCAGCGCCTCGGCCATCAGCATCATCTGGGTGAAGGCAATCATCACGTTTTTGTTGAGCCAGCCGTGCATCTCGTCGGTGGAGAAGAGGGAGAGGTAGTTGGGGACGGAGTTGCGTGCCTGGGCGGCGTAGCCCTCGGGCATTCCGCCCTCGAGCCCCTGGTAGATCATGAGGTCGAGGTCCTTGCGCCATCCGTCGGCGTCTCCGCAGGCCACGATGACGGCGGATGCCTCCTCGACCTTGCCCTGGTTGAAGGAGGCGGCGCGCAGGCGCTTCTTCTGCTCGTCGCTCTGCACGACGATGAAGCGCCAGGGCTGCATGTTGTATCCGCTGGGCGCGCTGAGACCGGCACCGAGGATGCGGTGTAGGTCCTCGAGCGGGATGGGGGCGCCGTCGAAGCTGGGCGTTGCGCGCCGCTCTCGGATCGCCTGGCTCAAAGGTCTTTCGTGTTTCGCCGTCTTCGCCGTCATCGCTCTCTCGTCCTGGACGCACCATTCGACAGGAACCTGGCCGTCAGCTCAAACAGAACACTCAGCGACTCCCAAGATAGCACCCCAACCCCTTCGCGCGCATCGGGAGAGCGATTGGGACGCAGGCGCGCATCCCGGCAAGGCGCGGTGCGGGGGAGATTCAATGCGCAACCGGTGCGACCGTGCGGCAAACAAAACATTCGTGCGTGGGCCGCGTCCTATATCCTAGGAGAGAAATGAACCGCATCGCCCCAATGCGTCGCGTCGCCCTGCTGCTGATGGCCGGAAGCGGCGTCTTTGCGGCTGTCGGGCTGGCTCTGGCGCAATCCCCTGCCCTGCCCGCGACGCCACCCACAGCGGCCAAGCCAGCGGCGGCTGTTCCCGCAGCAGCGGCCGTTCCCGCGCCGCCACCCACAGCGGCCAAGCCGTCGGCGGCTGTTCCCGCAGCAGCGGCTGTTCCCGCGCCGTCCGCGGCGCATCGCGCCCGGGTTGTCTACACCGGCGGCCAGCTTGAGATCACCGCCGACAACTCCAGCCTGAACCAGATTCTGCGCGACGTGGCGCGCCAGACTGGAATGAAGATCACCGGCGGGGTGGCCGACCAGCGCGTCTTCGGCAAGTATGGGCCGGGCGCGCCCGGCGGGATTCTGGCCAGTCTGCTGGACGGCACGGGAAGCAATATGATGTTGCGCGAGAACGCGGCGCACACGCCGGTGGAGCTGGTGCTGACCGCGCGCGAGGGTGGGGTGACGCCGCCCAGCCCGAACGCGACCGGCAGCGAGGATGACGCGCCGGCCATGGATGAAAGCCCGGCACAGCCTGCCTCTCCCAGCGCACCACCTCCATCCACTGTCCCCAGCAACCCGCAGTCGCCCAACGGCGTGCTGACTCCGCAGCAGATCCTCCAGCAGTTGCAGAAACTGCAACTACAGCAGCAACAGCCAAGCTCAAAATAAGCGTCCAGTTTCTAAAAATGCCGACAGAATTCAAACGTTGCTGAGTGGCCAAGCCAAGAGCAAAGGCAGGAGTTTATTGGGAGAAAGGTTCGGGCGGTTGTTGGGGTACGAGAATCATCGGGGTCCTTCGACTGCGCCTCCCGCGATGAGACTGCGGGAGGCTCCGCTCAGGATGACAGCATTGATGAAGCGAACTGTAGTGACAGGAGACTAGAGCGGTTTCACCGCAACTGTTATCGCGCGAGAATTATTAAAGTGGTTTTTCTTGAGGAANNGACCTACGGTGAAACCGCTCTAGCGGCGCTGGCTGCGGGCGATGGCGGCCTTGGCTTCGTTGTCCGCCTCGCGCTTCCGCTCGGTGGCGCGCTTGTCCCACTCCTGCTTACCCTTGGCCAGGGCGAGCTCGCACTTGACGCGGCCGCGGCGGAAGTAGAGACGTGTGGGGATGAGGGTGAATCCCTTCTGCCGGGTCGCAACCTCCAGCTTGCGGACTTCGTTCTTGTGCAGCAGCAGCTTGCGCGTGCGCAGCGCCTCGTGGTTCATCGCGTTGCCGTGGGAGAACGGGCCGATGTGGGCGTTGAGCAGGAAGCACTCGCCATCCTTCAGCAGGCCGTAGGCGTCCTTGAGGTTGGCGTTGCCCTCGCGAATGCTCTTGACCTCGGTGCCGCGCAGGGCGACTCCGGCCTCGAATTTATCGAAGAGCATGTAGTTGAAGCTGGCCGAGCGGTTATAGGCGGCGTCGCGCATACCCGAGGCAACCGGGTCGCGGTCCTTCGACTTCGCGGTGGGTTTGGGCTGCGCGGCGACCGTCGGATTGGAGAGCGAGCGGGGCATGGGGGAGATCCATTCCTGTTGCGGCGCGGGTTGCGGCGCACGGGGGGAAACATCTCAGTTTAACATGCGCAGGAAAACGGACTCACCTGTTGGCGCCGGCAACGTCTAACATACACCCCGCAGGCGCAGTGAGTTTATTGGGCGGGAAAGGACCATCCGAAGACAGGTGAAATGGCGCACAACTTGAACAGGCCTATCGCGTTCCGAATGCTATACTCGCCAGAGTCCCACAAGTCCAAGGAGTGCGACCGTCTGGCAACCGGCACCCCAGAGCGCAGTTCGGTTCCTGCCGCGATTCAGCACGGGCGGCCGGGGACGAGTGGACTCTCCAGTTGGCGCAGTTCCACATCCAGCGCGGCGGTGCAACGGGGACAGGACTCCGGCTCGACACAGAACTTTGGCGCAAAGGAAGCAGACCGCATCGGCATGACACGCAGGCACCCATTTTTGCTCCCCAGACTTTCTTTCCGCTTTCCACGCGGATGCGCCGCTGCGTTGCTGGTCTTGTTTGCAACGTTCGTGGCGGTTGCGGTCTTCAGCCCCTCGGCCGAGGCCCAGTCGGCGGGCACGTGGAACCGGCGCGGCCAAACCGCCGAGTTGCGCCAGGACTACGACGCGGCCTACGAGGACTACCTGCACGCCCACCAGAAGAAGCCGGGCGACATGCGCTACCAGGAGCGGCTGGACCGCATGCGCTTCCAGGCGGCGGCGATGCACGTGGACCGCGGCCGGGTGCTGCGCCAGAGCGGAGACATCGCCGGAGCGCTGAACCAATTCACGCGCGCCTTGCAGATCGATCCGGGCAACGAGGCTGCGGCGCAGGAGGTGCAGATCACCCAGCGCCAGGACCAGACGCCGGACGCCTCCGCCGCACCGCCGGGGGCCACCGAAAACAGCGCCGCGCTGCGCGAGATCGCCGACATATCCGCGCCACTGGTACTGAAGCCCGTCTCCGAGGACCCGATCACGCTGCACATGGTGGAGGACACCAAGAACATCTATCAGGCCATCGGCAAGCTGGCCGGACTCAACGTAATCTTCGATCCCGATTTACCTGCCAAGCGCATTCCGGTGGACCTGACCAACGTCAGCCTCTCCGACGCGCTGCGTATCGTGGGCACCGTCTCGGGCACCTTCTACAAGCCGGTGACCGCGGACACCATCTTCGTGGCCACAAACAACCACGAAAAGCACGTAAGCCTGGACGACCTGGCGGTGCAGACCTTCTACCTGACCAATGCCAGCCAGCAGGCCGATGCCAACGAGATCGTGACCGCGCTGCGCAACGTGCTGCCGCCCGAGGACAAGGTGTATCTGATCCAGTCGCAGAATGCGATTGTGATGCGTGCTCCGCAGGAGCATCTTGTGCTGGCCGAGAAGCTGCTCAACGACCTGGACCGCACCAAGGCAGAGGTGGTCGTCGATGTGGCCATCCTGGAGGTGAACAAGGACAAGATCCGCAACCTCGGCATCAGCCTGCCGCAGTCCTTCGGCATCACCCCGCAGGCCAACGACAGCACCACGGCCACCGCGACCGCGACCGCGGGCACCACCAGCAACTCGGCGTTCACGCTGAACACGCTGGCCAACATGAACGCGACGAACTTCGCGGTAACCATCGGCGGAGGCACGCTGAACGCGCTGTTGAGCGATACCGACACCAAGGTGCTGCAGAACCCCAGCATCCGCGCCACGGACGGACAGACGGCCACCATGAAGATCGGCTCCAAGATACCCACCGCCACGGGCAGCTACTCGGCGGGCGCGGCCACCGGCATCACCGCGGGGATCGGGGTGCAGACGCAGTTCACCTACATTGACGTCGGGGTCAACATCGACATGACGCCCACCATCCATCTGGACCGCGAGGTGACGCTCAAGCTCTCGGTCGAGGTCTCGACGGAGAACGGAACAGTCAATATGGGGTCGGGCATCAACGAACCGATCATCAGCCAGCGCTCCGACAAGAGCACCATCACGTTGAAGGACGGAGAGCCATGCCTTCTGGCCGGCATCCTCACCAAGCAGGACAACTACAGCAACAGCGGCACGCCCGGCCTCTCGGAGATTCCCCTCATCAAGTACCTCTTCGGCACCATCAACAAGGAAGTGTCGGACGACGAGATCGTCTTCATCCTGATCCCTCACATCGTGCGCGAGTCGGTGCTGACGCGGCAGAACACGCGCGCCATCGACACCGGCACCGGCACCAACATCGAACTGCGCCGCGCGCCCATTGACGAGCTGTTCCCGGAGAGCGCCGGCCAGGGCAATTCCGCGCCGGCCTCGAACACCACGGCCGCCAACGCGGCATCCGCCATGGTGCAGCAGATGAGGCAGCAGGCCATGCCGCCCCGGGCGGGGGTGAATTCGCCAGCCTCGCCGGCCCCACAGGCCGCACTGGCCGGCCCGCCGGTGACGCTTACCATGGTTCCGGTCAACTCCTCGCAGACGGTGGGCAGCACCTTCCAGGCCTCGGTGGTGCTCTCCAACGCGAAGGATGTCTTCAGCGTGCCGCTGGAGATCCAGTTCGATCCCAGGATTCTGCAGCTTGTCAACGTAGACTCGGACTCGGGAGGCCTGCTGGGCGGCGACGGCCAGCCGGTTGCCCTGGTGCACCGCGACGAAGGCAACGGCCACGTCACGGTCTCCGCCTCGCGTCCGCCGGGCGTCAATGGCGTCAACGGACAGGGCCAGGTGTGCATCTTTACCTTCAAGGCGCTGGCGGCGGGCGACAGCAATATCGCGCTGGTCAAGGTGGGCGCCCGAAACAGCCTGCAGGCCAACCTGCCCGCGGTCGGCTCCCAGGCCGTGGTCCATGTGAAGTGAGGTTCGTGGGGCAAGGTTCGAGGTACGAGGTTCGAGGTGACGGGTGAAGGTTCGAGGTGCAAGGTTCGAGTTGCAGGGTTCGAGACGCTGGTTGCGAGGCTGTTGCCTCGAACCTAGAAGCTCGAACCTCGAACCTGAAGCGGGCCTCACCCTGGTCGAACTGATCATCTGCGTGACCATTGTCAGCATTCTGGCCTGCGCGGCGCTGCCGGTGGCGCGCTTCCAGGTGAAGCGGCAGCGCGAGCGCGAACTGCGCCGCGACCTGTGGGAGATGCGCGACGCCATCGACAAGTACAAGGACGCGGCCGACCGCGGAGGCATTCAGATCAAGCTTGACAGCATGGGCTATCCGCCCGACCTGCAGACCATGGTGGACGGCGTCAACGTGAAGGACAAGAAGGTGCGCTTTTTGCGCGAGATCCCCACCGACCCCATGACCAAATCCACCGACTGGGGCCTGCGCTCCAACCAGGACGACGCCGACTCCGACTCCTGGGGCAGCCAGAACGTCTTCGATGTCTACTCCAAGAGCGACGGCACCGCGCTGGACGGGACAAAGTACAACACATGGTAAGCCTGCGCCCAACTCGCTCGCGTTCCACCCGCCCCGTGGCCCCTGCGCCTCTCATCGGGGACGCCTCTCCTCCAACCTCGAACCTCGGACCTCGGACCCCTGACTCCGGCTTTACCCTGATGGAGCTGATGATCGTCATGCTGATCATCGGCATCCTGGCCGCCATGGCCATCCCGGTCTTCACGCGCAACGTGCAGGCCGCCAAGGAGGCCGTTCTGCGCGAAGACCTGCAGGTGATGCGCACGGCCATCGGCTCCTACACGGTGGACAAGCAGAAGGCGCCGCAGTCGCTGGATGACCTGGTGACGGCGGGCTACTTGAAGGCCATCCCAAAAGACCCCATCACGGGCCGCACCGACACCTGGATCACCGCGCAGTCGGACATGCTCTCGACGGTGGACCAGACCGAGGGCGGCATCGACGACGTACACTCCGGCGCGCAGGTGACGGCGACCGACGGCAGCTCCTGCAGCACATGGTAGAAGGCGCGCGCCCGCGTTGCGCCTATGTCAGAAGAGCTCAGCGTGGGAGCCGAGCCGCACAAAGCGCAGCGTGCTTTCATCGGGCTTCTTATAGATCAGCAACAGGTCAGGCTTCAGGTGGCACTCGCGATGCCTGGTATATTCACCCGTCAGAAAATGATCGCGATACTTGTCGGCCAAAGCAATATCGCCTGCCAACTGCTCCCCGATCTGCTCCCGCAAAGGCGCAAGGTCGCGATGCCTCGGTGTGGAGAGCGCCTTCCGGTAATCCCGTTTGAAGGCATTGGTCCACTCAATCGTTCGCATTGAGTTCTGCCATCATCGCCGCCACGCTCGTGGCTCTGGAGACCTCGCCCCGGTCGCCCGCCCGCATGGCTGCAACCGTCTGCGCGTTGGGGACACGTATGTCGAACGGAAGCGCCTTCTCCACGGCGATGCGCGTCAGCAGGAGTCGCACCGCATCGGAGAGACTCAGACCCATCTCGTCCAGCGTGTCGCAGGCCAGGGTCTTCAAGTCCTGATTGACGCGAATGTGAATCATCGTGGTAAGCGGAGTAGCCATGAATCGATTGTACCTCAAATGAGATACAAGGTCAACCTTGCCTTTCATCGTCGTCCTTTCCACTGGAAGATCCAAGGCCAGCCCTCACAGCGCGGCACAACAAAATGGCGCATACTACGTCTAACAGAGTGTGGGGCCGCGTCCGTTTGCAGGCAGCAGCGCCCCCGCGGAGAAGAAACCCGATGCGTCCTGTAACCCACTACGGTCTCGCCGTCCTGCTTGCCGCGTTTCTGCTTGCCTGCGGTGTCAACGCGCAGCAACCCGCGCCTGCATCGACCATCCCTGCGACGACCCCTGCGACCACCCCTGCGGATTCGACAACGGCCCAACCGACCGCATCCGCTCCGGCCACGGCGCAGCCAGACGCCGCAGCGCAGCCCGCGCCGCAGACAGGAACTCCCGCAGCTACCCAGCCAGCCGCGGCACCCACCCAACCAGCCGCAGCGCCCGCCCAGCCAGCCACCAACAGCTCGGACCGGCCCGCGTTTGGGGTTCCCAACGACACCAGCGCGAAGACCGACACCGGCGCCGCCAAGCCTGACACCGCATCTGACACCTCCAACAAGCCGCTGGCCGCAAAGACCGCCGACACAGCCAAGACCGACGTTCTTCCCTCGCCCGGCGAGGCGCTCGACCCGCACATCAAAAAAGGCAGCGAGGACGACGTGGACGCCATTGGCACGCGCAACATCGGCGCGCGCGGCGTCACCAACTGGTACTCCACCAACTGGGAGATCGGCACCGGCAAGCAGTACTCCATGGAGATTGAGAAGTCCGCCCACCTCATCACCGACCCGGTGGTGGTCGAATACGTCAACCGCGTGGGCCAGAACATCGTGAAGAACTCCGACTGCAAGGTGCCGTTCACCATCAAGATCATCGACTCGGACGAGATCAACGCCATGGCTCTGCCGGGGGGATTTTTCTATGTCAACTCCGGGCTGATCCTGGCCGCCGACGAGGAGGCCGAACTGGCCGGCGTCATGGCCCACGAGACCGCCCACGTCTGCGCCCACCACGCCGCGCGCGGGCAGACCAAGGTGAACTTCGCCGAGATCGCCTCCATCCCGATCATGATCCTCGCCCAGGGAAGCTACGCCGGCTACGGCGTCTATGAGGCCTCGCAGCTCGCCATCCCATTGGGCCTGCTGGAGTTCTCGCGCGAGTACGAGGCGGAGGCCGACTGGCTCGGCGTGCAGTATATGTACCGCGCGGGCTACGATCCGCAGGCCTTCATCCAGATCTTCGAGAAGCTGGACGCGCTGGAGAAGCACAAACCGGGAACGCTGGCCAAGGTCTTCGCCGACCATCCGCAGACGCCGGACCGCATCGCCCACTCCGAGCAGGAGATTGCCACCATCCTGCCCGCGCGGCCGGATTACATGGTCTCCACCAGCGAGTTCGACGACATCAAGGCGCGCCTGGCGCGCATCGAGAACCGGCGCAAACTCAACGACAAGGGCAACGGCAACGCGCCCACCCTGCGCCGCACCGGCGGTACCAACAACGACCCCAACTCCACCACCGGAACCTCCACCACCGACGACCGCCCAACCCTGGGACGCCGCGACTAGGCCGTATCGGCATACCGGGGGCTGGGGGGCTGGCCCACTCACCGTTTTTCTTTTGAACCCACAAACAGTGGGTGTCCCATCAACAGTGGGTGTCCCATCAACAGTGGGTGTCCCATCAACAGTGGGTGGCTGTAGATGGTCAAGA
>PKWU01000069.1 GCA_003132145.1 Granulicella sp.
CGGCGTCGCGGAAGTGCTGCAGCGCCTCGGCCCGCGTGTATGCAGCCTCGCCCTTGAAGCACTTGGTACCCGCCACGAACTCCGTGATGATGGGCACCTCGACCTTCAGCACGTCCACGTTGTAGCGCGCCTTGCCGAACTCCGCCATCGCGCCGGAGACGATCGACGGCTTCTTCTTGGCGTAGGCCACGCTCTTCTCATCGCCGCCCTCGGCGTCGTAGCCCACAAACTCCAGGAAGAAGGGAATGTCGTGCGCCATGCACTCGTCGCCGATGCGCTCGATCCACGCCTGCTTCAGGTCGTTGACCGCCGGCTTCTCGAACGGCGTGTAGTAGAGCAGGATCTTGATGCAGTCCGCGCCCGCTTCCTTCAGCCTGCGCACCGACCACACATCCAGCAGGTCGGGCAGGCGGCCGGGCGTCTGAGAGTCGTAGCCCGTCTTCTCGTAGGCCAGCAACAGCCCCTTGCCGTGGCGATGTTTGCTGGCGGGCAGGCCGTACTCCGGGTCCAGCAGGATGGCCGACGCATGCTGGCAAAGCACATCGGTCACCAGTGTCTTGAAATCTTCGAGGTCCTTGCCTGTGGCGGCCGATCCGCGCTCCTTGGCCAGCGATTTCTGCAGCGATCCGCGCTGGTCCATGGCGGCTGCCGCGATCACGCCGCGCGGGTTGGAGACGGCCTTGAGTCCTGCGAGTTTTCCGGGGGTAAGCTTCATGGTGCGGTAATCTCCTGTGTCGATCTATTTACAATTTAAGCTTCATCTGCCATTTTACACAGCAGTTCACGGTTTCTTTGTGACGGCGGTTACGCCTTGCATCTTTCGCATCCCTGAAATTCATTTCGGAACGGGCCTCCGCTCAGTGCTCATAGCCCACAGCTCAAAGCCTGGACACAAACTCAGCCTCGCGCCGCCCGCCTCGCGCCCGCGCCTGTCAATCATGTAAACTACCAATAGATTTCCGCCGCGCCACTTCTCCTTCGATTCATCCCACGAGAGAAGCCATCGCCAGTCCGGCTGCGCGAGCGGGAAGCAACAGGTTCGGCAACCAGGAGAATGTGACCAAGATGGCAAAGATTGCCAAGACCGGCGACCGCAAGAAAGCAATGGATACCACCAAGAGCACCGACTGTCCCAAGTGCTCCAAGCCCACCCGCATCGTCAAGCGGGTCAAGGACCGTGAGCGCGGCATTCCCGGCGGCGTCTACATCTCCTGCTCCGTCTGCGAGTTCTTCGAGAAGCTCTAAGCTTCAGAAATCCGGGTGCAAAGCGCCCATCCGATCGCTCGATCGGGGTCCCCGGCGAGCGGTATTTGCTCGATGGGGTGGCTGAGCGATGGGCAGGAGTCCTCTCCACGGATCACCGTCGCGCGATAAACACCGCCGCCAGCTTGTCTTCATACACCAGATGGAAGCGCGGGTCCATCCGCAGCAACTGGGTCAGCGGCGCCTTCACCGGCCCAATCACCACGCCGGCCGAGGTCAACTGCGCATCTGACGCCCAGTCCGGCTGCGCGTTCCAGGTCGCCGCCGAGCGGTCGAGGTTTTTGTCTCCATAGAAGGCCGCGCGTCCGTCGACGCTCACCGGCATTCTCAGCGCCCAGATCAGGTATCCGCCCCAGTCGTAGTTGTTGAACAGCGGACCGGCATAGCCCTTGGCCCGCACCGCTTCCACGGCGCTCACCGGCAGGTTCTTCGCCAACTGCGTATCGAGCTGCGCATTGTTTACTCCCATCACGCGGGACCCGGCCAGCACCGCAAGCCCAGCAGCTAGCACCGCAACCGCGGTGGCCCACTTCGGCAACCGGAACTCCGCCCTCCGGCTGCCTGTGATGGTGGACGCCAGAATCGCGGCGGCAACCGTAGCCATCACCCAGATGTCGCGCTGCGAACGGAACGACAGAACGGCGGCGAACGCGAGCAACGCCGTCTCGAAGGGCTGAAACCGCCGCCTCCGCGCCAGCGCCGCCGCGCTGCCCAGCGCCAGCAGCAGAATCAGAAAATCCGGAAGACCGCGGAAGGGCATCGCCTGCAGCTCCGTGACCAGGTTCAGCGCGCCGCCCTGTGTCGCCAGGTCGAATGCCGCCTGGTAGATGCGCCAGCCATACGGATTCAGTAGTGTTCCAAGCAGGCCGGCCGCCAGCGCCAGACCCATCCACGCGGGCCGCAGGCGCGTCTCCGCGCCCTTCCACCAGAGCGCAACCACCGCCTCCACCCATGCCAGGCCCAGCACAAACAGGCCATCGACAAACTGAATATGCACGTTCGCCCAGAGCGCAAAGATCACCGGCAGCCACGCCAGCTCGCGCACCCGACCGGTCTTGCGCGCCTCGATCAGGATGTCCATCTCTAGAATGAAGAACAGGATGGTGAACAGCCACGGGCGTGGCGTATACAAACGCCCCATGCTGTAGACGGCGGCAAAGGTGAGCAGCACCGCCAGCGTGAAGTCCCCCTGGAGCCGCCGCACCATATGAAACAATGCAACTGTAATCGCCAGGACCATTGCGCTGGAGTACGCCACGATGCCCGCCAGTCCCAGCCACTGGAACAGCTTCACCGTCAGCAGCTCGAAGAGCCAGCTATAGGCCAGCCACGGCCTTCCTGCCAGCGCGCCGGAGTAGAGATCGACATGCGGCACCGCGTGATGCAGCAGCATCCACTCACCCGTGCGCAGATGCCACCAGATGTCCAGGTCGATCACGCACGCAGCACGCACGCATATCAGTGCCGGAATGGCGAACAGGACAGCCAGCACCAACGCCTGGGCAACCTGCTCGGCCCGCCCGCCCGTGCTCTTCGACGCGGAAACCGCCGCCTGAGCATCTTGGATTGGCAAGATTTTGTCCTTCACTTCCGCCGCCGCAGAAGACGCGATTGCATGGATTGCCACACCCTCACTATATCGTCTTCTGGTTCAGGCCCAATCCCACGAATGGGTACGAACCAACCCGCTTACAGGGCGCCGGCGATCTCCGCCAGTATCCCCGCCGCAACCCATGCCGGGTTTGCCGACTCCGTGATCGGCCGTCCCACCACCAGCATGGAAGCGCCGCGCGCAATCGCCTCCGTCGCGCTGGCCACGCGCCGTTGGTCGTCGCGCTGCCCCGCAGAGCCCGCGGGCCGTATTCCCGGGACCACCAGAAGCATCTCCGGCCCCATCGCTGCGCGCACTGCCTCAACCTCCTCGGCGGAGCAGACCAGTCCGTTGATCCCGGCCGATCGTGCAAGCCGGGCCAGCCGCAACACCTGCGTGTGCAGCGCGTTGGCAGCGCCGCCCACTCCAACCGCGCGCAACTCCGCCGCGTCCATGCTGGTCAGCACCGTCACCGCCAGCAACTTCGGTGCGCCCGGCGCGCGGGCCGCCTGCACCGCCGCATGCATCATCTGCTCGCCGCCGCCCGCATGCACCGTCAGCAGCGACGCGCCCACATCGGCAACCGACCGCACCGCGCCTGCCACCGTGTTGGGAATGTCATGCAGCTTCAGGTCCAGGAACACCTCGTATCCGCGCTTGCGCAACTCTTCGATCACGCGGTTCCCGGCCGCGTAGTACAGCTCCATCCCCACCTTGAACCAGCGGCAGCAGCCATCCAGCCGGTCCACCAGGTCCATCGCCTTGTCGGCGGAAGGAAAGTCGAGAGCCACAATCAGCCGCTCTTTCGCATCCGTCCGGAGACTGCCCTCCCCGGTCTTCGCGCCAGTGCTTTGCGCCTGTTTGTGTGCCGCGGCGGGGTCCTTGTGTACGTGTGGTTGAGCAGTCACCTTATCCATCGCAACAGTCTAGAGCAAATCCACCACAAATATCCCTGCCATTTCGTCCCAAATTCCTGGGCCGGTTTTCATTTGTATCGAAAAGGGACGAGCGACAGACCCATCCGCACCTCCGCCCAGCGGCCATCGCACTCACCATTCTACTTCAAACTCCAGATGCGAAGGCCACTTCGCCGAGCCGTAGATCGTCACTGTCTCGGGCTTGTACGCACTCTTCGGCGCGGCCATGATGTTCGGCACAAACGTCTGCGGATTGCGGTCGTAGAGCGGGAACCAGCTCGACTGCACCTCGACCATAATCCTGTGCCCCTTCAGAAATGTGTGATCCACGCCGTGCAGGCTCCACTTGAACTCGTTCACCTCGCCGGGAGCGAGCGGCGCAGGCTGCGCGAAGCTCCTGAGGTAGCGACCGCGGAATATCTCGTCCGCGACCATCAACTCATAGCCCGTGTTGGGCGAAGTCGTGGTCCCCGGCGAGCTTGCTCGCTGGGGTGAAGCAGGCGCATCGTCCGGATAGACGTCGATCAGCTTGACGATCCAGTCCGCATCGCTTCCCGTGGTCGCGGCGAAGAGGTCGGCCAGAACGTCGCCGGTAATGGTCACATCGTGGTCGAGCGCGGGCAGCGTGAAGCGCGCCACGTCCTTGCGTGCGGTGACAAAGCTCTGGTCCTCTACCAGCCAGGTGGTCCACTTCGAGCCCTTGGCGTAGGTCGATTGGATGGGTCGATGACGATACGGAACCGGATCAGCCGGGTCTGCCACATAAGACGCTGCGATCGAGCCATCCTGAGTCGCGGGGGCGGCAAAACTGAGTTTCTTTCCCGCTTCCAGATAGAGCCGCGCAGGTTCAAAGCCAGCCATCGGAGGCCACGCGTTGTAGCGCTCCCACTGGTTCACGCCGGTGCGGAAGCTGGCCGTATCGGCGAGGTCGAAGCCCGGCCGGTCCTTCAGATACTTCTCAAAGAAAGGGGCCTCATATCGCTTGCGGAACTCGTTTCCGGTTGGTTCACCGAAGTCCAGCCTGCCGAATTCCGACCCCAACCGCCGCCCTGTGCCCTGCCAGCCGCCGTGGTTCCACGGTCCAAGCACCTGGAAGACCGGATTGTCGTGTTGCTTCAGCGCGGCGTACTCGGCCTGTGTGCCCCACATGTCCTCCTGGTCCCAATAGCCGCCGACCTCGAGCGTCGGCACTTCGACGCTGGCGAGGCGGTCTTCCACCGCCATTGCCTGCCAGAACGCGGTGTATGCCGGCTGGCTCAGAAAAGCCTTCACCGTGGGAAGATCGCTCATCTTTGGAACTGTTGCTACAGCGCCGGCGAAGTTGCCGTGGCGCAGGAAAAACTCGTACGCATCCTGCTTCAGGTCCACGGGCACATCAGTCTTCTGCGCCTCCATCTGCTGCACGTAGTCGAAGCCGTAGCTCTCACGGAAGGCGCCGTTGTGGAAGAAGTCGTCGCCCATCCATACGTCGGTCATCGGTGCCTGGGGCGAGATGGCCCTCACCGCGGGATGCGCGTCGATGCCTGCCATCACGGCAAGAAAGCCATCGTACGAGATGCCGAAGACGCCGACGCGGCCATTGTTGCCGGGCACATTCTTCAGCAGCCAGTCGACGGTGTCGCGCGTGTCGGTGGTCTCGTCCACATCGTTCTTGCCGTTGTGCGGCACGATGGGCCGGTTCATCACGAAGCTGCCCTCGGACCTGTATCGTCCGCGGATGTCCTCGTAGACGAAGATGTATCCGCTGGCGGCCAGCTCTGGCTTGTCGTAATTCACGCTCTCGGAATCGAAGTCGTCCACTCCGTAAGGTGTGCGGGCGAGCAGGAACGGCAGGCCCGCGTGCGGGACATCGTACAAATCCGCCGGACGCAGAATCACCGCATGGAGACGCACGCCGTCGCGCATGGGCAGCATCGCCTCCTGGCGCGTGTACGGGCGGAAGTGGTTGAGACGCGTGCTCGCGGTGCTGAAACGCTTTTCCTCAACCAGCGTGCTGCCATCGCGGTTGAGCACAAACTTCAGCCCGGTGATGACTCCCGACGCATCGCGCAGAAACACAACATGCGCCTGCGGCGACTCGATCTGAAAGCTGTCCGCGTTCCCAGTCGCAGCGTCCGGAAGCAGCATCTGACGCTTTCGCCGCTCGCTCTCCTCGTAGAGAACGCCGTCGTCGAGATAGACCGCATTCACCTGGTCCGGATTGGAGGTGCCGCGATACTGTCCTACATACTGGGCGAGACCGGCGCCCGGGGCTGGATTGCTGCTCGAAGCGGGGCCCACGAGCGCCGCGGAATTCGCGCCCGCAGACTGGGTTGGCCGCGCGTTGGAAGAGACCGCCGGCGACTGCGCGAATGAAGGTTGGCCGGCAGAACAAAACGCTAACAGAGCAGCCGACAGAGTGGTCAGCAAAGCCAGGGTGAAACGCCCGGCGCATCGACGCGGCAGCGCGTCCCCGCACGGGAGGCTGACTAGGAGAGCACTCCTGCAGTACGACTGAATCGAACTCACTGGATCGGACTCACTGGATCGAACTGGTTCGGAAGACTACGCCGCAGGCTCCGGACTGGGTGCGTTCTGGAAGCCAATCCGCTTGTGCGCGCCGTCGCAGAACGGGCGATTCTCGCTGGCGCCGCAGCGGCAGAGGAACACCTCCGGCTTGCCGGTCAGGTCCCACTTCTTGCCGTTGGCATCGTTCAACACAATGGCCCCCTCGACCCGCAGCGGGCCGTTGGGGCGAACGGTAATCTTTACAGGCTCAGACATAGATGGACTCACTCCTCGATCGGATTGGCCGGAGACCGGCAAGCCTCAGCATAGCAGCAGACACGGACTCATATCGTACGGCACGCGTTCTTGCAGCGTTGCATGGATGAGAACGGAGTCCGGTTTCGTTGAACGAAGCTACATCAGATGGATCGCGTCCACGTCGAGGATGAGGTTTCGGCGGGGTATAGCTTTGGTCTCTGCGTAGGCCAGCAGCGCGCGCAGGGTGCGGCCCAGAACGTCGCGCCGCTCGGCCTTCAGCACAAAGTGGAAGCGGTAGATGCGCTTGAGACGCGCAATGGGCGCGGCAGCGGGGCCAAGCACGCGCACCTTATCGAGATGCGTGGAGCCGAACCAGCGGCCCAACGTGGCAGCCAACGCGGCAGCCTCCTCGAGCGTCCGGCCCTGAACGATGACATTGGCAAGCACGCTCGATGGAGGGTAGTGCATCCAGCGGCGGAATTGCAGTTCCCTGGCCACAAAGCCCGTGTAATCGTGGGTTGCGGCACACTGAATGGCGTAGTGCTCTGGATGGTACGTCTGCACCAGCACGCGGCCGGGGAGATCGCCGCGGCCGGCGCGGCCGGAGACCTGCGTGAGCAGTTGGAAGACGCGCTCGGCGGCGCGGAAGTCGGGCAGGCCGAGGGCGGAGTCCGCGCCCACCACGCCGACCAGCGTGACGCCGTGGACGTCGTGGCCCTTGGCGATCATTTGCGTGCCGACGAGCAAATTAATTTCGCCGGAATACAGGCGCGTGAGCAGGCGCTCCATCTCGCCGCGCCCGCGCACGGTGTCGCGGTCCATGCGCCCGATGCGCGCGTTGGGGAAGAGCTCCTGCAGGCGCTCCTCGCCCTGCTGCGATCCTGCGCCGAGGTAGAAGAGGTGCTCGCTCCGGCACTTCGGGCAGAGCTTCGGGACGGAACGGCGGAAGCCGCAGTAATGACATTCCAGCCTGTCGCCGGGATGCACATGCAGGTCTGTCTCGGCGGCGGGCTTGTGATAGGTCATTGCGATGGCGCAGTTCTCGCACTCGATCTTTTCGCCGCAGCTTCTACAGAGCACGGTGAACGAGTAGCCGCGCCGGTTGAGCAGGATCAGCACCTGCTCGCCGCGGTCGAGCGTGGCCTGGGTTTCGGCGACGAGCTGGCGGGAAAAAATCTCTTCCTTGCCGGTCTGCTTGAACTCGGTGCGCATGTCTACCAGTTCGACGGTGGGCAGCGGGCGGCTCATCACGCGGGTGCGCATCTCGATGCGCGCGTAACGACCGCACTCGGAGTTGGCCCAGCTTTCGAGCGAGGGCGTGGCCGAGCCGAGAACCACAACGGCGGAGTTAAACTTGGCGCGCATCACGGCAACGTCACGGGCGTGGTAGCGCGGCGTCTCATCCTGTTTGTAGCTGCCGTCGTGCTCCTCGTCGACCAGAATCAGGCCGAGGTTGATCATCGGAGCGAAGACGGCGGAGCGCGTGCCAACGACGATACGTGCTTCGCCGCGACGGATGCGATGCCACTGCTCGGCGCGCTCGTCCGGCGTAAGAGCGGAGTGGAGCAGCGCGACCTGCGAGCCGAAGGCGGCGAACATCTGCCCCGCCATCGCGGGCGTCAGGCCAATCTCCGGCACCAGCAGCAGCGCGGATTTGCCCGCATCGAGCGCGCGCTGCATCGCGGCGAAGTAGACGGTCGTCTTGCCCGAGCCGGTGATGCCATAGAGCAGGATCGGCTTGAATTCCCCTTGCGACATGGCGGCGGCGATCGACGAGAGCGCCTCCATCTGCGCCTCGTTCAGCGTGTGCTCGTGCGCGGACTTTTTACCATTTGCGGGAAGTCCGCCGAGATGAAAGTCTTCCGGCGCTTCTTCGATCACGACCAGCCCACGTTTTACCAATGTCGCCAGCGTGGAGGCGGGCACACCGAGTTCGCGCAGAGCGGTGGACTCGCGCAGATCGACGACGCGCATTCGTCCATCCGCAGCGGCAAGCTCGGCGAGAATCGAGGTCTGGTTCTCGTTGAGCTTGGGAATGCGTGCGTCGGGCACCAGCACGGCGACTCGCTGGGTGCGCCGAGCGTCGCGCTCCTCGGCGAGCGCCTCGCGGGTGAGCCACTTCTTCTTCACCATGCCGTCGAGCAGAGCCTTGCCGGCCTTCGTCGCCGAACGCACAGCGGAAGCCTTCACCGCGTTGCCGTCGATCAGAGAATTGAGCACGGCAAACTCGCGGTTCTGCTCCTCGGCCGGCAATTTAGAGCGTCGCGTAGCTCCCTTCGCCTCCGTTCCGTAGAGCGTCGTGCCCTCGCGCAACACGCGCTGTCCAGCGTCGGCAATGCGATAGACGAAGTGGCGGCGCACCTCGGCGGCCAGCGGCATCATGCCACGGAGCACTTCGCCCAACGGCGCAACGTAGTACTGCGCGATCCACTTCGCCAGATGCATCAGCTCATCGGAGAGCAGCGGTGCGTCGTCGAGCACCTGCTGCACGGGCTTGATCGCAGCGGCGTCCGTGGGCCGATCGTCGTGCACGCGGACGACGACGCCCATCAACCTTTGCCCTCCGAAGGGCACCAGCACGCGCGCGCCAACCGAAGGCACAACTCCGTTCACCTCGTAGGTGAAGGAGCGGTCCAGCGGCACGGGCAGCGCAACGTCGCAGAAGTTGGGCATCGCATCTGAGACTAACGCGCAGCGCCTTGCGACGCCACACGCAGAGGAAGCGCGGTTCGAGTCAAGAAAGTCATAAACATGTATTCGACATTCCCCAGCGGCTAATGCCGCGGTGTAATTGCGCTGCTTGCGGCGGGACTGAAGTCCGCCCTTTCAAAACGTGGATTCGATCAGAGATTCTCTGTCCCGCGCGATGCTATTCTAGTAAAGGTTCGCGGGGAGCTTTTGCGGACGATCATATAGACAATTGAAGAGGTGGTTGGATGGCTACGGCGACGATCGAGAAGGCAGTTTCGGCTGGTACGGCGGAGTACAAGGTCGCGGACATTGGGTTGGCGGAGTTTGGCCGGCGCGAGATGGACATCGCCGAGCAGGAGATGCCTGGACTGATGTCGATCCGCAACAAGTACGCCGCGGGCAAACCGCTGGCGGGCGTCCGCGTGATGGGGTCGCTGCACATGACCATCCAGACGGCGGTGCTGATCGAGACCATGGTGGCGCTGGGCGCGAAGGTGCGCTGGGCGAGCTGCAATATCTTCTCCACGCAGGACCACGCGGCGGCGGCGATTGCCGCGGCTGGCGTTCCGGTCTTCGCGTGGAAGGGCGAGTCGCTGGAGGAGTTCTGGTGGTGTACCAACGAGGCGCTGAGCTTCCCCGACGGCAAGGGCGGAGTGCTGGGGCCGCAGCTGATTATCGACGACGGCGGAGACGCGACGCTGATTATTCACAAGGGATACGAGATGGAGAACGGCGACCCGTGGGTGAACTCGCCATCGGACGCGCACGAAGAGGACGTCATCAAGGCGCTGCTGAAGAAGGTGCATGCCGAGCGTCCGACGCATTGGCGCGATGTGGTGAAGGAGTGGCGCGGAGTCAGCGAAGAGACCACGACCGGCGTGCACCGGCTGTACAAGATGTTCGAGCAGGGCAAGCTGCTGGTGCCGGCGATCAATGTGAACGATTCGGTGACGAAGTCGAAGTTCGACAACCTGTACGGCTGCCGCGAGTCGCTCGTCGATGGCATCAAGCGCGCGACCGACGTGATGATGGCGGGCAAGGTCGCGGTGATCTGCGGATACGGCGACGTGGGCAAGGGCTGTGCGGCGTCGCTGCGTGGACTTGGAGCACGCGTCATCGTAACCGAGATCGATCCCATCAACGCGCTGCAGGCCGCGATGGAGGGCTACGAGGTGACGACGCTCGAAGAGACGCTGGGACGCGGCGACATCTATGTCACCTGCACGGGCAACGTGGACATCATCACCGTCGAGCACATGAAGCGGATGAAGGACCAGGCGATTGTGTGCAACATCGGGCACTTCGACAACGAGATCCAGATGGAGAAGCTGCTGGCGGTGCCGGGACTCAAGAAGCTGACGATCAAGCCGCAGGTCGACAAGTTTACCTTCCCGGCGGGCAACAGCATTTTTGTGCTGGCCGAGGGACGACTGGTGAACCTGGGCTGCGCGACCGGACATCCCAGCTTTGTGATGTCCAACAGCTTCGCCAACCAGACGCTGGCGCAGCTCGACCTCTGGAAGAATAAAGACACCTACAAGGTGGGCATCTACATTCTTCCCAAGAAGCTGGACGAGGAGGTTGCGCGGCTGCATCTGGAGAAGATCGGCGTCAAGCTGACGACGCTGACCAGCAAGCAGGCGGAGTATCTCAGCGTGCCGGTGGAGGGGCCGTACAAGTCGGAGCACTACCGGTACTAAGTTTTTGGCGCTACGACGTGGATTACGTTTTTGTTGTGAACCATCGTTGATAGACTGAAGCTTCCGAAGACATTCCATCAAGAGAACTCAATTAAAGGAGCCTCATTGAAGCTGGGTGCGTGTCTGCTGCTTCTCTTCGGGTTTTTCCTCGTGCTCGCCGCGCTGGTGATGCTGACCTCCCTCGCGCAACGGTCTGCGTTTGTTGGGGCAGGATTTGGCGTCGAAGTTCTCGGTCTGTCGCTGCTCACCCATGCATATAGGACCATGCGGAGGGAACAGCGATGAACCTGGAGCTGAGTCTGTTCTCGATCCTGCTGGTCCCTTTTGCGGCGGCTGGGCTGGCGCTGATCCACCAGGGACTGGGACGCTCGCGCAGCGCGGCCCACGCCATGCTGGCGAGCCTGTGCGCGCTGGCGGTTTCGGCGATTGTCTTCGTCCTCTTCGGCTCTGCATGGGCAGGTTCTGTTGGTGCGGCAACACACTCGTTTACAGCTGGCGGCGCGCACTGGGACTGGCTCGGCGCTGCTCCTTTCTTTGCGCGTGGCGTCAGCTTCGATGGCGCGGATGCGGCTGGTTTGAGCCGGTCGCTGGTGCTGTGCCTTGAACTCTTCGCCGTTGGGCTGGCTGCAATCATTCCGCTGAGCGCGGGGACGGACCGCTGGCGGCTGGGGCCGATCTGTCTCTCCAGCGCGTTGCTGGCCGGAGTGACGTTTCCCGTGTTCGCGCACTGGGTTTGGGGCGCGGGATGGCTGGCGCAGCTTGGCGCGAACTTCGGAATCCCGAACTTCACCGACGCGGGCGGCACGGGCGCGGTGCAGGTGGTGGGCGGGCTGACCGCGCTCTCGGTGGCGTGGATTGCGGGGCCACGGCGTGGCAAGTACTCCGACGACGGAATGCCGGCGGCGATTCCCGGGCACAACATCGTGCTGGTGCTCTTCGGCTGCCTGCTGGCGCTGGTGGGCTGGATCGGCCTGGATGCGGCGGTCTCGATCCTGTTCTATGGCGCGGGACCGCAGCAGGTGGTCGGCGTGGCGATCAACGCGATGCTCGCGGCCTCGGCTGGATGCCTGGCGGCGTTGGCCATCACTCGATCGCGCTACCACAAGCCGGACGCGTCGCTGAGCGCGAATGGATGGATCGCCGGGCTGGTGGCGGGTAGCGCGGCGTGCGCGATGATCTCTCCGGTGGCCGCAATCGTCATCGGACTGGTTGCGGGCGTGCTGGTCACTTATATGATCGAGGTCTTCGAGCTGCGTCTGCGCGTGGACGATCCGGGCGGCGCGGTCTCGGTCCATGCGCTGGCGGGCATCTGGGGACTGATCGCGCTGGGGATCTTCGGGCACTTCTCGCAGGGAACGCGTGGAGGCCATCTGCTGGCGCAACTGGTGGGCATCAGCGCGCTGCTCGGCTTCATGCTGCCATTGATCCATGCGGGAAACCTGCTGCTGAACCGGCTGTCGACCTATCGCGTGGACGACGATGGACACTGGCAAGGCATGGACATCCGGGAACTGGGCGCGGGCGCTTATCCCGAGTTCGTCATTCATGCCGACGAGTTTGTGCCTCGATAAGCCTGGCAGACCCGAAGCTCAGTGGTGGCGGGCGACGAGGAGGAGGAGGATGAGGATGAGCAGGGGGATGACGACCAGGGTGGCGATGAGGAGGTTGCGGTGGGCGGGCGGGGACTCGCGGCGCTTCCAGGTGGCGGCCTCGGCGCGGTTGGCGACGCCGACCTGGTCCTGGTGCTCGAGGTCGTGGGCGAACTCGCGGGCGCTGGCGTAACGGTTTTTGGGGTCGCGTTCGAGAGCGCGGTAGAGGATCTCCTGGAGCTGCGGGGTGACGGCAGGCTCCAGCGTCATCGGCGGCGGCGGATAGTTGAGCAGGCGGTCGTTCATGACGGCGAAGGGATTGGGGCCGGTGAAGGGGACGGTGCCGGTGAGCATCTCGTAGAGCATGACGCCGAGGGAGTAGAGGTCGCTGCGCGCGTCACCACGCTTGCCGCGGACCTGCTCCGGCGAGATGTAATCGGGCGTGCCGAGGCCCTGGGAGAAGTTGCCAAAGGTGAGCCTCCTTGCGCCGGCATTTGCCGCGATTCCGAAGTCGATCAGCCGGATGTTGTCGTCGTCATCGACCATAATGTTTTCGGGCTTCATGTCTCGGTGGACGACTCCGTTGGCGTGGATGTACTCCAGCGAGCGGCAGATGCCGATGGTGAGCTTGACGGCGCGGTCGATGGGGAGTTTGGGCTGCTGCTGCAGGAGCTGGCGGAGAAGACGGCCGGGGACCCACTCCATGACCATGTAGACCTGGGTGCGGCCTGGGTTGGGGAAGACCTTCATGACGCCGGGATTGCTGAGGCGTGTGCCGATGTCCGCCTCGCGCTGGAATCGCTCGAACATGGCGGGGTCGCACTCGACCTCGGGGTGGGGGATTTTGATGGCGACTTGCGTGCCAGTGCGGGTGTCGATGGCGCGGAAGACGGTGGACATGCCGCTGGTGGCCACCAGCTCTTCGAGGTGGTAGTGGTCGAGCTGATCGCCGGCGTGAATGGTGAGGTTGGGAGCGAACATTTAGAGCGTTTTCACCAATGGTGTAGAGTATCGCGCTGCGAACAAAATGCGGGGATTCTTCCCCTTCGGCAAGCTCAGGGTCAGAATGACAATTCATTTCCCTCTATAGCAGCCGGTACGGGCGTCCACGGTATAGACCCATGCGCTCTACTGAGCGTACACGAATCAACTGAACGCTGACATTATCGTATCCACCGGCGGCGTTGGCCGCGGCGACGAGCGAGGCGGCGGCCTGGTCGAGATTGGGCGCGGAGGCGACGATCTGCTGGATCTCGGCGTCGGAGACGTAGCCGTGCAGGCCGTCGGAGCAGAGGAGGAGGAGATCGCCGGGCATGATGTTGACGGTGATGGTGTCGGCGGCGACGAAGAGCTCGCTGCCCAGGGAGCGGGTGAGGATGTGACGGTTGACGGCGGAGGCGGCCTCGGTCTTGGAGATGAGGCCGAGACGGACCTGCTCGTCGACCATGGTGTGGTCGTGGGTGAGGGCGGTGAGGTTTCCGTTGCGGATGAGGTAGCAGCGCGAGTCGCCGACGTGGGAGACGACGGCGGAGTCGAAGCGCAGGGCGCAGAGGACCAGGGTGGTGGCCATGTGTGATCCGCCGGGGAGGATGGCTCCGCCGGGGTCGGAGTAGCGGACGTCGGAGTGGTGAGGAACGGCGTGGCCCTGGTCCACGATGGCGTGGTTTGCGTCCTGCACCAGGCGTGGAAGCAGGGAGACGTGCATGATGCCCTTGGGGACCTTGCGGAAGCCGGCCTGGACGGTCTCGACGGCGAGGCGGGATGCGACTTCGCCACGCTCCTGTCCGCCGACTCCGTCGGCGAGGGCGAAGAGCCAACCCTGGGACTGGACCTGCGCGGGCGATGAGGGGAGGACGTGGCCGAGGAAGTCCTCGTTGTGGTCGCGCGTGAGGCCGGAATCGGATAGTTCAGCGAATTCGAGATCGAGCATAGGGGATCGGCCGGCCGGTCGGTGAGGGAGTGCGGAGAGGGAAAAAATCAGGCGTCCGGCGAGGCAGGATGCGCTTCGCCGGACGCCCTAAGTTTACGCCGCGGGACGGTTCTCCAGCAGGGTCGGCTTACCGTGAGCTTTACCTATGCTGAGGAAGTGGAAGGCACCGTAGATGGCCCAGGCAAAGGCGATGCCGAGGGCCAGCAGCGGCTCCATCTTGGTGCCGTATCCCATGAAGGGACCGATGAGGTAGAAGGCCATGCAGGCCAGGTTGGCAACAATACCGAATACAGGAATGATGCCGTGGCGAAGCAGGCTGAACTTGGGGTGCTTGGCGTAGGCGACCATGCAGGTGACGCAACTCAGGCAGTAGAGCAGGAAGGTGCCGAAGTTGGAGGCCAGCGTGACGGTGAGCAGGGAGTTGGGCAGAGCGGCCATCCGCTCGTGCGTGGTGTAGCCGACACTGGACCAGAAGCCCGGCGGGATGGAGGCAATGGCCGCGGCCGAGGGAGCTCCACCGTCGCCAAAGGCACAGACGACAGCGATGCAGCCGATGACCGCGGAGATGGTGGCCAGCGTCCAGATGGCGCGGTGCGGGGTGAGGTTGGTGGCGTGGAGGCCGCCGAAGTTGCCGCCGACTTCCTTGTCCTTGCCCATGGCGTAGGTGACGCGCGCTCCTGTATTGATGCAGGAGAGCGTGGTGCCGATCAGCGCGAGGAAGACGGTGAAGGCTTCGCAGAGCATGAAGGTGCGTCCATGGCCCTGGCCGAAGAGCGCGTCGCCGACCACGACCATCATGTCTCCGATGGGCGCCGATGAGGCGCTGGCGGTTGTCATTGGATAGCCGCTGTTGAGGAAAAAATTGGCGGCAAAATATTCAAAGCAGTAGAAGACAGCCCCCTGAACCAGTAGTGACGTGATGACGGCGATGGGGATGTCTCGCTTGGCGTTCTTGGCCTCGCCACCCATGGCGGTGACGGACTCAAAACCGACCAGGATCAGAATGGCGACCGTGGCCTGAATGAAGACCCAACTGAAGTGGTGCGGGCTGATGACCGACTTCGCGTTGGGGTGAGCGAGGAAGTTGCCGGAGGCATCGGTTGCGTCGTAGCTGATGTGGAAGGGAACGATGTTTCCGGCGGCGTCCTTCTTGGGCAGGGGCACCTGGCTTGCGTCGCGCACAATGGTGTCGGCCGAGACACCGTTGGTGACGACGGGGGTTGTCTGGAACTCGTAGGTGTAGGCCTCGCCGCTGGTGGAGTCGAACTGGAAGGCGACCGAACCGGCGGGGTGGCTGGCGCGGTACTGCAACGCGAGAACGGCAAAGACCAGAAGCGCGAAGACCTGAATGCCATTGATGGCAAGGTTGACGGTGGTGGAACTGTTGACACCGCGATGAGCAATGTAAGCGATGGCGAAGGCGTAGAAGATGGCGCCCGCCATCATGAAGAAGATTCCGGGGTTGGAGGCGCTCATGAAGTTGGGATAGAGGGTACCGACGATGAAGCCGGTGAAGATGCCCATGACCCCAACCATGACGCCGGGATAGATCCAGTAGTAGAGATGGGAGGCCCATCCGACGATGAACTTGGAGATGCGCGCATACTTCCAGGCCTTGTCGTGGTTGAGGAAGGACTGCTCGGCAAAGTAGTAGGAACTGCCCGTGCCTGGGTAGAGCTTAGCCATCTCGGCGTAACAGACCGCAGTGGCAAGGCAAAGCACCAGGGCGCCGACGATCCCAGCCCACATGGCCGGGCCGGTGGTCCCGGTTGCGGCCTGGATGGCAAAGGTCAGCCAAAGAAATGCGCCCGGAGCGATTAAAGCCATCGCGTTGCTGGTAAGCCCGGTAAGTCCCAGCGTTTTTTTCATCTCGCCTGTGGATACATTTGCCATGTGCTCTCCTAGTTGGTCAGCGTCTCCAGCGGAAACCGCCGGGTTGAGGAATCAATTCCTGCCGCAACTTAATTCCGTGCGGCAAGTCTGGAAATGGGGCTAGTGAAATAGGTTCACAGAGAAACAGTGGGGCAATTAGATGGAAGAGTTCTCTCTCTTCGACCTAGAAAGTAGAGGCTTCAAACTAACTTGACTTGAAGCCCCTTCCGGTTTGTCGTCTAAATACCGCGCTGAGATTGCGGAAACTTCAAATACTTCTCTCTGAATTACTCAGCAAATTGATGGCCATTCGATTTACGGTCAGCGTTTGGAACCGAAGAAGGCGATGAGGCCGATGGAGCCAGTGCCTCGACTCAGCTATTTTGTGATATTGCTGCCGAAGATGAAGCCGAATTCAAGTGCAACCCGGAATTGGCTCTGATCCGTTCCCGTTGGACCAAAGACATCTCCGCTCGTGGAGTTGCTTGCATGCACATACGCGAGATCGTTGCGAAGGTACATACCTCCTTTTTGATAGGTTGGCGTCGCGGTGAAAGTAGTGCCTGCGCTGCCCGATCCAAAGCCGAGCATGTTGGCCGATCCATCGGTTGCACTCCCGGAACTCGTGAGATATTCCCAGCGCACCGGAAGCGAGAAGCCGCTCTTGAATGCGTAGCTGACATTGATTGCGCCGCCAGTTGCGGATGTGGCCTTGGGAACGCCTACCTTCAAGTTGGTCGGCAGTTTGCCGTACTGGAAGTACGGCGAAACAATCCATGGGCCCTTGGTGTAGGTATAGATCACCGCGTGCATATATCCATTGTTTTGCATCGGCGTAGCCGTCGTTTGATAGGCGGTCTGTCCCAGATTCCCCATCCCGTCGTATACCAGGCTATGCGGCCCCTTCGTAAGGGTCACCGAGCCCGAGAGCCACGAGTAGCGGTTGGAGTAGTAACCGTCGTTCCAACTGACCGATGCGGAGAGGTATTTTCCCAGTGTTTGATTTACCTGGAGTCCGCGATTGATGGCGTTTTCCTGGTTCCAAACGATGCCGCGCTCGATGTTGAAGTTCTGATAGGTAAACGTGGACTCGGCACCCATCAGCGTGGGCAGAGAGCCGATTTCAAACGACGTGGTCTTTCCTGCCAGTATCTTCGCAAAAGCAACGGGGACAGGCCCGTACAGGTTGTTCACGGTATTTTGGGCGTTAGTAAACGTCACACCCAACGTCGGCAAGGCATAAGCACCCGCCTGGATGTAGTACTGGAGCTTTCCGTCCGGCTTCTGAATGAAGATCTGGCCGTTGCTCAGAGTGGCTTGCGACTCGTGGTCTGGGAAGACGGAATTGTTCTGGAACTGCGCAAAACCAGTAATGATGCCGTTGACGGAGAGCTTGCCCAACGGTCCAGCATCGAAGATCGCCGGCGGCAGCCATTGCAGCGGGCCCGTGAGGACGAATGTGGAAAGCGGGGCAGGCGCGGCCGCTGGCGCCGGAGCAGGAGCTGCAGCCGGTGGCGGAGCGGGCGTGGCTGTCTGTGCATCCTGCGGGTCCGCCGACGTACTGGAGCTGGCGAGACTGCCGGAGGCATAGGACGCGGCTGTACAGGTTGCGAGGATGGCCAGGGCGGCAACGTGGCGAAGTAAGCGAGTGGAGTTTGTCGGAATAATAATGGCAGGCTCTCTTTCATCCGCGATCGAAATTCTCGATGCAGGGGTCGGTCAGGGGCCAGTCAGACTCGACGAAGGATCGAGCTTGAGTCTGGGTCTGAACCCTGAGTGGGAAACAAACTCAAAGAACTGCGATTGCTACAGATACTCGTCCTTATGCAATCATCATGCCAAACCTGTAAGAAGTCCGTAAGTGGTTGAAGGTTTTGCAATTGGCGCAGATAGAGGGTGAAGCGTGAGGTTGGGGATGTGCTAAACACGACAATTTGGCTTAATTCTGTCGGAAAGAGAACGGGATGAGGCAGTTTTGTAGTAAGTGCGACAAGAATACGTCAACTAGACTCTGGAAAAGTGGGATCTCGGACCTTCAGAGAAGACGGGCACGGCTCAGGGTAGGCGGCAGACCTTCACGGCGGAGTTGGCGTAGGGGCAGTCGAGGCGGGTTGCGGCGGCGGATTCGAGCACCAGCCAGGTGACGCCCAGCGGACCCAGCGAGGCTAGGCGCTGGGCGTCGGTGGTTGACGGGGCGCTGAGGGCTTGCTGTGCCGCCTGATCGCGCACCCACTCGGCGGTGAGGGCGGGCGCGATGGAGGCTTCGCCACCGTCCTTGGAGTAGTCGGCCAGCGCGCTGCGGCGGGCGATGGCGCGGAAGCACTGCGCGTCTTCGCCGGGCGCGTTGATGTAGTCGGCGTCGAGGGCGAAGAGCGCGTCCTTGGGGGTGTGGTCGCGGACCCAGAGGAAGGCCTGAGTCCAGGGGTTGCGCGGCGCGAGGCCGGGAAGCTCCAGATGATTTGAGTTGGGGAAGGCGGAGCGCTCGGCGGCGAAGCCAATGCTGCCGAGGAGCAGGACTGTAGCGGCCCAACGCCAGGCGTTGCGCTTTAGGAGGCGCTCGCCGAGAGTTGCGCCGAGCGTGAGGGTGAGAACGAGGTAGACGATCTGGAAGGCGCGCAACGGTTGCAGGCGGGCAATCAGATGCGTGGCGGGGGCGGCGCGGGCGAAGGTGAGTGCGATGAGCGAGGAGGTTGCGCCAACGGCGAGAGCCATCCGCGCCAGCGCGCGGCATGCTGCATTCGTCCCATCACCGGTTCGGCCCAAAAGTTGAGACGTTAACTCCCGCCCATTCCACAAAGAGCGCGGAATGGATGGAGCACCCGTCATCCCACCCATTGCAAAGTGAGCGATGGATGGGGCACCCGGCTCGGGTTGGCTCTGCTTGCGGTACGCGAAGAAGGACAGGATGGCCAGGGGCGCGGCGAGACCGAGCAGCTCGAACCAGCGCCACTGGGCGGGGAACCAGTAGGAGCGCGTCAGCGCTATGCGGATGGTCGCTGCGGACTCGGGCTTTGCGACGGCTTGCAGGCAGGCGGCGAATGCAAGTGCGAATGCGGCGAGGGCTGTAGTTGCGCAGAGCCGCAGGGTGCGATTCGGCGAGCGCGCGGCGAGCAGCATCAGCGTGGCGCCGAAGGCGTAGGCGGCCATCAAGGGATGCATCGCGGCGGCGACGGCGAGGCTTGCCATGCAGAGGAGAAGGCCGCGGCGTTTATTTTGCGGGTTGAACGGAGTGTCGCACGCGGTGCTCTGGAGCGCGCCGACTAATGCAAGAATCATGCACGGCGTGGAGAGGCTGCGCGCAGTGGTGTAGGGGTCCATGAAGAGGAGAGCGGTTCCGGCAATGGGGAGCGAAAGCCAGCAGGCCAGAAGAACTACGGCTCCGGCGCGCGCGGGGCGGCTGGGCCAACAGCGCGTTGCCAGCAGCCACGCGGCGAAGAGCGTCATCCAGATGCTGACCAGATGCAGCGCGAGAAGAACGATGGGCAGGGGCAGGCGGGTCAGTCGCACTGCGGCGGCGACGGTGGGCGCGAAGAGCGAGTGGCGCATCGGTTCCAGCACGAAGGCCGTGGCGTGCGGGTAGAGCGCAGGGTCGAGCAGGCGATTGACTCCGGCCAGGTAGAGGCCACCGTCCTCGGCGAAGGGATGGTAGCCGTTGACGGAGACGGCGAAGAGAGTGAGCGCGCTGACCAGAAGCAGGGGGAAGGCGCGCACGCGCGGCGGTGCGTAGCGCTCGATTGGGTGCAAGGCGGAGTGCGATTCAAGTTCTGCTAGCGATGTCGCCAATGCCTGCCGCTCCCTTCGCCGTGGCCAATGCTGCATGGCCTCTGCGTTCTCCCTCCATGCTAAACGCAGCCGGGAGATGGTTGGTGATGCCCTGGCAACCCGGCGGCTGAAGGAAAACGCCTGTCGGAGGGTGGGCGACGATACAATCAGAGGTGCATGTCTCCAACTCCTCAACCAACCGACACGCTGCTCTCGGACGGCGCGCCGCCCGATCCCAGGGCGCACGGGCCATTCGCTGCGATCCGTCGCGCGCTGCCCGCGGGCGAGGTGATCCGCTTCCTGATGGTCGGCGTGTCGAACACACTGTTTTCGCTTGGCTTTTATTCGCTCTGCGTCATTGTGTACAGCCACCTGCTGCCGCACTACGGCAAGCCGCTGATTGCGGACATTGCATCGATCACGTCGAAGCCGGTGTGCATCACCGTGGCCTTCCTCTGCTACAAGCACTTCGTCTTTCGCACCCACGGGAATTTTCTGAAGGAGTGGCTGCGCTGCTTCGCCGTCTATGGCGTGAGCACTCCGGCGGAGCTGATTATTCTGCCGATTGCGACCAGCATCTTCCTGCACATTGCGCCGCTGCGGGCTTTGGCGCCGTTTTTGGCGGGCGTGGTGAACTCCCTCCTCATCGCCGTGTACAGCTACTTTGCGCACAAGAAGTTTTCCTTCAGGCGATAACGGCTGCGCCGCTGACAGGTTGCGAGGCGAATAAACTGAAAGTTACGCGTAAATCTCGACGACCGGGTAAAACACACGCATGATTCGCACAATTCAGATCGCGTTGCAGGGGCGCATTCAGGCCATCCTGCTTGCCAAGTACGGAATCACGTCTGCGCAACTGGGCGCGGTGCAACTCACTGTGGAGCAGCCGCCGATTATTGCTCTGGGCGAGCTGGCGCTGCCGGTGGCGTTCGAGCTGGCCAAGCGGCTGCGCAAGGCCCCGCGACTGATTGCGACGGAACTGGCCGCGGAGCTGAATGCGCTGATTGCGAGCGATCCCACGGCGCTGGCGGGCGTTGCATCGGTCGAGGTTGCGGGCGCGGGGTATCTGAACATCCGGCTGGACCGCGTGGCGGCGGTGCGAGCGGTTGCGCGCGACGAGCACGCGGAGATTGGCGGCGATGGATTCCGGCTGGTGGAGCACACCAGCATTAATCCCAATAAGGCGGCGCACATCGGGCATCTGCGCAATGCAATTCTGGGCGATACGTTTCAGCGGTTGCTGCGGCCGGATGGCTACAAGCGCGGCTACCCGGTGGGGGTGCAGAACTACATCGACAACACGGGCGTGCAGGTTGCGGACGTGGTGGTGGGGCTCGCCTATTTACCGCAAGATACTTTCTCAACTGTGACCGAGCAGGAGTTGAAGACAGCGCAAGGCGTCAAAAAGATGATTGATGAGTTGGCTGTGAGGGCCAAAACAAATCCAGCGGACCGTCACAATTTGATTGATTACTATTGCTGGAATTTATATGCGCGTGTCTCTGATTGGTATGCCGGGATCGGTGACAATGCCTTCGAGATAGATGAGAAGTTGAGGGCTGAACGCAAGCAGATTCGGCTGGACACGCTGCACGCGCTGGAGACCGGCGGTAATGAGACGGCTGCGATTGCGGAGCTGATCTCGACCGCCGTACTGCGGCGGCACCTGGAGACGATGCAGCGGCTGGGCATCGAGTACGACTTTCTGCCGCGCGAGAGCGAGATCCTCAGCCTGCACTTCTGGGACGCGGCGCGGACGCTGATGCTGGAGCGCGGCGTGCTCTACGAGGAGACAGCGGGCAAGAACAAGGGCTGCCTGGTGATGCGGCGGGCGGGACCGGCGCAGGGGATCGCGGTCGAGGATTCGAGCTTGCCGGATGAAGACGCCAAGGTGATTGTGCGGTCGAATGGCACGGTGACTTACGTGGGCAAGGACATTGCGTACCACCTGTGGAAGTTTGGGCTGCTGCCTGGGAAGGATTTTGGCTACACGCGGTTTCATGAGTACCCCACGCATACCTGCTGGATCTCGACGGCGGAGGCGAGCGATGCGGCTGCGCCGACGTTTGGGCGGGCGGACGCGATCTACAACGTGATCGACTCGCGGCAGAACGATCCGCAGAACAACGTCGTCGCGGCGCTGAGGGGGATGGGATTTACCGAGGCGGCGGACCACTACACGCACTTCAGCTACGAGATGGTGGCGATGACTCCTCGCTGCGCCGAGGAGCTTGGCTACACGCTGTCGGACGCAGACAAGGCGCGGCCCTTCATCGAGGTAAGCGGGCGCAAGGGCTACGGCGTGAAGGCCGACGACCTGCTGGACAAGCTGATCGCCGCGGCGCAGGCCGAGGTGGATGCGCGGCATCCAGAGATCGGCGCGGAAGAGCGGACGCGGATCGCAACACAGATCGCGGTGGGCGCGCTGCGCTACTTCATGCTGCGGTTCACGCGCAATACGGTGATCGCGTTCGACTTCAAGGACGCGCTCAGCTTCGAGGGCGAGACCGGGCCGTACATCCAGTACGCGATCGTGCGCGCGGCGAATATCTTTCGCAAGGCAGAGACGACGGAGGAGGATGCGCTGCGTGCGGTCGCGGGGCTGGATCTATCTACTCTCGTCGGCGAAGAGGGAACCAGCCTGTGGGAGACGTGGCTGCTGGCCGCGCGGCTGACGGCAGCGATCGAACAGGCGATTGCGACGGCGGAGCCTGCGCATCTGGCGCGCTACGCGTTCCAGTTGGCGCAGCAGTTCAACAACTTCTATCACCGCTACCACATCCTGACCGAGACGGACGCCACGCGCCGCGCGCTGCTGATGGCTACAGCCGCTGTGGCGCGACGCGAGATGGTGCGCGCGCTTGGCTTGCTGGGAATCGAAGCTCCGCCGGTGATGTAATCAGCACTGGGGGATGAAACAGCGGGGATTTTCGGAGTTGATCCGGGCTAGGACCCACGGGCGGCACTCGGGCTGGAGAAAGTCGAAGGCGACCCCGGCCTTTTTCTGTTCGGCGTCGACCCAGACCACCGTGCCCTGCGCCTCGAGGGCCAGGCCCTCCCTGGCGAAGCGGATGGAGAGCTCGACCGGCAGACCTTCCTTGAGGGGAAGATCGCAGGCCACGCAACAGCCGCCGCGTCCCAGCGTGAAGGCGCAGGCTGCGGCTGCCTCCTTCAGTCCCTCCAACTGCAGCAGAATGCGCTGCGCAATCGGCAGCGGCGAGGGAATCAACCATTTTTCCGCGGAATCCAAGAGGCAGCGGTCCAGCGCCTCGATCAGGGCAGGCCTGCTCAGGGGTTTATCCAGCAGCGCGTCAACTCCCATGGCAAAGATCTCGCGGCGCGAGATGTTTCCATAACCGGTGACGAAGATGATCCTGGGCGGCGGCGTATCCATTTGGTTGAGGTTCTGAACCAGGGCCACGCCGTCCATGATGGGCATGCGAATGTCTGAGAGGATCACGTCCACCTGTTGCGCGCGGAGGACCTTCAAGGCTTCCGCTCCGTTGGGCGCCGTGAAGACGCGGAACCCACTGCGCCCCAGCCAGGCCGAGAATATCTCCAGCAACTCCAGTTCCTCGTCCACCACGAGAATGCTGGCCTGATCGGGTCTCATGCGGAGGCTCCTTCCGTTGGATGAGGAGTGAGCACGGGCAGGGTCAGGCGGAAGCAGGTAGGGCCTTCGGCATCCAGCAGCTCGAGAGTCCCGCCGTGGTCCTGGGCGATGGTTTGCGAGACGCTGAGGCCGATGCCGATCCCGGCTCCCCTGGGCTTGGTGGTGAAGAAGGTCTCCATCAGGCGGGCGCGGTTCTCCGGCGATACACCGGGGCCTCCGTCGAGCACATCGATACGCACAGCAGCAGCGCCGCGCGCGGCATCCACGCCGCCGTCTGCATCGGACATAGAGACGCGCACCTGCACCCAGGGCCGGCTAAGCGGGTCGCCGTCGATGGCGTCGAAGGCATTGTTCAGCAGGTTGACCAGGACCTGCTCGATCTGCACCTCGCGGCACTCTACCATGGGGAGTCCGTCCGGAACCACGGTTTCCAGCGCGATTCCATGGGTTGCGAAGCGCGTCTGCAACAGTTCCACCGCCTGATCGATGAGCCCGCGGGTGTCGGTCTTCTGCATGGGGTCGTGGGAGCCCTCGTGGGCCAGCGCCTGCACTCCGCGAATAACGCGGATGGCGCGCTCTGTGGTGCGGACAATGCTGCTGCAGGACTGCGCCACGACCTGGGAGGGGAGCGTAATAGCCTGGGCGGCCAACTCGGAGAGGTCGCTGGCGCGGGCGTGAATAATGGCCAGCGGGTTCTTGATCTCGTGGGCCAGATCGGCGGCCAGCCGGGCCAGCACCTCGACGCGTTGTCCGCGCAGGTCGCGTTCCCGCTCCAGCTCCTGTTCCAGGCGCTTGCGGTCGGTGACGTCGCGGACCACCGCTGTAACAAACAGGCCGGCGTCGGTTTTTACGGGGCTGAGGCCGATCTCCGCCGGGAAGACCGATCCGTCCTTGCGCCGTGCATGCAGGTTTTCAATGCGCTCTCCCATGAGACGGGGCGCGCCGGAGCGCAGAAACTGGTCCCGCTGTTGCGCGTGCGCGGCACGACTGGCCTGCGGGACGAGCTGGTCGACATTATTGCCGAGCAGCTCCTCGCGGGTATATCCAAACATGCGCTCGGCGGTGCGGTTTGCGATGAGGACCGTACCTCTTTCGTCGACCTGAAGGATGGCGTCCGGCGCATTGTCGATCAGCTCGCGGAAGCGGCTGTCGGCAAGCGTGCGGGGGACCGCGAGGATGTTCGGGGTGATCCGCAGCAGCACCACCAGGACGACGACCAGGGCCATTGCCGCGGAGGCCTCGATGGCGACGCTCACCCAGAAGATCGGACGCCACTGGGTCAGCACCTCCATGCCATAGGTCAACCCGCAGGCCAGGATGGATGCAGCAAGGCAGAACAGAGCGATGTTGTAGCGAAAGCCGCGGCGCGAGCGCACAATCCGTAGCAGCGCGATGGAGATGGGAAAGCAGGCCAGGGCAATCAGCGCCTCCGAGACGAGGTGCAGCCGCAGAAGTCCCGTCCCAGGCAAAACGCCGAAGCCTTGAGGCAGTCCCAACTGTCCTAACATCGTCAAGCCGCCTCTCAATCTCTACCAGGCACGTTGATCCGGCCCAGCCGGAGTCCATAGTCTAGATCACCGATGCGCAAAGAAGCCGGACATGTTGAAGATGGGGTATTACTCGTCCTTCTTCTGATCCGGCTTCTGTGTCCCATGCAGAGCCTGACCAACGTGACGTATCGACGTACCGAGCGCATGCCTGGTCATCCGATAGCTCTTCTGTAGCGCATTGCCGGTCGAACCTCCGGCCACGCTGATCGCCGCCGTCGTATTGCCGCCGCTGGTGGCGATCGCGCCTCCCGTCGAGGCACTGACCGCAATGATGCCCTGCGCCGGATGTCGTCCCGCGTTGAACCACGCGATGTCCGTTTCAGGCATTTCATTCAATCGCGCAACCGGTTCCGGCGGAAAGTTTGTCAACCCCATCTTGCTTGCGAGTGGCCATTCGGTCGAGGCGATGAACGCCGATCCGTTCATCGGCTTCCCAGGTTCACCAAGGTTGATGATATTGCCGGCAGCAAGCGGAACCATAGCATTGCAATGATCCGCCCCGCACCCTCTCTGGCATAGCGTTTCGTTCAGGTAGGAGGCATGCTTCCCCGGCGAAATCCACACCTTCGCCCCGTGGTCCACCGCGCCGAGCGTCGACGCGCGTGTAATCTGGCTTACATCGCAGACCGTATTCTCATGCGCCGCCGCATACCAATAAAGAGCCTCCCAGCGTGCGTTTGCGAGGTCGCCGCTTGATCCTTTTACAAGTACGGCCACATGCTCCGCATCGAGCGGATGCCCATGTTCTCCGCAGTCGCGCCTCCACAGGTGGTAAAAATGCAACTCCGCTACCGGCGCATCTTTTTTCGAGTAATTGGAAAGGAATACCTGGCCGTAGATCGTGCCATCTTCCCGCACCACCGTGGGCTTCACCACGTTGGCGGCAAACTCCGCTGGAATGTTCGAGCAATCATGCTTCCCCACAAAAAACGTCGGCGAGAACTGGACAAGAAGAGCCTGCTCCAGCGCATCGCTCAAACCGTCCTGGTCCGAGTCCAGCACTGCCGCTCCGTCTTTCGATGGCTCCTGGGCGTAAGAACTCCGCGGAAGGGACAACAACCCACAAAGCAGAGCGGTGATCGCAAGCAGCCTGAACAAAGTCATTCTCCTTGGATGTGTGATTGATTAAGCCGAGTAACTGCGCACCCACTCCACAATCGAACGCACAGCCACGCCGGAGGGACCGTAGGGGAGCCAGGGCTTCTTCTCCTCATTCCAGGCGCAGCCGGCGATGTCCAGATGGACCCAGGGCGTATCGCCAGCGAACTCCTTGAGGAAGATTGCGGCGGAGGTTGCGCCGCCCCAGCGGTTTTTGCCTGTGTTCTTGATGTCGGCGATTTCGCTGCTGATGTTCTCGCGATAGTCGTCGGTGCAGGGAAGGCGCCAGAAGTTCTCGCCCGAGATGGCGAGGGCGTTGACGAACTTGGCGCAGGCAGCCTCGTCGTTGGAGAAGAGGCCGGCGTTGAGCATGCCAAGCGCGACGACGCAGGCACCGGTGAGGGTGGCGGCGTCGATCAGGTGGGTCGCGCCCAGGGTTTTGGCGTAGTGCAGGCCGTCGGCCAGCACCAGGCGGCCTTCCGCGTCGGTGTTGACGATTTCGATGGTTGTGCCGGACATTGCCGTGACCACATCGCCGGGCTTCGACGCGCGCCCATCGGGCATGTTCTCCGTCGCGCAGACCACCGCGACGACCTTGACCGCGGGCTTGAGGCGCGCGATGGCGTGCATTGCGCCGATCATGGCGGCGGCGCCGGCCATGTCGTACTTCATCTTCTCCATGCCGTCGCCCGGCTTCAGCGAGATGCCGCCGGAGTCGAAGGTGATGCCCTTGCCGACGAGGCCCAGAACGGGCGCGTCAGCAGGTGCGCCTCCCGCAGGCTCGTACGTCATTACGATCAGCGCGGGAGGCTCTGCCGAGCCTTTGGCCACGGACCAGAAGGCCTCCATCTTGAGAGCGCGGATTTTCTCGGTTGAGTAGACCTCGCAGCCCAGCCCGGTCTCGACGCACATCGACTTGGCGCGCGCGCCCAGCTCGGTGGGGGTGAGGACATTGCCGGGCTCGTTGACCAGCGAGCGGGTAAAGTTCTGCGCGGCGGCAACGATCAGTCCATCACGGAAGCCAGCCTGCATTTGCTGCACTGTATTCTCGTCCGCTACTTTAGAAATCAACGCCAATTCATTTATATTGCTGTCTTTGCGGTCACTGCGATAGGTGTCCCAGTCCAACTCGGCGAGCTTGGCGCCCTCGACCAGCGCGCGCGCCGTCAGACTGGGGGAAAGCTGCGCCAGCGGCAGATTTGTTCCTGCGGGTGAATCCGGGAAGGCAATCGCCAGAGTGCGCACGGAGCGTGCCTTGGCCGCGCGCACGGCGATTCCGGCGCCCTTGCGGAGCTTGTCGAGGGAGAGGTCCCTGGCCTTGCCCAGCCCGACCAGCAGCAGGCGCTCCGCCTTGATGCCGGTGGAGTTCATGCCATCGGTCGCGTGGATGAGCGCAGTCTCGCCCAACGCGGCCTTGAACTCACCCGGCCCAAGAGCGCGCGCCGCGGCGCCGGCGAGATCGCTCGACTGCGTGAGCAGCAGGGTACGCGGCTCCTCATTCCTGCCTGTCGCCAGGTCAACCGCAAAGAGCGCCAGCATCGGCGTCGAAAAGCCACATGCATCGGAAAAGATCAGCTTGGGTTCCATCCCTCTATCGTATCCCGCTTAGGGCGGCGATCGGAGGAGACGGCGGTTCAGTCGATGCGGGGGCGAGCATGAGGTGTTCGACGACGCTCTGTTCAAGGACCGTTTTGCCGGTGTTGGAGCGCTTGTAGCGGACCTGTACCCGCTTGTCTTTCATCAGGCGGACGAATGCGTCTGCGTCGGCCTCGGTGGAGAACTCGTGGAAGTACTCTCCGGTGCGGTACTCGCGGACGAAGTATGCGTATTGCAGGGTGGCGCGGAAGTAGGATGTCTTGCGGATATGCATTACGCTGCCGCTTAGGATGACACCTTCGACCAGGGGCCAGCTCTGCGCGACGCGCTCGCGGTGGCGTTTGATCCATCGGCGGATGAAGAGCGCGCCCCATGCGGCAACGAAGTAGGAGACGCCGCGGAAGATGGATTTACAGAGACTGGCAGTGCCGGGGGTCATACGTCGTACGGTACACGAGGGGAGCGGCTTTCCGCGAAGAAATTAGTGGACGCGCTGGAGGCGGGCGATAAGTTTCTCGGCGAGGGGCTTGCCGGACTCGGTCCAGAGGAGGCGGCTGGAGATGCCGCAGTTCTTCTCCACCAGCAGGGTGAAGGCGAGGAGCTTTTCGACGTTCTGCTGGATGTGGATCTGGGCGGTCTCGTCGAGGGCTTCGTCTTCGGGAGTTTGCAGCGCGGGCGTGGCGAGCGGGGGATTGGGGACCCAGGGGGAGTCGATGCCGAAGTCAACCAGAAGGTGTCCGTTCTGCTCGTATCCGGCGACGTCGAAGCTGGGGCCGAAGCCGAGGATGCGGACGGTGTGGGCGCGCAGCCGCCAGGCTGAATCGGGGGCGTCGAGATCGGGGTCAGCGTCGTCCTCGTCGCGGCTGGAGGCGAGGCCAAGGGGACTGAATGTGGGATCCTGGCCCTCGGGGATCCAGAGCTGCCAGCGCATCTCGAACTCGTAGGCCATGTCGTCGTGGAGCTGCTCGGTGGCTTCGGCGACGGCGGCGTCGATGAGTTCGTCGGAGGAGTCGGCGGAGGGATCGATGGGGACGGTGGGGTCGAAGTTCGTGGGAGGAGGCTCGACGTAGATGCGCTGGTAGGTGGGCGGCTCGGTGAAGTTGATGGGATAGGCGGAGGCGGCGGAGACACGCTTGGCGCCGACCTGGGCGAACTGGCGCAGAACTCCGGCGAGCGCGGCAGGGAGGGCCTCCAGGCGGAAGTTGGGATACCAGAGACTGAGATAGAGGCGGTCTGCCATGGAGGATCATTCTAGAGCATTTATTCCGGACTTATGCCGGGAAAGAGATTTGTGCCAGCGGATTTTTTTTGGGACGGGCGGCGCGGATGAGAAGATGGAGTGGGCGGACGGATGCGCAACCGGGTAGAGAGACTGAGGGTTTGGCTGCTTGGGAGCGCGGGCTTCCTGCTGCTGGTGATCGCTGCGTTCCTGGGGGTCGCGCATTACCTGTCGCGGCACCGGTTGACGCTGCCTGCGCGGCTGGGCGTGAACATCGTGCGCGAGACCAACGGGTATACCTACTCCCAGACCGTGCAGGGCCATACCGTGTTTACCATCCACGCGGCCAAGGCCGTGGAGCACAGCGACAGCAAGATCGCGCTGCACGATGTGTCGATTACGCTCTACGGAGCGAAGCAGGAGCGCAACGACCGCATCTACGGCGATGAGTTTGAGTACGACCAGAAGGCGGGGGTGGTTCGCGCAACCGGGCTGGTGCACATCGATCTGCAGGCGGCGGAGGCGGCGGGCAGAGGGAAGGCTGCGAACGGCGCGTCCGGGGCGAAGGTGCTGCATGTGACGACCAGCGGGCTGGTGTATCTGGAGGACCTGGGCGTGGCAGCGACCAGCGAGTATGTCGAGTTTCAGTCAGGCGCGATGAAGGGGCACGCGACAGGGGCCAGCTACAGCAGAGACTCAGGCCTGTTGATGCTGCACTCGGCGGTGAGCATGAGCGGGATGATGGGCAAGCGGGCGGTGACGGTGACGGCGGCGACGGCCAGTCTCGACAACCCCAATCAGGAGATTTATCTGACAAATGCGAGGTGCGACTCGCAGGAGCAGACGGTGGAGGCCCAGAGGGCGACGTTGCATACGCGGCCCGATGGAACGCTGGCGCGGGTGGAGGCCGAGGGCGATGTGACGATGCAGGCGAACGGCGCGACGGTGGTTTCCGAGCGGGCCGACGTGGCGCTGAACGCAAAGAGCCAGCCGCAATCGGCGCTGCTGACGGGCGGAGTGAGGTACTCGAACGAGCAGCCTCTGCGCCAGATGCGGGGCGAGGCACAGGAGGCGACGATTGCCTTCGACACGCAGGCAAAGCCGCAGCCGGAAGATGCGGTGTTCAACGGCGCGGCCCACATGACCGAGCGGACAAGAGCTACGCAGGCGGCGAACGAGCCGTGGAGTACACGCGATCTGACGGCCGCGAAGGTTGTGGCCAGGCTGGCGCGGACGGGCGCGGACACGCCGCAACTGCGGGACGTGGATGCGACAGGAAGCGCGCGTCTGGTTGTGGTCGGCAGCGGAAGCGTGGCGAGCACTCGCGGGGAAGGCCGGACGGAGCTTGCGGCCGACGAGCTGAAGGCGCATCTGATCGACGCGAAGGATGCGAGGCAGCCGCCGCGGCTGGATACGGTTGCGGGACGGGGCCATACGCTGCTGCATCAGGTGACGGCGGATGGGATCGACGAGACGAGTTCCGGAGATTTGCTGGACGCGAAGTTTCGACCGGGGAGTTCTGTCAACACTTCTTCAAGCGCGCGGTTGAACGCTGCGAAGGCACGGCCTGCGGGGGTTGCGGTTGGAGTCCCGTCACGCGCAGGGGCAGTCGGCGCGAAGAGCGCAGAGGGCGTGGACGATCTACTGAGCGCGGTGCAGCAAGGACATATCACGATGATCCGGCGCGCTCCGTCGAAGAGCGGGACGAAGGCGAGGAGTGGGTTGGGCGGGACGGGGATTGCTCAGGAGGACTTCGAACAGGCGACCGCTGACCGGGCGGCGTACGACGGCGATCTGGACCGCGTGACGCTGACCGGCGGCGTCGAGGTGAGCGATCGGGCGAGCGCGCTGTGGGCTGGCCAGGTGGCGCTGGACCGCAAGACGGGCGACGTGCAGGCGCTGGGCGCGGTGAAGGTGAATTATCTACAGGACAATTCAGCGCAGGCGGGCGGGTTGCGTGGAACGGCGCCGGGGAGCGCTTCGCAGCAAGCAGCGCAGGCAGAGCCGACACATGTTCTCGCCGAGCGGGCTGAGCTGGTCCATGCGACGAGCGTTGCGACGTTCTACGGCAGGCCGGTGAGGATGTGGCAGGGCGGATCGCAGGTGCAGGCACCGGAGATCAAGCTGGAGCGCGCCGAGCAGCGGATGACGGCGCGGGGCGAAGCGACGGCGGGAGGTTCTGCTGTTGCGCAGGTGCATACGGTGTTGGTGAGCGCGGGAGGCGATCAGGTCGGCCCGGCAACTTCAGGCAAGCAGAAGGCTGGCGGGGCGAAGGCTGGAACGAGCAAGGCGGGAGCAGGGGAGCGATTGCCGGGAGTGGTGCGCATTGCCAGCGGCGAGTTGGTCTACTCGGGGGACCTGCGGCAGGCGGTGTTCACGGGCGGGGTCCGGGCGGAGACGGTGGATGGAACGATTCGCGCGCGCGAGGCTACGGTCTATTTGCAACCGGCGGGGACGGCTCAGGCTGCCGGGACGAACGCTGTGGCTGCGCCAGCGGCGGCGGATGCAGTTCCTTCGCTTGCGGGGAATGTGGAGCGCATGGTCGCGGGCGGGCAGGTCGAGATTGAGCAGCCAGGGCGCCGCGCCACGGGCGAGCGGCTGGTGTATACGGCGAGCGATGGGCTTTTTGTGCTGACCGGAGACGATAAGGCGCAGCCGAAGCTGGTGGATGCGGCGCGCGGGACGATCACAGGCGCTGCGTTGCTGTTTCACGCGGGCGATGATCGCGTCGTGGTCTCCAATGGGGCGGCGACGGGTGCGACGGACACGGCGGCGGGCCAACGGGTGCGGACCGAGACACGCGCGGGCAAAGATGCGACGATGGGGAAGGGGAAGTAGGGAGCACGATGCGGACGCTTGAGACGGATGAGATCGGGAAGGCCTACGCCGGACGGCAGGTGGTGCGCGGCGTAAGCATGCAGATCGGGCAGGGCGAGGTGGTGGGGCTGCTGGGGCCGAACGGCGCGGGCAAGACGACCAGCTTCTATATGATCGTGGGGCTGGTGCGGCCGGACGCTGGGCGCATCGTGGCCGACGGCGTCGACATCACACGTCTGCCGATGTACCTGCGCGCCAGGGAGTACGGCATCAGCTATCTGCCGCAGGAGCCCTCGATCTTCCGCAAGCTGACAGTGGAGGACAACATTCTGGCGGTGCTGGAGGCGCAGCCGTTGAGCCGGGAGCAGCGGCGCACACGGACGGAAAAACTGATTGAGCAGTTCAGCCTGAATCACGTGCGCAAGACGATGGGATATGCGTTGAGCGGGGGCGAGCGGCGGAGGGTGGAGATTGCGCGCTGCCTGGCCATCGAGCCGGCGTTTATCCTGCTGGACGAGCCGTTCTCCGGGATCGACCCGATTGCGGTGCTGGAGCTGCAGGAGATCATCTTCGCGCTGAAGAAGAATGGGATTGGGGTGCTGGTCACCGACCATAATGTGCGCGAGACTCTATCTGTGACCGACCGCGCGTACATCATCAATGAGGGAAAGATATTCCGCGCGGGAACGCCGGGCGAACTGGGCCGCGATCCCGAGGTGAGACGGATCTATCTGGGTGAAAAGTTTTCCCTGGATTAAGGCGCGGTCCGCGAGTGGGCGGGAGCGCGCGTTGCGGTGTGCGGAGCGATTGCATCCAATGTGGCATTGGCTTCGTCTATATGTCCCACAGGCGGGGAGCGGCAACCGTTGCGCGTCGATCGACGCATGGATTTTACACGCTGCACGAATGCCGCGCGCCGTGTAGACTGTGGCCAAGTTACCCAATAGGCGAACACGCGGAAGGTGTGCGGCGATTGGTACACTTCGCGCGCAAACCGCGGAGTAATTAAGCACGATGAGGTTGAAGAATTGCTGCAGCCGAGGCTAAATCTGAGAATTGCGCAGCGCCAGGTGTTGACGCCTGGACTGGTGCAGATGGTCAGCGTGCTGGCGCTGAACAAGCTGGAGCTGAAGGAGATGATCAACGCCGAGATGGTGGAGAACCCGGTGCTGGAGGAGGTTGAGGAGTCCGCCGTCACAATCGAGGAGATGGCGGGACGAGAGGCCGAACGCGAACGGTCTGTGGAGGAGATTGCGAGCGAGCACGAGCGGGCGGAGAAAGACCCCTTCGACGAGATCGACTTTGGCAGCTACTTTCAGGACTATCTGGATCCTGGGTTCCGCACAGCGTCCAGCTTCGAGGAGTACGACCGGCCCTCGTTCGAGAACTTTCTGTCGCAGCCGAGTACTCTGACCGACCATCTGGAGTGGCAGTTGGGCTCGATGGTCCTGGCCGCAGAAGTGCGGATGGCCGCGGACCTGGTGGTTGGCAATCTGAACGAGGATGGGTACCTGACGGCGACGGACGAGGAGCTGGTGGAGTCGTTGCATGAGATGCTCGGCCCGGCACGGACGGAACCGATACCGTTCGAGCGCGGGGTGAAAGGACGGCCCGAATGGGAGGCGCACCGCTCGGCGAAGGACGCAGGGCTTAAGGCCGCTGCCTCCGGTCCGGGGCCGGCTTTCAATGGGGCCGGCCACATCGGCGAGCGTTCAAAGGTGCTGTCGACGGTGCAGGAGGCTCGCGCTATTGTCAACAATCTCGATCCGGTGGGGGTTGGCGCGCGCGATCTGCGTGAGTGCCTCCTGGTCCAGATCGCCGCCCATCGCCGCGAGATCGAGATGGCGAGGAAGCGCGCCGATGCGCGGACGCTTGATCGCGCCTCCGGACTGTCGCATGAACTTACGGACGATGAGGCGGAGGCAGGGCCGGTTTCACATCCGGTTGAGCATAGCGCCGGTAACGGCGCTGGGCCGCGCAAAGTTCAGACGCGGAGTGACGCGGCGCGCGATGTTGCCCAGCGCGAGGAGAGTGGCGACAGCGATGTCTTCGAGATTGCGGCACACATCGTAGCGAACCACCTGGCCCTGCTGCAGAAGAAAGACATGCGCGAGTTGACGCGCAGTTGCGGCCGGGGAGTGGAGGAGGTGCAGGCGGCGGTGGACCTGATCCGCACGCTCGATCCGCGGCCGGGGCAGCGATACAACCTGAGCGAGACAAGGCTGATCGAGCCGGACGTTGCGTTCGTCAAGCGCGACGGTGAGTATGTGGTCCTGATGAACGAGGAGGAGATGCCCACGCTTCGGCTGAGCCGCGCCTATCGCAGGATGTTGCGCGAGAAGACGACGGAAAAAGATGTGCGCGAGTACGTCAAGGAGCGTTACAGGTCGGCAATCCAACTGTTGCGCAACATCGAGCTGAGGAAGAACACGATAGTGCGCACCTGCGAGGCGATTGTGCGCCGCCAGGCGGAGTTTCTGGAACTCGGCGAGCAGGGGCTGAAGCCGATGATGATCAAGGAGGTGGCCGAAGAGATCGGCGTACACCCTTCGACGGTGAGCAGGGCTGTGGCCAACAAGTATGTGCATACGTCGCAGGGGGTTTACGAACTGCGCTACTTCTTCACCGAGGGGGTCAACGGGCCGGAGGGCGGAAGTCTGCCGCTGGTGCTGCTGAAACACAGGGTCAAGAAGCTGATTGAAGAGGAGGACCCGCGCAATCCGCTGACCGACGACCGGATTGCGGCGGAGTTGCAACGACAGGGCATCCGGGTGACTCGCAGGACGGTGGCCAAGTACCGCGAAGACATGCAGATTCCCAGTACCCATCAGCGGCGCGTACGCTGAACTGGTGTGGGACAACGGACGGTATTGCACGCAGCAGGCTGGTTGGGTAAGAGCAGATGGAACGAGACGGGTGAGGTGAGCGGATGGTCATCGAGTACACGGGAAGACAGACGGTTGTTACGCAGAAGTACAAGGACCTGGCCGAAGCGGGTCTGAAGCGGATCAAGAAGATCGTGGGCGCGCCAGCAACCGCGCACGTTGTGCTGACGGTGGACAAGTATCGCAAGATTGCCGAGGTCACGGTGACCCAGGGGAGCCAGAGCATGGTTTCCAACTGCGAGTCGGCGGAGATGTCGACGGCGTTGCGCGATGCCCTGGCGAAGCTGGAGCAGAAGGCCATCCGGCAGAAGCAGAAGACATCGACGATCAAGCGGCATCCGCGAGCGGGGGAGATTCCCGCGGAAGATGGCAAGCTTCCGGATGCAGTTGCGGCAGCAGAAGAAGGCTGATCGGTTGCGGCGAAGCGGGGCCTTGGCTAGAGCGGTTTCACCGCAGGTCTTTACAGGAGTGAAGAACGTTTGCGTGGTTTTTCCTCAAGAAAAACCACTTTAATAATTCTCGCGCGATAACAGTTGCGGTGAAACCGTTCTAAAGGCCACTGAATCTATTATTCAGTGCTTGTCTACAGGGCGCTGGACCTGTGACCCAAATCTGTGGGACGGAAGCATCGTGCGTCCAGCGAAGAGAAAAAACAGTGGGTTCCCGTCACCGTTGAAGCTCTGCCCCTAAGCAGACCGGGGATTTTTGCAATCGGGCTAAGCAGTTCTGCTGTGTTGCCGATAGGTAAGACAGGAGAGCTCGCATGAGTGCCGCCAGCAATTCGAATGAGCGCGCCGACGCCGAGCGCTTGATGCGCTCACGGTCTCCTCTGCTCGCGACGGAGCGATTGCTTGCGATATCTTCCGGCCACTTCAATTCCTGTAACACTCTGCACGAGTGGCTGGAATCGCTGCCATTGATGGCCTTCCTCGAGCGCGGCGAAGAGATAGCGGCGGCCAACGGTCTGGCGCGAAGCTTTATTGGCACGTGCGACAACATGAAGGTGGACCGGGTATTGCTGGGCGCATATCCTGACGCAAAGGATACGCGCCGGGAGAGTTTTCAATGTCTTGTTGTCCCACCTGGCGGGAACGCCGTGACGGTTTCGGGCGTGGTTCAGGCCTTCCCGGCTGCAGGCGACGGGGCCCGGTTGGTGTTGCTGATAGAGCCAATGGAAGACTCCGCAGACAGAGTTGCAGGCGATGGCTGCAAGGGCGAAGGCACATTTTGGGAGGAACTCTTCGACATGGCGTCCGAGGCCATGGTCATTACACAGGAGGACCGCATTCTGCGCGCCAATCGCGAGTTTTTGCGCATCTTCGGATACCCCATCGAGGCCTGTCTGGGAAGCGCTCTCGTCGACCTGATTATTCCGGAAGGCCGCCACCATGAGATTAAGATGTTGATGCACACGGTTGAGACAGAGGGGCGAGCGTCGATGGAGACGGTGCGGCATACCAGCACAGGCGAACTTCTGGACGTGTCCCTGGTCATGACGCCGGTGCGGCTTGGGGCCGGCAAGAGCGGCTTCGCGGTGACCTATCGAGACATACGCCAGGAGAAGCAGTTGCAGGCCAGGTTGCAGCATTCGGCGCTGCATGACCCATTGACGGGCCTGGCGAACCGGGTGCTGTTTCTCGACCGATTGACGCTGACCATGGCGCGGCTGCGACGCAGGCCGGACCGCAACTTTGCCGTAATATTTCTGGACCTCGACCGCTTCAAGCAGGTGAACGACACCTGGGGCCATGCGGCCGGCGACACTCTTCTGCTGACGGCAGCCGCACGCCTGCGCGCCTGTCTGCGACCGCAGGACACGGTGGCGCGCTTTGGCGGGGACGAATTTGCGCTGGTGCTGGACGAGGCCGGCAGCACGCAGGACATCGATTGCCTGGCGCGACGCATTCAGAACGAGTTGCAACTGCCAGTCAATATCGGTGGTGGCGAGGTATGCGTCTCCGCCAGCATGGGCATTGCGCTGGGCTCGACGGCATACAACGACGTGGAGGACATTCTGCGGGACGCGGATGCCGCAATGTACAGCGCCAAGGAGAAGGGCAGATCCCGCCACGAATTCTTTGTGGCGTCGGCAACGTCGCCGCACGGAATGCCGTCTGCCATGCGGTCTGTGTCCGAAGCGGCGTGAAACGTTTTGGGCCCGTTTGAGCGGTTTCACCGCAGGTCTT
>PKWU01000071.1 GCA_003132145.1 Granulicella sp.
TTATTTATGCGCGAGCCCTTAGGCAATGACAAACTGGAACCGGCGAATCGTATAGAGGACTGTAGAGCAAATAATCGCCGAGCGCAATACAAATCCTTGTCCTATTTCATCCGCATATAAATAGAGGTGTCCCGTGTTTGGCCTTTAGAGATATCCCCTGGGGATCGCGTGGGTCTGCGAGTCGAGGGTGGGACGATCCGATCAGGCGAAGCTGAAGCCGCTGCGGGCGATGGGGATGGTGCGAATTCGCTTGCCGGTGGCGGCGAAGACGGCGTTGGCGATGGCGGGCAGCACGGGCGGCAGGGCAGGTTCGCCCAGGCCGGGGGGGGCCAAACTCCGTCATGCGCCAGAAGAGTTCTATGGTTCCCGCAGTCACCGGTGTCTTCCCTGCCCCTTGAGCCCACAACAGGGCCTCCGGATCTTGCCTCAGAGAAACGGTACAGCACCCTGACGCGCAGCGGCTTGGCTAACCGCCGATACGTATGGCCACCTAATACCGGGCGCGAATGTCTCGTTTGTGGACCGTCTCGACCGGAAACCAGGGAAGAAGACGGCGTCCACGCCGCAACAATCCGCAACCCCCGCGCAACCAAGGGATGAGGAGGCAACCGAAGTTCCCTCGTATGTCACTGATTTGTTTGGTGGCGGTGGACAGAATCGAACTGTCGACCTACGGGTTATGAGTCCGTCGCTCTAACCACCTGAGCTACACCGCCAAGTAAAAAAATGAACCAATTCTGAAAAATGTAGATGAGCCAACTCGGTAACTAAGTTGAGCCAACTCGGCCCGCCAACGTGGCTGCAACTGGCAGGAAGCGTGCTCGAACCCCGGCCAACAGGACTCCAAAGCACAACTTAGTTATGATACTTGAAACGGCACAGCGAGTGAAGCTCGGCCGATCGTACTGACCCCCGCGCTGCATCGCTTGCCACACCATATGATGACCACTTCTCTGCGCACTCTCGGCGTCATTCCCGCCCGCCTCGCTTCCACCCGCCTGCCGCGCAAGGTGTTGCGCGAGGTCGCTGGCAAGCCGCTGCTGGCCTGGGTGGTCGAGGCAGCGCGCGCCTGCCCGCAGCTCGACCAGGTGCTGGTCGCCGCGGACTCGGAGGAGGTCGCGGAGCTGTGTTACCGCCTCGGCTTCCCTGTTCAGCTCACCTCGCCGGAGCTGACTAGTGGCACCGACCGCGTCCACGCCGTCGCGCAAGTCCTCGACGCCGATGTCTACGTCAACATCCAGGGCGACGAGCCGCTGCTGCGGCCGGAACACATCGCCGCGCTGCTGCGCCCCTTCGCGCAAGCGCATGTTGACATCGCCACTCTCAAGGTCCGTTGCACGGAAGAGAACATCGCCAATCCCAACGCCGTCAAGGTAGTCACCGCCGCCGATGGCCGCGCGCTGTACTTCTCCCGCGCAACGATCCCCTACCACCGCGACGCAAGCGACCCCGTGCCGCAATACTGGAAGCACATCGGACTCTACGCCTACCGCAAGCGCGCGCTCAACCTCTTCCCCACGCTGCCCTCGAGCGCGCTGGAACGCGCCGAGCGGCTGGAGCAGCTCCGCTTTCTGGAGAACGGATTGAACATCTACGTTGAAGCCACCGAACACGACACCATCGGCGTGGACACAGAGGCCGACCTACGCCTGGTCGAAGCCCGCCTCCGCGCCCTGCACCGTTAGGGAATCTCTGAATAAGTCCCCGTTTTGAAAGGTTTATCAATGTCCCAAATGAATGAACTGAAGCGTGAAATTCAAGAGGCCAAGAAGTTGCATTTGTCTTGGCGCACGAGGTTATTCATCTTTATCATTGGTGCGCCAACGGTTTTTCTGTTCGGTATCTATGGACGGTTAGAACTGGCGATGCCCTTGATAATCATTGTTGGTATGCATGGCTTAGTGATCTATTTCAAATGGAAGCTGAGGCAGCACGCGTGGTTTTGGATTGCCATGGCCGTCAGCGCGGCGCTTCATGTCCCATTGATTCTGTTTGTACCTTGGCACACAAGGTGGGTTCCAGCACTGGCGCTTACTGTGATCGCCACGGCGGATTTTTGCCTGATCCTCTGGATTCTTCTTGTTGTCGAGAGACTCATCGAGGGCCGAAGGCTGCTGAAAGATGTCGGAGGGAGCAGGGGGTTTCAGCCCCCTGAATAAGGCCAATCGAATCAAAGGGCTTTAGCCCCGGGCCTTTTGCCAGAAATGGCAATCAAACATTATTCATCAACCTCTACAGATGCTCCTGCATGATCTCGGCCAGGACTGCACGAGAGGGACGCACGCGGTCCTCGGACAATGTGGCCAGCGGCTCGTCCACCATATTCAGCAGCGAAGTGAAGTCGGTCTTCTGTGTATCGACGTAGAAGACTCCGGTGAGCACCTCGCCCTTGGCGTGCGACTCCATCAGCATCTTCAGTGCCAGCACCTTGTTGGTCGGCGTGTAATCTTCGTGGATCTTGCGCAGGCGCAGGTGGGAGCCGTCGTGCAGTTCGACGTCGGTGGTGGTGTCGTGGTCGTAGTCGACGGTGAGGTCCTCGAAGTGCGGCACCAGGCCAACCTCGCCGACGGCGTCGTCGTGCTCCTGCATGTACTTGTAGCTCTTGGTCGATCCCTCGTGGTCGTTGAAGGTGACGCAGGGCGAGATCACATCGAGCAGCACGGTCCCTTGATGCGCGATCGCCGCCTTCAGCATCGCCGCCAGTTGCTTCTTGTCGCCCGAGAAGGAACGCCCGACAAACGTTGCGCCAATCTGGATGGCCAGCGCGCAGATGTCGATGGCGGGCAGCTCGTTGACCACGCCGTTCTTCAGGCGCGCGCCGAGGTCGGCGGTGGCGGAAAACTGTCCCTTGGTCAGTCCGTAGACGCCGTTGTCCTCGACGATGTAGATCATCGGCACGTTGCGGCGCAGCAGGTGAATGAATTGTCCCATGCCGATCGACGCCGTGTCGCCGTCGCCGCTGAGGCCGATGGAGCGCATGGTCTTGTTGGCCAGCAGCGCGCCGGTGGCCACCGAGGGCATCCGGCCATGCACGCCGTTGAAGCTGAAGGAACGCGACATAAAGTACGCCGGCGATTTGGACGAGCAGCCAATGCCGCTCATCTTCATCACGCGCTCCGGCTGGATGCCCATCTCGAAGAACGCCTCGGTAATGCGTTCGCTGACGGCGTTGTGTCCGCATCCGGCGCACAGCGTGCTCTTGCCGCCGCGGTAGTCGAGAATGCCGAGACCGATGTGGTTGGTCTTGACGGCCTTGGGCGCGGCGGGAGCGGTTGCGGCGGGCGCGGTTGCAACTGGGGTGGTCATGGCTGGCGTGGTCGACATAATGGCTAGCGTGCTCCTTCTGCGGCGGCGATGGCGTTCGTGACGCTCTGTGCGTCGATGGGAAGTCCGTTGAAGTGCAGCACCGAATGCAGCTTGACGGCGTCCGCGGGATCGAGATTGGTCTTCAGAAGGTTCAGCATCTGTGCGTCGCGGTTCTGCTCCACCACATAGATGCGTTCGTGCGCGGCAACGAAGTCGGCGACCTCCTGGGTGAAGGGGAAGGCGCGGATGCGCAGGTAGTCGGTTGCCAGGCCGGACTCGCGCTCAAGCTGGTCGCGGCCCTCGATGACAGCCCAGTGGCTGGTGCCGAATGCGATGATTCCGGTCTTCTGCGTGCCTGTGCCTTCGAGGATAGGCTTGGGCACTAGCGTCTTCGCGGTCTCGAACTTGCGCGCCAGGCGCAGCATATTGTTCTCGTAGTCCGCGGGACGCTCGGAGTAAAGGGCCTTCTCGTTGTGGCCGGAGCCGCGCGTGAAGTATGCCGCGGCGGGATGGTCCGTCCCGGGCAGGGTGCGGTATCCGATGCCGTCGCCATCGACGTCCTTATATCGCGCGAAGCCGCCCAGTTCTTCGAGCTGCTGCGCGTTGAGCACCTTGCCGCGGTTGATGGGCTTCTCCGGATACTCGAAGGGTTCCGACATCCAGTCGTTCATGCCCAGGTCGAGGTCGCTGAGGACGAAGACCGGGGTCTGCAACTGCTCGGCCAGATCGAAGGCCGCAATTCCCATCTCGAAGCACTCCTTCACCGAAGCGGGAAGCAGCATAACGTGCCTGGTATCGCCATGCGAGAGGCCCGCGATGAAGCTGAGGTCGGCCTGCGAGGTGCGCGTAGGCAGCCCGGTGGAGGGGCCGGTGCGCTGCACGTTGAAGATGACGCCGGGAATCTCGACGTAGTATCCGAGGCCGGCAAACTCCGCCATCAGCGATATGCCGGGGCCGGAGGTGGCCGTCATGGCGCGCGCGCCCGCCCATCCCGCGCCGAGAACCATGCCGATGGCGGCCAGTTCGTCTTCCGCCTGCACAGCTGCGAAGGTCGCCTTGCCGTCCTTCTCCACGCGGTACTGCTTCATGTAGTCGATCAGGTCTTCGATCACCGAAGTGGACGGCGTGATGGGGTACCAGGCCACCACGGTGACGCCTGCAAACAGCGCGCCCAGCGCGGCGGCGGAGTTGCCGTCGATCAGGATCTTGCCGTCGGTGGCCTTCATCGGCTCAACCACGTAGGGGTCCTGCTTGGTCAGCGTGGTCGCGGCATACTCGTAGCCGGCGCGCACCGCGCTCAGGTTCAGCTCTGCCGCCTTCACCTTCTTGGCGAACTGCTTGCGGACCGTCGCCTCCAGCCTCTTCATGTCGATGGAGAGAAGCTGCGCCGCCACGCCCACATACACCATGTTCCGCACCAACTTGCGCAACTTCGGCTCCGCGCCCGTGGCTGCGGTGATCCGGTCGAAGGGAACGGAGTAGAAGGCCAGGTCCGAGCGCAGTTCATCCAGCTTCAGCGGCTCGTCGAAGATCACCACCGCGCCGGGAGCGAGCGCGAGAACGTCCTCCTGCGCGCGCTCCGGGTTCATGGAGATCAGAATGTTGGTGTCGCTCTTGCGCGCGATCCAGCCATGCTTGCTGACGCGAATGGTGAACCAGGTGGGAAGCCCCGCGATGTTGGAGGGGAAGAGGTTCTTGCCCGAGACAGGCACTCCCATGTGAAAGATGCTGCGCAGCAGAACTGCGTTGGCCGATTGCGACCCGGAGCCGTTTACCGTTGCAATCTGGATGGAAAAATCGTTAACGGTCCGATGAACGCCACTCGCAAGGTCCGATGCCGGCTGGCCCTGTACCTCAAGGTCGCTTGTAATCATTTAAGAATGCATCCCTCTCATAGTCTGTAGAGTCGGTTGGTGCTTTTTGTCGTAGACGAAAAAACCGCCACGCTCTCGTCCGGAAGCGCTTCCAAATCCCGCGCACTTGCGATGCACGCTGGCCACTGCGCACGCAGAGTCTGCTTGCCTTTCGCCAGATTCGATTGTATTCCAGCCAGGCCCTCTGAAGATACGAAGGCCCTCCCACGCGCGGGATCGGCGCGGCTTCGTCCTCGCTCCTCTTCGCTCTGGCCGAGGGCAATGCAATCCGCTTCCTGCCAACCCTGTACAATTCGTGTGGTTGCAGCGAAACGATTTGAGCGGGGTAGAGATATGCCGGGACCGATTGACTTTCCGCAGGGACGTTTGGAATCGAGGGGGCCGCGTGATCCGCGGCTGCGGCGCAGGCTGATTGTCTTCCTGATCGTCATCGCCGCAATCCTCTTCGGGACCAAAACCGCGCTGTCGTACTGGGTGGACCTGCTCTGGTACCGCTCGCTCGGCTACTCGGACGTCTTCTGGACGACGTGGCGGCTGGAGTGGGGCGTCTTCGCAATCTTCGCGGTCGCAACCTTCGTGATCCTGTACGGAGCATTTCTGGCTCTCAAACGCGCCAGCCAGGCCAGCCTGCCCAGCGACCGCCAGATCATCCTCGGCGGACAGCCCGTGAATCTATCGGTCGAACCGGTGCTGCGCATCGTCGGCATCGTCGGCTCGCTCGCGGCCGCAGTCCTCTCCGGGTCCGCGATGATGCAGGAGTGGCCCACCCTGGCTCTCTTCTGGTACGCGCCGCACGCCACGGGCAGCATCAGCGACCCGATCTTCGGCCGTCCGCTGAACTTCTTCCTCTTCACCCTCCCCGCGTGGCAGCTCATCCTGGGATGGCTGCTTACGCTGGCCGTCATCGTGTGCGTCGTCGCCGTGGCGTTGATCGCCCTCGCCGGCGGCTTCAGCTTGCTGGACAAGCGCGCGGTCGGCCACTCCGCTCCGGCCTGGCGCGGGCTCTCCATCACGGTTGCGTTCCTGCTGCTGGTGGTTGCGATGAACGTATACGTCAGCCGCTTCCAGAGCCTGCTGGACCATCACACCATCTTCGAGGGCGTCAACTACACGGACGCGCATGTGACCCTCACCGGACTGCTGATCGTCTGCGCTGCGCTTCTCTTCGGTGCGGCGATTGCGCTGGTCAACGCGGCGCGCGGCACGCGAGCGAAATTGCTTGTCGCCTCCGTGATTCCGGCCGCCGCCTGCTACCTCGCGCTGAGCGTGGTGGGCTGGTACGTCAGCAACTTCATCGTCAAGCCGAACGAGCTGGTGCGCGAGACGCCCTATATCGCCAACAACATCAAGTTCACCCAGCAGGCTTATGGGTTGGACCAGTTCACCCAGCGCGAGTTTCCCGCCGAGACCACCGTCGATGCCGCCGACCCGGCGAACAATCAGCCCACGCTGCAAAACATCCGCCTGTGGGACTGGCACGCCTTGCAGGACACCCTGCGCCAGGAGCAGGAGATTCGCACCTACTACGACTTCCCCGACATCGACATCGATCGCTACACCCTCGACGGAACCATGCGCGAGGTGATGCTGGCGGCGCGCGAGCTGAACGTGGAGAAGCTGCCCGAGAGCAGCCGCAACTGGATCAACGAGAAGCTGGTCTACACCCACGGCTACGGCGTGACGATGAACCCGGTGAATGGCTTCACATCCGAGGGGCTGCCCACGCTGCTGCTGAGCAATATGCCCGTACAGAGCACGGTAAAGGGCCTGAATGTGACCCGGCCGGAGATCTATTTCGGCGAGCTGACCGATAACGATGTCTACGTCAAGACGCGCCAGCAGGAGTTCGACTTCCCACAAGGCGAGACCAACAGCGTCACCTCCTATCAGGGCACGGGCGGCATCGTTCTGGGCGGATTTCTGCGCCGCGTTCTGCTGGCCTTCGAGCGCGACGACCTGGACAAGCTGCCCTTCAGCGACGACGTCAATCCGCAGAGCCGCCTGCTGATGCGGAGAAATATTCGTGAGCGCGTTGCGACCCTGGCGCCCTTCCTCACCTTCGATCAGGACCCCTACATCGTGGTCGGCGACGATGGCCGGCTCTCCTGGGTGATGGATGCGTTCACCACCTCCGACAGCTATCCCTACTCCACCCACTACGATCTCGACGGAAACTCCATCAACTACATGCGCAACAGCGTCAAGGTGGTCATCGACGCCTACAACGGCACCACCACCTTCTACGTCTTCGACAACAACGACCCGGTGCTGGCGGCCTACCGGCGCATCTTCCCCAGCCTCTTCAAGGACGCCTCGCTGATGCCCACCGACCTGCGCAAGCACGTGCGCTACCCGGAAAAATTATTCAAGCTGCAAGCGCAGGTCTATGGCCTCTACCACATGACGGACCCGGCAGTCTTCTTCAACCGCGAGGACCTGTGGACGGTGGCCACCGAGTCGACCGGCCAGAGCAGCGACGGTCAGCAGGCACCCGTGCCAATGCAGCCCAACTTCGTCCTGATGAAGCTGCCCGGTGAGAAAGACGTGGAGTTCGTGGAGATTCTTCCCTTCACGCCGGCCAACCGCAACAATCTGATCGGATGGATCGCCGGACGCTCGGACGGCGCGAACTACGGCACGTCGGTGGTCTACGACTTTCCCAAGACCAAGCTGGTGGACGGCCCGCAGCAGATCGAGTCGCGCATCGACCAGAACGCGCAACTCTCCGGCCAGTTGACGCTGTGGAACCAGCAGGGCTCGCATGTCGTCCGCGGAAGCCTGCTCGTCATCCCCTCCGGCAAGGCGCTGCTCTACGCCGAGCCGATCTACCTGCAGGCGCAGCAGAGCCCCATGCCGGAGCTGCGCCTGGTCGTCCTCGCGCTGCAGGACAAGCTGGCCTATGGACCGACCTTCGAGGCTGCGCTGGCGTCGCTCTTCGGCGGCGAGACCTCGTCGCTGAGCGCCAGCGAATCCGCGCAAGCCACACCGCAGGCTGGGACGCAAACTGCATCCGCATCGCAGGTAGCGCCGAAGGTTGCGACAGACCAAAACGGGCTCATCGCGGAGGCGGGCAGAGACTTCGCCGACTATCAACGCCTCACCGCGGAGGGCAAGCTGGGCGAGGCCGGGCAGAAGCTCGACCAACTGAAGCACGTCCTCGATCAACTAAACGCGCAGAAAAAATAGGGCAGTTCCAAAAATAGGGCAGTTTCGCAATTGCTATAGACCAATTTTGTTTGTCATTCCGTAGCGAAGCGGAGGAATCTGCTTTTGCTCGATCCACGACGGACTACACCATTACCGAAAATGCTCTAGCCTCTACAACCGAGGCCGCGCCGCCATTGGCTCTTTGTAATCTTTTTGTATCCGCATTGCGCAGCCATCCATGCGGCGGGAAGATTATGTAGAGCGTGTCACCACGATCCAGCTACGCCGCCGTCTTCCATCCCCTACAGACGACTCCCCGGTTCATCGCGATTGCCCGCCCCGTAACTCTCGGAGGCGAACCATGAACGCACTTCTCATCTATCCCCACTTTCCCGACACCTACTGGAGCTTCAAGCACGCGCTCTCGTTTCTGGGCAAGCGCGCGGCGCAGCCTCCGCTGGGACTGATGACCGTCGCGGCGCTTCTGCCCGCGAACTGGAAGAAGCGGCTGGTCGATACCAACGTGGAGCGGCTCACCGATAAGGACCTGGCGTGGGCCGACGTTGCACTGCTCAGCGGAATGCATGTGCAGCACGAGCATCTGGCGGAGATCGTCGAACGCTGCCGCGCGCGCGGCCTGCGGACCGTTGTGGGAGGGCCGATCGCCAGCAGCATCTCCGCGAAGGAGCTGCGCGCGGACCACGTCGTCATCGGCGAGGCGGAGGACTTGATCGCAACCCTGGCGCGCGATCTGGAGATGGGCGAAGCCAGGCCGGTATATGAGGCGTCCGAGAGGCCAGCCATGAACATCAGCCCGCTGCCCGACCTGAGCCTCATCAAGATGGACCGCTACAACACCATGACCGTGCAGTACTCGCGCGGCTGCCCGTTCAACTGCGAGTTCTGCGACATCATCGAGATCTACGGTCGCCAGCCGCGCACCAAGGCGGTCGAGCAGGTGCTCGCCGAGCTGGACCAGTTGCAGCAGGCGGGTTGGCGCGATGCGGTCTTTGTGGTGGACGACAACTTCATCGGCAACAAGCGGCGCGCCAAGGAACTGCTGGCCGCGATGGTGGAGTGGGGACGCATCCACGGGCGCCCCTTCCGCTTTCTTACCGAGGCTTCGCTGAATCTGGCGGACGATCCGGAGTTGCTGCAATTGATGAAGGACGCCGGCTTCAGCTCCGTCTTCCTCGGCATCGAGACCCCCGACGAGATCAGCCTCATCGCCAACCACAAGATGCAGAACACAAAGCGCGACCTGCTCGAGAGCATCGAAGTGATCCAGCAGTACGGCATCGAGGTGATGGGCGGATTCATCCTCGGCTTCGACACCGACCGCGAAGACGTCTTCGACCGCATGGTGGAGTTCATCCAGAAGAGCGCGATTCCAGTGGCCATGGTCGGCCTGCTGCAGGCCATGCCCGGCACGCAGCTCTTCCGCCGCCTGCACAGCGAGGGACGCATTCTGAATGGTGGCGATGGAGACAACACCGACTGCACGCTGAACTTCATCCCGCGCATGGACTCCGCGCGCCTGGTGGAGGGTTATCGCTCGGTGATGCGTCGCATCTACTCGAACGAGGCATACTACGAGCGGGTGAAGTTGCTGCTGAGCCGATGCCGCCCCACCAGCACCGGACGCTTCACCTTCGCCAACCTGCGCGCATTTTTCTCTTCCATCGTGCGCCAGGGAGTGATTGGCAGAGGCCGGCTCAGCTATTGGAGATTTGTGCTGACGACTGCACTGCGCGATCCGCGATCGCTCGGCAAGGCCATGACCCTGGCGGTGATGGGCTATCACTTCCAGATCATGACCGAGCGCCTGTTGGAACAGGAGTAAACGGTTGCGGCTTTCCTCTGGTGTATACTGAGTCCATGATTTCCCGCCCCACCCCCGTTGAGGCCATGGCCATGTGTAGCTGCCTGTGTCGCCGACGCGTGGGTGTGTGTGGAAACAGTCTGATGCGCTAGTCGCAGACGAGATCAGCTTCCAAACGGCTCACGGTCCTCAAGGGACGGTGGGCCTTTTTCATTGTTCCGGGGATTGTTCTTCCAACAAAACGTAAAATAACCAACGGACAAAGGAGCAGGGAATGTCAGAGGAAACCACACTACCGAAACAGCAGTTTGCCACACTCGCAGTTCACGCCGGCCAGGTGGTGGACAGCGCAACCAACTCGCGCGCCGTGCCCATCTACCAGACCACCTCGTACGTCTTCAACGATTCCGACCACGCGGCGCGCCTCTTCGGCCTCAAGGAGTTCGGCAACATCTACACGCGCCTGATGAACCCGACCACCGACGTCTTCGAGAAGCGCATCGCAGCGCTCGAAGGCGGAGCCGCTGGCTTGGCGACCGCATCCGGACAGGCGGCCGAGACGCTGACCATCCAGACGCTGGCCAGCGCGGGCGACGAGATCGTCTCCACCACGTCGCTCTACGGCGGCACCTACAACCTCTTCCACTACACACTGCCCAAGCAGGGAATCACGGTGCGCTTTGTGGATGCGGACGACTTCGCCGGTCTGCGCGCGGCCATCAACTCCAAGACCAAGGCGCTCTACACCGAGACGCTGGGCAATCCCAAGCTGGACGTCGCCGACATCGAGAAGCTGGCCGCCATCGCGCACGAAAATGGCATCCCGCTGATCATCGACAACACTTCGGCGTCGCCTGCGCTGGTGCGGCCCATCGAGTGGGGCGCCGACATCGTCATCAACTCCGCGACCAAGTTCATCGGCGGCCACGGCACCACGCTCGGCGGCATCATCGTCGACGCGGGCAAGTTCGACTGGAAGGCCTCGGGCCGCTTCCCGGACTTCGTCAATCCCGATCCCTCCTATCACGGCCTCTCGTACACCGAAGCCTTTGGCCCGCTCGCGTTCATCCTCAAGGCCCGCGTGCAGGGACTGCGCGATACCGGCGCGGCGCTCTCGCCGTTCAACTCCTTCCTTCTGCTACAGGGAGTGCAGACGCTGCACCTGCGCCTGGAGCGCCACTCGCAGAATGCGCTCGCCGTGGCGCAGCATCTCGAGTCGCACCCCGGCGTCGAGTGGGTCAACTACCCCGGCCTCAAGTCCAGCAAGTACTTCGCGCGCGCCGAGAAGTACCTGCCCGGCGGCAAGGGCGCGCTGGTCACCTTCGGCATCAAGGGAGGCACCAGCGGCAGCGCGTTCGAGGCGGGCAAAAAGCTCATCAACTCGGTGAAGCTCTTCTCGCACCTCGCCAACATCGGCGACTCCAAGTCGCTCATCATCCATCCCGCCTCCACCACGCACGCGCAACTGACGGTTGCGGAGCAGGCAGAGACGGGAGTAACTCCGGAACTCGTCCGCCTCTCCGTCGGCATCGAGGACATTCGCGACATCCTCGCCGATCTGGACCAGGCAATCCTCACCGCCAACGGACTGGGCAAGTAAGATGGAAGCGGAACGTATAACGAAATGACCGAAGAAGATCCAATCCCAATCCCCACCCCCGCCTTCGAGGGAGACTTCGTCATCGACGAAGTTCTCTCCCTCGAGAGCGGCGAGATCCTCGTCAACCCCACGCTGCACTACGCCGTCTACGGCCAGCTCAACCCAGCGCGAGACAACGCCGTCCTGGTCTGTCACGCCTTATCCGGCTCCGCGCAGGTCGGCGCCTGGTGGCCGCAGCTCTTCCTGCCCGGCGACCTGGGCCTGCTCGATCTCACCCGCGACTGCGTCATCGGCATCAACATCTTCGGCTCCTGTTACGGCTCCACCGGACCGCTCTCCATCGACCCGGCCACCGGCAAGCCCTACGGCCCCACCTTCCCGCTCATCAGCATCCGCGACATCGTCAACGCCCAGGTCAAGCTCATCGACCACCTCGGCATCCCGCGCCTTAAACTCGTCCTCGGCGCATCCATCGGCGGCATGATGGTCCTGGAGTGGGCCATCCTCTTCCCCGAGCGCGTCGCCCGCGCCATCGCCATCGGCGTCGCCCCGCTCGGAGCCATGGGCCTCGGCCTCAATCATCTCCAGCGCCAGGCCATCATGCTCGATCCCGCATGGAAGGGCGGCTACTACGAGCCCGGCCAGGGTCCCACCGGCGGCCTCGCCCTCGCCCGCGCCCTCGGCATGATCAGCTACAAGTCGGTTCCGCTCTTGGAAGAGCGCTTCGCCCGCAAGCCCAACCGCTACGGCGACGAGAACCCCTATCTCTCCACCTCGGCCGGGCAGAACGGCCGCTTCGACGTCGCCGGCTACCTCGACTACCAGGGCCAGAGCTTCATCTCCCGCTTCGACCCCAACTCCTACGTCTCCATCACCCGCACCATGGACATCTTCGATCCCGTCCGCGCCCACGAGACGCCCTACGCCGCCTACGCGCGCATCGCCGCGCACCTCACCCTGGTCGGCATCTCCACCGACTGGCTCTTCCCGCCCGAGGACGTCCGCTCGCTCGCCGCCATCATCCGCGCCGCCGGCGCACGCTGCGACTACCGCGAGATGGCCTCCAACCACGGCCACGACGCCTTCCTCGCCGAACCCGACACCCTAGTCCGCCTCCTCACCCCCGTCTTCGAGTAGGAGTCCCTCAGTTGTCATTCTGAGCGCAGCGAAGAATCCCCGTATTTGTCTGTAAGTTCGTCATTCTGGCGAAGCCAGAATCTCCGTATTTGCCTTTGCTCTCGTTGTCTCCTATTCTCAATGCATGGAATTGCTCACCCAGGACGAGCTTGTCCGTCTGACCCCGCCGGAGCGACTTGCGTTAATCTCGCAGCTTTGGGACAGCATGGAAGATCACCAGCTTCCCCTGACGGTGGCGCAGCGGGCGGAGCTGGACAACCGCCTCGCGACGCTCGACCAGGACCGGCGCGAGGGCATCGCCTGGACGGCCCTGAAGGCCGAACTTGAGCAGCGGTGCCCGTAGTCTATCCCGTTACCTTCACCCAGCCTGCCCGCGCCGAGTTAATCGACGCGCAGACCTGGTACGAGAATGAGGTTCCCGGTCTGGGACGGCACTTCCGCACGGCGGTTGGCAACGTGGTTCAGCGTATGACTGCCAATCCCCAACAATTTCCTATCATCCACAAGAACGTCCGCCGAGCCCTGCTCCGCCGCTTTCCGTACGCTCTGATGTTCGTCATCGAAGCCGACACAACGCTGACCGTCATTGCCTGTTTCCACGGCAGTCGCGATCCTGCACAATGGCAAAGGCGAGCATGAACCTCGGCCACAACGCCTTCCTCGCCGAGCCCGACACCCTCGTCCGCATCCTCACCCCCGTCTTCGAGTAACGCTTGGTCGCCGCCTCTTTTGAGTCGTCATTCTGGCGAAGCCAGAATCTCCGTATTTCGTTCGGGATAAGTCACTCTACTCAATCGGTGAAACTATTCCAACCAGGGCCGCCCGTCGGTAGTGGGTCATTTTCGATTCAAAGTCTGACTCCGTTACCAAAAGGTAAACACATAGACGTGTGTGGGTGCGCGGTGAGAGCATTCTGAGCATGGCACTGTGGCTTACGATTTTCATTGGGTTATCACAGCTACTGCTCGGCGGACTCGGGGTTTATGTGTCCCTGAGACCGCCAAAGAAGGAACATCATTGGTTCTGGATTGGCTGTTTTGGGCTCATAGGGTTGCTTGGCATTGTACTCACGGGGGTACTCGCTAAAGCGGGTGATAAAGCACAAGCGCAAGCAAATAGGGATATACACGCAGCACAAACAGCAGCTTCTGATGCCAACATTGCTGCAACAAAGGCGAATGTGGCAGCTACCAATGCTGCTACTGCGGCCACAAATGCAGAGACTGCGGCGACTTCGGCCCAACATGAGACAGAAAGAGCTAGGGGCGAGGCTCATAAAGCAAGTACAGATACCCAGTCGCTGATTACGCAGAAATCAACAGAGACGGACAAGACAATTCAAAACTGGCGCACAGATACTGAATCGGCTGTGAGTAAAATCCTCCGTCCTGGGAGAACCTTAGGAGATCAGCGCAGTCAGCTTGTGAACGAACTAAAATCATACGGGCCGCACGAGATAGCAATAACCCCCGCTCACGGAAGCGAGGAAGCAATAGCCTTTTCCAATGAAATAGAAGCAGCGTTCAAGGATGCTGGATGGACGATTGTACCAACACAAAAGTTGGCTCTTATCGTGAAGGATGGACTTGGGCTACGGATCGTTATGAAGTTACCGGAAGCAGGCAAAGCAGATTCGCAGGACTCCGATTTAACTCCGACGCAGATAGCCGTCGCAAGAGCATTCAAAGATATTGGAATGCAATTAAACGCAAGTCCCATAACAGGTGGCGATAGCGGTGTAACAGAACTCTATGTCGGATTGCAGTGATTTTAACATTTATGCTGCGATCAGCCGGGTGCCCCACATCTCGCTTCTGAGATGTGGGTTCAGCCCCCAACCCACCCCCTCATTTTCTTTCCCCAAAAACCTCAGCAAAATCGCATGTCAAGCCCCTCCGCCCTCCAAAATCCCCATAACCCCCACCCCACCAACCACTTCCCTCCGAAAAATAGTTGGCATAGTAGTTTCCCTCCAACGCGTATAATTAAAGCAGTAAGCAAAACCAAACAGACCCGGCCAACTCGCCGGGCCTTCGCATTTAACCCTCAACCGCAGTGACGAAGTCCAGACCAAGTCCAGACTTAGTCCAGACTTAGTCCAGACCTAACCATACCAAGTCCAGACTTAACATGCCTTTTTTGAAGGCTTTGATACGGCAACAAATAACTTGACTAACCCAACCGCGTCGTGTATTCTGGGTTAGTCATAGTCAAGAGGTTGCCATGCAAGCCAAACTCAATACACTCACGGAAGCAATCCGTTACTTCGCCGATCAACAGAACTGCATTGATGCGGTTGCCGCTCTGCGCTGGCCCGATGGCAAGCCTGTATGCCCCAAGTGCAACGCGGCTGAGGGTGAACGTAAGCACTATTGGCTGGCCACTCAGAAGCGGTGGAAGTGCTACGAATGCCGCAAGCAATTCAGTGTCAAAGTCGGCACGATTTTCGAGGACAGCGCACTCCCCTTGGACGTATGGCTGACAACTTTGTGGATGCTCTGCAACTGCAAGAACGGAGTATCCAGCTACGAGATCGGACGCGCTACAGGAATCGCGCAGAAGTCCGCATGGTTTGTATTACAGCGGTTGCGGCACATCCTCAAAACTGTCCAGCCTGTTCCGTTAGGCAACGGCCCGGTTGAAATCGACGAGACTTTCATCGGCCCAAAACCGATAAATATGCACCGTGAGAAACGCCTTGCGCTCAAGATCGCTGCTAACGGCTATGCAGAGAAAACCGCCGTCATGGGCCTATTGGATCGCGGCACACGCGAGGTTCGTGCAATGGTGATTCCCAACGTCAAGCGCACAACACTGCAAGAGAAGATTCTTGAGCACGTCGGCTTTGGCTCTACGGTCTATACAGATGGATGGCCCGGATACGACCGCATGGACGCGATGCGCTACATTCATGAAACGGTCAACCACGCGACTGAATATGTGCGCGGCGAAGTCTCGACCCAAGCGATTGAAAACTTCTGGTCGTGCTTGAAAAGGACGTTGACCGGAACATACGTTGCAGTCGAAGCGTTCCATCTCGACCTGTACTTGAACGAACAGATGTACCGATTCAACAACCGAAAGGATATGAACGATGGCAAGCGATTCACAAAGGCTCTATCGCAGATTAGCGGCAAGCGTTTGACGTGGAATCAACTGACCGGGAAGGAGGCGGCCTCACGCTAAGGACGGCCCTTTGCGGGGGCGTACATGTATCTCGTATGAGGCAAAGGCTTCTCGGTCTTGGCTTCGGCAATCGTCTTCTGAATCTCCGGTCGTGATACGGAGAGGACGGAAGCCAAAGCCTGACTGAAAACCTGATTCTCTGCTTTTGAGGATGAAGGCTTAATCTTCATGAACCCAAAGTATCACATCCAGAGGTTGACACAACGGGTATAATCTGTAAACGAGCGCCATGACGGCGCGCCGCAGGGAACCCCTACAGCGCCCGTCAGGACGGTTAGGCTGGAGTGACCGCTCCAGTCGGTACAGCACGGACGGGGCAGCATGACGATCATGCCAGCCTCCGTATCGGCCTTACTGCTCAAAGTGTCTCAGCACTTTGAGATCAGGTTTGCCGAACTTGCTAAGGACCGCCGGGGGGATGGGGTGTTGGACGTCCCATCCTTCCCCGGTGTGGTACTTGGCGACAAGTTTTGGACGCTCGCGCCAAGGTCATAAATCTTCACCCCTACATCGTCATCCCACTTGATCTCGCCGCAGTTGTCACATGCGCCGGATTTATTTCTTGCATCTGCGCTCGATACGAGTTGGGCCTTCTACCGCTCCCGCGCCGCACGAGCTTAACTTGTGGCTGATCACGTTCCGTCAACTTCCTCAGTGCCTGGGCGACGGACAGAATTCTCTTGCCGTTATCTCTACTGAATGGGAAATTTTTCGATTCCAGAGCATCAAGAACTGTCCGAGGGTTGAAAGATGTGGCGGGCTTAGACACAAGAATTTCAAGAACCGCGCCTATTAAAGAGGGGCTTTCGACGGGTTGGCCCTTATCTTCAGAATCTTCAGAAGATTTCTGAATCACTGTCGTCTTTGCAGCGGAGGCGTGAGAGCCGTTATCTATTGATGTCTCCAGCTCACGAGGCAAGAATCGTTTCACTCTCTCTAGTGCCTCTAGATTCTTCCGATATTCCTCTTCCATCGCCTTCCGAGCCAATTCAAATTGCTCATCTTGGACGGTACTCATGCTACGCCTCACCTTCCGGCGCTAGCTGCGCCTTGGAGTAGCTACAGAATAGCGTGAGTAGAGATGCAATACAAGAGGCGAGCAGAGGAAAAAGAGGGAAATATGAGCGGATGCACCAAAGCGCCTGCTTGGGGAATCAAAACAGTAAACACAGGCAGGGTTTTCTTTTTGGGTTAGCCAACGTAGTTATTACCTTTGATACTTTTCGCACACAAAAGGAGAGAACCCGTATGACCGAAGCAACCGCAACCCGCCGGGTCTTCGCCTTTAATACGTCTCACGCGCTAAGCGCGTGCTTAACTTACATTTTTTGAATACTTTACGCTAATAGCACCGGGGGGGTACCTGTGATCTTTCATGAGGTTGTTCTATTCGATCAAGAACGGAGAAGCCGGGTGCCTGTAGATGGTCA
>PKWU01000066.1 GCA_003132145.1 Granulicella sp.
AGTTGTCCGTGATCCAGCCGCCCACGGTCGGCCCTACAGCCGTCGCCGCAAAGACGCTGACCGCAAACAGCGCCGCCGCCGGGCCACGCTTGTTGGCCGGAAAGGAATCCATCAGGATGGCCTGCGCCATGGGCTGCAATCCTCCTCCGCCCGCGCCCTGGATGGCTCGCGCCACAAGCAGCATCGGCAGGCTGGTGGCCATTCCGCAGAGGATCGAACTCAGCGTGAAGACAGACAGGCAGATCAGAAAATACCGTCTGCGCCCCAGCGCGCTCACCATCCAACCCGCGGCAGGAAGCACAATCGCGTTCGACACCAGGTACGAGGTCAACACCCATGTGCTCTCGCTGCTGCTGGCCGCCAGGCTGCCGGCGATGTGCGGTAACGCCACGTTGGCAATGCTTGTGTCCAGCACCTCCAGAAACGCCGCCATGGAGACGACCGCGGCGATCAGCCACGGATTAAAGTTGGGCCGCCACTCCCCCTCGACAACTCCCTGCGGGCCGCTCACATCCGCGCCTCATCTGCCGCGCTCACGCCCGCGGCATCCCCATCCGCCGCAATTCCCTTCCCCATTCCCGAAGACCGCCCAGAGACCTCGCGCGCAAGGCCCTCCACGCTCTCACAGCCGCACCAGTCCATGTACACCTCTCACCGCAACTCTACACTGCCAGCACCTAACGCGACGCCGTCGCCTCATCCTTGTAGAACTCCGCAATTTGGGCGGCGTACTTCTGCTCCACCACGCGGCGTTTCAGCTTCATGCTGGGGGTCAGTTCATCCCCTTCGACGGTCCACTCGTCGGGGACCACGGCGATCCGCTTGATGGTCTGGTAGGGCGCCAGCGTGGCATTCAGCTCATCGACGATGCGCTGATAGCGCGCCACCACCTGCGGAACCCGCACCAGAGCCTTGCGGTCGCCCGCCGGATAGCTGACGCCCTTCACCCGCGCCCAGCTCTCCAGGATTGCGAAGTTGGGTGAGATCAGCACGCACGCAAACTTGTGCTTGTCGCCCACCAGCGCGGCGTTGCCGACAAGCAGGCGCGCCTTCAGCTTGCCCTCGATCGGCTGCGGCGCAATCATCTTTCCGCCGCTGGTCTTCAGCATCTCTTTCTTGCGGTCGGTGATGGCGAGGAACCCGTCCGCATCGATCTTGCCGATGTCTCCGGTGCGGAACCATCCATCCTCGGTAAACGCCTCCGCCGTCTCATTCGGCTTCTGCCAGTAGCCGTGGAAGACCGACGGCCCGCGCACCTCCAGCTCGCCGTCCGGCGCGAAGCGCGCCTCGACATTCGGTAGCACCGCACCCACCGTGCCGATGCGATGCCGCTTCGGCGTATCCAGCGCAATCAGCGGCGAGGTCTCCGTCAGCCCATAGCCCTCGAAGATGAGAATGCCCACGTCGGCGAACCACTCCGCGTTATCCATCCCCAGCGGCGCTCCGCCCGACACAAACAGCCACACCTGCCCGCCAAACGCCGCGCGAATCTTGGAGAAGACCAGCTTCTCCGCCAGCTTCCAAAGCAATCCGCCGGGCTGCTTTCCCGCCAGAGTCTCGTCGCGATGCTTCTTGCCCACGCTCAGCGACCAATTCAGAATCGCCTTCTTCACCCCGTGCGACTTGCCCTCGACTGCCTGGCGAATCTTTTCGTAGACCCTCGGCACGGCCACAAGGACCGTCGGCCTCACCTGCTTCATCGCCACTGTAATCTGGTTGAAATGCGGACAATGCGCCAGCGTCACATGCTCCAGCATGAGCACATAGTCCAGGTGCCGCGCCGTCACATGCGAGAGCGGCAGAAACGAGATGCAGCAGTCCTGTTCGCTGAAATCAAACTCGCGCGACGAATAGCAGAGGTTGCTCGCCATATTGCCATGGGTCAGCATCACGCCCTTCGGCTCGCCGGTGGTTCCCGAGGTGTATATGATCGTCGCCAGGTCCTCCGGCTGCACCTCGCGCACCCGTGCGTCGAACTCCGCGTCGCGCCCCTGCATCGCCGTCGCACCCTCCAGCAGTTCACCCATCCACGAAACCGGGTGCCCCACATCTTGATTCTGAGATGTGGGTTTATCCATCACCCCTTTATCCATCACGACGATGTGCTCGAGCGCGGGCAGCTCACCCGCCGCGCGCACCTTCTCCACCTGCTCCCACGAAGAGACCATAACAACCTTCGCGCCGCAGTCGCGCAACATATACCCCACCTGCTCGGCGGTCAGCGTGGTATACAACGGCACATCCACCGCACCCAGAGCCAGCACGGCGAAGTCCGTCACCGGCCACTCCCAGCGGTTCTCGCTGAGCAGCGCCACGCGGTCGCCCTTGCCCACGCCCCACTCCGCCAGCCGCGCCGCCAGCGCGCGCACACGCCCATACACCTTCGCCGACGAGATCGGCTTCCACTCCCCCACCCCCCCCGCATTCGGGTCCATCCACCGCCATACCCTCTTGTCGCCGCGTCCGCCGATCTGTAGAAACGCGTCGTTGATTGTCTTGACATCCACCATCCAAATCCCTCCAGCCTGCGCAGCCCGCAAAATAACCTCATCCAGCCTACGCCGCCCGGCTGCAACGAGCTAGCAGCGAACGATCTTACCGGACGCGATCCCCTTGGTGGCATTGCGCGTGTCTACCACCAGCCGCGACTGCGCCACAATCGTCGCGTAGTCGTACTCCGTGTGGTCGGTCATAATCAGCACGCAGTCGTACTGCTCCAGATCGACCAGCGGAGTCGAAGTCATATTCAGGTTGTAGTGGCGTCCCCGGCCCACGGTTGGGAAGTAGGGATCGTTGTACAGCACCTCCGCGCCCTGCTCGCGCAGCAGCTCGATCACAGTCAGCGACGGCGACTCCCTCAGGTCGTCGATGTCCTTCTTGTACGCCATCCCCAGCATCAGGATCCGCGCCCCGTTCATCGCCTTGCTGTGCCGGTTCAGCCCCTTCGCAACATACTGCACCACATGCGCGGGCATCGCCTCATTCACCTCGCCGGCCAGCTCGATGAAGCGCGTGTTGAAGTCGAATTCCCTGGCCTTCCAGCTCAGATAGAACGGGTCGATGGGGATGCAATGTCCGCCGAGGCCCGGCCCGGGATAGAACGGCTGGAAGCCGAACGGCTTGGTCGCCGCCGCGTCGATCACCTCCCAGATGTCCACGCCCATGCGCAGTGAGAGCAGCTTCAGTTCGTTGACCAGCGCGATGTTCACGCAGCGATAGATGTTCTCCAGCAGCTTGGTCATCTCCGCCACGCGCGTCGAAGAAACACGCACCGCGCGGGTGAATATCCCTTCGTAGAGCGTGGCCGCAAGCTGGGTGGCAATCGCCTCGTGCCCGCCCACCACCTTGGGAATGTCGCGCCGCGCCACGGTGACATTGCCCGGGTCCTCGCGCTCCGGCGAGAAGGCAACATAGAAGACACCACTTTCTGCCGCCGCGCCCTTCGCCTGCGCCTTCAGCCCCTGCGTATTGCCCGCCTCCAGCGCGGGAATCAGCAGCTCCTCGGTCGTCCCCGGATAGGTCGTGCTCTCCAGCACCACCAACTGCCCCTCGCGAATCCACGGGGCCGCGGCCCTGGCCGTGTTCTCCACAAAGCTCAGGTCCGGCTCATGATGCGCCGTCAGCGGCGTCGGGACGCACAGGATAATCGCGTCCTGTTCGGCGAGACGCGCAAACTTCGTCGTCGCGCTAAAGCCCTTCTGCCGCGCGGCCACGATCTCCGCGGTCGCGATGCGGAAGATGTAAGACCGTCCGGCTTCGAGGTCGTCCACTTTTTTTGCGTCGATGTCGAAGCCGGTCACTTTAAATCCCGCCTCCGCAAGCAGCAGCGAAAGCGGCAGCCCGACGTATCCCAGTCCGATCACTCCGATCCGGGCCGTGCGCGCCTCCAGGCGCGCGAGACGCTCCTGGGCAATCCGCGGCAGGTTGACCTTGCCGGAGTTCGCCTGGATGAATTTAGCTTTGCTGGACATCGCTTTGCTGGACTTCGCTTTGCTGGGATTCGACATGCTCCCGATTATCGCATCCAACCTTACGCCCGATATAGTTGGAATTGCTGCGCCTCTGTATTGATCCTGCGTAGACCTGCAACCGCGACGATTTTTGGGTTTGCGATAAGATGGCTCGACAGCTCGGAAAAATATTCTGAGTGGAGGATCGATGGCCCGTTACTTAATCACCGGAATCGCAGGTTTTATCGGCTCGACCCTGGCCCACACGCTGGTGGAGCAAGGACACGAGGTGCGCGGCATCGACAACCTCTCCACCGGGACTCTCGACAACCTGGTCGGCATCCGCGACAAGATCGACTTCCAGCAGGCCGATCTGCAAGACGCCGACGCCATGCGCTCGGCCTGCGATGGCATCGACTTCGTCCTCCATCAAGGCGCGCTCGCATCAGTTCCCCGCTCGGTCAAAGACCCGCTCACGTCGCATGAGTCGAATCTCAACGGGACGTTGAACCTGCTGCTGGCCGCGCGCGAAGCCAAGGTTCGCCGCATCGTCTACGCGGCCTCTTCCTCGGCCTACGGCGATCAGCCCACCCAGCCCAAACAGGAAGATATGTTGCCGCTTCCGCTCTCGCCCTACGCCGTGCAGAAGCTCGCCTGCGAGTACTACATCCAGGCCTTCTACCGCGCGTATGGCCTGGAAGGAATCTGCCTGCGTTACTTCAACATCTTCGGCCCGCGTCAGGCTGCCGACTCGCCCTACTCCGGCGTCATCGCCAAGTTCACCACGCATATGATGGACGGTATCACTCCGACGATCTTCGGCGACGGCCTCACCAGCCGCGACTTCAACTACATCGACAACGCGGTCAGCGCCAACCTGCTTGCCTCGATCGCGCCCAGCTCCGTCGCCACAGGCCGCGTCTTCAACATCGGCACCGGAGAGAGCCACACGCTCAACCAGGTCTACGCCGCCATCGCAGGCCAGCTCGGCTTTACCGCCAAGCCCATCTACGGTCCGCCGCGCGCGGGCGACATCCGCCACTCGCTGGCCGACATCAGTCGCGCGTCCAAGGAGCTGGGCTACCAACCCAAGGTCCACTGCTTCGACGGCCTGCAGAAGACCGTCGCCTGGTACCTCGCCGGGAAAGAGAAGAAAGCCGCGCTCTGATTCAACAGCGCCGCGCCGCCCTCACCCCAGCTTGGCCAGCTCGTCGTTTGCATCCCTCGACGTCTTGCTGTTGGGCGCAAGCGTCGCGGCCTTCTTCAGATGAAGTACGGCGTCGCTCTTGTCGTTCATCTTGCTGTAAGTCATGCCCAGGTGAAAATGCATGGAAGCGTTGTCCGGCGCCGAACGCAGCGCCTCCTCCAGCAGGTCGCGCGCCGCGCGGTAGTTTCCCTTGTAGTAGTAGACCCAGGCCAGCGTGTCGGCGGTATTTGGCGAGTCCGGCATGGCGCGCCGCGTGGCCTGCGCCAGGGTCAGCGCCACATCCACGTTCCCTCCGTTCTCCACCATCAGATACGCCAGGTTGTTGGACGCAATCGCATTGTTGGGGTCGATCTGCAGCGCCTTCTTGTATGCCTCCATCGCCGTCGAGACGTCGCCCTTGGCCTCCTGCAACGATCCCACCATCTGCCACGCATGGGCGTCGTTGGGGTGCGAACCTGTCCACCCCTGCCAGGTTGCGATCGCGGGATCGATGTCTTTCATGGCGACCTCGGCCTGGGTATAGATGTCCACCGCGGCGATGCTTGACGGGCTCAACTGCATCGCCTTCTGCGAACTGGCCAGCGCGCCCTTGAAGTCCTTGGTCTGCAATTGAACGGCGGCAAGCTCGGAGTAGAAGTTGCCGTTCCCCGGCTCCTTTGCAATCTGCGCCTCGACCCGCGCCAGGGCCTTGGTCGGCTGCTTCTGCTTGATGTCGTAGGACGCCAGAATGCCCAGCGCGCGGTCGGAGTTCGGGTCCTTGTCCAGCGCTTTCTGCAGCATCGCCTCGCCTTCGGGGACATGCCCCTGGGCAAAACGGATCTGGCCCAGCACCAGGTACGCCGCGGCGTTCTCCGGATTTGCCTTCAACACCGCCTGCAGGTCCGCCTCCGCCTTGTCGTACTCCTTGCGGCTGGCCTCCGCCGTCCCTCGCCATAGATAGGCCAGGGCATAATTCGGGTGCTCCTGGATGGTCTTGTCCGCCACCTCGGAGAGCATGCTGACGTCGTTGCGCTGCACCGCGATCTGCGCCAGACCGCTGGCGGCATCCAGGTTGCCGGGATTGAGCTTCGCAACCTCGCGCAGGCTGGTCTCGGCGGTCGCATAGTCTCCCTTGCGGACCGCCACCTGGGAGAGCAGCAGTTGGATCTGCACGTCGTTCGGGTTGTCCTTCACCGCCTTCTTCAGCAACGAGATTGCGTCGTCGATCTTGCCGGTGTTCACCAACAGCAGCGCATTCAGCGTCTGTACCTGGGGATTGCCGGCATAGGTCTTGGTCAACCCCGCGGCCACCGACGACGCCTGGGCATAGTTCTTTCTGTCGAACAGAACGCGCGCGTAGGTGATCTTGATGGCGAAGCTCTTGGGATACTTCGAAGTCAGCTCCGCAAACGCAGCCTCGCCGCGGTCCAACTGCTGCGTCCTCGCGTAGTAGTCCCGCAGCAGCGTCGATGCCTCTTCGCTCTCGGGAAGATTGACCACCGCCTGACGCAGCGTCTGCTCCGCCTTGTCCTTGTTGCCCTCGTGGAAGTAGAGCCCGGCCAGCGCGGCGCGCGCCCGCAGGTTGTCCGGCGCAATGGCGACCGCCGCCGCGTACTGCTGCTCCGCGCCCTGCATATCGCCCTTCTTCTCCATCAGCGACGCCATCACAAGATGCGGCGTCGCGTCCTTCGAGTCCAGCGATGCCGCCTTGCCCAGCTCCTCTTCCGCCGAAGCCTCGTTGGCCGGGTCCGCCGTCAGCAACAGCGCCGCCGCGGTATGGAAGCTCGCACGGTTGGGATCGAGCTGCAAGGCCCGCTGGATCTGCCGGAGCGCATCCGAGTTGTCGCCCCTGCGCTGCGCCACCCCAGCCAGCAAGGCATAAGCGTCCGCGTCGTTCGGGTTGAGTGCCAACACCGCGTTGGCCTGCGCCTCCGCGCGGTCGGTGGCGCGCCCATCCAGCAGCAGGTTCCCCAGGTCGATGCGCGCCTGCACGTTCCCCGGACTCACCTGCACCGTCTTCATCAGTTCCGAGTAGGCCAGCATCGGGGTGTTGCTCTTCATGTACGTCTTGGCCATCTCGTAGTGCGCGTCGCCAAAGTTCTTGTCCACCTTCAGCGCATTCAGGAACTGCAGCGCGGCCTCTTTGTACTTGCCGGCGGCCTCATACCTCTTGCCGCTCTCCAGGTACTTCTGCTTGCGCACGTTCGGGTCGCGGCTGCATCCGGCGGTGAAGACCAGAGCAAGCGATACCACCACCGCCGCGGCCCAGGCAACCTGCACTTTGCGTAGTTTGAACATTAGCGAATTCCTCATCTTCTCTTGCCGTTCCCTTCAATTCTTCTCTTCCCTGCCATCTCTTGCAATCCTTCTCATCCGACCGGCGGCCCGCGAATACCGCAAGCGGGGCTTCGGCCGCTTCAATCGGGGACATAGGCCGGCAACAGCGGCTCAATCTGCTCGGCAAACTTCATCACGCGCGCGCGCGCCTGCAGCCTGTCCTCGCCCGGCTCGACGGGCGTGATGACGCGAACCAGCGCCGCGTCGGTGCGTCCGTAGCGGATCGAGTCGGCAATCGTAAACAACTTCGCCGTATAGTCGCCCGCGATGACGCGCCCGTGCATCTGGTACCAGTACAGGACCTCCTGCGTCGAAGTTCCATTGGAGATCAGAAACTCCTTCACCTGGTATTTTTTGCCTGCGGCGTTGGTCAACGATGTAATCCACGACGACTCGAAGTTCCATCCCGCGCCGGGCAGGCAGTTCTGCGGCGAGTGGATCGACTGCCCTGTCCGCTGCGTGGGGAAGTACCCGATAAAGAGCCCGATCGACGCGCGATCGTCTATGCCTGCGTTCTCCGGCGAAGCGCTGCCCTCGATCGGAGGCTGCGGATGGTACACCCGGTTCAGGAACTCCCCCTTGCCCAGCGTCTGCAATACATCCGCATCCATCACGATCTCGGTCGCCGTTCGCGTCCCAACCGTCATCGGAAACTCGTTCAGCGGCCTGCTCGGCGGGACACGGTCCACATCTCCGCGCAGGTGCAGCAGCAGCGCCGCCGACGCCATCAGCAGCACCACAACCCAGAATTGTGCAGACCAGGGCCGCGCGCTCCTCATGCCGTGGGCCTTCCCTTCTCCGCCACCAGCGCCATCGCGCGATGCACCAGATAGAGACACCCCAGCGAGATCACGAACATCAGCCAGCCGGAGAACTCATGGAAGAAGCCCATCGCCTTCTCCGGGTCCCAGTACTGCACGCACAGCCCGGTGCCGAAGATCCGCGCCCCATTGGCCGCCACCGCAATGGGAACGCTGGCCAGCGCCAGCACCACGCGCCGCCAAGTCTTGCGCTCCAGAAAATAGCCGTAGATCACCGCCACCGTGAACAGGCTCATCAGCGAACGGATGCCGCTGCACGCCTCGGCCACCTCCAACTGCATGGCTGGCAACTGGATCACATTGCCCTCGCGCAGCACCGGGACCCCGGCCAGAGGAAGCAGCGCGCTGGCCAGCCGCGATGCCAGAATCTGCAACGGAAACGTGATTTGGTTGAACAGAATCGTCGGCAGCGGTATGGCCAGCAGAAGCACAAACAGCACAAACTTCACCCGGCCCAGCATGGCTCGGCCAAGCAGCGTCCACACCAGCCCCGCCGCCAGCAGCACAAACGAGGTCCGCTGCAGGAACAAGTCCGCGCCGAAGACGCCCAGCAACAGCACAAACAGCCCAAGCACGACCAGCCACACGCCCGCCCAGCTCGGCGCAATCTCCGTACTCTGGAGTTCTCGCCGATTGTCCCATAACAGGAATGCCGCAAAGAACGGGATCAGGAACCCGTGCGAGAAGTCCGGCAACTCATACCAGTCCGTCACCAGCTTCACCGCGACGCCGTGGTAGAGCGCCGCCAGCAGCGCGACCATCAGCAGCGCCGCGGCCACAAGCGATAGCGGCCCGCTCGCAGCAAGGGCAGGAGGCATCGCAGCATCGGAGGTCGTTTGCATCGGGTTCGACTTCACGCGCACCACCAGAACCAGACTCAGAACCTAGAGTTCTGAGTCATTAATTCACAGCACGAGACCAAGGGCCAAAGTCCCGATCTATACCAGCCTGGGGCGTAGCCCCAGGGACAAAGCCAGCCAAGCGACCGAGGGCTGAAGGCCCGACCTATTCTTCAACGAACTTCTCTAGCCCGGAACCAAACCACGGCAATTCGCAGGCCCATCGGATTATCGCATGCAAAAGGTACCTTCGCGGTCTACGTCTTTCGAGGTACCTGGGTGTGCAAGGCCGTAAAACGGCGCTCCAGTAGAGTATAAAATTGACGCGTGTGCGCTGTGCGGCTCTCGGCCCCTTCAAGAAGAGCCGCGGGCTGTTAGCGTCCCAAACAGGCGGTTTGCCATGGAACTCTGTTCACAAGGAAAGAGCCGTGAGGGTGCGATCTTCGACCCCCAATGCGGATCGGGAAGCGAGTCGCGAAGCCGGGTCCAGCCGGCTGCATCCCGCGTCACGGACGAGCCGGCAAGAACCATGACCTCTCTGCGCCGCACGCTTCTTTCAATCTGCCTGCTTCCGGCCCTCGCCGCGGGCCTCGCACAGCAGACGCCCGTCAAGCCTGCGCCTGGCGCAAAATCAGCTGCCGCGCCCGCCATCAACCACCCCGCCACCTCGTCCACCACCGCGCGCCCCGCTGCCGCTGTCCCCGCCGCCCACTCCGCCAACGTCACTGCCAACTACATCATCGGAGCGGAAGACACCCTGCAGATCACGGTCTGGCAGGAGCCCAACCTCTCCACACCCGCCCTCCCCGTGCGCCCCGATGGAAAGATCTCGCTCCCCCTGGTCGGCGACATCACCGCCGCCGGGTTCACTCCCATGCAGTTGGCTGCGGACATCGGCAACCGCCTCAAGCAGTACGTCACCGATCCGGAGGTTGACGTCACGGTTCTCGCCGTCAACAGCAAGCGCATCTACCTGATCGGCGAGGTCATGCACGTTGGCCCGCTTGCCATCACGCCGGGTATGACCGTCCTGCAGGCCATCGCCACCGCTGGCGGTCTCACACCCTACGCCAAGAAGCACATCTACATCCTGCGCGGGGACAGGCAGCAGAAGATCCCCTTCGACTACACGCTGGCCGTCAAGAAGGGAGATATGCAGGGCGTCTCGCTCGTTCCCGGAGACACCATCGTGGTCCCATGATCAAGTTCTCCCACGTCGCAAGCCAGATCGCCCTCGCCCTGCTTCTGCTGCTGCCGCTCACGGCGCATCGCGCCCTGGCCCAGGCGCTGCCCGCAGCCTCGGCCATCTCCACCGGCTTCTCCCTGCCCAGCGCTGCGGGCACCATGCAGTACGCCGTCAGCGCCTCCGAGAGCGTTTCCTCCAACTACTTAGGCGACAGCGGCATCGCATCCTCCACCAACCTCAACGGAGACCTCGCCTTCATCACCAGCAGTTCGCGCGCTCCCTTCAGCGTGGTCTTCAGCGGCGGACGTTCGTGGAGCAGCTCAGACCAGCCCTCCTACAACTACCTCAACCTCTCGCTCTCTCAAACAGTCACCGCACAGCGCTGGATATTCTCCCTTTCGGACGCCGTCAACTACCTTCCGCAGACCGCCTCCACCGGCCTCTCCGGCATCCCCGGCGTCGGCGATCTCGGCGTCAACCCCGTGCAGACAGGCCCCACTCCCGCGCCGACGAGCGCCAATCCCGGCCAGGGAGTGCTCACCGGCTTTTCCACCCGCGTCGACAACACCAGCTCCCTCAGCCTCGCGCGCCAGATCACCGGCAAGACCTCGTTCAACGCCTCCGGCTCCTACTCCCTCACGCGCTTCCTCAGCAACTCCGGCAGCTCCACCGTCCCCAGTTCCCCCGGCCTGGACACGGACGGCGACTCCGTCAACGCCAGCCTCAGCCATCGCATCGACGCGCTCAACTCACTGGCTGGAAACTTCGCCTACTCGCGCAACACCTACTCCGGCACTAGCTCCGGCATCCGTCAGCCCGGCTTCTCCAGCCAGACCGCCAGCCTGCAGTTGAGCCATCAGTTCACCCGCAAGCTCTCCGCCAGCCTCGCCGCCGGCCCACAGTGGACCAGCATCGACTCGCCGGGCCTCACGCCCGAGCTGAGCCTCTTCGCCAACCTCTCGGCCACATTCACGGGAGAGTTCTCCCACGCGTCTGTCAATTACTCGCGCAGCAGCAACAGCGGTTTCGGCGTGGTCGGCGGGGCCATCTCCAACTCCGTCACCTTCTCCACCGGCCGCGTCTTCGACCGCGTCTGGATGGTAGCGCTCACAGCAGCCTACACCCAGACCTCGAACCTGCCCTTGGCCGCCACCCTCCCCTTCACCTTCCACACCACCGTCGCCGGCGTGCAGGTCTCGCGCGCCCTGGCCCGCACTCTCTCCGCATACGCCAGCTACACTTTGCAAAAGCAGTCCAACCAGGGCACGGGCGCCGCCGTCGATCTCTTCAGCGGTCTCTCCAATGTGGCCGGCTTCGGGATCACCTTCTCGCCCTCCGCGGTCCGTCTTGGCGGTCACTCGTAAGGAGAATGAAATGCTTGGCCATCGCGCACTGAACGTCGAAGATTATCTGGCAATCCTCAAGCGCCACTGGTGGCTCATCGTCATTCCCACGTTTATTCTTCCGGTGCTGGCTGTCGTCGCCACCCTGTACATCCCTCCGCAGTATGTCTCCCAGACCCTTGTCCTCATCGACCAGCAGAAGGTCCCGGAGAACTTTGTTCCCTCGGTCGTCACCGAAGACATCAACAGCCGCCTGGCCTCCATGAAGGAGCAGATCCTCAGCCGCTCCAGCATTCAGCCCATCATCGAGAAGTTCAACCTCTACGCCGATCAGCACCTCTCCATGGACGACCGCATCACGCTGGCGCGCAAGAGCATCGACATCCAGCCCATCACAAGCGAGATCGCCCGCTCCAACGGACTCCCCGGCTTCAAGATCTTCTTCACCGCCAGCGACGCGCACACCGCGCAGGAGGTTTGCGCGGAGATCACCACGCTCTTCACCGGCGCCAATCTCCGCTCCCGCTCCGAGGCCGCCGAGGGCACCACCGACTTCCTCAAGGAGCAGCTCGACAGCGCCAAGCGCACCCTCGACGACCAGGATGCAAAGCTCGCCGCCTTCCAGCGCGAGCACTTCGGAATGCTGCCCGAGGATGAGGCCAACAACATCAACATCCTCAGCACCCTCAACACCCAGCTCGACGCATCCACCCAGGCCCTCAGCCGAATGGAGCAGGACAAGTCCTACATGGAGACGATGCTCGCCCAGCAGGCCGCGTCCTCTCCCGGCGCAGCCTCTCCGCAGACCGACGAGAAGGAGCTACAGGACCTGCTGGCGCAGCAGACAAACCTCACCTCCCGCTACTCCGCGAACTACCCCGACGTCATCTCCATCAACCGCAAGATCGCCGACCTGCGGCGCAAGATGGCGCAGTCGCCCGCCGCTCCGTCCTCCATCGTCGCACCCGGAAAAAACGACTCCGCGGCCGCGCAGGACCTGCGCGCTCGCATCCGCGCCGCCGACATCGGAATCCAGGCCAAGCGCGCCGAACAGGCGCAGCTCAACAAGCAGATCCACTCCTATCAGGGGCGCATCCAGTCCAGCCCGCAGGTGGAGGCGGAGTTCAAGGAGCTGACCCGAGACACCCAGACCTCGCAGGCCTTGTACGATAGTGATCTGACCAAGCTCAACCAGTCCCAGATGGCCACCGACCTCGAGCACCGCCAGGAAGGAGAGACATTCAGCCTGCTGGACGAGGCCAATCTCCCCGACAGCCCCACCTATCCCAAGCGCAGGGTCTTCGCCACCGGAGGTCTCGGCGCCGGTCTTATCCTCGGCCTGCTGCTCACCGCCCTTCTGGAGTACCGCGACACCGCGCTGCGCAGCGAGCGCGACGTCTGGGCCTTCACCAAACTGCCCACTCTGGCCGTCATCGCCTGGTCGGGCGAGGTGGCAGACCGCAAGCCCGGCAAATTCGCCCGTCTGAAGCGGATCTTCAGTCGCAAGCCCCCCGTAGATGCAACTCAACCAATGCTCCGGTCGCGGAAGCCCACCGATAATCATGTATAAGAGCTTCTTCCATCTCGACAGCACGCCGTTTGCCGACAGCCCCGATCCGCGCTTCCTGGTGCGGACGCCGCACGCCCGCGAGGCCCTCGCCACGCTGGAGTACGGCATCAGCGCGCACAAAGGCTTCATCGTCCTCACCGGCGAGGTTGGCACCGGCAAGACCACCCTGCTGCGCTCTGCTCTCGCCTCCTTTGAACCCGGCCGCGTCTTCAGCTCCTTCGTCTTCAACCCGCGCCTGGAGGTCCTCGACTTCTTCGAGTTCATCCTGGCCGACTTCGGCATCGTCCCCCAGTCCCGCACAAAGAGCGGAATGCTCATCCAGCTCAACCGCTGGCTCATCGAGCGCTTCCGCCACAACGAGACCTCGGTCATCGTCATCGACGAGGCGCAGAACCTCACCTGGGAGCAGCTCGAAGAGGTCCGCCTGCTCACCAACCTGGAGACACCAACGCGCAAGCTGGTGCAGATCGTCCTCTCCGGCCAGCCTGAACTGGAAGAGAAGCTCACCGCGCCCGACCTGCGCCAACTGCGCCAGCGCATCTCCCTCTGGGCGCGCACCTACGCCATCGCCGCCGACGAGACCTCCGAGTACATCCGTCAGCGCCTGCTCGTCGCCGGCTCCTCCGACCCCATCTTTCTTCCGGACGCCGTCGCCGCCATCCATCGCGCAAGCTGCGGAATCCCGCGCATCATCAACCTCATCTGCGAGCAGGCCCTCATCCTGGCCTACGTCGAGCAGCTCCATCAGGTCCCCGCCGCGCTCATCCACGCCGTGGTGCGCGACCTCGACCTCGACCCGCAGTCCTTCACGGTCTCCTCCTCTCGCTTCGGAACTCCCACAGACCGCACGCCCGCTTCGCTCGATCGCCGGCGGCGCGAGGAAGGAGGCGACGAGAGATGAGCAAGATCTACGAAGCCATGCGCCGCGCAGCGATGGAGTCTGCCAACCGCCCCGCCGCCGAACCCGCTGCGTCCACTGAACCCGCTGCGGCATCGCCACCCGCCGAGCCAGTCCTCACCGCCGCGCCAACTTCCGTTGCCGCTGAACCCTCGGCCGCCGAAGAGTTCCTTCCCGCCGCGCAGATTCCCGTTGCCATTGAGCCCGCGCGCGCAGCACAACCCGCCGCATCCATTCCCTTCGCGCAGGTTCCCGTTGCCGCGCCAGTCCCCTTCGCACCTCCGGTCCCAACTCCCATTTCCGTTGCCGCGCCAATCGCCGCAACCAGAGTCGCTGCCGCGCCAATCATCGAAGCTGAGTTCGATGCCGACTCCCCGCTCGACCTCGCCAACATCCCCAGGGTCGCCTGGCTCCCCTCGCTGCATCAGCTCCCGGCGCTGGAACAGCGCGGCGCCGCGGTCGAGCAGTTCCGCAGCCTGCGCTCGCGCATGCAGGAGTTCCGCGACCTGAACACGCTCAAGTCCATCCTCGTCTCCAGTGGACTGCCGCAGGAGGGCAAGAGCTTCGTCGCCGCCAACCTCGCCATCTCGTTCGCCCGCCACAAGGCCGCCCGCGTGCTGCTGATCGACGGCGACATGCGCCGCTCCTCGCTGCACAAGCTGCTGGGCGCGCCGCCGGGCCCCGGCCTCACCGAGTATCTCGCCGGCAAGGCCTCTCTCACCCAGATCATGCAGCGCCCCATGCCCGGCAACGCCGGCCATCCCCTGCCCGCGGGCCTCGCCTCGCTGATCTTCATCCCCGGCGGCATCGCCAGCGACAAGGCAGCCGACCTCTCCGGCAATCGCCGCTTCGTCCGCCTCATCGCCGAGGCCGCGCCCCACTTCGACTGGATCGTCGTCGACTCCTCGCCCGTCAACCTCGTCTCCGACGGCGTCAACCTCGCCCGCGCCTGCGATGGCGTCCTGCTCGTCGCACGCGGCGGCACCACTAAATACGAGGTCGCCCAGCGCGCCCTCGCCGAACTCAAGGCCTCCAAGGTCCTGGGCCTGGTCCTCAACGCCGTCGAGGACACTCCCCTGACCGGTGGATACTATGGCTACGACGGATACGACAAGATTGAAGAATAACCAGGGACGCCTCAGTTCATGATTCGCTTCTTGAACGTCTACTACCCCACGCGCACCATCATTCTCCTGCTGGCGGAGGCGTGCGCGGTCTGCGGCTGCTTTCTGGCCGCCACCTGGATCATGCTCGGCCCCGACGCCTTCATCGCGCTGGAGTACCAGCAGGGCCTGCTCAAGATCGCCCTCATCACCCTGCTCACCCTGGTCCTCTCCTACTACTTCGATCTCTATGAGCCGCGCATCCTCTCCGCCCGCCAGCAGATCTACTTCCGCATCCTTCTGGTGCTCGGCTTCGATTGCTTCCTGCTCTCCGCCTTCCTCTACTTCGATACCGAAGTCCTGATCGGCCCCTTTGTCTATACCCTCGGTTTCGCCCTGCTCACCCCCACGCTGATCCTGCTGCGCAGGGGATACGAGTGGGTCGGCGCGCAGAAGCTCTTCCGCGAGCGAGTCTACGTCCTGGGCTCCGGGGAGTACGCGCGCTCCATCGTCGAGGCCATTCGCTCCAACCCCGACATGGGCATGGAGGTCGTCTTCTGGGAGGACGTCCAGCTCGAGCCCTCCCAGCGCAAGCAGCTCTGGATCTCCGTTCTCGCCCGCATCGCCAAGGCCGATCCACCGGTGCACCGCATCGTCGTCGCCATGGAGGTGCAGCGCGGAGAGCTGCCCGTCCAGGAGCTTCTGCTGCTGCGCTTCCGCGGCATCGAAGTCGAGGAGGACCACACCCTGCGCGAGCGCCTCTACGGCAAGATCCAGCTCGATGGCCTGCGTCCCTCCAGCTTCCTCTACAGCGAAGGCTTCCACCTGCCGCCCTCGTTGCAGTTCACCCGCCAGTTGGTCAGCCTCTCCGCCGCGGCCCTCGGGCTTCTCCTCTTCCTGCCCTTCTTCCCCTTCGTCGCGCTGGCCGTCAAGCTCTCCTCCCGTGGCCCGCTCTTCTTCCGCCAGGACCGCGTTGGCATGGGAGGACGCATCTTTCAGGTCGTCAAGTTCCGCACCATGTTCACCGACGCCGAAGCCCACGGCGCAAAGTGGGCCACCAAGGACGACCCGCGCGTCACCAGGGTCGGCTCCTTCCTGCGTAAGACGCGCATCGACGAGCTCCCCCAGCTCTGGAACGTGCTCTGCGGAGACATGGGCTTCGTCGGCCCGCGCCCCGAGCGGCCCGAGTTCGTCGCATGGCTCACCCAGGAGCTTCCCTTCTACTACCTGCGCACCCTCATCCGCCCCGGCCTCACCGGATGGGCCCAGGTCCGCTACGGCTACGGCGCCACCCTCGCCGAGACCAAGGAGAAGCTGGAGTACGACCTCTACTACATCAAGCACATGTCGCTCGGCCTGGACCTGCTCATCATGTTCGAGACCATCAAGACCATCCTGCTGCGCCGCGGCGCACAATAGCCCACAGGCAAAAAACGACACGACCCCAATGGGCCGTGTCTCTTGTCGAATCCTATAACTCTGAACTTACTTCTTGGCCTTCTCCCGCGCGGCCTTCGCGCTCTCCAGCGCGGCCTTCGCCGTGCCCACCAGGCTGGTAAAGCCCGCCGCGTCGTGCGCCGCGATCTCCGCCAGGATCTTGCGGTCCAGCGCATTGCCCGCCAGCTTCAGCCCGTTGATGAACGTCGAGTAGCTGATCTCGTTCGCGTGGCACGCCGCGTTGATGCGCACGATCCACAGCGCGCGGTACTGCCGCTTCTTCTGTTTGCGCCCGGTGTAGGCGAACTTCAGGCTGCGCTCCACGGCCTCCTGCGCCGCCTGGTACAGCTTGGATTTTGTCAGGAAGTAGCCACTCGCGCGCTTTAGAATCTTCTTGCGGCGGTCGCTGCGTTTTGTACTCCGTTTTACACGGGGCATGGTCGTTCTCCTTTTGCGTAGTTCACGGCGCTTTTGCGCCATCTTGGTTACGCCCGGCTGGAGGAAAGGGTTCCTCTTCACTCAGGCTATGCAACTCCAGGTCTCGGTGGGTCTGCTTGCGCAAAACCCAGGGGCCGTAACGCATTGACTGGCCCTTTGCCTTTGCAGTTCGTCTCCGTGGCCTGTTCCATCCGGCCTCGTCTTCAAACTGCGCAGCGGCTCGACTTGAAAGACTCAGTGAAACTCGCGCCCAAATCTCAGGCGTAGGGAAGCATCCGTGCAATCTTCGGCGTGTCCGCCTTGGAGACCAGGACCGATTGGCCGAGGTGGCGTTTGCTCTTGGTGGCCTTCGAGGTGAGGATGTGGCGCGTCTTCGACTGCCCGCGCTTGAACAAGCCGGACGCGGTCTTGGTGAAGCGCTTCGCAGCGCCCGTATGGGTCTTCAACTTTGGCATTGTGTTTCCTTGGCGTTTCTGGACAACCCTCCAAGTGTAGCCGATTCCGCGCCGGAATGATAGCTCTTCACCCGTCTGCGCCCGCCGCGGCACACCCTGCGCGCCCGCCTGAACCCATCTCTTCGACGAGTTACGCAAGCCATGTACTTTCAAGATCATCCAAGTTGAAAATCAATTGCGGTCCATTTCACCGCAGCGTAAGGTAGTGGAAGGATCCGTCCGCCGCCACGACTAGCTCTTCGCAGATTCAATGAAACAAGCTCCAAGGAGAACACCGTGACTCTGAACCGCTTTCTTCCCATCGCTGCAGTCTCGCTGGTACTGCTGGCGATCGGATGCGGCCAAACCCAGCAGACAGGGCCCGCCTTCACCCTCTATGCGGTGCAGAACAGCGGCGTGGCGGGCAGCAGCGTGATCGAGCTGCCACTGCTCAATGGCGAGACGTGGCAGACAAGCGTCACTCCATCCAACACCATCTCCGTCGCCATGCAGACCTCCTTCCAGGCGCTGGCCGTCGATACCGCGGGCAATCTCTACGTCTCCGCCAGCGTCGGCACTGCTCCGCCCATGCTCTACGAGATCCAGGTCTATGCGCCCGGGGCCACCGGCGCGACCACACCCGCGCGCACGATTGCCAGCGCCAGCCTCACCGCGCCGGCAACCTCCATCGCCGTCGATGCCACGGGCGAGATCTATGCGCTCAGCGGCAACTCGATCAGCGTCTTCGCGGCATCCGCCACCGGAACATCGACGCCGCTGCGGCTCATCACCGGCAGCCTCACCCTGCTCAACTCCCCCAGCTCCATCGCCGTCGACGCAGCGCAGAACATCTACGTCGCCAACATCATCTATACGGCCACCACGGATGGCGGCAACGTCCTGGTCTTCTCCTCCACGGCAACCGGCAACGCCGCACCCTCCAACACCCTCGGCGGAGCCAATACCAGTATTGGCATCCCCTGGGGCGTGGCCGTCGACTCGGCCGGAAACCTCTATGTATCCTCGTTCAACGAGCCGAGCAACTCTTCTCTGGTCGTGCAGTTCGCGCCCGGCGCCACCGGCAATGCCACCCCCACCCGCACGCTGACCGCCGTCGCATCCGACACGCTCGCCGGCCTGGCGGTCGATGCGCTCGACAACCTCTACGTCTTCACCCAGGCGCCCACCACGAACCAAATGGCCATCGACATCTTCACCCCGGACGAGTCCGGCAGCACCGCTCCCGTCGAGTCCATCACCACAACCTCATGGACGGCCTCCAACTACGGCCAGATCGCCGTCCGCTAGCGGGTACCCATTCTTTTTTCGGCCCCGCTCACAAAGTGTCGACATTCTGAGCGAAGCACACACCCAGGAATCGTCATACTGGCGTAGGCCGGAATCTCCGTATTTTGTCCGTAGCGCAACACGCCCCGGACGCCACCTCATCCACCCCCGCCGCAACCCCTTTCAATAGCCTATTAATCCCCCGTTTTGCACCGAATTCCACCCCTAAAACCACCCCCGGAAACGTGCTATAATCAAAGAGGTAATAGAAGGCGTTATTTCGCTGAAAACATTGATTTGGCGCGCCTTTTCTGATCTCTTCGGGCCGGCTTCCAGCCCCTGGTTTCCAGTCCCTGATTTTTGCGGCCGCACCATCGCCGCATGGAGTGTGAATGGCATCGACCGTAATCAGCCCTGGGCCTGAACTGGCAGCTCAAAATCAGGACGCAAAACCCACCCCCGCGACCCCGCCTTCCGCGCCGCTACCCGCGCACGAGCATAACGGCTACTCCGCCGAAAACATCACCGTGCTCGAGGGCCTCGCCGCCGTTCGCCTGCGTCCCGCCATGTACATCGGATCGACCGGCGAGATGGGCCTGCACCATCTGGTCTACGAGGTCGTCGACAACTCGGTCGATGAGGCCCTCGGCGGATACGCCACGCGCATCGATGTCACCATCCACGTCGACAACTCCATCACCGTCGTCGATAACGGCCGCGGCATCCCGGTCGACGACATGGTCACCAACGGCGAACGGATGCCCGCCGTCCAGGTGGTCCTCACCAAGCTCCACGCGGGCGGCAAGTTCGACGCCTCCAACTACAAGGTCTCCGGCGGACTGCACGGCGTCGGCGTAAGCTGCGTCAACGCGCTCAGCGAGGAGCTCGACGTCGAAATCTGGCGCGACGGTTTCGCCTGGGAGCAGGACTACGCCAAGGGCAAGCCCATCAGCAAGCTGCGCCGCATGAGTCCGTCGAAACAACTCGGCACCAAGGTCCACTTCCTCCCCGACCGCTCCATCTTCACCGTCACCGAGTACAACTACGACACGCTGGCCCAGCGCCTGCGCGAGCTTGCCTTCCTCAACAAGGGCCTGGAGATCACGCTCACCGACGAGCGCACCACCGACCCCAAGACCGGCGAGAGCAAGCAGCAGCTCTTCAAGTACGCCGGCGGCATCAAGGAATTTATTAAGCATCTGAACCGCGGTAAACAGGTTTTGCACAATGACCCGATCTACATGGAGGCCGAGCGCGACGGCGTCGCCATGGAGATCGGCCTGCAGTACAACGACGCCTACTCCGAGACCGTCTTCACCTTCGCTAACAACATCAACACGGTGGACGGCGGCACGCATCTCTCCGGCTTCAAGACCGCCCTCACCCGCACCATCAACGCCATCGGCCAGTCGCTCGGCCTCTTCAAGGACGTGAAGGAAAATCTCTCCGGCGACGACGTGCGCGAGGGCCTGGTCGTCGTCATCTCCGTCAAGCTCTCGCAGCCGCAGTTCGAAGGCCAGACCAAGGGCAAGCTCAACTCCGACATCGCAGGCACGGTGCAGGCCTTCGTCAACGAGCGCCTCGGCGCATTCCTCGAACAGAATCCTCAGATCGCCAAGAAGATCATCAACAAGGCCATCGACGCCTCCCGCGCCCGCGAGGCCGCCCGCAAGGCGCGCGACCTCACTCGCCGCAAGGGCGCGCTCGATGGCGGCGGCCTGCCCGGCAAGCTCTCCGACTGCTCCGAGCGCCAGCCCGACCGCTGCGAGATCTACCTGGTCGAAGGAGAATCCGCCGGAGGCACCGCCAAGCAGGGACGCGACCGCAAGTTCCAGGCCATCCTGCCGCTGAGGGGCAAGATCCTCAACGTCGAAAAGGCCCGTTACGACAAGATGCTCGGCCATGAAGAGATCCGCATCATGATCACCGCGTTCGGCTGCGGCATCGGCAAGGACGACTTCGACCCCAGCAAGCTGCGCTACGGCAAGATCATCCTGATGACCGATGCCGACGTGGACGGCTCGCACATCCGCACCCTGCTGCTCACCTTCTTCTTCCGCCACATGACGGACCTCATCAAGCGCGGCCACATCTACATCGCGCAGCCGCCGCTCTTCAAGATCAAGAAGGGACGCAAAGAGGAGTACATCAAGGACGAGCGCGAGTACGTCAAGGTCATGGTCGAGCGCGCCTCCGACGGAATGGTGCTGCGCCACGGCGAAGGCGGCGAGCGCATCGAGGGCGCGGAACTCACCAAATTCATCTCGCGCCTCAACGACTACCTCGGCTTCTTCGACAAGGTCGAGAAGCGCCTGCGCAACCGGCCCGTCACCGAGGCCTTCGCCGAAATCTTTGCCCAGGAGGGCAAGGACTCCGCGCGCCGCATCGACTTCGAGTCGCCCGCAAAGCTCAAGGAGATGCAGCGCCGCCTCAAGGACCTCATCAAGCCCTCCCACTTCCGCGAGGTCAGCGACATCCTCTTCGACGAGGAGCGCAAGCTCTACTCCGTCACTTTCACCGACTCGCAGGGGACCATCCGCAAGATCGACTGGGCGCTCGCCTCCACCGTCGAGAGCCGCCAGATGCTGGCCAAGCACGCCCAGCTCAAGGACCGCATGCAGCCGCCCTTCCTGATCGAGTACGCGCAGAAGTCCGCCAAGGACGTGGCGGAAGCCGAAGCCGAGCCCGAAGACATCGCCGCCGATTCCGATTCCGAATCCGAAGCCACTAGCATCGACGGCCTCGCCGAAGCCGCCGCAGCCAGCGTTCCCGCCACCATCGTCGAACCCAAGTCCGCCAAGCGCGGCGGCAAGGTCTCGCGCGACCCGGTCGAGAAACAGACCGCCCGCGAGGTCTTCGAGTACGTCATCGAGCAGGGCAAAAAGGAGTACCAGGTCCAGCGCTACAAGGGCCTCGGCGAGATGACCTCCGCGCAGCTCTGGGAGACCACCATGGACCCAGAACGCCGCACCCTGCTCCAGGTCCGCCTCGAAGACATCACCGCCTGCGAGGAGATCTTCACCACCCTCATGGGCGAGGACGTAGAATCCCGCCGCAAATTCATCGAAGAGAACGCCCTCGACGTCAAAAACCTCGACATCTAAGGGTAGAACTGGTTTTAGAAAATGGCGGGGTGTTGGCCCGCTCACCGTTTTTACTTGCTCCTACGAAGAGTGGGTGCGGCGATGGCTAAAAATCTATCGTCGGAGCAGAAGATGGATATTGCAGTGATAGCTGCTCAGGCACGGTGGAAGTCGCAGAAGGGCGACTCAGTTGCGACTCGTGAATCAATCCATCCGCTAGTCCCTTCAGAATGACATAAGGCCCCAGCAAGGGTTTGATGAAGCGATACCGCTTTCCGTCCCGCTGGAGGATGGGCCCTCGATCCTCTGAAAAATCCTTCAAGTGCTGTGCAAACGTATAGGATTGGAAATCTTTACCAGAGATAAGGCGAAGGGGTTCAATTACGTTGTTCGCATAAAAGTACCCCTTTTCGTCCTTTGTTGCTAACGCACATGCGAGCAGAACGGGCTTGAAATACTTTCCGCGCGGAGCAGTCACAGCCTGATGATAAAGAGTGAGATTTGTGCCCCCCTGATGTTCTGTGGCTTCTTTTATGGCAGCATTTAGGTCTTCCATTGTGATGTGAGTACGGTGATTCTTGACCGCGTTGAGGGCAGCCTCACGAGCAAGCAAATGCGTGTAATGCGGCAATCCCTGCGAGTAATCGGCAATTCTCTCCTTCGCTTTCTGTTCAACGGTCAAGCCTTCGCACTTTGCCAATCCGTTGTCGATAATCTCCAGCAGCTCTGGCTTGGACATAATCTGCATGTGAACTTGCTTTAGTGGCCGTTCAATTGACGGATGTTTTCCTATCAGTTCGTCGAGGGAATCTGCGACTCCAACCAAAATCAAAGTTGTTGGGATCGCGTTGTCAGACAGGGTTTTGATGGTGTCGGCAAACATGGCCTTTACATGCGGGTCTGAGATTCGATCAAACTCATCGACAATCACCAGGGTTGGATCGTTGATAAGCTGGAATGTCTCACGGATGTTTTCTGAGTTGGGATTCTCGGGCATAGCCAAGTCCAGCGTCAGCGTTTCGCCATCATGTTGTGTGAATACAAACTGTTTAAAGATATGCCGCCATATCCCTTCAAAGCTCATACCATCTGCGCAGTTCACTCGGGCACGCAAAGAATTGAATACGCCTGCGAACACAAGAAAGTCGGAGATGCTGTTTGCAAGCGAGGTTTTCCCTACGCCACGCTCACCAAACAGGACAGCGTGTGCCCCCTTTTGAGCGATAGTGCTGATTAGCTTCCCAACCTGTGGTTTACGACCTGCAAACAGATCTTTGCTGTCGATTGGCGTGTCGGGAGTAAAGGCGTTATGGATTTGCGTGATGTAGCTGTAAAGCCGCTCGTCTGTCATTCGCCTCCAATTTTACAACGCGCGCCTCATGTATGGTTGGCGCGCGCCCCATATTTTTTTACGCGCGCCTCACTTTCGCCGGGTGCCCCACATCTCGATTTTGAGATGTGGGTTCCAGCCCCAACCCGCCGCTGCATTTTTCTTTTGCCAAAAACCTCAGCAAAATCGCGTGTCAAGCCTCTCAACGCCCCAAAATCCCCCTAACTCACACCAACTAAACCACATAAATCCGAAAAATAGTTGGCATAGTAGTTTCCCTCCAACGCGTATAATTAAAGCAGTAGAGATGAGAGAGAAGCCCGGCGCATGCGTCGGGCTTCTTTTGTTCTCCTCTACGCGAAGAAGCCGTCGTTTTTCCTCCAGATGGCGTACGAAGACGCGCATCTTGCGCCGTTTTTCCTCCAGAAAAGCGGCTTTCGAGGAGCATTTTCAGGGGGATAGGACCAGGAAAACAGTTCTAAGTCATTTTTAAAGTAATATTTAGCCGTAACTCATTTAGAATCTAATTTTTGCAGCCGGCATACACCTGCAAGCCACAGATTGCAAAAGAGTTCCGTCCAAATATACCCNNGGGGGGGTACTAGGTACTAACTGATTAACAATCCATGTGATCGCTCTGCCTACTTCCCCGCCTAGCCCATGTGCCGCACGGTCATCTGCAAGATGCGCGCGTTACGCGGCTGCGAGCAGGCAAAGACAATCGCGTCCGCCAACTCGCTCGGCTCCATCATGTGCGAGTTCTGCACGCCCTCCTCGGTGCGTCCCTTGCCCACGGCAAACTCCGTCTTCACGCCGCCCGGGCAGATCGTCCCCACCTTGATCCCAAACTTGCGCAGTTCGGCGTCCAGCGCCTGCGCAAAGCCGATCTGCGCGAACTTGCTGGCGCAGTACACCGCCTCGCCCGCGTAGCCCTGCAACCCCGCCACCGACGAGATGAACAGGATCTCCCCGCTCTTCTGCGCGATCATCCCCGGCGCCGCCTGCCGCGCGAACAGGAAGCTGCTCTTCATGTTCACGTCCATCAGCCAGTCGTACTCATCCACGCTGGTGTCCACCAGGTTTTTGTAGTTCCCCGCGCCGGCGTTGTTGATCAGGATGTCCAGTCGGCCGAACTCGCTCTCCGCCAGCGCGACGCACTCCTCGGCCGTCGCCTCGTCCGTCGCGTCGCCTGCGATAAACACAGCCGTGCCGCCGGACTCCCTGATCTTGTCACGCAACTCGCGCAGCCGCTCTTCGCGCCGCGCCGTCAACACCACATTCGCGCCCTTGGACGCGAACGCAAGCGCCGTCGCCCACCCGATCCCCGAGCTGGCTCCGGTGATAAGAACCGTCTTTCCCGCAAGACTGACCGCATCCGGCATGGCTGATAACTCCTCAACAGAGACTATAAGCCGAAACAGGACCTGAAAATAATCGCCGCCTCCGCAAATCGCTGCGCTGCGCACTGGGAATGCTACCATTTCGCCTATGACTCCCTGCAACGCCGCCCCCGCACAACCCAGCGAGTCAGCGCCGCCGCTCCCGCTGATCGAAGCGCGCGGCCTCATCAAGGATTACGCCCGCCACAACGGCGTATCCCGCGTCGTCGACGATGTCTCCTTCGCCATCCAGCCCGGCGAGACCCTCGGCCTGGTCGGCGAATCCGGCTGCGGCAAGACCACCGTCGCCCGCATCCTGCTGCGCCTCATCGAGCCCACCGCCGGCGTTGTCCTCTTCGAAGGCCAGCCGCTGCCGCCCGCATCCTCCGCCGCCATGCGCGCCCTGCGCCGCCGAATGCAGATCGTCTTCCAGGACCCCTACGCCGCGCTCAATCCGCGCATGCGCATCCGCCAGATACTCGCCGAGCCCTTCGCCATCCACCGCGAACCGCCGCCCGAAGGCCTGCCCGCGCGCCTCGCAGAACTGCTCCGCTCCGTAGGCCTCGACACGTCAGCCCTCGCGCGCTATCCGCACGAGTTCAGCGGCGGCCAGCGCCAGCGCATCAACATCGCACGCGCCCTCGCCCTGCGCCCCAGCCTTCTCGTCCTCGACGAGCCGGTCAGCGCCCTCGATGTCTCGGTTGGCGCGCAGATCGTCAACCTGCTGCGCGATCTGCAACGCACGCTTGGCCTCACCTACCTCTTCATCTCGCACTCCATGCCTCTGGTGCGCTATCTCTGCGACCGCGTCGCCGTCATGCAGCGCGGACGCCTGGTCGAGCTGGGCGACTGCACCGAGGTCTGCTACTCCCCCCTCAGCCCCTACACCCGCCAGCTCATCGCCGCTACCCCCGTGATGCCGCTTGCTGCCAACTCACCGGCTCGCTGACTCGCTATCTCGCTACAATGAAGAGAGCATGATTCCCAGCCTCAGCGCGCATCTTCCCTACCTCTGGCTGGTCGCGGCCTCGTTCATCGCGGGCGTGATGAACGCGCTGGCCGCCGGGGGATCATTCATCTCCTTTCCCGCGATGATCGCAATTGGCGTCCCACCTATCCAGGCCAACGCCACCAACACTGTCGCCCTCTGGCCGGGCCAGTTCACCTCCATCTGGGCCTTGCGCACCGACCTCCGCCGAGACCTGCTGCCCGTTGTCGTCTCCGCCGCAATCCTTGGCGGCATCCTTGGCGCCGTTGTCCTGCTGCACACGCGCCCGCGCACCTTCATGCACATAGTCCCGTGGATGCTGCTCGCCGCGTCGCTGCTCTTCTGGATCAGCAGCCCGATCTCGCGCTGGCTGCGCCGCCGCTCCGACGCTCCGCACAAACCGCACACTCCTGCGATGCTTCCGCTATTTTTCGCGCTCCTCGTCGTCAACTTCTACATCGGATACTTCGGCGCCGGCGCAGGTTTTCTCGCCATGAGCGTGCTTTCCCTCTTCGGGGTGGAGGAGATGAATGCCGTCAATTCCCTGAAGGTCCTGGGCGCATGTCTCGCCAACTTCTGCGCCGTCGTCACCTTCATCTGCGGCGGTGCCATCGTCTGGCACTACTGCCTGGTCTCCATGGTCGCCGCCGCCATCGGCGGATACACTGGAGCGCAGTACGCGCGCCGCATCAACCCTGAAGTCCTGCGCGCCATCGTCGTTATCATCGGCTGCACCATGGCCGCATACTTCTTCTGGAGACCATCCTAAGTTTCGTTTGGAGTCCGCAATGAGCCTCATCCTGCAATCCGCCGCAATGCACCTCACCAGCGCGCGCATCGACGACCTGGGCTACGTCGCCGCTCTGCTCACCACCGCTGCCTACGTCCCGCAACTGGTGCGCGTCATTCGCCTGCGCTCGGCCCGCGACATCTCGCTCCCCACCTTCCTTCTGTTTGCCATCGGCGTCTTCCTCTGGCTGCTCTACGGCCTCTGCACTGGCTCCAGGCCCATCATCGCGTGCAACGCCGCCAACCTGTTTCTCTCCATGAGCATCGTTTTTCTCAAGCTGCGGTTCGACCGTCACCCAACCCAGGAGCTTCACCCATGAGCCACGAAGGAATCCGATTCATCAGCGCCGAAGAAGTATTGCGCGACTCCGCGCAGGCCGCCGCCCATCAGGGCGAGAGCCTCTCCGCCGACGCCGTCACGCCACTCAAGGTCCGCGTCAAAAAAACCGAAGGCACCGGCGTCGAGATCGGCTGGCGCGACGGCCACCAGAGTTCCTGGGACTTCCGCTGGCTGCGCGATGCCTGTCCCTGCGCCACATGCAGCACCGAGCGCGAGACCACAGGCCGCGTCCCGGGCGAGCCCAAACCAAAGCCGCGGGACCCGCTCGCCCTCTATCAGGCCCCGCCGCGCCCCGACGAAGTTACCCCCGTAGGCCGCTACGCCCTCAGCTTCAAGTGGAACGACGGCCACCAGTCCGGCATCTACTCCTGGACCTACCTGCGCAGCGTCTGCCAGTGCTCCCTCTGCAATCCCCCGCGCAGCTAGAGCCTTTTCACTATTGCTATTGAGAGACAAGAATTGTCATTCCGCAGCGCAGCGGAGGAATCTGCTTTTGCTCGCACTGCGAGACTCCACACCATTACTGAAACGCGCTAGGCAATCCCCAGCAGCCCCAGCGCCTCATCCACCGTCCGCGCCACCAGCACGATCTCCCTCTTCTCCTGGGTCAGCATTCCCTGCTCCACGCACTCGTCCAGGAACTTCAGCAGAGTGTCGTAAAATCCATTCGTATTCAGCAATAGCACGGGCTTCGAGTGCAGCTTCAGCGTCTGCCACGCCAGCGCCTCGAACATCTCCTCGAAGGTCCCGAACCCGCCCGGCAGTGCAATGAACGCATCCGACCGCGCGCCGATCATCGCCTTGCGCGTGTGCATGGTATCGACCACATGCAGCTCGGTCAGCCCCTCGTGTGCCACTTCCATGTCCACCAGCACGGTGGGAATCACGCCCACCACGCGCCCGCCAGTACCCATCGCGCCCTCGGCCACCGCCTGCATCAGCCCCACCTTCGCCCCGCCATACACCACGCCAATCCCGCGCTCGGCCAGCTTGCGCCCAAGCTCAACGGCAGCCGCGCGGTACACCGGATCGGCCCCATCGGCGGACGCGCAAAATACTGCAACATTCTTGATCGGAGAGGAAGCAGTTGGAGAGAGAGCAATCGGCGTAGTCATCGGTACCTTGATTATCCACCACCCACGGCAGACACAACAGCGTTCAGAAGAAATTGTCTCTGCAATGCGTGCAAAACGGGCAAAGACGCAAACAGATAAAATTGATATTGGAGTCTCGCCAGTGTCCCGCCTTCTCGACAACATGAACCCGCGGCAGCAGGAAGGCATTCAGGCCGTCGACGGCCCCGTCCTTCTTCTCGCCGGCGCCGGCTCCGGCAAGACGCGCGTCATCACCCACCGCATCGCCTACCTGATCGAAGAGCGCGGCGTCAGCCCCGACTCCATCCTCGCCGTCACCTTCACCAACAAGGCCGCCACAGAGATGTCCGAGCGCGTCGACCGCCTGCTTGGCTCGAGTTCACTCGCCAAGCCGCTGCTCTCCACCTTCCATAGCTTCTGCGTGCGCGTCCTGCGCCGCGACATCGAGGCCCTGCGCATTCCCTCCGCCAGCGGCGGCGCCAGCTCCGGCCTCACACGCACCTTCGCCATCTACGACGAAGTCGATCAGCAGGCCGTCGTCAAGACCGCCCTCAAGCGCCTCGGCCTCGATAACAAACAGCTCAAGCCCTCCGTCGCCCTCGGCCGCATTAGTTGGGCCAAGAGCCACATGATTGATCCGCAGGAATACTTCCTCGCATCGACGAATCCGATGGAAGAGAAGATCGCGCACATCTTCGAGATCTACCGCAAGGAGCTTCTCAAGGCCAACGCGCTCGACTTCGACGACCTTCTGCTCGAAGCCGTGCGCCTGCTCAAAGTCGTCCCCGAGGTGCGCGAGCGTTACAACCGCCGCTACAAATACATCCTCATCGACGAGTACCAGGACACCAACCGCCCGCAGTACGAGCTGATGAAGCTCCTCGCCGGCCCCGCGCGCAACGTCTGCGTCGTCGGCGACGAGGACCAGTCCATCTACAGTTGGCGCGGCGCAGACATCAAAAATATTCTGGAGTTCGAGAAGGACTTCCCAAACGTCCGCACCATCCGCCTCGAACAAAATTATCGCTCGACGCAGATCATCCTCGAAGGCGCATCCGCCGTCGTCGCCAACAACACCCAGCGCAAGGGCAAGACCCTCTTCACCACGCGCGAGGGCGGCTCCATGATCGGCTTCTACGAAGCGCCCGATGGCGAGAACGAAGCCCTCTTCATCGCCGACCGCATCCAGCAATACCTGAGCGCCGCAGACAGCAGCCCCACTGAAAACGCGCCTCGATGCGCCGTCCTCTACCGCACCAACGCGCAGTCGCGCCTCGTGGAAGAGGCCCTGCGCCGCTATCAGATCCAGTACCACATGGTCGGCGGATTCTCCTTCTACGATCGCGCCGAAGTTAAAGACATCCTCAGCTACATGAAACTGGTCCTCAACCCGCACGACTCCCTCGCGCTCGCGCGCGTGGTGAACTCGCCTCCGCGCGGCATCGGCAAAACCACGATGGAGGTGATTGAGCGCATCGCTCTCACCACCGGCATCAGCTCGTGGGACGCCATCGCCCGCGCCACCGAAGACCAGCTTCTGCCCGCGCGCGCACTCGTCGCACTCGCCAACTTCCGCCGCCTCATCGAAGACGCCCGCGCCATGCTCGGCCCCGGCTTCGCCGCCAAACTCGCCGCCGACCTGGCTCCCGAAAACAACTCCTCTGAATTTGTAACTCAGAATGATCAAGAATCCACCGCAAACTTCAATCCCGAAGAATTTGCAACTGAACCAATTACAAATGCAGCAATCGTCACGGAATCCGCGCCAGACACCAGCTTCAACTTCGGCTTCGACGATGGCCCAGCAAAGGCAATCCCCGCCATCGCCGCCGAGAGCGCGACTGGACCCATCGACTCTGCCCACTTCAATCCCTTCGCCCCAGTCGTCCTGAAAAAATCCGCCGCTCGCAAGCACCACGCCGCCAGCACCACGCAAGACCCCGCGAACCGCGCCGCCGAAATCATTATGGACAGCCATGGCGAAGCCTCGCCCGCCATCCGCGAAGGATTCCGCGCTCCCGGCGACCCCGCAACTCTTCCCGAACTAATCAAGTTCCTCAACGACCGCTCGGGCTACATCCGCGCGCTGGAAGACGAGGCCACGCCCGAGTCCTTCTCCCGCATCGAGAACCTCCGCGAGCTGGCCAACGCCGCGCAGGACGCCGAGGAGCGCGGCGAAACGCTCTCCGACTTTCTCGACCACGCGGCCCTCGTCTCCGACACCGACTCCTACAGCTCCGATGCCCGCGTCACCCTGATGACGCTGCACGCCGCCAAGGGCCTTGAGTTTCCCCTCGTGTTTCTCGCTGGGTTGGAAGAAGGCCTCTTCCCCAACTCGCGCTCGCTGCTCGATCCCACCGGCCTCGAAGAGGAACGCCGCCTCTGCTACGTCGGCATGACCCGCGCCATGGACACGCTCGTCCTCACGCGCGCCCGCTACCGCCGCCGCTACGGCTCCGAGATGCCCGACGCCAGCATCCCCTCGCGCTTCCTCGATGAGGTTCCCGCGCGCCTCATCGAAGACCTCGGCAGTCCCGCCGCGCAGCCCCAGTTCTCCGGCTCCGCCTACGCCACGCCCTACCCGCAGCACAATCGCTTCGGCCACGCCGCAAATAACGCCGGCGATGCAGTCGAGCCCCACTACAGCTACGAGGACGAAGATCAGACAGCCTCAGGCCGTGCAACCTCCCGCGCCGCAGCCGGCAAGTTCTCCACCACGCGCATCGCACCCGGCTCGCGCCCCATCGCGCGCCCCGCCGCCAACGGCAGCTCCATCGACAACATCGCCAGCTTCTTCGCCGCGCGCGGCCAGAAGGTCCCCATCGCCCAGCAGTTTACCAAGCCCAAGCTCGACCCTCCCGCCCCCACCGGCAAGGTCGGCCTGCGCCAGGGCGCGCGCGTCCGTCATCCCAAATACGGCGTCGGCACCGTCTTTCGCCGCGAGGGCGATGGGGACGACGCGAAGATTACAGTACAATTTCAACAGCACGGCGTAAAAAAACTGGTCGAAAAGTTCGCCCAGCTCGAAGCTCTCTAACCACGCCTCCAACCTATCTTCTCTTCAGGAAAGCACACACCACTCATGGCAGACACATCCAGCATCACCGATAAAATCGAGCGCAAGAAGATCAAGCGCGCAGCACGCAAGGCCGCTCCACCCAAAGGCCCACGCATCGGCGCGCGCGGCGAGAACAAGGCCAAGGTCAAGAAGGCCGCGCGCGGCAAGACCAAGCGCTAACGCTTCTTCGCAACTCTGAGATTCGGGTGCCCCATCCATTCCACGTTCGTCGCGGAATGGGTGGGAGCCAGCCGCGCACTCTTCGCGGCAGCGCCGCCACATCTCCGATTGCTTCTGCTCCTTTGGCCGCGCTCTATTCAGGAGTTCGCCTCTGCCCAGGCAAATCTTCGCCACCAAGTCCATCGACAAGCTGATCGCCGATTCCCAGCGGCCCGATCGTGCGCTGCGCAAATCTCTCGGCCCGGTCTCGCTCACCGCCCTGGGCATCGGGGCCGTCATCGGCTCGGGAATCTTCACCGTCATCGGCGTCGCCATTGGCGGCAATCCCGCCACGCTCGCCAAGTGGGCAGACTCGCCCGTCGTCGATCTCATCCTCGGCCTCCTGCACCACAGCAGCGGCGCCGTCGCCGGCCGTCCCGGCGCTGGCCCAGCCATCGCGCTCTCGCTCGTCCTCGTAGCCATCGTCTGCGCCCTCACCGGCCTCTGCTACGCCGAACTGGCCAGCATGATCCCCATCGCCGGCTCTGCCTACACCTACACCTACGCCACCCTTGGCGAACTGGTGGCCTGGATCANNCTACACCTACACCTACGCCACCATGGGCGAGCTTATCGCATGGATCATCGGCTGGGACCTCATCCTCGAGTACGCCTTCTCCAACATGAGCGTCAGTGTCGGCTTCGCAGCCCACATCGTCGATCTGCTGGACTGGCTCGGCCTGCATCTCTCCCCCAAGTGGCTCTCGCCCGCCTACCTTCCACTCGGTCTGCAGGACCTCGCCGGCAACACAATCTACGCTCCCGGATGGCACGCCGGCTTCGACATCCCCGCCTTCCTCGTCGTCCTTCTGCTCACCGTCGTTCTGGTCCGAGGCATCCGCGAGTCGGCGCGCACCAACAACATCATGGTGCTGATTAAAATCGCGGCCATCCTGCTCTTCATCGGCTTCGGCGCCAGCTTTATCCATCCCTCAAACTACCACCCCTTCTCGCCCAACGGATGGACGGGCGTCCTCGCCGGCGGCTCCATCATCTTCTTCACCTACATCGGATTCGACTCCGTCTCCACTGCCAGCGAGGAGTGCAAGAACCCCCGTCGCGACGTGCCCATCGGCATCCTCGCCACGCTCATCGTCTGCACTATTCTCTACGTCGGCGTCGCCGTAGTCCTGACCGGAATCGTCCCCTGGCGCTCGGTCGCGGGCGATGGCGCTCCAGTCGTCAACGCACTCCGCCGCGTCTCTCTGTTGCCGGGAGGTCACAGGCTGCATTTCGTCCACCTCGCCGTGCTGCTCGGCGCGCTGGTCGGCATGGTCTCGTCGATCCTGGTCTTTCAGCTCGGCCAGGCCCGCGTCTGGTTCTCCATGTCGCGCGACCGCCTGCTGCCCGACGTCTTCAGCCGTGTCCATCCCCGCTTCCGCACGCCCGCCTTCGCCACCTGGGTCGCTGGCTTCCTAGTCGCCATCCCCTCCGGCATCTTCGACGTAGGCACCTTCGCCGAGATGTCGAACATCGGCACGCTCTTCGCCTTCGTCCTTGTCTCCGCCGGAGTCGTCGTCCTGCGCTATAAAGACCCCACGCGCCACCGCGGCTTCCGCGTCCCCTTCGGCCCCATCATCCCGATCCTAAGCGTCCTCTTCTGCATTCTTCTGATGGCCGGCCTCCCCGCCAAAACCTGGCTCCGCTTCTTCATCTGGCTCGCCATCGGCCTGGTCATCTACGTCCTATACAGCCGCAAGCGCAGCGAGTTCTACCGGCCCTAATCTTCCTTTGGACCAAAGTGTCTTAGTGTTTCAGCAATATCCTTCAAGTTATCTTTGATCTGCATCAGTTCGTAAATAGGGCCGTAGGATCCAATGGTAGTCTTACCGTACACGGCCAAATCAATCACTGTTTTTTCTTCGTAAGATTCCACGTCGCTTGCATATACAGCTGTGACGGTAAATAGTTTTGGACTGATCTTGGCTAGCTCCGGACGATTAAGCTCATAGCTGAGACTGAGGTCATAAATCAATTCCATCCCTGGTGGAAAGCACTCAGTCGGATATTTGAAGATCGGTTGGTTCTGGAGAGATTCCTCGTCTTTGTCGATTCCAAAACGGTGAAAGTCAGGCGAAATGGATAGTTTGAGATTCTTTGCAGCAGAATGACCAGTGTTCGCAATCGACAGTTGGAACATAGGTGAAGCAGGCCGACACAATGAACGGATAGCAATGTAGGGTCGGCTCTGGGAACGTATCTGCAACTCTGAAAGCGATACCGCCTTCTCGTTTTCCTTCAACATTTTGTAGGTCAGACTCGTATAAACAGCCATAACAATCAGAGAACCAAGAGCTGAAGCGCCACTAATTAAGAGAAGAAATCTATCCATGTAGTTAGTTGACTCCTTTTTGGGAGATATTTCTTGTGCGTTCAAGTTTAGAGCGGATTATCTTCTGATATCAAGCGCAGCGAGTTCTATAAGGCCGTTACACCTTCTGAATAGGCCCTGGGTACTTCGCCACCATTGGATCCACGGTAAGCAGAGTAATTCCCTCGGAGAGTGCCTGCGCAACCAGAATCCGATCGAACGGATCCTTGTGATGCGCCGGGAGCGCATCCAGTTCCAGGACATGCGCGCTCGTAATCGCAAGCTCACGATACCCATTGTCCAGCAGGCCACGCCGAAGCAGACGCGGTTCCACTTTGAAATCTGCTCGCCCAAGATTCCGTTTGATCGCAATCTCCCACAGGCTTGCCGCACTGAATAGAAGCTCATTCCCGGGATCGGAGAGCAGTCTTCGCGCCTGCTTCGACAGCCGCTCAGGCTGTCCGGCAGCCCACAGCAACAGATGCGTATCGAGAAGATATTTCACTCCGCCGCTCCGAAGAGTTGCTCGATCTCACCCGCACCCATGCTGTCGAAATCCTTCGGCACATCGATCTCTCCGGACATAAACCCAAGCCGCTTCGCACGCTTCGGCATATCCAGCATTGTCACCTTCACCAATGGCCTTCCCGCCTTTGCAATCACGAATGGCTCCCCGCCCGCTGCCTTCTCCACCAACCGTGAAAGCTGCGTCTTCGCCTCATGTATATTTACCGTCTCCATTGATCCATCTCCCGTAGACTTAGTTCAGTAGACTTAGTCTATAGCCGCGTCATTGTCTCTGCAACTGCAATAGTGCCCAGCGTTCCTACAGCGCCTCTTTCATCCTGCGCCGGTATTGTTGAAATGCCTGGCGTCCCTCCGCGGTTAAACTCAGCAGCGTCTGCGGAATCTTGCCGCGATAGGTCTTCACCACCTCGATGTATCCCACCTCCTCCAGCCGCGAGAGATGGCTCGACAGAGTTCCCTTGTTCATCTCTGTCTCGTGCTGCAGATAGAGGAAGTCAGCCTGCTCCACAGCAGAGAGCAGCGCAACGATCATCAGCCGCCCCGGCTCGTGAATCACGCGGTCCAGTTCCGCAATCTTTTGTGTTGTCCGGTTCATTTCGCCGTCTCCGCCGCCGGTTGCGTATGACGCATGTAGAGCACGAAGCTGATCCCGCCGGAGATCAACATGATCGCGCCATAGACCGTGATGGTAAGTATCCATGCCCTGTAGTTTGCGGGAAGTGTGGTGAAGTCTGAAGTACTCCCCGCCACTACTCCGATCACTCCCGTTGGAAGCATCGCAATCACTACAGAGCAGATCGCCATCGCCGCTGCCACGGCCCATTTCCATCGAATTTCTCCGGCAATCTTATAGGCATAGGCACCGGCATAAAGCAGCCCCAGGAGAGCGGCGGGCGTCGTCATGCCCCAGTATGGACCGCCGATATTCCAGTGAGATCGGGCAGCGAAGGTGGCACACCATGCGGCCAGCAATGCCGTAGCGCAGCCGAGAACGAGCGCAGACAACCACGCGCTCTTTCTTTTGCGGTACTCCACGAATCCGGTGCGCGGATAGGTGATGTGCGTCTTGATCGCCTTGGTGCCGTAGTAGATGACAGCGATGATCAACCAAAACCACAACATTCCCCACCACCTGTGCCAGATGTAGTTTGCCGGGTTGCGTATCTGCAACCAGTCAAGCAACCCGCAACCCAGGCCGAATAATCCGAGGCCCAATTCGCCCACGCCATCGACGTTGTTATAGAGAACGGGCCGCCGCACTAGCTTTTCAATTTGGTCCACCTTCATCTCCTCCGGGTCGTTTTTCATTTACGAAAACCAGTTTGCACTGCCAACCTGAATCTGTCAATAGCTAATTTTCAGCAAGTGTCGCCACCACCCCCGAAGTTGTCATTCTCAGCGGGTACCCATTGAGAACCGTCATTCTGGCTCAGCCAGAATCTCCGTATTTCGTACTTGCACTTGCTCGCCTCTTCCCCAGCCAACGAAATCCACAGCTCATTGCAGGTGGAACCTCGTTTGGTACACGATATCCACGAGTATTTGATGAACAACCCGTGAACGCCCTTGCCTGTCGCGCGCGCAGCTTGCATACTCGCAACAGATGCATGGGAACGGTTCCCGTCGAGACCTACACGTGACCCGATACAGCCGTCAAGACGTCCTTCGAATCCTGCACCTGCGAGCGCGCCAGTTGACCGCGTGGGAGCAAGCAGGATTGATTCCCGCCAACGAAAATTACTCCTTTGAAGACCTCGCCCAGTTGCGCACTCTGCGCACGCTGCGTGCCACGCGCATCTCCGCCAAGAGCATCCGTGAGTCGGTCGAAGCCATGCGCCGCGCCGCCGGCATGGGCAACCCCTTCACCGAAGCCAGCGCGGTAGGCCGTGGCACTCACCTCAGCTTCCGCCACAACGGCGCGCTGGTCGATCCCGTCACCCGCCAGCTTGCCTTCGACTTCGAGGCCGGAACCAGGCGCCAGCTCAGCATCGTAGGCTCCGCCACGCACGCATCCTCGCCCGAGCCCGACGTGCAGGAGCTCTTTCAGCGCGCGGTACATCTCGAAGAGGTCCCCGCCACCATCTCCCAGGCCGCCGATCTCTATCGCCAGATCCTCGCCATGCGCCCGGCCTACGCCGCCGCGGCCATCAACCTCGGAACCATCCACTACAACCTGCGCGAGTTCACCCTGGCCGAACAGCTCTATCGCCGCGCCACCGAGGCCGACCCCGACTACGCCCTCGCCTTCTTCGATCTGGGCAATGTGCTCGACGAGATGAAGCGCCTCAACGACGCCATCGCCGCCTACCAGCGCGCCATCGCGCTCGTCCCGCAGTACGCCGACGCGCACTACAACCTCGCCCTCGCCTACGAGCGTCAGGGCCATCGCCGCCGTTCCCTGCGCCACTGGCTCACCTACGTCCGCCTGGACCCCGTCGGTCCCTGGGCCAACCACGCCAAGGCTCAGGCCAAGAGCATCCTCAGCAGCGAGCGCCTCTCCATCGTCAGCCGCGCCGGTCGCCTCGTGGCCGCGGGATAGAGCGCCACTTCCCTCCCTGAATCGTGCTCAGCATCCGCACTCATCCGCTCCCGGATTGTTCCAGCTCCCTCCGGGCCCAAGCAGCGCGTCGGCCGCCTTCGGCCCCCAGCTTCCGCGTTTGTACGCGTGCGCACGATCGTGTTTCTTCAGCACCGGATTGACCACCGCCCACGCAGCCTCCACCGCGTCCTGCCGTGTAAACAGCGCTCCATTGCCGCGCATGGCATCGCCCAGCAGCCGCTCGTAGGGCATCTCCTGCCCGGCCAACTCCTCGCACAGGAACAGCTCCTGCTGCTCCCCCACGAACTCCTTCCCCGGAGTCTTCACCCGCGTCGCCAGCGCGATGGCCGCGTCCGGCGACAGCCGGAAGCGCAGATAATTCGCCCGCCCATGCTTCGGCATCGAGTCGGCAAAGAGCCGCTGCGGCGCTGGCTTCAGCTCCACTAGGATCTCCGTCGCCGTCGTCGCCATGCACTTGCCGGAGCGCAAAAACCACGGCACGCCCGCCCATCGCCACGAGTCGATAGTGAGCCGCAGCGCGCAGAACGTCTCCACATCCGAGTCGCGCGCCACGTCAGCCTCCTTGCGATAGCCCGCGTACTGACCGCGCACCAGGTCCTCCGGCTTCAGCGGCAGCATCGCCTCAAAGACCTTGGCCTTCTCCGCCTGCACCGCTCCAAAGTCCCTGCTCGACGGCGCCTCCATCGCCAGCAGCGCCACAATCTGGAACAGGTGGTTCTCGATCACGTCCCGCAGGCAGCCTGCCGTCTCGTAGAATGCACCGCGCTTCTTCACACCGAAGTTCTCCGCCATCGTGATCTGCACGCTGGCCACATAATTGCGGTTCCAGATCGGCTCCAGGAAGGAGTTGGCGAACCGGTAGTACAGAATGTTCATGATCGCCTCCTTGCCCAGGAAGTGGTCAATGCGGAAGATCGAGTCCTCCGCAAACGCCGCGTGCGCCACCCGGTTCAGCTCCCGCGCCGACGCCAGGTCGCGCCCAAACGGCTTCTCCACAATCACGCGCGCGTCCCGCGCCAGCCCCGCCGCGCCCAGCCCACGGATCACCGTCTCGAACAGCGCCGGCGGAATCGCCAGGTAGTGCGCCGGCCGCCGCGCGCCATTCAGCGCCTGCTTGATCGCCGCAAACGTCGCCGGCTCCGTGTAGTCCCCGCTCACGTATTTAATCCGCGACAGCAACGAATCCAGCGCGCGCCGGTCGCCGTTGTTCTTCGGCCCCCCGCCCGCCGCGTGCTGGACGCTGTCGGCCACGCGCCGCCGCAGCCGCTCCAAGCTCCACTTTGGGAACGCCACGCCGATCACCTGAGCATTCAGCGCCCCGCGTTTTTCCATCGCATACAGCGCGGGAAATATCTGCTTGTGCGCCAGGTCCCCTGTCACTCCGAAGACCACCAGCGCATCCGAACGCGTTCCAGCCATCAACCCTTCTCCTTCTCGTCGCCAGTCTTCTCCAGATGGCCGCCGAACTGGTAGCGCAGCGCCGACAGCATCTTATCCGCAAAGTCGTCCGCACCCCGCGAGCTGAACCGCTCATACAGCGCCGCGCTCAGCACCGGCACTGGCACCGCCTCGTCGATCGCCGCGCGGATCGTCCACCGCCCCTCGCCGGAGTCCGACACATGTCCGGCGAACTTCGCCAGGTCCGGGCTATCGATCAACGCCTGCGCCGCCAGGTCCAGCAGCCACGACGAGATCACGCTTCCCCGCCGCCACACCTCTGCGATATCCGGCAGATTCAAGTCATATTGATAAAACTCCGGATTCCGCATTGGAGTCGTCTCCGCATCCAGCGCGGTCGCTTGCTTGCCCTCGTTGGCGTGGCGCAGAATGTTCAGCCCCTCCGCGTACGCGGCCATCATCCCGTATTCGATCCCGTTGTGGACCATCTTCACAAAGTGTCCCGCGCCGCTCGGCCCGCAGTGCAGATAGCCCTGGTCCGCCGTCCCGCTCAGCCTCGCGCGCCCCGGCGTCTGCGCAATCTCACCCATCCCCGGCGACAGGCTGCGGAAGATCGGGTCCAGCCGCGCCACCACCTCCTTATCTCCGCCGATCATCAGGCAGTAGCCGCGCTCCGATCCCCACACTCCGCCGCTCGTTCCCGTGTCCACATAGTGAATGCCCTTCGCCTTCAGCTCCGCGGCCCGCCGAATGTCGTCGTGATAATACGAGTTCCCGCCATCGATGACGACGTCGTCGGTCTCCAGCAGCGGCACCAGCTTCTTCAGCGTCTCATCCACCACCCCCGCCGGGACCATCAGCCACACCGTGCGCGGCCTCGCCAGCGTCTTCACAAACTCCGCCAGCGAGCCCGTGCCCACCGCGCCCCTTGCCTTCGCCACCGACGCCACGGCCTCCGCCGACATGTCGTAGACCACGCACCGGTGCCCCGCCTGCGCCAGCCGCCGCACCATGCTAGCCCCCATCCGCCCCAGCCCAACCATTCCCAGTTCCATATTGACACTCCTCAATTCGCTAATGACCGTCATCCTGAGCGGAGCGCGCAGCGCGAAGTCGAAGGACCCCAATGAACTTCGCCGTCCACAGACGCCCGCCAATTTCTCACACAAATCTCGACTTTGTCTGTTCTCCCTCGCCGAACACGCCAACTCGATACACCACTATCTCAGATGCGCCAACCGCCGCCCACGCATCGCCTTACGCACAAATCCTAAATCAAATTGCGTATGAAAAAGTAAAGGCCCGGACTTATTCGTCCGGGCCCCACATTTTGCTCGAATCTCCGGGAGCCTTATCCCTGCGGCGTCTCTGCCGCCTTGGTCTGCGCCACGGTCCACTCCGCCGCGCCCACCTTGAAGCGCGCGAACCGCCTCACCGTGATGTTCTCGCCCAGCTTGGCCACCTTGGCCGCCACAATCTGCGCGATCGTCTGCGTCTGGTCCTTGATGAACGGCTGGTCCAGCAGGCAGAACTCCTCGTAGAACTTGCCCAGCTTGCCTTCCAGAATCTTCTCGATCACCGCTGGCGGTTTGCCCGTCGCCGCGGCCTGCGCGCGGTACACGTCCTTCTCGCGCTCAATGTCCGCCGCCGTCACCTCGTCGCGCCCGATGAACCGCGGGTCGGCCGCCGCAATGTGCATGGCCACGTCGCGCAGCAGCTCCTGGAAGTCGTCCGTGCGCGCCACAAAGTCCGACTCGCAGTCTAGTTCCACCAGCACGCCGATCTTCCCGCCCGCGTGGATGTACGTCCCCACCGCGCCCTCGTTGGTCGTCCGGCTGGCCTTCTTGGCCGCCGTCGCCATGCCGCGTTTGCGCAGCACCACGAACGCCGCCTCCATCTCGCCCTTCGCCTCCTGTAGAGCCTTCAGGCAGTCGCCCATCGGCGCGCCGGACTTCTCGCGCAGTTCCTTCACCTGTTTCGCATCGATCTTCACAGCTGCTTCAGTCGTCATTGTCCTCTTCTTCTCCTCGTCAACAAATCCGTAATTGAATCCCGTCTCGCGTTCAGCTCCTCACGCAGCAAGAGCGTGGAGCGGGTTGCAGAGCAGACCCACAGTAGGCGTTACCTTCTCGAACGTATGCAGGGTGGATTTTTCTTTAGGAAAAATCCACTCAGAGTCTGTGGCTTCGAGGGACATTCACTGTGGTTCTGCTCACGCCGGTCTCCACGCTCTCCTCTTGAGAAGATGAAGTCCTATGCGCCGGTCGCGATGTGTTCTGGCTCCGTCTCTACTTCGGGTTCGGTGGCAGCCGCTGGTGCCTTGCGAACGTTTCCGCCCAGCACGGCATTCAGGTCGACGTTCTCGTCGTCCACAACGTCTTCGACCGAATCCGCCGCCAGGCCCGCCGACTCGTGGATCTCGGTCGCATCGATCTCGCCCTCTTCGCCCTCTTCGCCAACCAACTCCGGCGCAACCTCAACCTGCTCCACGTCCGCAATCTCAGTCTCGAACGCCTTCTCCGAAACCAGTTGCACGCCCTCGGCGGCCGAGTCCGCAATCTTCGACGTGAACAGCCGGATCGCCCTCAACGCGTCGTCGTTGCCCGGAATCACATAGTCCACCAGCGTCGGGTCGCAGTTCGTGTCCACCACCGCGACCACTGGAATTCCCAGCTTGCGCGCCTCCGCCACCGCGATGGCCTCGTTGTTCGAGTCCACCACAAACAGCGCGTCCGGCAGCCGCTTCATCGTCTTGATGCCCGACAGGTTCACCGACAGGTGCTTGCGTTCGCGCTCCAGCTTGATGACTTCCTTCTTGGTCAGCAGCTCGTAGCGCCCGTCGGTCGACATGTCGTCCAGCTCCTGTAGCCGCTTCACCGACTTCTGCACCGTAATCCAATTCGTCAGCAGCCCGCCCAGCCAGCGGCTGTTGATGTACGGCATCCCGCAGCGCTTCGCCTCTTCGGCCACCGCGTCCTGCGCCTGCCGCTTGGTGCCGACAAACAGCACCAGTTTGCCCGTGCTGGTCAGCTCCGTGATAAACTTCGACGCCTCTTTGAACATCTTCAGCGTCTTCTGCAGGTCGATAATGTAAATCCCATTGCGCTCGCCGAAGATGTACTCCTTCATCTTCGGGTTCCAGCGCTTCGTCTGATGCCCGAAATGGACGCCGGCTTCGAGCAGTTCCTTCATCGTAATATTTGCCAAGTTAGCTCCTTAGTGAAGGCAGCCAGAAGTCTGTTCTAAAAAATCAGCCCTGGTGCCTGGATTTATCCCGCGTACGGGAGATTCAATTCCGTGCCCCGGACCGTCTCCAGTCCGGGGGTGATGCTCGTCTTTCAACTGACACCCTGCAACCTGCAACTGACAACTATCTCTTCGAGAACTGGAACCGCGCTCTCGCGCCCTTCTGTCCGTACTTCTTGCGTTCCTTGCCGCGCGAGTCGCGGGTGACGAGTCCCTCGGCCTTCAGCGTCTTGCGCAGCTCCGGGTTGAACTCCATCAACGCCCGCGCAATGCCCAGCTTCACCGCGTCGGCCTGGCCCATCACTCCGCCACCGCGCACCGTGGTAATCACGTCGAAGGTCTCGCCGATGTCGGCGATCCCCAGTGACCGCCGCACTGCCGCCCGCTGCTGCGCGGTCACAAAGTACACGTCGCATTCCTTCTTGTTGACCGTAAACTTCCCGCTGCCGGGACGCAGAAAAACGCGCGCAATCGACGACTTGCGCCGCCCCGTTCCGTAGTACTGAACCAAATCCGCCATGTTGCTCCTTAGAACTTGCTGTGTCGGCCACTGGCCGCGCATGGGTTCACTCCCCATGCTGAAAAAATCTCTACGCCTTGCCTTCGAGCGCGATCGGCTGCTGTGCCAGGTGCGGATGGTGCGGCCCCTTGTACACCTTCAGCTTAGTCGCCATCTGACGCCCCATCTTCGACTTCGGCAGCATCCCCTTGATCGACTGTTCCACAATCGCCTCTGGCCGCCGCGCCAGCAGCTTCACAAACGACTCTTCCCGCAGCCCGCCGGGGAATCCCGTGTACCGGCGATACAGCTTCTTGTCCGCCTTCATCCCGGTCAGCACGATCTTCTCGCAGTTCACCACAATCACGTGGTCGCCCACATCGATGTACGGCGTATACAGCACATTGTTCTTGCCAGCCAGGATCGACGCCGCCTGCGTCGAAAGCCGGCCCAGCGTCTTGCCCGCGGCGTCCAGCACAAACCACTTGCGCTGGATATCTTTCCCGCTCGGAATTGTTGTCGTGTTATTCATAGTGCTCGCGTTACTCCCTGGTTCTGCCGTCTTCCTTGTCGTCGTTGATCGTCGCAATCGATTGCTGCAAATCGCCAATCAATCGGCGGCCAATTCCCAACCAGTCCGGCGTCGTACGGAAGAAGATGACTGCGTCCTGCGTTGTACTTCCATGCACTCCGCCAACCCTCGCGGCGGAACGCCAATCTTCCTTGCTCCAGGCCAATCGGCACAGCGCAAAGCACCGGAGCCAAACGACAGCCCTGAGCCAGACGACAGCCCTGAGCCAAACTTCGCTCCCTGCGCAAACGTCTTACCGCCTGGATGTCGCGCATTGCCTGTGCAAGCATTGCCTGTGGTTGTGTGGGTGCGTTCGGGCCAGTCGCTCCAGCAAGGCTGCTCCCGGTCTATCCGTTCCCTATCTCCGCCACGATCTGTCCCATCCTGCTCAATCAGCTGCACAAGCTCTGCCCTCAACCGGGCAAACCATACCGCAGACGTGCAGACGCGAGACTGCGCGAGCTTCCAGAATATCCCACCCCGCACCCCGAGTCAACGCGCATCCCGCCGCGCCGCGACCGCCCCAATCAACCCGCGTCTTGCCTGCAGCGTGTTAAAGTTGTCCAGGTATGCGTTACGTCTCTCTTCCCGTCGGTGGCCCCGCGCTCTCCGTCCTCGGTCTCGGCAGTGCCGCCATGATGGGCAGCGCCTCCCGCCGCCAGTCCCTTGCCGCTCTGGCCGCCGCACACGACGCGGGCATCAACTTCTTCGACACCGCGCGCTCCTACGGATACGGCGCATCCGAGTCTCTCCTCGGAGAGTTCTGCCGTCCCCGCCGCGCCCAGGTTGTCCTCTGCACCAAGTTCGGCATTCTGCCCGCCCCGCGCACCTGGAAGCACTCTCTCAGGCCGCTTGCCCGCGCCGCCGTCTCGCTCTTCCCTGGCCTGCGAGGCGTCGCGCGCGCGCACTCCGCCGAGCTCTTCACCGCCAACCAGTTCTCCGTCCCGCTCCTTCGCGCCAGTCTTGACTCCAGCCTGCGTGAGTTGCAAACAGACTACGTCGACATCCTCCTCATGCACGCCGCACCCTTCAGCGTCCTCGCCCAGCACGACCTCTTCGTCGAGTTGGAGCGCCTGGTGTCGCAGGGAAAGGTGCGCATGGCGGGCATCTCCGCCGCTCCCGACGTCATCCGCGCCACCTTCGCCCAGCGCCCCGCCGTTTTGCAAACCGCGCAGTTTGCCTGCGACATCGACAACTTCGGTTTCCTCACGCAGCCTCTCCCGCGCGATCTTTTTATAGTGGCAAACCATCCCTTCGGCGGCGTCACCGGAGTGGCCGACTGCCGCAATCGCATCGACGCCCTGCGCCGCGACCCGCTTCTCCCCGCCGATCTGCGCGCCCGCCTTGATCCGCGCGACCCTCAACTGCTCCCCGAGCTCATCCTCAACGCGATCCTCATCGGCACCGGCATCGACGCCCTTGTTGCCGCCATGATGCAGCCCAGCCATCTGCGCAGCAACTGCCGCGCGCTAACGGAGTGCCGCTTCTCCCCCGCAGAGCTTCAACAGCTCCGCCACGCGCTCGCCTCGCCCGCAGTCTGATCTATCCTGCCAGCGCCGGAACAACCTTGCCCCTCTTTCGCATGGCAATCCGATGGAACGCCACCAGCAGCCCCGTCCCCACCACGATGCTCGACACCGCATCCACCGCCAGCATTCCAGCCAGCCCATGCGTCGTGTGGAAGTGTCCATCCACCGCCGTCATGTAGCTGATCGGAAGGTTCGCACTCGCCGACAGCAGCGCAAACTGGGTCGAAGCCAGCGGGTTCCCTGACCCCACAATCTCGTACTCCAATGACGTGAACGCCGTGTAGTTGATCCCGGTAAAGAAGTCGTACACCAGCACGCCCACGGCAAAGAACAACAGCGTATGCGGCGCGCGGATCAGCCCCAGCGCCGCCGCCGCTCCACCGAACCCGCTCACCACGTACACCGTCCGCCGCTGGAACCGTCCGCAAATCCACATCCCCGCCAGGCACCCCAGTGAGCACGCAATCGCCATCCCCGGCCCATTCAGCGCCGTCACCCACCGCTCCGGCGTATGGAAGTCCGACCCCACACCAGAAAATAAATTGGTCAGCGCAAAGCATGCCGTCGGCGATACGAAGCAGATCAGCCCCAACACGCATCCCGGCCGCCGGCACACGCGGTACAGGTCCCCGAAGAAATGGCTGAACGTCTCGCGCGCTCCTCGCCTCTTCTTCTTGGGCAGCGGAATAAAGAACAGCAGCACGGTCGGCGCCATCACCGTCAGCCCCAGCAAACCTGCCGCCACCGGCGCATGCAGCGTCCGCACCAGCACCACCACCAGCGTCGCAAACAGCCCCGCCGCGCCCAGGTTCGCCACGTTGCTCGACCCGCCCACCTGCGAGTAGTGCTTGTCCTCGATCACGTCCGGCATCCATCCGCCGTGCGTATTGCCGAACATCACGATCGCCGCGCACCCCGCCGTAACCACCGCGGTAAACGCCACCAGGTTCCCCGTCAGCATCGTCGATACGCCCAGGCAAACCGCAGCCACTGCCGCGAACGTCAGCGCATACGCCCGCTTGCTGAACCTCACATCCAGAATGGGACACAACAGAAACGCCCAGAACGTCGGCGAAAATCCCACCGCCGAGATCTCCGCAATTCGCCCCACCGACACTCCGCGCGACCGCAACAAAATCGGCAGCGCCGTCGAGATGAACCCGTAGTAGAACCCCAGCGGCGCAATCGCCAGCCCCATCGCCCACGGCGGCAGCCGCCGCCTCATCCCCGTTTCTCCGCCCATCTCTCCACCATACCGCGCATCCCCCGAAAAAGCACTGCTCAGTGCCTTTCCCGTCGCTCATCGACACTCCTCGCTCCGCCTTAGCTCCACTAAAATGGCCCCGAACGATTCTCGCCCGGGGCCGTTTCCATCCTTCATCGACAGTCTACTTTTTCTTGGGCGTCGGTGCCGCCTTGTAGTTTGTCTGGACCTGTTCCTGCAGCCCCGCGATAAGGCCCTTCATATCCGCTGCGTGAACTCCCGTCGGCGCCAGTTGCAGATACTTGTTGCAGGCTTCCACCAGGCCCGGAGGGGCGACAAACTTCCCATCGGGCGTCTGCGTAATCAGCGGAGCCAACCCTTGCGTCTTGAGGTAGTAAGCCTCCGCCCGGGTCGGATCGGCTGCGATCGCCTTATCCGCCGCCTCGGCAATCCCGTCTACCTTGCCCGTCGTCAGGCCCGCAATATAGAGCGTCACCGCCTCGTTGAAGTAGTACTTCCCGGCGTTCTTGGGGTCTGCCTTGGCCGCTGCATCATAGGCATCCGAAGCATCCTGCGTCTTGCCCAGTCTGCCCAGCGCCTGTCCAAGCTGGTTGTTCACCACCGCGGCAGCATCCGGGCTGGGCTTGGCCGCCGCGGCATTCAGGGTGAGCGCCTTCTGGTATGAGGTCACCGCCGCCGCCAGCTTGTCCGGAACCGAGGCGTCGGTCGTCTTCGCCGCCTTGGCAGCGTTGCTCGCCGCCACCGCCTCGCCCAGTTGAGCGTCGCCCAGCGTGTCCCACAACAGCGCCTCATCCGGCTTGGCCACGGTTGCATCCGTCATGGCTTTGATGGCCGACGCATAGTTGCCCGCCGCCGTGTCCGCGCGCGCCTGCCTCAGCAGCGCATTCAAATTCTCAATCTTGGCGTTCTTCGCCATGATCTCGGCGTTCGCCTTCCTCGTTTGCTCCATCTTGTTCCGTTCGGCCGGGCTCATCTTGTCGATGTACTCCTTGCGGCTCATGTCGAAGTCCACCGTCTTGTCTTCTCCCGCCGCAAGCTGCGCAGGCATAAAGTCCACGGTGTTGTTGTTCTGCAAGACGACCCCAAGGTAGTTGCCCGGCTTGATGCCAGTGCCCCTGTAGTCCCCGCCGGCGTCGAGCGGGAACGTATAATCCCACTTCCGGCTGGTCGCATTCGTGTCCCGGTCGGTGCTCAACCTCACCTCACCCTCTGTGATCGCCTGTCCCAGCGGGCTGGTTACGTGCCCGTGAATGCTCGCCGTTCCCGGCGCCACTGCCGGCTTCGGTGCCGCAACCGGTACCTGCGCCATCAGCCGTCCCGGCTGCGCCAGCGTTACCAAACCAAGAAGACATGCCGCCAACCCGCCCGCAATCCTCATCCCTTCAATCTTCATCGCTCTCTCCCAACCCTCTCTCTTCGCACTTCAGCCGCGGCGCGACCATCTCGCGTACGCCACGGTGCAAACCTTCCACATACAACCCTGTCAAAGTTACATGCAACCACGCGCCCAATTCAACTGCTAACTGCAACTCACTTCGCCTCCATGCTCTGCAGGTGGAAGGTAATCGTCCCCCAGAACAGCCGCGCCCGGATCTGCACCGGAATATGCCGCGCGTCGTCCGTGTACCAGATCCAGATGTTGCCGCGGTTCTTCACCACGCCTTCTTCGGCCGTCGGCTGCACCCGGATGGTCTGGAACGTCCCCGCCGGGGTCTTGATCTCCTCGCGAGCCTCCACCTTCATCGTCACCGTCACCGTGCGCATCGCGTCGCCCAGTGGGAACCTAACGTCCTGCCCGACCGTCAGCCGCTGCGACGCCGCATAGAAGATCCCCGACAGCGAGTCTGTCACGCACGCGGGAATCGACGCTGTCTGCTCCTTCTCGGTCCCTTTCACCAGGTTCTTTTCGATCTGCGTCTGCTTGCCCGTCTTCGAGTCGAACGTCAGGTCGGTCGAGACCTTTCGCCGTCCCTCCTGCACCTGCTTCCAGAAGCCCGCCGAGCAACCCGTCTTCGTATCCATCGACGACTGAAACCGGTCCACCACCGGAAACAGCAGATTCACCGCGCCCACCGTGTCCGCCGTCGCCGTCACCTTCAACTGCTCACCCTGCTTTTCCAGATGAAAGACCGCCGTCCCTCCGGTAAACACGCGCCAGTCCACGGTAAAGGTCAGCGTCTGCCGCTCGGGAAACGCATAGCCCGCAACCGGAGGCTGTAGCGTTGGGATGGGACGCTGCATCGCTTGCCCCTGCGCCATCTGCGCCATGTGGACCGTCGCGGGCTGCACCGACTGCGCCCACGCCGTTTGAGTTCCACCCGTGGCCCCGGACAGCCCTGCCAGCGTTGCCATAAGCAGCACAATGGCGAGAGCAAGCCGCACCAACCTGAAGCTGGAGCAGAGAGCCGCGGGACGATTCAGAAGATTCAGACCAGTCAATGGTTCGCAGCTCGCACAAGAAAGATGGTTGCAACTCTCAGCGTGAAAAAAACAGCAGCTTCAGCGCCAGCGCCAGATAAATGCCCGCTGCGCCCATAGCCGAATTGTACTCGCGGTGACGCCGGTAAAGCTCCGCCGAGAAGCCATTCTTCGCTGCGGCCCCATCGCCCGCCAGGACCTTATCGCCCGCCGCCAACTCCTTCGCCGCGCCCGCGCCTCTCGGCAGCAGCCTCGGCACCGCGCGCGCATACGCCTCGAAGCCCGCGAAGTGCTCGCGCAGATACGCCTCCTCGCTCAGGATCGTGGGAATATAGATCGCCGCAAACAGCCCCGCCAGCAGGGCCAGAATCAACCAACTCGCCGCCGCCGCCGCAAATCCAAACGCAATCAGCATCGACCCCAGATAAAGCGGGTTCCTTGTGTGCGCGTACGGCCCGGTCGTGGTCAGCTCCGCATCCTTCTGCACATAGCCCGATGCGTACCCGCGCAGCCATAGCCCCGGCAGCACCAGAGCCAGGCTCACCGCCATCGTCCGCCAGCTCGGATGTGCCAGCCACAGAAACAGCGCCGCAAACGCAAACCCCATCGGCACCCGTATCCGCCGCGCAATCCTCTGCCAACCCGTCCGTCCGCTCACGCTCGCCCGCTCGCCTTTCGCCTACTACTCAATCTTCTCATCCACATTAGTTGACAACCTGCAACTAACAACCTGCAACCTGCAACCTGCAACTGACAACTACCCCAGCATCTCCATCGCCGCGGCCACCACCTCATCCACCCCAATCCGCAACATCCCCTCCTCAACCTCACCCACCCGCTTGTGGCTGGTCGCGCTCGACGCATCGCGCAGCACCCGCGAGCGTGTTCCGTACGGCCCATTGCGCGCCGGATCGGTCGGCCCAAAGATCGCCACCACCGGCCTCTCCAACGCCGCCGCCAGATGCAGCGGCCCGGTGTCTCCCCCCACCACCACCGCCGCCCGCCGCGCCAGCGCGATCAACTGCCCCACCGAGCAGGGCACCGCGCGCGCAAATCCCTCGCTTGCCTCCACCACTCGCTCCGCCTCGTGCAAGCCTGCCGGCGAGCTGTTCACCACAGAACGCACGCCGGCCCGTCCCAACTCCGCCGCAACACGTCCAAACCGCTCCGCCGGCCATATCTTCGCTCCCCATCCCCCGCCCGCCGAGATCAGGCAGAACCTCTTGTCTCCCACCTCCGCGGAAGCCCACCGCTCGTCCATCTCATCCATCGGCAGCGTCACGCGCGCCGGCTGCAACTTCTCGCACACCGCCGCACCCAGCAGCTCGCACCCCTGCTCCACCACATGCGTCGATACCACATCCAGCTTCTGCCCATACAGCCAGCGCGCCATGCGCTCCCTCGGATTCGCCGCCCCTGCAAATACAGCAGCCCCCGCCATCCTTCCCACCACCGCCGACTTCAACGCCCCCTGCATGTCCACGCACACATCGAACCGCTCGCCGCGCAGCACATCGCGCAGCACATGGACCTCAGAACGCGTCTTCAGAGAGATCGGTCTCCGCTTCCATGCGCCCGCCGCCACGCTGTACCAGCGGTCCACCAGCGCGTGCGCATCATGGCGTCCCTCGATCTGCTGCAGGTCGTTGGGGTCCCCGGCAATCTGCAACAGATCGCTCCAGCGCGGCTCGATCGCCCACCCGATAAACCACTCCGGATGCATCTCCCGCAGAGCCGCCACCGCCGGCATCGCGTGCAGCACATCGCCCATCGCCCCAATCCGCACAATCAGCACTCTCACCGGAGGCGCGCCTCCAGCTCGCGCACCACACCCGCCTCATTCTCGAACCGCGCCGTCAGCCCCGCCACGCACACCGGCCCCACCTCGCGCAGCCGCTCCATCATCGCGTCCGTCAACTTCACCGTGTCCTTCTCCGTGGTAATAAATCCCGTCGCCCCGCACTCCTTTGCCATCGCGACCATCCGTACCATATCCACCATCGCATACGCATGATGATCGCCAAACGCCACGATCTCCGCCAACTGGCAACCCGCATCCTTCAGCATCGCCCAGAATCCCTCCGGCCGCGCAATCGCGCAGAACGCCAACGGCCTCGCTCCCGCCCCGCCCTCCGTAAACCGCAGCTCCCGTCGCACGCTCCACACCGCCGAGCCCGCGCGCATCAGCCCGCGAACCCTCGCCTCCACCTGCTCCCGCTCCGCCTCGCGCAGCACCACCACATCCGCCCGCCGCAGCGCCCCCAGAGGCTCCCGCCGGTTCCCCGCCGGCAACAGCGCCTCCTCTAAATCCTCCTCCGTCACCAGCACCACATCCACAGCCCGCGCCAACCCCCAATGCTGAAACCCATCATCCAGCAGATGCACACCGCGTACAGGCGCAGCCGCACAGACCTCAACCTCTGTCTCGCTCACAAAATTCCAAACGTCCTCTGTGGCAAAGTCCTCCGCGCCCTTTCCAGCGAAGAAGCGATTTGTGCTAACCCAAACTGGCACTCCTGTCTTGCGAGCAATCAATGTCGGCTCATCTCCGTAGCGCGATGCAGCATCGTCGAGATCGGGTACCACCTGAGCAGCAAAGTCCTTCAAATTTGCATCGCTGCTGTCTCGTCCATATCCGCGGGTCAGGACGTCCACGTGCCATCCACGCCCATTCAGCAACTCCGCCAGTGCAATCACCACCGGAGTCTTCCCCGCCCCGCCCGCAGACAGACTCCCCACGCTGATTACCGGCCACTCCAACCGCCGAACCCGCAGCCATCCCAACCGCCGCAGCCAATCCCGCGCCATCAGCCCCACCGCATAGATCGGCACCAGCGGCCAGCCCCACCACCGCCGCGCCCTCACGGTCGCACCATCCCCACCAACGCCGCAACCGCCCGCCCCGTCGCTCCCTGCTGCTCCTCAAACACCCGCCGCCCGCGTTCTCCCATCGCCCGCGCCTTCTCGCCATCCGTCAGCAATTCGACCAACGCGGTCTCCAACTCATCCTTGTCCTGCACAATGCGAATCCCATCCTCCGCAATCATCTTCCCCACCACGTCGCGGAAGTTCTCGAACGATGCCCCCATCACCACCGGCACACCGAACTGCGCCGGCTCTAGAGGATTATGCCCGCCCCGCCGCACCAAACTTCCGCCAACAAACGCAACATCCGCCACCCCATACACCGCCGCCAAATCCCCAATCGTATTCAGCAGAATCACATCGAGTCGGCCCTCTTTGCCTGGCAGAAAATTCGGTGCCTTGTAACCGTAAGCAATCACCGCTTTCGACGCGGCATCTGCGAACGCATGGCTCCAATCGCTCGCCCTCAGATAACAAAACTCCAAAACTACCGCTTCAACTAGACCAAATCGCTCCGGATGCCTAGGCGCTAACACGAGCAAAGCCTCCAAATTCTGACGGGGACTTTGCTCCCATGCTTGAATTAGAAAGTTCTCTTCGTCCTGGGAACCCTCATCATCCATCGGCTTGCTTGAGACTGTACTTCCCGCCACCACAATCGGCCGTCCCGCCGCCGCCTCTCGAATCAGCTCCGCCACGCGACTCGCCTTCGCCGCCCGCACGTCGTACTTCAAATTCCCAATCGCCCGCACCGCCTCCACGCGAGCCCCCATCGCCACCAGCCGCCGCGCGTCCTCCTCGCTCTGCGCCAAAAATAAATCCACCCGGCGCAGCACCCGCCCCCAAACCGCCCGCGCCCGCAATCCCAGCGCATAGCTTCTATCCGAGACCCGGGCATTCACCACCGCCACCGGCACGCCCGCGCGCCCGCACTCCACCAGCATCCGCGGCCACAGCTCGCTCTCCATCAACACCAGCAGCTTCGGCTGCAAAGCCCGCAGAGTTGCCCGCACCGCCCACGCAAAATCCAGCGGATAATAAAATACCCTCTCCGCGCCAAACCGCTCCTTCGCCAGTGCCTGCCCCGTCGCCGTCGTCGTCGAGACCACCACCACCCAGCCATCCCCCAACTTCTCTTCCAGCTCGCGAACCAGCCGTGTGGCCGCCAGCACCTCGCCCACGCTCACCGCATGGACCCACACCACCTGCCGCCCCGCAACCGCCGCCCGCAGCTCCGCCCGAACGCGTCCCAGCCTCTGCCCCATCCCATCGCGATAGCGCACCATCCGCGCCAGCCACCACGGCGAGCACACCGCCAGCCCCACCACCAGCAGCAAGCTATACAGCGCCATCCCCATCGTCTCTACACTCTCTCCCGCAACCGTCCAGCTTTACCGCCGCATCCGTGATGATGATAATCAACCCAGCATGAGCGCGCATTACAACCCACGCCGGTCGCACATCGCAGCGTTGCTCCCCATCATAGCCGCAGCCTTCCTCTGCCTCACCGTTCGCGCTGCCGATCACAAATCGGCGCCACCCGCCAAGTCCGCCGCCACCTACCCTGCAAACGACACTCACCCAGACGAGCACCTCACTATCGCCGCCGACCCCTGCGACGACCCCAAGCTCTGCGCCTTCTTCCGCCTGCCTTACATCCAGCACGGACTTCTTCCCATCCGCGTCATCCTCACCAACGACGGCGACCGCGCCCTCCAACTCGACGACGCCCGCTTCCAGTTCATCACCGCAGCCAACGACACCCTCCCCGCCGCCACCGAAGACGAGATCAACCGACGCATCTTCACCCTGCACAGCACCCAGCCCATCCGCATCCCGCTCATCCCCATCCCCATCAAGCGCACCCCCATCGACAAGAAGATCACCCAGGATGACGACGACTTCGGCTTCCAGGGCACCATCGTCAACGCCCACTCCACCCTCGCCGGCTACCTCTTCTACGACATCAAGGGCGTCGACGACCCCGCTCTCCTCCACGCCCAGCTCTACGTCAAAATGATCCACACCCTCGATGGCAAACAGGAACTCTTCGCCTTCACCATCCCCTTCGACAAGTGGCTAGCCGCCAACCCCAACGCCCCCTCCAACCACCCCCGCCGGTAATGCAGTTGCAGGTTGTCGATTGCAGGTTGTTAGTTGTTGTTTGATGGTAGATGATGGCAACTGATCGCGCGGTCTTCAACTGACAACCTGCAACGGACAACTGTCAACTCATTCGGAGAACACAGTGGCAAAAACTTTTCGCGAACTGGATGTTTGGAACAAGGCCATCGACCTCACAGCTCTCATCTACGAATCGGCCGCAGGCTTTCCAAAACAAGAGATATACGGCTTGAGTTCGCAGATGCGTCGCGCCGCTGTCTCCATCCCAAGCAACATCGCCGAAGGCTCAGCTCGCGGAACCAGACGAGACTTCCGCCAGTTCGTCAAGCAAGCCGAGGGCAGCAACTGTGAGTTGCAAACTCAATTGCTCATCGCCAAACGCCTTGGCTTTGGGGATGCCGCAAAGCTCACTACAGCCGAAGCTCTCTCCCTCGAAATCGGCAAGATGCTCGGCGGACTCTCCGCCTATCTCGCCCGCGAGATCGAAGCAAAACACACTATCCTACCTCATGCCGACTGAGAACACATGCCCTCAACTGACAACCTGCAACCTGCAACCTGCAACTCAATGCGCATCCGTCCCGCAGTCCCCGCCGACATCCCCGAAATCCTCGCCTTCATCCGCGAGCTGGCCGAGTACGAACGCGAACCCGCTTCCGCCATCGCCACACCCGCCGACCTCCTGCGCGACGGCTTCGGTCCCACCCCGCGCTTCCACTGCCTCATCGCCGAGTTGTCTTCAACCGACAACCAGCAACCAGCAACCGACAACCTTCCCACTCCCGCCGGATTCGCTCTCTACTTCCACAACTACTCCACCTGGCGCGGCAACGCGGGCATCTTTCTGGAAGACCTCTTCGTTCGCCCCGTCTTCCGTGGCCGCGGCATCGGCAAGGCCCTCATCGCCGCCGTCGCCGCCATCGCCGTCGCCGAGGGCTGCTCCCGATTCGAGTGGGCCGTCCTCGACTGGAACACTCCCGCCATCGACTTCTACAACTCCCTCGGCGCCATCCCCTTATCCGAGTGGACCACCATGCGCCTCACCGGCGAGCCCCTCGCCAACCTCGCCGCACTCTCCAAATAGCAGCCCTTCCCCTATCCTGTAAGCATGAAGAAGATCAAAGTCATCGGCGGAGGCCTGGCCGGCCCGGAAGCCGCACTGCAAGCCGCCGCCCTCGGCTGCGAAGTTGACCTCTACGAGATGCGCCCCACCCGTTCCACCGAGGCCCACCAGACCGCCGACTTCGCCGAACTCGTCTGCTCCAACTCCCTCAAGTCCGAGTCGGAGAACACCGCCCCGTGGCTCCTCAAGCAAGAGATGCGCCGAGCCGGATCGTTCCTCCTCGTTGACGCCGACGCCTCCGCCGTTCCCGCCGGCCACGCCCTCGCCGTCGACCGCATCGAGTTCTCCCGCCGCGTCGCCGCCCGCATCAGTGCCGAGCCGCGCATCACTATCCACCGCGAAGAGGTCACCGCGCTCAATCCCGACGATTCCGAGACGCTGACCATCCTCGCCACCGGCCCGCTCACCTCGCCCGCGCTCGCCGCCGAACTCCAGCGTCTCACCGGCTCCAACCACCTCGCCTTCTACGACTCCATCTCGCCCATCGTCGACGCCACCACAATCGACATGGACCGCGTCTTCTTCGCCGCCCGCTACGACAAAGGCACCGCCGACTACATCAACTGCCCCTTCACCAAAGAGGAGTACGACCGATTCCTCGACGCCCTCACCACCGCCGAGTCCGTCCCCGTAAAGCCTTGGGAAGCGGGTGCTCTCTCTTTGTTGTCATCCCCCACTTTGTTGTCATCCCGCAGCAAAGTGGAGGGATCTGCTTCTCTCCCGCCCACCGCGCCCACTCCCGTCCACTACTTCGAGGGCTGCCTCCCCATCGAAGAGACGGCCCGCCGTGGCCGCGACACTCTCCGCTTCGGTCCCATGAAGCCCGTCGGCCTCACCGATCCCAAGACCGGCCGCTGGCCCTACGCCGTCGTCCAGCTCCGCCAGGAGAATCTCCGCGCCGACAGCTACAACCTCGTCGGCTTCCAGAACCACCTCAAGTTCGGCGAACAGGCGCGCGTCCTTCGCCTCATCCCCGGCCTGGAGAACGCCGCCTTCCTGCGCTACGGCCAGATCCACCGCAACACCTACATCGACGCGCCCAACCTCCTCACCGAAACCCTCCAGCTCCGCGCCCACCCCTCGATCTTGATTGCCGGACAACTAAGCGGAGTAGAAGGCTACACCGAGTCGATCGCCAGCGGTCTGCTCGCCGGACGCTACGCCGCAGCCCTTGCCCACGGCACCCAGCCCACCCCCGCCCCACGCGCCTCGGCCAACGGCAGCCTCTCCTTTTACATCACCCACGCGCTCAATCCCGAAAAAAACAAGCGCTTCCAACCCGCCAACATCACCTTCGACCTGCTGCCTCCACTGGAAGAAGACCTACGCCGCCGCATACGAGACAAAAAAGAACGCCACCGCATCCAGTGCGATCGCGCCCTCGCCGCCTGGGACGCATGGCTGAATCCACCCGCATAATTCCACTGTTCAAATCAATTCCACTGCTGTACTCTCATCGCACCCACTTATGCGACCACTCAGCGCAACCGAATGCATCTCTCCCGCCATGGGACGAACCCGCGATCTCATGGGCCGTCCATTCCGCATGGGCACCTTTCTCAAGATCGCCGCCGTCGCCTTCTTCGCCGAGATGGGCGGAGGCCTCAATCTCAACTACCGCAGCGGTAGCTCCAATGTTCTGCACCAACTTCCTCCCGCCTTTCTCGCGTTCCTTGTGGCGTTCATGGTGGCGCTTGTCTTCGTATCCCTGATCATCGGCCTCATCCTCTTCTACATCGGCTCCCGCCTGCAGCTCGTCCTGCTGGAACTGGTCGCGACCCGCTTCACCTTCGTCGGCCCACTCTGGCGCAAGTACGGCAGCCGCACCTGGAGATGGATCGGCCTCAGGCTCCTCTTGCTTCTGTGCTTCCTGATCGTGCTCCTGCCCTTCATCGTCGCGGCCGTACTCTACTTCTTCCATCACGCTCACGGGGCGGGCGCACTTGGCGTTGCCGGTCTCTTCTCCGGCCTGCACATCGCCCAGATTCTTCTCTTCATCGCCGCCCTCCTGCTCGTTCTGCTGATCGTGAGCGCCATCTATATGCTGGTGCACGACCTCGCCCTGCCCTTTCTCGCGCTGGAAGACCTCAGCATCTCGCAATCGCTCGCTCGCCTGCGCGCGATTCTCGCCGCGGAACCCGGCCAGGTCATCCTCTACCTCTTCCTTCGCCTGGTCCTCGGCATCGTCTTCGGCATCGCCGCCGAGATCGCCGTGGTTCTGGTTCTTCTCATCTCGCTGATCCCTCCAGGGATCATCGGAGTCATACTCTGGCTCTCCCTGCACCATGCCGGGACCGCCGGAACCGTATTGCTAATCGCCTGCGCCATCTTCGGCGGACTGGTCTTTCTCTGCTGGGCGGTCTGCGTCGTCATCGGCTTCATGGGAACGCTCCTCACCTTCTTCCAGGCCTACGCACTCTACTTCCTCGGTGGCCGCTACCCGCTGCTCGGAGACCTGCTCGACCGCTCCACCCCGCCGCCGGAGTTCGCTTACACCCCAGGCTTCCCGCCAACTCCACCGCGGTACCCATCTCCCGCCGCTCTCACCGACCTCTAACCTAAGAACTATTTTTCAATTCTCTAACCTCGGAAAAAGGGGATAGGTAACGGTCGGTATTAATCCAACCTACCCAAAATTCACTAGCCAAAGGCCTTCTTACGGCGCACCCACCCTTCTGAAGCCTGAGCTTCCAAGAGACCTGCGCAGCGGGCCTGTCTATGGCTGGTTGTAGTAGCCCGTGCTGGTGTGCGCGGTCAATCCCGGCTTGTCGATCTGCACCTTCAAGTCGTGATACTCGTTGGGTTGACCCGCTCGGGGAGCATCGAACGATAGCGTGTAGAAAGCGGTGGCATCCTGCACGCAAGTGTCAATCTGGGATTTCAGGCCGTTGTCAAGACCCAGGGCGCGCCCGCCGTTATGCAGCGCCAGCACCTTCACGGACAGGTCCGCTCCTTTCGCTTGCGAGAATTGCTTTACCTCTTTCAAATAGGAAAGGTAGTCGAGCGGATTGGTATCGTCGGAGGTCTCAACGAACGTCGCGGACCCTCCACTGGTGGGCTTCTTATTGCTATCCGGATTGCCCCCCCCCCCGGCAAACTGCACATGGAATTGCCCAATCCCAACGCTGTAGACATTGACGCGGGCCTCGCGCAGGTCTGTCGAAAGCTCGACAATCGACTTGAAGAATTGCTTCATCGTATCGGTCGTCACTTGAAAGTGCGGACTGTTCAGCAGCGGCCATCCAGGCCCGATCCACAGCAGCAGCTTCCTGCCTGGCCTCTTTTTTTCATAGGCTGCAACGCTGCTGATCGCGTGGATGGATTCGTTGTATTTCTCAATGTCGCCGTTGGCCCCCGTCGCATTCGTATTGATGGCCAGCGAGGTCGCCATCTTACCGACTGCCGCGGCCAGCTCATTGCCGTCGGTGGAAGGTGGGCGCAGGGCCTGCAAGCCGGCATCCCGAAGCAGAAAAATCGATACCGGCTGGGCGAGATGTCCGCCGTTCTCCTGGAGAAACCCCTCGACCTCACGCCGCTCGTCCGTCAGGGTCTTGAAATCATCGTTAACGTAATCGAACAGCAGAATAACTTCCGTCGGCTGGTCAGGCTTGGCATTCGTCCCGCCGAAAGCTTGAAACGAAACCGTTTCCAGTGGACTGTTGTTATCCAGCAGCTTAAAGTCCTTGGATTCGAGATCTGTAACCGGCTTGCCCGCTTTGTCAGTTACCACAACATCCAGCCGGATACGGCCCTCGGGAACTGCTGAGTCAGCCGGCTTGGGCGCGGGATTGGCCGCCTGAGCCGAACTCGCAGGCGCGGCGGTCTGCTGCCCCCATGCAAGAACCGGCAGACAAAGTAAAAAGGACAAAACAACACGAAACGACCTGCTCATGACCATCGCCTTCCGAATCTTCTTGAAGATTCTGTCAGGCGAAAGTATAGCACCGTGAGATCAACCAAGACAGTCATCCATGCGGTAAGTCACGATCGTTCTTAAACCGGGGAATAGCTCCAGCCCGGCGCTACCGCTGCACGTGCCCGCTCAGTTCCATCCGCGCGACCCGCCGGTTCGCATCCACATACACCATCCCCGAGAGCGGCGGATCGCTGCGCCCCTGCATCAACGGCGTGTCGTACATAAACCGCAGGTCCATAAACCGCACCGCGGTCCAGTCCGGCGTTCCCGCCGGAGCGCCCATCGCCGCCACCGGCCCCATCTCCGTAACCACCGGCCAGCTCGACCAGTCCAGGTACACCTCGCCCAGCCAGCTCCGCTTGGCCGCCAGCGTAGCCAGCGTAGTCGGTGGCTTATAAAACAAATCCTGCTCCGGATCGGTCGCCACCGTTGCCCGCAGCGTGTCCACCGTCGCCATCTGGTAGTACTCCGGCGTCTCCACCACCGTGTGCCAGCGATAAGGATTCCCCGGATAAGGACTGGCCGTCACGCGCAGCACCTGCGCAGGCAGAACCTGCGCCGCGGAATCCGGTTCGCCCGAAGAGTCCGCCGACTCCGACGGCCCATAGCTCGCCGTCGACGCCAACCGCACCGCCGCATCATGCTCCACCTCGCGCCATCCCCAGAGTCCCACCATCGCCGCCAGCGCAAAGATCGCCCAACCTCTCCCGCGAAAGACCTCTCGCCGCGCGCCTACCTCGCTGCCAACCATCCCAAACAGAGCCGGAGCAACCAGCGCCGTCAGCAACACCACAAACAGCACCGGCTCGAAGATAAACACAATCGACCCCGCGTACCAGTGCGGGTTGAACGGGAAAAATGGCCGCAACCCATAGTTGTTCGTCCAGTCCAGCAACAGGTGGCTAAGCAGCGCGATCAGCACAAACCCATACAGCATTCCCCAGCGCACCGGAGCCGCCGTCAGTGGTCGCGCAATCAACGAGTCCCTAGCCGCGCCAGTCTCGCTCGCGCCCACGCCAATCTTGTTCTCCGCAACCTTCGCCCGCCGAACCCTCCAGCGATGAAACAGCCACACCGCGCCCAGCACAATCAGCCCATCGAACGGCAACCCCACCAGCGTATGCGTGATCCCGCGATGGTGCTGAAATGCCGCAACCGGCCCGCCCGCCGCCCACAGCACATCCAGGTCCGGCGCCTCTGCCGCCAGCGTCATGGCCAGCGTCGCGTAGGCCGCCTTGCGGTTGAAGCCCGCCCGCGCCAGACAGGCTCCGGTCATCAGGTGAGTGATGGGTTCCATGGGGAGTGTGCAGACAGGTTCCATCATATCGCTTGCACCAGAAGAGCGCGGCATTTTACCGCCCATCCTGTACCATGGGCCATACCCTGAAACGACCATGCCGCAAGCCCCTTCCGATCCTCCGAGATTATGGCGCGACAAGGCTCGAACCCTCCTCGAACCAGCGGTCGTCTGCATCTGCATGCTTATCTTCGCCATCTTTGCCCTTGGTCTCTCGGTCCTGTTGCTGACGGGGAACAATCCGCACGGCCGCGACGTTGTCAGCTTCTGGGCAGCCGGTCGTCAGATCCTTGCCCACGCAAACCCCTACGACAGCGCCTCCATCCTACAGATCGAGCGCTCCGCCGGATTCTCCGATCAATCCCAGGTCCTCCTCATGCGCAATCCTCCCTCCGCGCTCTGCCTGGTGGTTCCGCTGGGGCTCTTCGGACTGCGCACGGCAGCCTTGCTCTGGTCTCTCCTCCTGCTTGCGGCAATGGCGCTCTCTGTCCACATGCTCTGGGCGATGCTGGGCCGCCCACGCAACAAGCTGCATTACCTGGGCTACTCATTCGCCCCCGCGTTGCTGTGTATTCTGGGCGGCCAGACCGCGCTCTTCGCTCTGCTCGGCCTCACCCTCTTTCTGCGCTTCCACCGCGAACGTCCCTTCGTCGCTGGCCTCTCGCTCTGGCTCTGCGCGCTCAAGCCTCATCTCTTTCTTCCCTTCGCCGTAGTCCTGCTTCTGTGGATCGTTCTCACCCGCTCCTACCGCATCCTTGTGGGCGCGGTCATGGCGATCGCCGCGAGCTCGCTGGCCGCATGGCTTCTCGACCCCGCGGTCTGGTCGCAGTACGCCCAAATGATGCGCTCCTCCGGCATCGAGCGAGAGTTCATCCCCTGCCTCTCGGTTGCTCTGCGATTTGCCATCCATCCACGGACCATGGCGCTGCAATATATTCCCGCGCTCGCCGCCTGCCTCTGGGCAATCTATTTCTACTGGAAGCGCCGCACCCGATGGGACTGGATGCAGGATGGCGCACTGCTGATGCTGGTCTCCATCCTCGCCAGCCCCTATGCATGGATCACCGACCAGGCGCTCCTTGTTCCAGCGCTGCTGGTGGGCGTCTATCGCGCCACCACGCGCGCCCAGCTCGGTGCCCTCGCGCTGGCCAGCGCCGTCATTGAGATCACCCCCCTCACCGGGAAAGACCTGCACTCCGCCCTCTATCTTTGGACCACTCCGTTCTGGCTCGCGTGGTTTCTCTATGCCTCCGCGAAAGCGCACGACCAAGCCAGCCAGTGCTCTCTATAATCATCCCAGGATGCCCTCCGAACTCACGCCCGAGCAGCAGATCGAAGCCTTGCGCGAGGACCTGCGCCACCACGAGCATCTCTACTACGTGCTCGACGCGCCCGAGCTGACCGACGCCGAGTACGACCTGCGCATGAACCGCCTGCATGCGCTCGAAGCCGCACATCCCTTCCTCATCACCGCCGACTCGCCCACCCAGCGCGTCGGCGGCAAGCCCCGCGAAGGCTTCGTCAAGACGCCTCATTCCCGCCCCATGCTCTCGCTCGACAACGCCTACAGCGAGGCCGACCTCCGCGCCTGGGATGCTCGCCTGCGCGAGTCCCTCCCCAGCGCCGAAGTCGTCCGCTACGTCTGCGAGTTGAAGCTCGACGGCCTCTCGCTCGCCCTGCTCTACGCGCCCGCCCGCGACGGCTCCGCCCATCTCCAGCGCGGACTCACCCGCGGCGACGGGGCCATCGGCGAAGACGTCACCACCAACGTCCGCACCATCCGCTCCGTCCCGCTCAGCGTCTCCCCAGCGAAGCTGCGCGCCGCAGGTCTGTCCGCCAGCTTCGAGGTCCGCGGCGAGGTCGTCCTCCCACACGCCGCCTTCCGCAAGCTCAACGACGAACGCGAAGCCCAGGGCCTCGCTCCCGCCGCCAACCCGCGCAACGCCGCCGCCGGGTCCATCCGCACCCTCGAGCCCAACGTTGTAGCCCAGCGCCGCCTCGACTTCTATGCCTACTTCCTCCTCCACGGAGATAACGCAACGGATGCCCCATCCACAACACTGGGTGCCCCATCCATCCAGCGCTCTTTGCTGGATGGGTGGGATGCAACACCCTCCACAATCGGAACCCAGCCCGGCGAGACCCTCCTCGCCACGCAGTCCGCCACGCTCCAATCCCTCCGCACCGCCGGCTTCCACGTCAACGCCCACGCCACCACCGTCGACTCCATCGACCAAGTCCTCGCCTTCATCGACTCCGCCGAAGGCCTGCGCGACTCGCTCGGCTACGAGATCGACGGTGTCGTCATCAAAGTCGACTCGACCGCCCAGCAGCGCCGTCTCGGCTTCACCGGCCGCGCCCCGCGCTGGGCCATCGCCTACAAGTTCGCCGCCCGCGCCGCCATCACGCAGTTGAAGAGCGTGGACTTCCAGGTCGGACGCACCGGAAAAATAACTCCCGTCGCCGTACTCACGCCCGTGCTCATCGGCGGCACCACCGTCTCCCGCGCCACCCTGCACAACGCCGATGAGATCGCCCGCCTCACCGTCCGCCTCAACGACTTTGTCCAGGTCGAGCGCGGTGGAGACGTAATCCCAAAAATCGTCTCCGTCGTCGAAGACGCGCAACACCCGCGCGGCACCGAAGAGATCGTCATTCCCATTCACTGCCCCGAGTGCTCGAGCGCCCTCGTCCGAGCCTCTGGCGAGGTCGACTGGCGATGCGTCAACGCCAACTGCCCCGCCCGTCTGCGCGAAGAGCTTCTCCACTTCGCCGCGCGCAACGCCATGAACATCGAAGGCCTGGGCGACGCATTGGTCGCCCAGCTCCTCGGCCAAAGCTCCAACCCTGACCTTCTGGAGAATCTTTCCCCGGATAATTGTCATTCTGACCCTGAACGGAGTGAAGGGGAAGAATCCCCGCATTTCGCTCCGAGTGACACAGAAGTCCGGGTGCCCCATCCATCGCAGTCTCATCGCGATGGGTGGGATGCAGAACCTTCGTCCAACGAACTACCACTCGTCAACACCCTCTCCGACCTCTACACCCTCACCCGCGAAGACCTCCTCCAGCTCGACCGCATGGGCGAAAAGTCTGCCCAGTCCCTGCTCGACGAGATCGAGCAGTCGAAGCGCGCGGGCCTCGCCCGTCTCCTCTTCGCCCTCGGCATCCGCTTCGTCGGCGAGCGCACTGCCCAACTCCTCGCCGCCCACTTCGGAACAATGGATGAACTGATCAACGCGCCAGCCACAAAGCTGGAAGAAGTCAACGAGGTCGGTCCGCGCGTCGCGCAAGCGATCGTCGAGTTCTTCGCTGAGCAGAGAAATCGAGAGCTGATCGATAAGCTCTCCGAATTAAAAGTGGTAATGACCGCCGAGAAAAAAATCACCACCTCCATCCTCTCCGGCCTCACCTTCGTCCTCACCGGCTCCCTTCCCTCCCTCACCCGCGAGGCCGCCAAGGATCTCATCGAATCCGCCGGAGGCCGCGTCTCCGCTTCCATCAGCAAGAAGACCTCCTACCTCGTCGCCGGCGAAGACTCCGGTTCCAAGCTCGACAAGGCCCGCTCGCTCGGTGTCCATATCATCAACGAAGATGGACTTAGAGAGCTATTGAAAGATGACGCCGGGAAGTGACCATCCTTGTATTAGGCCTTAAGCGAAGGGTGCATTGATGTTCTGGAAAAACAGATTAGCCGCACTCGGGCTGCTGATTATTGGATTGCTTTCGATTGTTTGGGGACCTCCAGCATCTTGGACCGCCAGCTTCTTTATCGTTATTCTTGGTTGCATTGCAGTCTGGAGGACAACACACACTAGATCATCAAATCAACAGGAAGGCCCACCAACTAATGAATATGAGTGGAAACCATTTCATGATCCAACCCCACCGAATCCCGAGCAAACTGCTGTACCAACCCAATATACCTATCCACCCCGGGGCACTCGCTGCATTGATTGCTCTTCGGAACTGAAAGACACTGACGACGCCTTCTATTTTCTTGTCGAGAGTAATCAACTGTTCGTTTGTATTCGATGTCGCGATTTGCGTATTGCGAGGAAGCGTTCGGCAAAACAATGAGAAACTGGCCGTCTGCTACCTACCTCGTCGCCGGCGAAGACTCCGGCTCCAAGCTCGACCGCGCCCGCGCCCTCAACGTTCCCGTCCTCGACGAACCCTCCCTCCGCGCACTCCTCAACCCACCGCAATAAACCTCCGCGTCTTCTTCCGCACCCCAAGCCCCTCCTCAACCCACGTCTTTAAAATAGTGCGACTTAGAACTTATCCGTAAATAGAGATTGTCTGCCGCCAGCATATCAATGCGGCGGCGAGGGACAGCAGGGCTCTATAGCTGGCTTCGGTTTTCTCAAAGCTCACCAACAGCTTGCGAAAGCGATTGAGCCATGAGTGTGTGCGTTCGACGACCCATCGGCGCGCCCGGTGGTCGGGATGGTTGCGTTTTTCGTCGGATTCCTGGCGGCGGGTCTTCACATTGAGCTGATAGTTATGAACCCTGCTGGTGGCCAGCGCTGGGAAGCCAACGTAGGCGGCATCGGCACAGAGCGTCTCGATCTGCCCGTTGCGGGGATCCGGTCGGGCACAGACGACAGCTCCCAAGGTGGCGCCTAACAGATAGCTGTCATGCCGGTTGGCTCCGCTGACGGCGAGCGACAGCGGGATGCCACGGGCGTCCACCAGAAGACTGCGCTTGCGCCCATTTTTTTCCCCTATCGGTGGAGTTGGGTCCCACGCATTCCCGCGCCAGCGGGGCCTTGCCCGTGGCCCCATCCACGCTCTGCCAACGCCAGGCGATGCCCTCCATGTCGTCATACTCGGCCAAGCCAGCCTTCCATATCTTCAGGAAAAAGCCCTCCCGCTGCCAGCGCTGGAAGTGGGCATGCACGGCGCTGGCGCTGCCATACTCCTTGGGAAGCGCCTTCCACTGGCAGCCGGTGCGAAGCACATAGACAATCGCCGAAAAAACCTGCCTCGCCGGCATCGGCTTGCGTCCCGCTCCGGGCTTACGCTGGTATTTGCGGCCACGCGGCCGTTTTCGCGCTGGGACCAGCGGCCCAATCTTGCTCCACAACGCGTCCGACACTGTCCAAGACTTGATCTGTGCCATCTTGAGTTGTATCTTCGCGCACAACCGATCTCCGCCCACAAGATAATCCGACACCAGAATCAAGCTAAACACTATTTACGGATAAGTTCTTATTCGCGCCGTAAGTGTCCTATCTTCATAGGGGCTTTAGCCTCCGAGGGGTTGTTTGTGCCAGATCACCGCGTTCCATCGCACCTCAAACAGTCTCACCGCCCCTGCGTTATAGTGGACTTGATGAGTAGAAACGACAGACAGACGTGCGCCAATCCTCCCTGGAGAATCCTCCTCGCGCTCCTCTGCGTTCTTCTGGTCATTGTCCTCGGCTCCGTCCAGGTTGCGCACAGCCACGCCGACGGCAACGAAACACACGCCGACTGCGCTCTCTGCGCCGCCGCCCACATCACCGTCCATCCCGTCCACGCACCGGCTCCCGCGCCCACCACCTCCGTCGTCGCCGTGGTCGAAGCCCTCCCGCCGTCGGTCCTCCCCCGCACTCTCTCCATCTTTGCCCTCTTCACTCGTCCCCCGCCTGCCTGTTGACATCGTTCCCACCCTGGACCTCGTCAACAACGCAACAGGCAACCGATAAGGGGCACACTCATGCACACGTCCATGCGACGCGGCATTGCCGCATCATTCGTCATCCTCGCCACAGCACTCTCTGTGGTCGCGCCTCGCGCCCTCGCGCAGGCTTCCTCACAGAAGCGCACCGCTCCCTCGCGCATCCAGTCCGCCGGAAACGCCGGAACCATCTCCGGCCTGGTCGCCGACCCCACTGGCGCCGTCATCGTCAACGCCACCGTCACACTCTCGAACTCCGTCAGTGGCCTCTCCCGCAGCGCAACCACGGACAACTCCGGCGCATACACCATCACAAACATTCCCTTCAACACCTACCGCCTCACCGTCACCGCCAAGACCATGGCCCCGGCCACGCAGACCGTCGATGTGCAGTCCTTCGTCCCGATCGCCCTCACCACCACCCTCCAGATTGCCTCCGCCAGCACCGTCGTCGACGTCACAACCACCAGCGGCGACCTGGTCGAAGCCGACCCCGTCGGTCACACCGATGTGGACCGCGATCTCTTCGCCAAGATTCCTCTCGAGAGCATCTCCTCATCCATCAGCTCGCTTGTCACCCTCGCCTCGCCCGGCGTCTCCGCCGACTCCAACGGCCTCTTTCACGGCATGGGCGACCACGCCTCAAACTCCTTCTCGGTCGACAACCAGCCCATCACCGACCAGCAGTCCAAGGTCTTCTCCAACCAGATTCCCATGGACTCCGTCCAGTCCCTCGAAGTCATCCCCGGCGCACCCTCGGCCGAGTACGGAGGCAAGACCTCGCTGGTCATCGTCGCCACCACCCGTTCCGGCCTGGGCGAAAGCAAGCCCACCGGAGAGATCACCGCCTCCTACGGTTCCTTCGGCTCCTCCAACGTCGGCTTCGACCTGGCCACAGGCTCCGCCAGACTGGGCAACTTTATCTCCGCCAACGTCATGAACACCGGCCGCTTCCTCGATCCCCCCGAGTTCCAGGCCATCCACGATCGTGGCAACGAGGAGAACCTCTTCGACCGCATCGACGTCCAGATCTCCAACGCCAACTCCGTCCACCTGAACCTCAACTACACCCGCTCCTGGTTCCAGACCCCCAACTCCTACGACAGCCAGTACGCCACGCAATGGCCCACCAACTCAGCCGGTGTAGCGATAGGTCCCAACGGCGCAGCCGTTGGCCCTTCAGACCAGCGCGCCCAGATTCAGACCGTCAACATCGCCCCCAGCTACACCCACATCATCAACACCTCCACCGTCCTCAACGCCGGATTCTTCTTCCGCCGCGACGGCTTCAACTACTACCCCAGCAAGAACCCCTTCGCCGACCTGGGCGCGCCAGACCTGCAACAGGAGTCTCTCGCCCAGCAGCGCTCGCTCGCCAACACCGGCCTCCACTCCGACCTCACCTACACCCACGGCGGCAACAACATCAAGGCCGGCCTCAACTACGCCCAGACCTTCCTCACCGAGAACTTCCAGATCGGCATCGTAGACCCCAATTACATTGCCAACCTCAACTGTGAGACCTCCGGAGTTCCCACCCCCGGAAGCGCCTGCGCAACGCTGCTTCCCTACGACCTCACTCAGGGCGGCTCGCTCTATCCCTTCCACGGCCACACCGACATCAAGGAGTTCGCCGCCTACGCCCAGGACGCCATCACCTTCGGCCCCTGGACCGGAAACCTCGGCCTCCGCTTCGACCAATACAACGGCCTTGTCACCGCCAACCAGGTCGAGCCGCGACTCGCCCTCAGCTATAAGATCAAGCGCACCGGGACCGTCCTGCGCGCCTCTTACGCCCGCTCCCTCGAATCCCCCTTCAACGAGAACCTCGTCCTCGCCAGCGAAGGATGCAACTACGCGGTGATCTCCGCGCTCATCCCCTGCACCAGCGCGCCCAACCGCCCCGGCTACCGCAACAACTTCCACGCCGGATTCGAGCAGGCCCTCTCCCGCTTCGCCGTCCTCTCCGCCGACTACGTCTGGATGTACACCCACACCGGTTACGACTTCTCCGTCCTCGGGGCCACTCCTATCTTCTTCCCCGTCGGATGGCACAACTCCAAAGTTCCCGGCTTCGACGGCCGCCTCGACATTCCCCCCGTCCACAACTTCACCGCCCAGGTCGTCTTCTCCTCCGTCGCCGCCCGCTTCTTCACCCCGCAGACCAGCGGCCTCGGAACCACCGTGCAGTCCAGTCAGGCCGGCGTCCACACCCCCTTCCGCATCGACCACGACGAAAAGTTCAACCAGACAACCCACGCCCAGTACCAGCTCGGCAAGCGCGGCCCTTACGTCGGCTTCAACTGGCGTTACGACTCCGGCCTCGTCGCCGGCTCCGCGCCCTGCTACGGCACGCCGGGCGTAAACGACTGCCCGCAGTCCACCACCCTCAACGGCCAGCCCGCCGTCCTGCTTCAGGACGCCACTGGCGTAGGCTTAACCGCCGACCAAGAGGCCCAGGCTGGCTTCGCCTGCAACGGAGTCCGAGCCACGCTCGGCAACCCGCTGCCCAGCAAATGCCTCGTCTCGCAGTTCACCTCGTCGCTGCTCAAGCTCCCCGCCCCCAACGCCGAGAACGACGATCACAACCCTCCCCGTGTCGCACCGCGCAGCCTCTTCGACCTCTCCTTCGGCGAAGACAACCTCTTCCGCCGCAAGTCCGCCGACAAACGGACCCTCTCGGCCTCCGTCACCATCGTCAACCTCACCAATAAATACGCCCTCTACAACTTCCTCTCCACCTTCTCCGGCACGCACTACGTCACCCCCCGCTCCCTCACCGCCCAGCTCGCCTACCACTTCTAGCCCTTTGTTTTTCATCCCGCAGTTTTTGTTTTTCATCCCGCAGCGAAGCCGCGGTCCCCGGCGAGCGCTCTTGCTCGCTGGGGTGGGGAGCGGAGGGATATGCTTCTGCCTTTGTTTGTTCTTGCCCTCCACAACGCAGCTCGATATGGCTATAATAGCCATATCGAGGCAGCCCCCATGCGAACCGTCAACATCGCCGTCCTCAAGAACCAACTCAGCAAGTACCTTTCCTACGCCAAGGCCGGGGAGACCATCACCATCCGCGACCGTAACACCGCCGTCGCCCAGATCATCCCCTTCCCCCACAATGACGGCATCTCCGACGAAGAGCGCGAATTGGTAGCCGCCGGCATCCTGCGGTTGCCCGAGAAGCCCTGGGACATCAAGGCCTTCGACCATCTCCCAATGCCGAAGGTCGAGGGCAACGCTCTCACTCAGGCCCTTCTCGATGAGCGGGAGGAGGGCCGTTGAGCAGCAAAGCCTCCGCCTTCTGGGACTCCAGCGCGCTCAATCCGTTACTTGTGAGTGAGCCAACCAGTCAGTGGGCGAGAGCGATGGCTACTCAATTTACTCCCGTCGTCTGGTGGGCTACACCGGTGGAGATTCATAGCGCAATCGCTCGCGTTCATCGCAGTGGCCGCCTCGACGACCTGGCGAGAAAGCTCGCCTTGAACCGCCTCGTGGAGATGCGGCGAGACTGGTTGGACATCCTCCCCAGCGACGCCATCCGCGATCAAGCCCAAGCCCTCCTCGACCTCTACCCCCTGCGCGCCGCCGACAGCCTCCAACTCGCCGCCGCCCTCGCCTGGTGCCGCAACCGCCCCACAGGCCGCACCTTCCTCAGCGCCGACACCCGCCTCGCCGAAGCCGCCACCGCCGCGGGCTTCACCGTCCTCCGCCCCTGATCTCCAAGCGTCGTCCAGGCATCGTCCCCAAGCGTCGTCATTCTGGCCTGAGCGAAGTCGAAGGCCAGAATCTCTGTATTTTCCCTTGCCTTTGCACTTTCTGTTCCCTGACCCCAGTTCCCTGTTTTTCTTGTCAAGCCCCTCGATCCACCAAAATCCATCTAACCTGCTCCATACAAATCACTTAATAATTTAAAATAGTTGGCATACTAGTAATCCCCCAACTGGTATAATGGATTTAGTAGAGAAGAGAGAGAAGCCCGGCTGTCTATGCCGGGTTTTTCTCTTTCCTTTTTTGCAGGATAATAAACAGCTTGTTTTCTTATAGATAATACATAACTCATGATGCATGAAGATCATACAAGAAAAAATCGCATATCTGATGAATCCAGGGAGGTTAGATCAATTTATTTTTTTCTTTTTATCGCGGAGGAATACAAAACAGCGCACGTTTCATGCCATACCCTCGGCTGCCATGCGTCTGAACCTGCCCCCAATGCTCTACCCCACCCGGCAGATCAGGCACTTCAAGTAGCTCGTCTCCGGCAGCGTCAATATCGCCGGATGGTCCGGCGCAGCTCCGCGCATCTCCAGCACCTGAACCCTCCGCCCAGCGTCCTCCGCCGCCGCCCGCACGACGGCGGTGAACTCCTCCATCCCAACGTGGTACGAGCAGGAGCAGCTCACCAGCGTCCCACCCGCCGAAATCATCTTCATCGCGCGAAGGTTCAGCTCCTTGTATCCACGCATAGCCCCTTCCGCCGCCCGCTTCGTCTTGGCAAACGCCGGAGGATCGAGAACCACCGTGTCGAATCGCTCGCCAGCCTCCGCGTAATCCCGCATCAACTCAAACGCATCCGCCTCAATCCAATCCACTTGCGCCGAAGTCCCCGGATTCAGCGCCAGATTCCGGTCCGCAACCTCCAACGCCGCGCGGCTCGCATCCACTCCCGTCACCCGCTCACACACCCGAGCCACATGCAGCGCAAACCCGCCCTGATAGGTGCAAACGTCGAGCGCGCGACCCCGCGCCCATCTCGCCGCAGCCGCATAGTTCAGCCTCTGGTCAAGAAATGCTCCGGTCTTCTGTCCCGCCGCCGCGTCGAAGTGGAACCTCACCCCATTAATGGTGAACACCGTCTGCAACGCCGCTTCCGAACCCGCGCGCACGAACAGCGGCCCTTCCGGCGCAGCCTTCAGCCGCTCCAACTCCCGAGCCCGCGCGTCCGGCCGCTCCACCACCGTCCGCACCCACTCCTGCTCCGCCAACACCTCCGCCAGCACCGCTCGCACATCGTCCTGCGCCGTTCCCTGCGTCAGCAACTGCACCACCACCAGCTCGCCATAGCGATCCATCACAATCCCCGGCAGCTCGTCCGCCTCCGAGAACGCCAGCCGGCAAGCGTTCGTCTCATCCCCCGAGAACGCCTCCTGAGCCACTCGCTCCCGCAGCCGTATCGCCGCTCTCGCCCGCTCCCTCACATCATCGAGATACGCCGCTCGCCCCACTCCCCCCTGCCGCGACACAATCCTCAGCGCAATCTCCGACGCATCGCTATACAGCGCCGTCCCCAGCGCAATCCCCCGCCCATCGACCACGCTCACCAGTGCGCCACCCGCCAACTCCGCCGGCTGTATCCGGTCCACATCCGACCAGTACACCCACAGGTGCCCCGCCCTCACTCGCTCCGCTGCCCGCCGCGTAATACCCGCTACCGCTTCAGTCGCACTCGCCTCAAAGGTCATTCCTCATCCTCGCACAGCCTGCCGCGCCCCATCCCGCCTCATCCACAAACAGCGAACCCGCGTCGAGGAGTCGACGCGGGTCGTAGTGAATGTTCTTCCCTTGAATCGTAGTTCTCTACCAGAGCGTGCAGCTATACCTTCCCGTGTCTGCGCCGCATAAGAACCACCGCGCCAAACAGTCCGGTTCCCAGCAGGACCAGGCTGGTTGGTTCCGGTGCGGACGCCGTAGGAGGCGGGTCCGTCATGAATATCTGAGGCTCGCTGCCAGGGGCGTAGTCGCCGGTGGGAATGTATGCTACATCATTCGCAAAGTCGCTGGAGGGCAGCGTGGGAGCAATGAGGAGGGCCTGCGCTGCCATGGCCTGAGCATTTGCGTCGAGCGCGCCATCCGTATTTGCGTACGTAAGCGACGGATCCATGATGCTCCAGATGGCGAACTGGACATCGGCTGTCTGTTGGTTCCAGTCAGTGGCGGGGTACTGGTTGTATAGGTACGCGTCGGCCAAAAAGTCGGTTCCCGACTCGCCGTCGATGGTGTCGCTGGGGGAGATGGACGACACACTGATGCCGGTCACATTCCAGGGCTGATCGAGGCTGACGCCGCGCTCATAATTCAGGCAGGACATATCGACATAGATATTGCTGCCGTACGGGCCTGTGTACTCGAATATGTAGGGGTAGACGAACTCGTAGTCTTCGCTTTGGCCGCCGATCCCGATGAAATCGAGCGTGTCGGCAAAGCTGACTCGTGAGACGAGGAAGACGAGGGAGACGATCAACGCAACTACGATATTCTTTAATCGCATGGTGAAGCTCCTGGGGATCAAATTGCAATCGAATGCAGTAAATCAGTGGTCTAAGGTCTAAACAATCTGTTGCTAAAAAACTGCCGTCTCCTGGGCCTCTCTGTCGAAAAACTGTGCCGTTTCGCGTCAGTCCAACGATCAGTCACACCCAGCAAACGGAAATCTTGAATCCCCTTCGCTGTAAATATAGAGAATTCCTTGCCGCTTAGGAAGCAATTAATGGTAATCAAACCATTATGTTTCTGCCCATTGGGAATCGGTTACTCGCGGGCGATGACCCAAGTTACTTTCGGTCTGCAACGTAATTTGGTCCGCATCATCTACTCGCACAGAATCTCCCGCGCGCATTCGCGTTCTTGCTGCGTGTGCAGCAGGATGCTGGCAAATTCTGTCCAATAACCTCTCCGATCTGCACGGTTGACGGCAGGATCGCTGAAGAAAACCGGCAACCCGGCAAGCCGCCGCAACCAGGTCCGCATCAGATGCAATTGAGCAGGACGCGTTCTTCGCAGTGCGCTCAATATCGAGTGCCGCTGGCAGTCTCATGCAGGGCGGGAGTGCCGCGCAAGTGCCCGCACGCAGGCGACAGACCGAACGCAAAGCCGCGATCCATGCCTCAACAACCGCTCCCGCTACACGCGGCAAATTATTCGCGAGCGGTCGCGTCCTTTCAGCGTTTCTGCCCGTCTGTATCAATAGGTTCCAGCCATTCTTGCGTTGGGGTTTAGGTGGCAAGCGAATGCTCCGCTGTTGATGTTGATTGCCGATGCTTCGCAGCCGGTTGCAACTCAGTTTTAGTTCTGTCATGGGAGCGTGTTTTGTGCAGCGAGTCAATGCGGTGATGCGATTTGCGTTGGTGGCAGTGGGTGCGGCGGTCCTGGCCGGTACCGGTGATTTTGGCGCAACAGCTCGGGCTCGGGCACAGACTGCAACGGCTCCTGTTGCGCAGGCCCCGGTTGCGCAGACTCAGGCCGCTCCCTCTGCTCAGGCGCCGGCTGCAACAGTCCCGCTCACGCAATCCCCCGCGGCTGCGCCGGTGCCCGCTGCCGAAGCAGCCGCGCCGGCTTTGCCCGCCGAGCCCCAGGGTGGGACTATCCAGGGAACAGTGAAAGCCAGCGGAGTTCCCCTCCCCGGCGTCGCGGTCACGGCAACCAACACGCTCACCGGCAAGAAGTACGCGACCTCAACAGGCATCGACGGCACCTTTCAGATGATCGTCCCGAGCAACGGCCGCTACGTCGTCAAGACCGACCTCACCGGCTTCGCCTCCGTCACCCAGGAGGTCGTGGTGAACGCCTCCAGCCAGAACGGCGGCCTGCCCACCGAGACTGCGGAGTTCAAGGTTGACCTTGCCTCGCGCGTCACGCCGCAGCCGGTGCAGACGGCCACAACGACCACCGGCGCGGCCTCAGGCAGACGCGCAACCGCCGCCGGAGCAGGCCACACCGCAACGTCCGCCGCAGGCGCGGTCGCGCGCGTAGGTCGTGGCACGCAGGCTCTGGCAGTCCGGGGCAATTACGATTCGAACCAGACGGACGCAAGCACCGGCGAGACAAACAGCGACACGCTTCTTCCCTCGCTCGGCGCCGTGGCCAGCGACGATTCATCGGCCTCCGCGAATGAGTCCATCGCGGTCACCGGAGTGCAGGGCCAGACCAACGGCCTGGCCGGGTTCAGCCAGGACGATCTACAGAACCGCATCCAGGACATGCAGCGCAACGGCTTCGCCAATAGCGACATCGCCTCAACCCTGAGCGGCGTCATGCAGACCGGAACCTTCGGCCCAGGTGGCCCCGGAGGCGGCGGACCAGGAGGCGGAGGACCTGGCGGTGGTGGCCCCGGCGGAGGATTTGGCGGACCAGGCGGAGGCGGTCCAGGCGGGGGCGGTCCAGGCGGGGGATTTGGCGGAGGCGGCGGGCGCGGTGGAGGCGGATTCAACGGCTTTGGCGGCGGATTCCGAGGTCAGAACCCCAACGCCTGGCATGGCACCTTCGCCTACACCGGCGCCAACAGCGCGCTCAATGCGGACAGCCGTTCGTTCACAGGAACGCCCATCGACAAGCCGCAGTCGGACCGTAACACGCTGATCGCCAGCTTCACCGGCACGCCTTACATCCCCGGCTGGATCAAGGCCAATCCCAAGCAGTTCCTCTTCCTCAGCGTGCAGGAGACGCGCAATACCAGTCCCTCAACCGTGCAGAACATCGTGCCCACGCCGGCGCAGCGCCTTGGCGACCTCACCCCGGCATATCAGGCCCAGCCAACCTATGGCATCCCCGTCTACGACCCGAATACCGGCAAGCCCTACGGCAACACGGGCTGCGATCCCAATATTCTGAACTACGATGCCTCTCCGACGATGTGCGTTCCGGTATCGGAGATCAACTCCGCCGCACGGGCGCTGATCAACACCTACTATCCGCTGCCCAACATCGCGCCAAACTCTCTCTACGACAACTATCAGGCCAACTTCCCCGGCTCCTCGCACTCCTCGCAGCTCTCCGCGCGTTACAACCGCAGCTTCGGCGCGGCCCAGACGCGCGGCCCGCGCGGCATGGGCGGCATGGGCGGCATGGGCGGCATGAGCGGCAACCGCACGCAGAACCGCAACACCGCGCCCGCCCTGCGCCAGAGCATCGCCGAGAACTTCGCCTACTCCCACTCGGCCAGCGCAAACTCCAACTTCTCGCCCCTGCTTGGTGGCTCCTCCGCAACCAACGGATACAGCCTCTCCAGTGCATACACCGTCGGCTACGGGCGCATCAACAGCTCCGCCACCCTCAGTTGGAGCCGCTCCTCCAGCAACACCCTCAACTACTTCACCAACGGCCCCGTCAATCCCGCATTGCAGGCCGGCTCCGGGATCGAAGTCGGCAATCCCTCCATCTATGGCAACCCCTTCTACTACGGCGTTCCCTCGATCAGCATGTCCGGAGTCACCGGAGTCGCCGGCCTCAGCGACACCACCCCCAGCAGCTCCATCGCCCAGACCATCAGCTTCTCCGACTTCGTCAGCTACACACACAAGAAGCACAACATGCGTTTCGGCCTGGACTTCCATCGCATCCACAACGACTCCATCGGCGGCACCAACGTCCTCGGCTCCTTCACCTTCTCCGGATTCGTCACCCAGGAAGCCGCACCGCCAGCCTGCGTGACAAACAACAATCCGATCAGTCCCGCCAATCCGAACCCCACTTGCGCAAACGGCTCCTCGGTCGCCGACTTCCTCATCGGCCAGCCGCAGCAGACCGCCATTACCGCCAGCCCCAACAAGATCTACCTGCGCGGCAACTCATGGGACTGGTACGCGCAGGATGACTGGCGCGCCAAATCCAACTTCACCATCAGCTACGGCCTGCGATGGGAGTACTTCTCGCCCTACTCGGAGAAGGACGACCGCATGGTCAATCTCCAACTCACCGGCAGCGGCTCCACTCTTGCTATCCAGAACGTCTGCCCCAACCCCACCACCGGATGCCAACTCACTGCCAGCCAGTTCGGCACACCGGCCACGCTGGTCAACCCGGACAAGTCCATGTACTCCCCGCGCATCGCCATCGCCTGGTCGCCCAAGTCCAGGTGGACGAAGAACACGGTCGTCCGCTCGGGCTACGGCATCAACTACAACACGGGCGCGTATGCGGGGTTCGCGAAGAATCTGTCGTTCCAGCAGCCCTTCGCCATCACCCAGACCAACACGCTGAGCACGCCCACCAGTCCGACGACGTGCACCACGGCGAACATGTCGCTGAACGCGAAGTATCAGAATTCCACCGGCTTCAACTGCTCGACGCAGACCACGCAGAGCAACTTCGGCGTCGATCCCAACTACCGGCTGGGCATGGTGCAGGTGTACAACCTGGGCATCCAGCGGACGCTGCCCCAGGGCATCGTGTTGAACGTCGATTACACCGGCTCCTACGCAGGCAATCTGGACATGCTGCGCGCGCCGAACCGCAACGCGTCGGGGATTCTGAACTCCTCGTCGGGGCAGTTTACGTTTGAAGACTCGCTCGGCTACCAGCGCAGCAACGCGCTTGCGGTCAACGCCCGCGAGCGCATGCACAAGGGCGTCTCGCTGCAGGCGACGTACACCTTCGCGCACTCGATCGACGACGCGTCTTCGGTCGGCGGAAGCGGCAACTCGATCGCGCAGGACGACCAGAACCTGGGCGCCGAGGAGAGCAATTCCAGCTTCGTCCGGCGCCATACGCTGAACGGCAACTTCGTCATCGAGCCGCCCTTCGGACCTAACCGGGCCTTCTTCAACAAGGGCAACATCACGTCGAAGATTCTGGACGGCTACTCCATCTCGGGTAACTTCACGTTTGCGTCGGGGAGCTTCGGGACTCCGACCTACTCCAACACCGCGGCTGAGATTGCGGCGGGTGCGGCCAGTTCGCTGCGGCCAAACCGGGTCGCTGGGCAGGCCATCTCGGGCGCAGGTACGCTGAAGAACTGGTTCAACGCGGCCGCGTTTGTTGCTCCGGATCCCGGGACCTACGGCAATGCGTCGCGCAACTCGATTGTGATGCCGGGAACGGTCTCGATCAGCGGATCGCTCTCGAGGACGATCTCCCTCGGCGAAACGCGCAACCTTGAAATGCGAATCACGGCGAGCAATGCGTTGAACACGGTGCAGTATTCCGGCGTGAACACGACCATCAACTCGACCCAGTACGGCCAGGTCACCGGGGCGGCAGGCATGCGGTCGTTTACCTACCAGGCGCGCTACCGGTTCTAAGTACAGTTGCAGGTTGTAGGTTGCAGGTTGTTAGTTGCCGCGGTTTTGATAGGGATGGGCTTCAGCCCATCCATTAGCGGTTCAAAATCGACGGGGCTGGTAGCCCGGGGTTTCAACCCCGGGTCTCCCCTGAGGGAATCTGGAATATGTTCCGGCCTGTCTCTACATAAGGTCGGCAGCAATAAGAGGAGAAGTCGATGCGGCGAGCGATAGCGGCGGTTTTGGTGGCAGGGATGGTGGGTTCGCCGGCAGGTGTGCCGTTGGCTGCCGTGGCGCAGCAGCAGCAAAGCGCGCCGCTGATGACTATCCATACGAACGTGGACCGGGTGCTGACCAACGTCGTCGTGCGCGACAAGAAGACCGGCGCGCTGATCAAGGGGCTCAAGGAGACCGACTTCACCGTCTCCGAGGACAAGAAGCCGCAGAAGATCACCAGCTTCGACTACCAGAATGTCGATGAAGCCGTCACGCTGGCGGAGAAGACGACGGTGACGGGTACTTCCACCACCAAGAAGAAGACGATCGCGGACATTGTGAGCAACGACTTCGCCGCCTCCCCGGATGAGTTGAAGGACCGCCGCCTGATCGTGATGTTCTTCGACCTCAGCAGCATGCAGCCGGAAGATGTGACGCGCGCCGTGGACGCGGCCAAGGATTACATCAACAACCACATGGCGCCGGCTGACCTGGCAGCATCGGTCAGCCTGGTCTCGGGCCTGAGCATGGACCAGGACTTTACCTCGGACAAGGCCTCGCTGATCGCTGCGGTCAGCAAGTACGACGGCACCGAAGGCTCGGGCTTCGACTTAGGCAGCGAAGGCGGCGGCACCGACGCAACCTCGGACGACTCGTCGAGCTTCGTGGCCGACGACAGCGAGTTCAACGCCCTGAACACCGACCGCCAGTTGTATGCGATCCGCACCATCTGCAAGTCCATCGAGAAGGTCGAGCAGAAGAAGAGCATGCTGTACTTCTCGGGCGGCCTCACCCGGCAGGGCATCGAGAACCAGGCCAGCATCCGCGCGGCGACCAACGAGTGTGTGAAGGCGAATACCGCGATGTATGCGGTCGACACGCGCGGCCTGCAGGCGCTGAACCCAGTGGGCGATGCGTCCAGCGGCAGCAAGCGCGGCACCGGAGCCTATAGCGGCGCGTCGATGCAGGAGCAGTTGAACTCGAACTTCAACTCGCAGGAGACGCTGGGCACGCTGGCCAGCGATACCGGCGGCAAGCTGTTCGTCGACTCGAACGACTTCGGGCCGGCCTTCCAGCAGGTGCAGCACGACACCGAGGCCTACTACATCATCGGCTTCCACTCCAGCAACCCGGCGCGCGATGGCGGCTATCGCCACCTGAATATTGCGCTGCTCAACCATCCGGATGCGAAGCTCGAATACCGGCCCGGATACTATGCGCCGGCGGACTTCCAGCACGCCAAGACCGAAGACCGCGAGATGGCGCTGACCGAGCAGATGCGCAGCGATGTGCCCGCCACGGATGTCGCCGTCTATCTTGAGGCGCTCTACTTCCGCCTGGACGATGGCAAGTTCTACATCCCAATCTCGGTAGTCATCCCCGGATCGCAGATCCACGCCACGACGGTGAAGGATAAGGATAAGGCCAACATCGACATCCTCGGCCAGGTCAAGAACGCCCAGAGCATCGCGGTCGGCCAGGTGCGCCAGACGATCCCGCTTGCAATCGACGCAAGCCAGCATCTTGAGAAGAAAAACGTTCAGTATTCCACCGGCTTCACGCTGGCGCCCGGCAAGTATCACGTGAAGTTCGTAGTGCGCGAGAACCAGTCCGGCAACATGGGCAGCTTCGAGACTGACATCCAGGTCCCGGACATGAAGAAGACGCCGCTCAAGCTGAGCTCAATCGTGATGTCGAGCCAGCGTCAGCCGAACACGGCGAAGAAGGTGGTCGACCCGCTGGTGCGCGACGGGCTGGAGTGGGTGCCGAATGTGCCGCACGTCTTCCGCCAGGACCAGCATCTCTTCTTCCTGTACGAGGTGTACGCCCCGACCAAGGACAAGGATGCGCCCGCCCCGACGACGGCCGCAGTCCCGGGCCTGACCAAGAGGGAAGGCGGTGCGGTGCGCGTGCTCACCAGCATCGAGTTCCTGCTCGGCGGGGTGAAGGTCTACGAGACTCCGATGGTGGAGGCGACGGCGATCAATATTCCCGAGCGCGATGCGGTGGCGTTCCAGTTCGACGTGCCGCTGACCGGGTTGAAGCCGGGCACCTACGTCTGCCAGGTCAACGTCATTGACGATGCAGGCGGCAACTTCAGCTTCCCGCGCATGGCGCTGAAAGTGACGCCGCCGCTGGCGCCGGCTGCACCGGGGACGACTCCGATCGCCGCCGCTGCCACTCCGAAGGCTGCACCGGGCTTGTAAGGCTGGCAGTCGCTGGATGCACACAAATCTGATAGGCTTGGCTCGTTTCGAAGGGAGACATATATGACGATCAATCGGATGAAGTTAACCCTTACAGCCGCGGCCCTCGCTCTTATGATTGGAACCGCCGTGGGAGTTCAAGCCCAGATGGGTGGCATGGGAGCCGGCCCTGCGGTCGCTCCAGGCTCCGCCGTCGATCCTGCGAAGTCCCTCGACGCCTCGCTGACCCGCATCGAGAACCTCTGGATGGGCGTGGCCCAGGCCATGCCCGCCGACAAATACGGCTTCGCGCCAAGCGCCGCGATCTTCGTACCCGGCCAGAAGGTCCAGTACGACGGCGTGCGCACCTTCGCGCAGATCGTCACCCACACCATCCAGGCCAACTACAGTGCGTTCGCGTCCATCGGCGGAATAAAGCCCGACGTGGACACCAAGGCCATCGGCGATCTTAAATCCAAGGACGATATCGTCAAGGCGCTGGCCGCAACCTTCGCCTTCGCGCACAAGGCCGTCGCCAACGTCACCGCCGCCAATGCCTTCCAGAGCGTCCGCGGCCTGCAAACCCCGGCCAGCATGTTTGCCGGCGCTGTCGGACACGCGGAAGACGAGTACGGCCAGGCAGTCGAGTATCTGCGCATGAATGCCATCGTCCCGCCGGCCAGCGAAACCAGGCCCAGGATGTAGGGAAGCCGTCCTTCCCCAGAAAACGTCCTGACAGCAAAAGAGCAGCCCCTGGGCTGCTCTTTTCTCTTTCTCACACCGACCCTATCGCACGGTCTCCGCCAGCCGCGGCGGCGCCCTCAGCAGAAAAGTAAACGAGAAGCCGCCGACGTCATCGTGGTCGCGCAGGCTTCTGTTGTAGAACCCCGACAGCGTGACGTGGGGCGACAGCGGAATATCCAGCGACGCAATGAAGCCATTGTCCTCGCCCGGATCCGTATTGGTCGCAGTCGTCACCTTCTTCTTTCCCTTGCCGGTAGTGGAGTACACCAGGTTCTTGTCCAGGGGCAGTTCTTCGTACGCATCTGCCTCGAAGGTGGCATGCCAAGGCAAATCGACCGATGTGCCGGCCTGAAAGTGCGCCATCGGTCCCACCGCGACATAGCTCTTCAGCACGCGCTGTTCCACCAGGATGCTGGTGTCGCCAATCCCGAGTTCGACGTCCGGAGTGAAGATGTCAAAGCTCTTCTCGAAATGATTGTTGATGTTGTACGTGACCTGACCCGCTCCCAGGCCGTAATCTGTGTTGCCCGAAGGCAATCCCAAGGAGATAGTCCCGCTGTAACCGAGGGATCGCGCGTTCACATTGCCCTGGAACGACAGCGTCGTATCTCCGAATATGCTCCCCTGGATAGCATAGGAGTAGACCGGCCTCGCCACCGTGCCTATGTTGGCATCGATGCTGATGTATGTGTAGATGGGCACGCCCGCATCCACGCTGAAGTACTTATTCAGCCGGTAGGCAACATTCGGATTCAGGATCGAAGACCAGCCATTGGTCGAATCGTGCTGCGAACTCGTTCCCACCGACGCGTTGAATCCTTTGGCAGCGGGAATGATGCCCTCGGGGCCGCTATCGTTGACCGACGCAGCTGCGCTGATGGCCGCCAGTTCGTCCATCTCCGCCGACGGGTTAGCCTGCGCCCAGACCGCGGGGACCAGGCCTGCGAAGAAGATGGGAATGGCGGAGAGTGAGAGCAGCAGACCGCGGCCACCTTTTGGGATGGACAATCGAGCACTCCTCAAGCAGCACCGACTAGGCTAGCAGACAAGCATACGCACAGTGAAGGCATCCCCTCACCGCTATCCGCAAGAGAAATCGTTCATCTTCCGGCTCACTCGCTTACCGCTCCGCAATCGGAGTATAGGGCTCCGGATAGGGCGGCCCAATGTAGTCCGCGCGCGGCCGAATCAGCCGGTTATCGTCCAACTGCTCGATCACATGCGCTGTCCAGCCCGCGATCCGGCTGATCGCGAAGATCGGCGTGAACAGATCGATCTCCACCCCCAGCGTGGTGTAGGTCGAAGCGGAATAGAAGTCCACGTTGGCGTTGAGCTTCTTTTCCTTGTTGATGAACAGCTCGATCGTCCGCGACATGTCGAACCACTTCGGATTGCCTGCCGACCGGCCCAGGTCCTCAGACATCTTGCGCAGGTGGGTCGCCCGCGGGTCTTCCGTGACGTACACGCGATGGCCGAAGCCGGAGATCTTCTTCTTCTGCGCCAGCAACACCTTCACATACTCCACCGGGTCGGCGCCCGCCTCGTCGATGGCAAACAGCAGCTTCATCGTCTCCGCGTTCGCGCCGCCGTGCAGCGGGCCCTTGAGCGCGCCGATCGCGCCAACGATCGCCGAATGCATGTCCGAGAGCGTCGATGCAATCACGCGCGCCGCGAACGTGCTGGCGTTCAGCTCATGGTCGGCCTGCAGAATGAGGGCCACATCCAGCGCCCGGGTCGCCGTCTCCGTCGGGTTCACCCCATTCAGCATGCGCAGAAAGTTCGCCGAGTGCGATAGGTTGCGGTCTGGATCGATGATCGACTTGCCCTTGCGGATGCGGTCGAAGATCGCCACAATCATCGCGATCTGCGAAGTCAGCCGGTAGCTCTTACGCACGTTGGCCTCATGCGACGAATCCTTCTCGTCCGGGTCGTAGAGCGACAGCAGGCTGACCGCGGTGCGCAGCACCTCCATCGGCGTCGACTCATGGGGCACATTCCGCAGGAACTCGTAGATGCGCCAGTTCAGCGAACGCGCAAAGGCCAACTCCTTGCTGAATTCGGCGAGCTGGGCCGCAGTCGGAAGCACCCCAAACCACAGAAGATACGTGGTCTCCTCGAAGTTCGAGTGATTGGCGAGCTCATGGATGTCGATGCCGCGATAGGCAAGGACGCCGGCTTCTCCATCGATCCAGCAGATCGATGATTTCGTGGCGATGATGCCTTCAAGACCCTTAATGGGCAGAACTGCGGATGACATAGACGAACCCTCTTCGCGGAATAAAACGAACCTTAGCTTAAGGTTATAGCGCAGCGGCGAAACGCTTGTCACGAAAATGGGTCGGCGATCCGTCTTCGCGGCCCGCACAGGTTCTCGCCGTGAGGCAGAAATGCTCCGAACGAGGCTCTCTGGCAGGCATTCCGTCGGCCCCCGCCGGTTACGCCGCGCCAATCGGTCCGGTTGCCGGAATACTCGACCCTCCGGCTTATTCCCGGCGCGGTTTCAGCCAGCGGCGTCACCTGAGCTATATTTGTTTCTAGAGTTTCCTGCATTTCAGGAGGCGCCCGCGCGTGCCCAGCGAAGCGCACCGCGGATCAAGGAGGAAGAATCTATGAGCGAAACGGAACCAGTGGTGGTAGCCGAGCGGTCCGCCTCGGGAGCATTTATTGCGGTGGTCGTCGTTGCTTTTCTGTTGGGGGTTGGTGCGTTGATCTGGTGCTACGGCCTGCAGAGCCACATCGCCGCGACCGACCAGAAACTCGCCGCCGCCGACAAGAAGAACGCCGACCTCGCCGATCAACTCGATGCGACCAAGGCCCGGCTCAGCGCCACCACCGAAACCCTCAGCCAGAACGTCGGCGCCACCCAGAAGCAGATCGAGGTTCGTGCCCAGACCATCATGGCGGCGCAGAAGCAACAGAACGCCGAGACCGCCAAGCTCGCGCAGCAGCAGCAGGCAGCCGAGAAGCAGATCGGCGCCGTCTCCAGCGATGTAGCCAACGTGAAGACCGATGTCGGCGGCGTCAAGACCGATGTAGCCACCACGCGCAGCGACCTCGAGACCACCAAATCGCAGCTTCAGCGCGTCGTCGGCGACGCCGGCGTGATGAGCGGCCTGATCGCCACCAACCACTCCGAACTCGAGATTCTGAAGCACAAGGGCGATCGCAACTATGTTGAGTTCACTCTGCAGAAGGGCGCAAAGCCCACCCTGCTCTCCACCATCACGCTGCAACTGAAGAAGGTGGACGACAAACACTCGCGCTACACCCTCAACGTCAGCGCCGACGATCGCAACATCGAGAAGAAGGACAAGAACCTCGATGAGCCCGTGCAGTTCTATACCGGCAAGAACCCCGTTCTCTTCGAACTCGTCGTCAACAACATCGAAAAGAACAAGGTCTCTGGCTATCTTTCAACACCCAAGACCGCGCCATAGACAACGGTAGCGCTTAGGGCGGAGTCGCGGTAAACTCTGAAACCCGCTTGATTCGCGGCTAAAAGCGAGCACACACGCAGAACGGGGGACGCTATGAGCGTCCCCCGTTCTGCTTTGCCTTGGGTTGGATTACTTCTTTTTGGCTGCCTTCTTAGCTACCTTCTTCGCTGCTTTCTTGGTTGCCATTTGCCTATTCTCCCTATCGATAAGTTATCGACGCTGCAACAGTGAAAGTTGCAGCTAACGAAGGTATAGTTTTGATGAAATTCAGTGTCAAGGAAAATCGATCATTTCTTGATTTTTTTTTTGCAGGAGAAGATACCTCGGTGCATGCCCTCGAGCACGAATTGCATCCGTTGAATCTCTCCGACGCTCTTAACTTTCCCGAAGCATCGACACGTATGCCATGTATCGCACGCAAAACGTATACTGCGGAATCGATAGGAGGACGTCGTCATGCAGGATGAATCGCAAGAGATCGTCATCGTCTCCGCGGCGCGTACGCCCGTCGGAAAATTCCAGGGAGCGCTCTCCGGCTTCTCCGCAACCGAGCTTGGCGCGCTCGCTGTACGCGAGGCAGTCTCACGCGCCGCCATCGATCCAGCAAGCGTAGATGAGTGCCTCATGGGATGCGTCCTCGCTGCGGGCCTCGGCCAAAACCCCGCGCGCCAAGCGGCTTTGCGCGGTGGTCTCGCTGATACCGTCTCCGCAATGACCCTCAACATGGTCTGTGGTTCCGGCCTCAAAGCGGTCGCGCTCGCTGCCCAATCCATCGCCACGGGCAACGCCGGGATCGTCGTCGCAGGCGGAATGGAGTCGATGTCCAACGCGCCTTATCTTCTGCCCCAAGCGCGCAAGGGCTTCCGCATGGGCGACTCCATCGCCGTCGACTCCATGATTCGCGATGGCCTCTGGTGCGCCTGCGAAGACTTCCACATGGGCATGACCGCCGAACTCGTCGCCGAAAGATTCTCCATCACGCGTGCCCAGCAGGATGCCTACGCACTGGAGTCACACCGCCGCGCGACCATCGCTCAGAGAGAGGGCCGCTTCGCTGTGGAAATCGCGTCTGTAACTCTGCCCACAAGTTCATCCGCCCGCAAGAGCGACGCCGCACCCGCCATCTTCTCGCACGATGAGAGTGTGCGCGAAGACGCTTCACTCCAAGCGCTCTCTGCCCTCCGCCCCGCATTCAAGCCGGACGGCACCGTCACCGCAGGCAACGCGCCCGGCGTCAACGACGCAGCCGCAGCCGTTATCGTCATGTCCGCCGCGCGCGCTTCGTCGCTGGGCCTGAAGCCGCTCGCCACCATTCGCGCGCAAGCCACCAGCGGCGTCGCGCCGAAGTGGGTCATGATGGCGCCCGTCACCGGCGTCCAGAAGGTCCTCGCCCGCGCCGGCTGGAGCAGCGACTCCGTCGACCTCTTCGAACTGAACGAAGCATTCGGCGTCCAGGCCATCGCCGTCATGCGCGAACTCGGCGTATCGGCCGACCGCGTCAACGTCAACGGAGGCGCAGTCGCCATCGGCCACCCCATCGGAGCCTCCGGCGCGCGCATCCTCGTCACCCTCATCCACGAGATGATCCGCCGCGACGTGCATCGTGGCGTCGCCGCCCTCTGCCTCGGCGGCGGAAACTCCGTCGCCCTCGCCATCGAGCGCTAGCCCGCTTGTCATTCCGCAGCGCAGCGAAGGAATCTGCTTTTCCCCATACCTCGAACCTCGAACCTCAAACCTCAAACCTCGAACCTCGAACCTCGAACCTCAAACCTCGAACCTCGAACCTCGAACCTAGTACCTAGTACCTTGTACCTAGCATGACCGACAACACCCAGCGCTTCACCGGCCGCGCCGAAGACTACGACCGCTATCGCCAGCGCTACCCCACCGAAGAGATCCTCAACCGCTTGCGCGAGTGGTGCGGCCTCGCACCGGACTGGCTCGTCGCCGACATCGGAGCAGGCACCGGCATGCTCGCCGAGGTCTTCCTCGAAAACGGAAACCGCGTCCTCGCCATCGAACCAAATCTGGACATGCGCGACCAGATGCGCCCTTCCGTCGAGCAGCACCTCGGCCATCCCGCGCTGCAACTCGAGATCATCGACGCCACCGCCGAAGACACAACGCTCCCCGCCGCATCCATCGACCTGGTCGCCGCCGGCCGCGCCTTCCACTGGTTCGACAAGGACCGCGCCCTCGCCGAGTTCCACCGCATCCTCAAGCCCACCGGATGGGTCGTGCTGGTCGCCGTCGATCGCGACCGCGATTCCACTGACCCCGCTTACCGCCCTCAGATCGACGCGTACGAACACCTGATGGCCACGCACGGTACCGATTACACGCGCGTCCGCTCCGGCTACCGCACCTACGACAGGATAGATACGTTCTTCGACGGTGAACTCCACCGGGCGCAACTCCCCGGCCTACGACCGCTCGACTGGCCCACCTTCAGCGGCCACGCCAAGTCGCTGTCCGTCACTCCCCAGCCCGGCCATCCCGGCTACGATGCGTTCGCGCGCGCGCTGCGCCATTACTTCGACACGCACGCCCGCGACGGCATCCTCGCCATGCCTACCATTTGCTGGATCACCGCGGCGCGCTACCGCCCGCAATAACGAATCAGCTCGAAACGCCTTCAGGCTGCCTTGTTGGACCCTTTGTGCGGATGGACGTCCTCGGCCTCATCCTGCAGGTGCGCTTTCACCACCGTATAACGCGTGTAGAACCTTTTGCCACAGGTCAGGCAACCCATAGGTCTCAAGCCCATCATGGACATCAGCCAGTCGAGACCCTTGCGGTGCAATCGATGGCAGGCCCCGCATTTGCAGCGTGGGCACGAAAAAGTGGAGTGGAGCATAGTTGTCTCCTAAGCTGCACGTAGATCTGCCTCACAGCAAAAAGTCTTTCCATTGATTCTTGTTGAAGGTCGGCCAAGTCTTGTGCATACAGCACTTCCGCAAGAAAGTTATGACACCGACAGGGGGTGTCGTGTCATGGACCAGGGAGAAAATATCAAGGGGTGTCGGATCCAGAAAACCCCCAGGGACACATGTCGCCTACGAGCGCGACTGTCCAATAGGATGCGCCATCTTCCCCGCCGGGTTATCCCGGCCCAGCCCCGGCGCTCGCTTCGATTTCCTCAAATCAAACTCATGTATTTCTTGGGGACGACTCAGGGCCATTGGCGGGACGCATGGCGAATGCGGATAATACGTACTTGGTCTCCGACAATCCTGTAGATAGCGATGTAGGGCCAGGGAGCGAAGATCAACTCACGCGTTCCCGGCAGAATGCCGATTCTGCCCATATGCGGAGTGGATGCGAGACTCTCCACCTGTCGGTAGATTCTGTCCCCCACCCGCGCCGCAGCGCCGGGCTTGTCGCCGGAAATAAAATCGACTAGATCATCCAGATCGGCCGCGGCTCGAGGACTCCAGAACCCTCACGCGGTCTTGCGCAGGCGATGGTTCAAACGTTCGAAGACCTCTTCCTGCGTCAGCCAGCCATCGCGCTCGGCCGACTCCTCACCCTCGCGCAGATCGGCCATCAGCCCCTCCATGTGATTGAGGTACCCATCGAGCACCTCGGAAAGGACTTGCTCAAGCGTAACGCCTCTCTCCGCCGCTAGCTGCTGTAACCGCTCTTCCTGCTCGGGTTTGAGTTGCACCGCCATAAGCAAAGGTTAGAGTCTCGCAGACGCGCCGTCAAATCCAATTTGAGACCCCACAGGCGACAGACTTCTAGCACTCAATCACGTTCAGCGCCAGTCCCGCCAGGCTCGTCTCCTTATACCGAGACTGCATATCCATCCCCGTCTCATACATCGTCTTGATGACCTGATCCAGAGACAGCTTATGCCCCTCCGTCTCGTGCATCGCGATCCGGCTCGCGTTGATCGCCTTCACCGCGCCCATCCCATTGCGCTCGATGCACGGTATCTGCACCAGCCCGCCGATCGGGTCGCACGTCATGCCCAGGTTGTGTTCCATCGCGATCTCCGCCGCGTGCTCCACCTGCGCATTCGTGCCGTTCTGCGCGGCCACCAGCCCGCCCGCCGCCATCGAGCACGCCACCCCCACCTCGCCCTGGCACCCCACCTCCGCGCCCGAGATGCTCGCGTTCTCCTTGTAAAGAATCCCAATCGCCGCCGCTGTCAGGAAGTACCGCAGCAGCCCCTCCTCCTTCTCGTGTTCCTCCATCCCCTCGCACAGAAAGCGCAGATAGTAGTGCGCAATCGCCGGAATCACTCCCGCCGCCCCGTTCGTCGGAGCGGTCACCACGCGCCCGCCCGCGGCGTTCTCCTCATTCACCGCCATCGCCCACATCGTCACCCAGTCCAGCGCGGCCAGCGGATCGTACTTGCCGCTCGGCTCGTCCCCACTCAGTCTTCTCGCCAGCCGCGGAGCCCGCCGCCGCACGTTCAATCCGCCCGGCAGTATTCCCTCCACCTCCATACCCCGCTGTGTACAAGCGTCCATCGCCCGCCACAACATCAGCACCGCCGCACGCCCCCGATCCTCCAACGACCCCGCCGGCGCCTGCACCCGATCCTCCAATGACGCTGCCGGCACCTTTGCCTCTGGGATGGGTCCGGGCTCGTAGCCCAAGGCTTCAGCCTCGGGTCTCAAGGACATTTCCGCTCTTGCCTCTGAGATAGGTCCGGGCTTTAGCCCGGACACTTGCGAACCTTGGATGAGAGGCTTTAGCCCCTGGGATATGTTCTCCGCCACCGGCCGCACAATCTTCACCCGCTCATCCGCCAGCAACGCGCACTCATTCGCCAGCACCAACTCCGCGATCGTCAGCCCATGCTCCTCCGCAACCCGCAGCAACTCCGCCGAGCTGCGAAACGGATACGGCACCACCCGCATCGAAACCCCACTACCACTCGCTGTCGCCAGCCGCTCCGCCTGCGACACAATAAACCCGCCGCCGATCGAGTAGAACACCTCATCCGCCAGAGTCGCCCCCGCCGCATCCGTCGCCACAAACCGCATCCCGTTCGGATGCGACACCACCCCAGCCTCGGGATACATCTGCTCCCGCAGGAACCGCAGGTCTGCCTCTTCGCCCGAACCTGCCACGCGAAACGCAATCCCCACGCGCCCACCCAGCATCAGCCACGACGTCGCCCGCACCTCCGCGATCTTCGCCTCCACCCCTGCCGGATCCACCGAATCCGGAGCCTCTCCCATCAACCCCAGCAGCACTGCGCGGTCCGTTCCATGTCCCCGTCCGGTCAGCGCCAGAGAGCCATATAGATCCACCGTCACCCGCGCCGTCTTCGCCAGCAGCCCCGCCGCCTTAAGCTCGCGCACAAACCGCCGCGCCGCGCGCATCGGTCCCACCGTATGCGAGCTCGACGGCCCAATCCCAATCTTGAACAACTCAAACAGGCTTGTATTCACGCTCGTATTGTAGGCCGCTGCATGGCCGTCGTATCACCGAGCCCGCTTCTTCTCCGCTTTCACCTTCCCCGATTCCGAAGTCTGCTTCGACACCACATTCTTGTGCGCCACCACCAGCGCCCCGCGCATCGTCCCCTCATCCGCGCGGTCGAGCACGATATACGTCATCCCCATCCGTCCCCACCCGCCCTGCACCGGCTCAAACACCTCCGGCAACTCGGCCACGAACGCCGCCTGCTGTTCCAGCGTCAACTTCAGCACGCCGCGACCGCGCGCCTGTCCCGACAGCGTCGCAAAGATCCGCCCACCCACGCGAAAGTCCGGATTCCCCATGTGCGCGCTCTCCGCCGCACCAGGCAAGCCACACGCGATCCTGCGAAACAGATCGACGCCCGCAGACATGCACCGCCCCCTCGAATCGTCTTAGTGCTTCGCGCTCCCCGGGAGCCGCACCACCGGCGCAATCCCCGGCCCCGGCGTCCCCATGGTCCTCAGGTATGCTGCCGCCGCGGTCAGCCGCACCGGATACTTCGAATCCACGAACAGTTTATAGATCGCCATCGAAGTTGCATTGTCGTGATACTCCATCAGACCCTTCAGCGCCGCCACACGCACGATCTGGTCCTTTTCTCCCAGCGCCGCGATCAACTCCCTGTGGACGGGCTCGATCCGCTCCTGCGATAGCTGCTCGATGGCCGATGCGCGCGCGAAGTCTCCCCCGGTTTGGTGCATGAATTGAAAAGCCGTGATTCCATACCCAAACGGCCCCAGCAGCATGTATGCGCCCTGCATCGCTCCCATCCTTGCCAGCATGGCCGGGTCGTGCAGGTCCTTGTTGATCTTGTGCTTCGTCCCATGCAGCAGTGTCGGATTCGTGCTCCGATCTCCATTCACCACCGACATCAGGATGTCCTCGCCGGACTTGTCGTTCATCTTCCACAGCGTCATCGCCGCCGCAAACGCCACCTGCGGCTCCTTGTCGTCCAGCAGGTTGCGAATATTGGTGGTCAGGTTGCGGTCCTTCGTCTGCCCGGCCGCCAGCACCGCCGCCGTCCGCACGTCGAGATCCGGTTCCGTCATCGCATTCGCGATCATCTTCGACGAGCGAGGCGAGCGCAGCAACCCCAGCGCCGCCAGTGCCTGCAGCCGTGTCTGTGTGTGTTTTGCGTTGCCCGCCGCGTCCGTCAGGATCGCCCACGCCTCGCGAATCCGGTCCTCGGGAGTCGAGGTCGCGGGCAGCGTCACCGGTGGAGCCTCGATCTCCTCACTCTGCGCGCTGTCTGATTTCTGGGCGCTATCCGGCTTCGCAGGCGCGGTCTGGGTCTTTCCGGAAGCATCCTGCCCCTTGGCGGGTGCATCCTGTCCTTTAGTCGAAGTATCGGCGGCCTGCCCCGCCGCATTCAACACGCAACCAAGTCCAGCCAAAGCAAGTAGAACAAGGACCGCCCGCATACCTCTGAACAGCTTCCTGGGCCCGGTCATCCTCGCGACTTTCATGTCAGTCTCCGCGTTCCGTTCGTATCTATATCTATCTAGCAGTTAATGGGATGCGAAATTCGCAGGCTGCCGCTGGCGAAATTGCAGCAAAACCGTTCCGCGCGCCCCAGCCTAATATCCCGCCGCTCGCGCTGATGACGTTCCGGTTCGGCGAGCGTATCTTCTGGATCGCTCCAGAGCGATGCCAAGGATTGACAAAGATTGTCATTCGCGTCAGCATCGAAAGCAGGAGGTTTCCCTCATGAACGTCTCGCTTACCCCGGAGCTCGAACGGTTTGTTGTCGCCAAGGTCGACTCTGGCCGCTACAACTCGGCCAGCGAGGTAGTGCGCGAGGCTCTCCGGTTGCTGGAAGAGCACGATCAGGCGCGCAGCGTACAGATTGCCGCTTTCAACCGGGAACTTGGCCATCGTTTGGCCTCGCTCGACCGCGCAGAGAAAATCGATCCGGCAGCAGCGCGCAAGCGGATCGAGAGCAAGTCACGTGCGCGGAAAAAGATCAGCGCGTGAACCAGTACGTCTTGAGTGTTGCCCCTTGCTGGTTTCCCCTATTTCTTGGAAAACGAGCGCACTAACACCACCATGTTCCACATATCGTCCGGTTTAGCGCGGTCGCCTTCGCCGGTCATCTTGCCTTTGCCGTTCTTGATGATGGAGAAGATCTCTCCGTCGGACAAATCTTTCAGAGCTGCCGGATCGGTGTAGTCCTTAAGCGAAAGCTTCAGATCGGCAACCAGATCCCCTTTGCCGTTTCCGTTGTCTCCGTGACACATGGCGCAATCGTATCCGTACACCTTCTTGGCCCGCGCCATGGATTCAGGTGTGGACTTCACCGGATTAACCAGTTGCGCGGCGCCAGCGGGAGTACTCGACGGCGCAGGGTTCGCTGCCGGTTGCTGCGGCGAAAACGCAAATAGCAGCGGCGCGCCAAGAATGAACAATGGCTTCAGCATACGAGCCTCCTGCTCCTGTGTTGTCGAACGGCATCCTATGCCCCTCGCGAGCCGATGGGAAGCTTTATCTTCCAGGGCTAAAGCTAACGCTAATAGCCGCTCCGCCGGGTGCTAGACTCAAGCGTCCGCTTTTCACGCTGAGTTCCGGTCGCCAACATGCTCTTCAAATCCCGCAGCGCCGCCGTCTACGGCATCGACGCCCACATCATCGACGTCGAAGTCGACTTCGCCGGATTCAAAACCGAGCAGGAGCAGTTCAACACCGTCGGCCTCCCCGACGCCGCAGTCCGCGAATCCCGCGACCGCGTCCGCTCCGCCATCAAGAACTCCGGCTTCGACCTTCCCTGCACCCGCATCACCATCAACCTCGCCCCCGCCGACATCAAGAAGGCAGGCTCCGGCTTCGATCTGCCCATCGCTATCGGCATCCTCGGCGCGTACGGCGCGCTGCACATCAAAGACATCTCCAACTTCCTCCTCGTCGGCGAACTCGGCCTCGACGGCAGTCTGCGCGCCGTCCAGGGAATGCTCCCCATCGCCATCGCCGCGCGCACTGCCGGCATTCGCAACCTGCTCATCCCCGCCTCCAACGCGCGCGAAGCTGCAGTAGTCGAAGGCGTCGACGTCTACCCCGTCAACACTCTGCTCGAAGTCCGCGAACTCCTCAACTCCGCCTCCTTCGGCGCCATCACCGCCAAGCCGCTGCGCGTCGAAGCCGCCACCCTGCTCGACGAACTCCAGCACTTCCCCTACGACTTCAAAGACGTCCGTGGCCAGCACGTCGCGAAACGCGCCCTCGAAGTCGCCGCCGCGGGCGGGCACAACATCCTCATGATCGGCCCACCCGGCTCGGGCAAGACCATGCTCGCCAAGCGCCTGCCATCCATCCTCGCGCCACTGCGTTTTGAAGAAGCGCTCGAGACCACCAAGATCCACTCCGTCGCCGGCGTGCTCGACGCTGAACAGGGCCTGGTCACCCACCGCCCGTTCCGTTCGCCGCACCACACCATCTCCGACGCAGGCCTCATCGGCGGCGGAATGATCCCCCGCCCCGGCGAAGTCTCGCTCGCCCACAACGGCCTGCTCTTCCTCGACGAACTCCCCGAGTTCCCCCGCAACGTCCTCGAAGTTCTCCGCCAGCCGCTCGAAGACGGCACCGTCACCATCGCGCGCGCGGCCATGTCGCTCAGCTTTCCCGCGCGCTTCATGCTCGCCGCGGCTATGAATCCTTGTCCGTGCGGGTTATCTCATCGCTACATGGCTCTGGCAAGTTGATGTAAACCCCATGAATAGAGGAATTTGCGACTCTTACGTCTGCGGCCGTCGCTGCCAGAATGCGCCGCTTGTCCTGCACATTCAGGAATTCCCAGTCATGGAATGTCCAGCAGATTGAGTCCAGCACCTCCGTTGTCATCGGCGCCGCCGGCTTGTGCTGCGCTAGGAGGCCTTGGTTGACTTTCAATTCGGCTTCGATTCCTGCCAACCGGCCATCCCTGTCCGGTCCCGTGATCACGCCATCGAAGTATGCACCCAGAACCCGTTCGCGCTTGGCCGCCAAGGCTGATATTTCGGTCTCGACGCGGGTCAAGACTGCAACCGAGACCGGATCATCCATCCGTCGCTCGTGTTCCTGCACGAGCGCCCGGAGAAAGGCTGGATCCGTAAGGCGGTCTCCAAAGACGGCATCGAGCTGAGGTTCGAGTATCTCGCGGCGCATGTAGGTGGTGGCGCACTTGTGGTCGGTCGACTTCGGGTACTGCTTTGCCTTGCACACGTAGTACAGTCCACCCCGTGCGTTTGAGTATGTGTAAACCAGTTCTCCGCATTCGGAGCACGACAGGTGACCGTGGTAGGCGTATGGCGAGACGTGATCCGGATTTGTCCTCCAGTGCCGTTTCTTCTTTACGTCCATGATTTGCTGCGCCTGCTGGAAATCGGCTTCGCTGACCAGGCCCACGTCGATGACCTTTACGCGGATGATCTCGTCGGGAGCCCGCTGGATTTTCGGACGGTCCCCCTGGCGACCATCACGCTTGTGTTTCGAGGCAGATGGCGACGTGTCACGCTTCTTATCGATGACACGCCAGCCTGTATAGATTGGGTTGCGCAACATAATGCGCAGACCTGTGGAAGTGACCCCAGTCCGCTTGGCGATTTCGTTGTATCCGATGTTGCCGGCCAGCAGGAGCCGGAATGCTTCTCGAATCTTCTCTGAGCTGGGAGTGTAGAACCATCCGAGATCCTTCCTATACCCAACCCCATAAGGCAGAGTGATATAGCTCTGGGGGTTCTCTCCCTGTCTTCGCTTGGCTTCCTTCGCTCCCCATACCCGTTCGCGAATCTCCTCGCGTTCAACCCCGGCAAATAGTGCCCGGACGCCACCCATGAGCCGTCCCATTTTGCTTCCCAGGTCGATTGGGCCTTCGGGGAGGTACAGAATGGTCTTGGTGTCTGCGAAGTGCTGGAGGAGTTGATAATCGTCAAAGTTCTCCGGTCGCATCAACCGAGAGAATTCTTTTGTCACGACGCCGTGAATCTCCGGCGACCTCATCAATTCAATCATTTCCCGGATCTCAGGCGCGTGCAGGACGGCCGCGCCTGAAACATCCGAGATCTCAAATGACTTAAAGATCTCGAGGCCATGGGTTGCCGAGGTCCGGCGGTTGGCGGCTCGTTGAGCGGGAATACTTGCCTTGTCAGCCGCAGCTTGCCTCGCAGTTGAGACGCGGATAAGTTCGATGACCTTTTTACTCATAGCTCGACCCCGCACAGTTGCCGTGCATAGTCTAGCGCCTCAAGATCGTCGCGATTCAAGAGAGCGGTACGCATCCGACTGAGGATATCCCGCCTTTTTCCAGCAATCTCAATTGCTATATCCAACAAGCCTCCAACATTTGTCGCCGGGGATTTGCTCTGGTTCTTTGAGTCTTGGTTCGCCGAAATCAGGCCGCTCTCATGCACTTGCAGCGTTTGAGCAGCCTCGGTCGCAATCACTTTTCTTGCCTCATTGCTTTTCTTGCCTCATTGTTTGACCGTCGCCTTTTGGGCGTCGGGCGGCACCTGTAAATCTGACTGGTGCTGCTGAGCCTGAGTTTCTACAGCGCCTTCCTCGTGCCAAACACATGTCAAGCCTCGTTTCCCGCCCACTTCGCTGAAGGTCGTAATGCCGATAGGGCAACGTAACGGGTAAGCTATTGCAATGTAATTACTTACACACTTATTGATCGCTAAAAATGGTTGCATATGTGCAGGTTAACTTAGTCATGTACAAGCAGTTTCTACGCGCAATCGCTCCTTTACGGCAATTCACGACCAGGCCACTGCTGGCATGGAACTTGCAGGCGCAGTTGACCTCGATCGGGCGATCCGAGGAGGACCGGCGCGTCCGCGTGGAGGATCGGGATTCGGCCACCGACCCGGCGCACGTGAATTCCTTAAGAGAATTCCGTAGTCGACCGCTCGGACACTGAGTGATCACTCGTGGCAGCTTCTTTGCCCGTACAGAAGGCGTGGTAGCGGCGGTGTTGACGTGCTTGTCATGTTCTTCAATTGTGGCCGCGGGGCCGGTAAACGTCACTACGGGATAACCCTGATTTCGTCGTTCCGTTCTGCATAGACGCGCGTCGGGGCTGGCTGAGCGGCCCCAGGCGAAGTCGTAGCGGCGGCAGGACCCGGTCACCCATCGCAATGATTCAGAACCCTCAGACAGCCTTCTGGAACACCCTCAGGAGCCTCTCTAGGGCTTCGGAGGGCGGGTGCTTCGCCTGGGCTTACCGGTGAGCTTCCTAGGCAGGGCGTCCGCCATGGCGCGGATTGCTTCGGATTCGGCGGTCAGCAGAGCCTTCGCGGTTTCGGATCGGAGATCGGTGTACCACCGGGCCAAAGGAACGGCCGCAACGGAACCGGCAGTCAGTTCGGCGGCAGCAATCGACTCCATCTTCTTGTCTGCGGACTGGCGGAGGAAGTCGGCAGCGAGCCGGCGGTCTCCGCTTCCCCAGATTGCCAACAGCGCCACTCGAAGATCGGAATCGAGGTCGCCGCTGGGGCCAGCCGCAATCAAAGAGATCCAACCGTCTTTGAGCAGCTTCCTTCCGGCAGCGCTTACTTTGTATCCGGTTCGACCACGGGCACCCGGTTTCCCCTGGCGCACGAGCCGCGCTTCCAGCAGACGCTGGAGCGCGGGGATCGTGGCACCTTGTGAAAGGCCAGCCGCCTTCTGAAACTCGTACGGGGTCGAGACACCGCTGTCGATCAAGGCCAGGATGAATAGGTCCAGGTCGGTCCGGCGGCGCTTGTCAGGGGTCTGAGACATATTGCCATCAGTATACGAACCTCTGGGCTCGCGATTGAGTCCGGAGCAAGATCTGACAACACACCTCGTCCTGCAGATCTTCGTTTCCCGGCAGGCACACGGCCAGCCAGCGGGCGAACCAATGGGCATATTGCTCCATCCCCGACACGTCATTTTCTGACCTAACGGGACGTGTCCAGGCCATCAGTTCGTACGGAGTCCTGAGGGATGGTGGGAGCTTCTCTGCCGTAAGGCAACCCTGGTACAGGTCGAGAAGCTCGCCGGCCTGGCCCAGGATGGTTTCAATCTCCACCAGGACCAGAGACTGCTCATGGATCCAACGCTGTGCGGCCTCGAAGAGCGCCAGGAGGTTCCCGTCGACAGAGGAAAGACAAACTTCCGGTGCGGTTGCCTCGGTCATTGGACACCCCCGGCGGAGCAAACGGATGAGAGCTCCGTCTCGAGCAGGGCGGTCATATGAAATGGGTTTGCGAGATCGCTGGGGCAAAGCCGATTCCGGTTCCAGATGGTTTCAAGCACCGGGGTCAGTTCTGACTGGCTGGGTGGATGCCCGACATAGCGGGCGGCGGCGCCCAGGGCAAAGATGAAAAGCAGCGCGCGAGCCTCGACAGGCAACTCGGCGAACGAAACAGGAGAAACACTTAGTTTGATCATGCTGAGAGTCTGACCCCGCACCGCCTTCGAGCCAAAGACATGCGGGTTGATAATCGCCGCTGGGTGAGAATTCGCCTAGAGGAGTAGTTTCATTTGCCCGACCCAAGAGATGTTTCGGTCGATAAGCTGCTATTCAAAATTGTCGTTGCACTGGTTGACCGGCCTGAATTCGTTGTCATCCAGACTCAGGTGAAAGGAGACGGTGCCACCTTCACCGTCCACGCCCACCCGGATGACACCGGAAAACTCATCGGTAAGCAGGGGAGGAACGCCCAATCCCTCCGGATCATCGTGAGCAGAGCCGGGAGGAAACTCCAACGGCGCCACATGTCGGTCCTCTGCTCCGCGGAAAGCCTGTCCCGTTTTNNATCAGATGGTGTTGCATCGACCAGTTGAGCTCGCCCCGGATTGCGGGAACTTCGCTAATCATTTCCCGCTGAGCCCTGGTCTCGCCATTTGAAATCGGCTTCAACCCAGCGGTCAGCGGATCGCTGAACACTGGCCGACTTATCGTTCCTAATGAAGCTGAGATAGTCGCTTGTGGGAGCAAAAGGTTCGGAGAGCCCTGTGCGATATTGGAAGTACGTTCCATGGGAACCGTACCTTCAGCGCAGTGTCCCAAGAAGAGCTAATTGGCCCACCAGCGCTTCTCTGTTTGGCTGCTGAAAAGAGGAAGCGAATTCGATGAAAGTCCTCCAAGAAATTATTGCTTGGTCTGCGGACCGCCCGACATGGCAACGCGATGCCTTGCGTAGGTTGTTTCTAGCTGGGGAACTGTCCGGCGACGACATCCAAGCTCTGACTGAAATCTGCAAAGGCGATCACGGCCTGGTTGAAAAGCCGGAGGCGCAACCGCTTGCCACAGTACATGCCCCCACCGGAGAGGGGACAACTGCGGCTGTGTCCCTCGTTTCGATATTCCACCATCAAGGCGTAAACGCGCTTGCGGAAGACCAGACTCTCAAGTTCGACCCCGGCCTCACCATCGTCTACGGCGACAACGGCGCAGGCAAAACCGGCTACATTCGGATTCTCAAGCAAGCGTGCCGCGCGCGCGGGCCGGAGGCGATTCTTGGAAACGTCATTGCTGGCGGGGCCCCGCCCAGGCCGACCGTAAATATCAAATTCAAGGTCGGTGATGAGACGACGCCGCGCGAATGGAACGCGGGCGACGCGGATGAATACATCTCCCGCGTCAGCATTTTCGATACGCATTGCGCCGCGGTTTATCTCAACGAGAGAACGGATGTCGCCTTTCTGCCCTTCGGGCTTGACCTGTTCGACAAGCTCGTAAAGGCGTGCAGAGCCGTCCGCGCACGCCTGGAATTGGAACAGCGCGCTTTAAATAGCAACGTGCTTGCTCCTATCGTCGCGCAGATGCCCGCAGGAACGGCGGCAGCGAGGCTCGCCGGAAGCATCAGTTCGCTTACCAAGCCCGAAGCGGTTCGGGCCGTTACGAGGTTATCGCCGGAAGAAGAAGCGCGGCTTGCCTTTCTGGAAAAGTCCCTCTTAGATTTACAGACCAACGACCCGCAAAAACTGAGCGCCCAACTGACCATCCGTGCTGGCCGAGTGCACGCGCTCGGCCAGCATCTGAAAGCGTTGGAAAATGCATTGTCGGATGCAGAGATCGAGGCGCTATTCAACGTCAGGACGGACGGTCGTCGCAAAAGCGAGGAAGCGAAGCGATTGCGCGAGGCGACGTTTCCGCAGAACTTGCTTCCCGGCACGGGGAGCGACGAGTGGAAAGCAATGTGGGAGGCGTCGCGGCATTTCTCGCAGGAACAGGCGTATCCGGGAATGGTATTTCCGGTCAATGAAGACGGCTCGAAATGCGTGCTCTGTCAGCAAGACCTCGACCATGCCGCCGCCCATAGGCTCAGGCAATTTGAGGACTTCATCGCTTCGAGTACGGAAAAAGAACTACGCCAAATTCGCGGGGACTTTGCCCTCAGGCGCAATGCCATAACTTCCCTCAAGACGACCACAGACACGGTTCAGGAAGCGATAAAAGAACTCCGGTTGGAACACGATTCGAAAGCTGAGATTATCAGCATCGCCATCGCGCAGAATGAGAAGCGTCGCGCCGCCGTCACAAGCGCGCTGGCAGACGACAAAGACTTGGCCGAGGACTGTCCTGCGCTCGCATCCACATCTGGCGAGGCACAGTCTGTAGCCGTCGAGATCGACACGCGCAGCAAGTCTCTACGTGAAGGTGCGAACACGGAAATGCGCAAGAAGCTGGTAGACGAAGCGCAGGAATTGCGCGCTCGCATAGCGCTCGGGAAGCAAGAAAAGACCATTCTTGACGAGATTGAAAACAAGAAGAAAATCGCCGCTTACGGTCAGTGCATTGACGAAACGAAGCCCACGGCCATCACGGCGAAGAGTTCTCAGGTCACGAAGGCCCTTGTATCGGAAAAGTTGAAGCAAAGCTTCAAGACCGAATTAGTAGACAATCTCAGGTTCAACCACGTTGAGATTGAATTGAAAGAGGTGGGCGGAGCGGAAGGCGTCTTCTATCATAAGCTCGTTCTGACGCGTAATCCCGGTGTGGATGTTCCGAAGGTCGTAAGTGAGGGCGAACAACGCTGTATCTCCATTGCAGCTTTCTTTGCCGAACTCAGCACAGCCGACGATCCGTCTGCAATCGTCTTCGACGACCCAGTTTCGTCGCTCGACTTTGAATGGCGCAGCAATGTAGCAAAACGACTTGTGGAAGAGTCTAAGCACAGGCAAGTGATCGTATTCACACACGATGTGGTCTTTCTTCTGGCGCTAAAACAATATGCCGCAGATGCCAACATCGTGCCGCTTGACCAGCATGTTCGTCGGCAATCGAAGGGCGCTGGCGTGTGCAGCGATGAATTGCCGTGGGTTGCGATGCCGGTAAAAGGCAAAATCGGCTATCTCAGGAAAAGTTACCAGGCGGCAGAGAAACTTAGCCGTGACGGCAATCAAGATGCCTACGAACACGAAGCAAAATATCTATACGGCATGTTGCGTGAAGCGTGGGAACGCGCGCTGGAAGAAGTTCTCCTGGGTGGCGTCGTGGAACGATACAGGTCAAGCGTTCAGACCAACCGGTTAGCTCCCCTTTCTGACATCACTGATGCAGACTGCAAAACGGTTGAGACGGCAATGACGAAGTGCTCGACTTGGCTGCCTGGTCACGATCAGGCCGCTGCTGCGCGCGCGCCAGTACCAGGAACCACCGAACTCAAGAATGATATTGATGCTTTAGGAGTTTGTTGAAAAAGGC